>CANRHD010000003.1:5000-125650 GCA_947630285.1 uncultured Clostridia bacterium | reverse complement strand
TTATAAAGGTTTTTTCAATGAGTTGCTATCTTTTTTTCCTTTTTTCTATTTGTTGCACTTCATATTATAATCCAAGGGAAAAAACTCCGCAAAAGTTTAGGTGTGTTTCGCTTCCGTTTTCATTAGTAATAATTTTTAATTAAAAAACGCCGTTTTTTGTCATTTAACGGTTGCACATACGGCCAAACAGTGATAGAATATTTTTTTGAAAAAATTAATTTAACTACTTTAACTATAGGTGAGTATTTTGAAATTCAGAGAAGATTTGAGAAACATTGCGATTATCGCCCATGTTGACCACGGTAAAACGACCTTGGTCGATGAACTGCTTAAGCAGAGCGGCATTTTCAGACAAAACGAAGTTGTTGCGGAAAGGGTTATGGACTCCAACGATCTCGAAAGGGAGAGGGGAATAACAATCCTTTCCAAAAACACATCGATACATTACAACGGCGTTAAAATTAACATTGTCGATACGCCCGGACATGCCGATTTCGGCGGCGAGGTTGAACGCATTTTGACTATGGTTGACGGCGTTCTGCTTTTGGTGGACGCATTTGAGGGCTGTATGCCGCAGACAAGATTTGTTTTGAGAAAGGCTCTTGCGCTTGACAAAAAGGTTGTCGTTGTTATAAACAAAATAGACAGACCCGGCGCACGCCCGGCAGAGGTTATCGATGAAGTGCTCGACCTGTTTATAGAGCTTGGCGCAAACGATGATCAGCTTGAATTTCCCGTTGTCTACGCCTCGGCGAAGGACGGCTACTCTTCGCTTGACCCCGAAGCCCGTCAGGGCGATATGCGCCCCCTGTTTGAAACAATATTAAAGGAAATAGAGCCTCCGCAGGGCGACATTTCACAACCGCTTCAATGCCTGTTTTCAAGCCTTGATTACGATGATTATATAGGCAGAATAGGCGTTGGCAGGGTTCAGAGGGGAAGCGTCAGCGTAAACGATAAGGTTGTTTTGTGCAAGCAGGACGGTTCAAATGTAAGCGTTAAAATTTCAAGACTTTATCAGTTTGAGGGCTTAAAGAGGGTAGAGGTTCAGAGCGCCGGCGCAGGCGATATAATCTGCGTTTCGGGCATTGAGGACCTGAATATAGGCGAAACCATCTGCGACCCCGAGCACATAGAACCGCTTCCCTTTGTAAAAATCGACGAGCCTACAATTTCAATGAATTTTATGGTAAACGACAGCCCGTTTGCAGGTCAGGACGGTAAGTATGTCACCTCAAGAAATCTCCGTGACAGGCTCTTTAAAGAGGTTCAGACAAATGTAAGCATGAGGGTGGAGGAGACAGACAGCACCGACTGCTTCAAGGTGTCGGGCAGGGGAGAACTGCATCTTTCCATACTTATCGAAACCATGAGAAGACAGGGCTATGAATTTCAGGTTTCCCGTCCGGAGGTAATTACAAAGGTCATAGACGGTAAGCTTTGCGAACCCATTGAGCTTTTAATTGTCGAGGTTCCCGAGGAATATGTCGGCGCAGTTATGCAGAAAATCGGCTCAAGACACGGTGAGCTTGAAAATATGGGCACAAGGGACGGCGGCTCGACGCACCTTGAATTTAAAATCCCTGCAAGAGGTCTTATCGGCTACCGCTCGGAATTTCTTACCGATACCAACGGAAACGGAATTATGAACAATCTGTTTTCCGGCTATGAAGAATTTAAGGGCGAAATTCATACAAGGGAGAGGGGCTCCATAGTAGTCCACGAAACGGGCGAAACCTCGGCTTACGGGCTCTTCAACACGCAGGACAGGGGCAGGCTTTTTGTAGGGCCGGGAGTTCCGGTGTATGAGGGTATGATAGTCGGTGAGTGCGCAAAGGCCGAGGACATAGTCTGCAATGTTTGTAAAAACAAGCATCTTACAAATACCAGGGCCTCCGGTTCTGACGACGCCTTAAGGCTTGTACCGCACACGGTGCTGAGCCTTGAACAGTCTATGGAATTTATAGGCGACGACGAGCTTGTTGAGATTACCCCCAAATCCATAAGGTTAAGAAAAAAGATACTCTCAAAGGATTTAAGGCTTAAACAGCAGTTCAAAAAGAAATAAAAATTTACGGGCAGGTAAAACTGTCCGTTTTTTGTTGATATTTTCGTCTTCTTGCTTGTAAAAGACGAGATATTGGTTTATAATTTAACATAATAGATAATTACCGCCAATATAATTTATCGGTGATAATTATGAAAAAAACTGTTTTTTATATTTTTATATTCTCCGTAATAATTGTTTCGGTATGTATGTTTTTGATTTATTACACGGCCGAGAACTCAATAATAACTTCGGGAGACAGCGGAAACTTCTCCGTTAAAAAGGAAATTACCGTAATAGTTGACGCCGGTCACGGCGGAATTGACGGGGGAGCGGTTGCCGCAGACGGAACGCCCGAAAAGGATTTAAACCTGTCGATAGCCATGTACCTGAACTCCTATTTATCCGCATTCGGAGTCAAGACAAAGCTTACGAGAAGCGAGGATATTTCCATTCATTCTCCACAGGCGGAAACGATAAGGGAGAAAAAGGTGTCAGATATTCACAACCGTATGAAAATTATGCAGGATACCGACAACTGTATTTTTTTGAGCGTGCATCAAAATTCCTATGTGGACCCGAAATACAGCGGTACGCAGGTGTTTTATTCGCCGAATTCAACCATAAGCGCAGAAATTGCGGACTGTATCCAAAACTCCGTAAGAACCAACCTGCAAAACGATAATGACAGGCGAATTAAGAAAAGCACCAAGGACATTTATTTACTGTATAACGCAACAAAACCTGCCGTGCTTGTTGAATGTGGATTTATGACAAACAAAAACGAGCTTGAGCTGTTAAAAAATGAAGAATATCAGCGCAAAATGGCTTTTTTGATAGCTACGGGTATTCTCGACTATATAAACAAAGGATGTTAAATATGGCTTCAAAAATCAAATCTGTATATGTTTGCTCTTCCTGCTCTTACGAGTCGTCAAGATGGCTCGGGCAGTGTCCCAAATGCAAGGAGTGGGGAACTCTTGAAGAAGAGGTCAGAAACATTGCCGCAGAAACGACAAAAAAGAGCTTAAATCCTGCCGGAAGAAGCCGTGTATATGCTCTTTCGGAAATTCACACCGATATGCAACACAGGTTTGATACCGGCCTTAACGAATTAAACCGAGTACTTGGCGGCGGCATTGTAAAGGGCTCCATTGTATTGTTGAGCGGAGATCCCGGTATAGGAAAATCAACTCTGCTTTTGCAGATTTGCGAGTTCTTGGGAAAAAGCCTAAAAATACTCTATGTATCGGGCGAGGAGTCGGCGCACCAGTTAAAGCTCAGGGCTTCGAGGCTCAATGTCAAGTCGGATAATTTATCCGTACTGTGCGAAACAGACGCCCAGTATATTTGCGAGGTCATTACATCGACAAAGCCCGACATTGTAATGATCGACTCTATACAGACCATGAATATCGCAGAGCTTAATTCTTCCTCCGGCAGTATTACCCAGGTAAGGGAAACGACCAATCTTTTTATGAGGACCGCAAAAACGCTCAATATACCGATAATAATTGTCGGCCATGTAAATAAGGACGGCAATATTGCTGGCCCAAAGGTTCTTGAACATATTGTGGACGCCGTTCTTTATTTTGAGGGCGACAGGAATTTGTCGTACAGAATACTCCGTGCCGTTAAAAACAGGTATGGCTCAACAAACGAAATAGGTATGTTTGAGATGCTCGATACAGGGCTAAACGAGGTCAGCAACCCGTCGCTTATGCTCATTTCAGGGAAACCGAAAAATATTTCCGGCAGCTGCATTGCCTGCGTAATGGAGGGTTCAAGGCCCATAATGGCAGAGGTTCAAAGCCTTGTTACGCCGACAGGCTTCGGAAATCCCAGAAGAATGGCAACGGGAATTGACTACAACAGAATGGCAATGCTCATAGCGGTGCTTGAAAAGAGGGCAGGGTATTTTATCGGCAATATGGATTGCTATGTCAATATCATAGGCGGCTTAAAAATAGACGAGCCTGCTGCGGATTTATCCGTTGCGCTTGCCATTGTTTCAAGCTTAAAGGACTATTCGGTGCCGGAAGATGTTTTGGCTTTCGGAGAAATAGGACTGGGCGGAGAAATAAGGGCAGTTAGCAGTTGTGAGCAGAGAATAAGAGAGGCGGCAAAGCTCGGCTTCAGAAGATGCGTTGTGCCGAAATACAATCTTTCAAAGCTGAAAAAAGGCGCAAATTTTGATATAGAGGTAGTGGGCGTAAGCAATATCAGACAAGCCTTTGACGCCATAATGGATAATTGATATGAAATTTGTTAAAAACGCCCATTTGCCCGAAAACGATGTTGACTTCTGCATTGCAGGAAACGGCATTATTCCGTTTGAGGACGAGCTTTCAAAATTAGGGGTAAACTTACTTATAACAAGCGAAAACAGGCGAATTTCGTCAAAAATTTCAAATCATGCGGATTTGTCGGTAAATTACTGCGGAAACGGCGTCGCTTTTGCCGATAATTCGCAATCGGAGCTTGCGGAAAAACTAAATAAGTTAGGCTTTAAAGTTAATTTCATAGACGAAACGGTATCGGGAGATTATCCGTCCGACTGTCTTTTAAACTGTGTTATAACGGAAAAGCTTTTAATTTGCAATACAAAATGCACTTCTCAAAGCCTGTTAAATTTTGCAGGAGAACATAATATAAAAATTATAAATGTTAACCAGGGCTATGTAAAATGTTCGCTTTGTCCTTTGACGGACAGCGCATTTATCACCGATGACGAAAGCATTTATAAGACTTTAAAAGCGGAAAAACTCGATGTCCTGCTTGTAAAGAAAGGGAGCGTCAGGCTAAAGGGCTTTGATTACGGCTTTTTCGGCGGCTGTTGCGGTAAGATTTCGGATAAAAAAATTGTCTTTTTCGGTGACATAAAAAATCATTCGTGTTATGATAATATTAAAAGCTTTGCAAAAAACTATAAAATTGATTTAATAAGCCTCGCAAAGGGCGATTTAACCGATATAGGAAGTTTAATTCCCATTACTGAAAAGGAGATTTAAAATGAAAGGTAAATGGATTAATTTTTATTCTCGTTTGGCCGCCGGCGCCGTTGTAACGGGAAGTGTAATTGCGGCAAATAAAATTGCCAAAAAATACGGCCAAAAGCCAAATGAGAATAAATTTGCAGACTTGAATTTATATAACATTGCGGATTATGCCGTAAATAAATTTTTAAACGCCGACGATGAAAAAATACAAAAAGTGATTTCTGTTATTTCTAAAAAATAAGATTTATTATAATTAAATTAAACTTAACTAAGTTAAACTAAACTTATATTTTTACCGTTTCAGCTTATAAAATTTAAGAACCACATTTGCAAAATCTATTTAATTGAGGATTTTATAATTGCTTTTGCCTTTATAAGCCTCAATTTCTTTTAATTTATTTTTTTAATTGGGGCAAAGCAGGGCGGTAAAAAAATATCAGTAATTATACATAATTGATATTTTGTATAATTAAGGGGAGGAAAAAACGGGGTTTTGGGCAAATATCAGGTAAATATTACCATATTATTGCTTAATTTGCTTATTCCTTATATTTGATTGGTTGATAATATTGGCTGTTTATGATGTAATAAGAACAGTTTTTACTGTATAAGCTATTTTTGGTTTTAATTTAGTTTTTATTTTCTTAAATTCTTTGTCGGCATTTTTAATTTATTTATAAACTGATTTCCGATATAATTTTTCTCTCAAGCTCCGGTGTTTAAATTTTATCCGACTTTAATAATTAATTTTTCTAATTTACCTAATCTTTACTTTTTAATTCTTGTTTTTAGACGATAGAAAATTTTTAAATGATACTCAGCCTTATTTTAAAATTTCTATTCGACGCTTAATATTTAAAAAAATTGTTTTATTGCAAATATATTTGAAATTTTTGCATATTGCTGATAAAATAGATTTATAATAAAGTGTTACTTAAATTTTTGGATTTTGCGCTTTTTTGCTTATTTTAATTCGTTTCAGGCGAATTTTTATATTTCTATATTATTTAAACACTTACACTCTTTTATTACCCTTACTTAATTACATTCAAATAAACAATTTTTTTATTCTTAGTATATCTTTTTGTGAAACTGTTTCACGGAGGCTTTAATTTTATGCTTAAATATTCCAACGATCCAAATTTGCCGCAGCTTTTAAAGGATTTTTTACAAAATATTTATATTGTTAAGAACAAATCCACTCTTACGGTTGAAGAATATTGTCTTGACAATAAGCTCTTCTTAAAGTTTTTAAAAAAAGAAAAAGGTTTGGTACCTGCGGATACAACTATTGAGGATATTGATATAAGCGATGTTGACCTCCCCTTTTTAAAGGAAGTTACATTAAACGACGCTTACATTTTTTTGTCTTACTGTAAAAGTGAAAGAAAAAACGACTCCGCTTCAAGAGCGAGAAAGGTTGCAAGCATAAGGGCTTTTTTCAAGTATTTATCCGTTCAGCAAAAGCTTTTGGACGAAAATCCCATGGAAGAACTCGAAACTCCCAAAAAGAAAAAGGCCAAGCCCAAATATCTTACTCTTGATGAGAGTCTGAGGCTTTTGAACTGTGTTGAGGGCAAGTACAAAGAAAGGGATTTTTGCATTTTGGTGCTTTTTCTCAACTGCGGTTTAAGGCTTTCGGAGCTTGTCTCGATTAATTACAGAGATATAAGAGATAACAATACTCTTTATATTACAGGCAAAGGAAATAAAGAGAGAACCGTATATTTAAACCAAGCGTGCATCGACGCTGTTAAAAACTATATGGCTGTCCGCCCCGTTGACGGCGTTATAGATAAAGACGCCCTGTTTTTGAGCAGCAGGCTTAAAAGGATCAGCCCCAAAACGGTACAGCATATCGTATATGAAAATCTTGAAAAGGCGGGTCTTGAAGGCAGAGGCTTATCCACACACAAGCTAAGGCATACCGCCGCTACCCTTATGTATCAATACGGTAATGTTGATGTGCTTGTTTTAAAGGATATTTTAGGCCACGAAAACCTCGGCACTACCGAAATATACACTCACATTGTTGACGAACAGCTCAAAAAGGCTTCCGAGAGCAATCCGCTTGCCAATGTTAAGCAGGGTCTTCCCGATGACCCCGAATAAAATGTTAATTCGGAAGACTGACCGACGGGAGCAACACTATAACGCTTCCCAGAGCTGCCGAAAAAAGCATCGCAAGGTACAATAATACATTTCTCAGAAAGTAAAATTTATAATACTGCTTTACATTAAATTCCTTTTGATTTGAAAAAGCAAGCTCTAAATCCTTAACGGTTAAAATGCTCTCTTTACAGCTTATAATTAAAGCGCAGGCCGAAACAGATGTAGGAATACATATTGCAGCTATTGCGTACAACAGACCGTTTACGCTGTAATTGCTGTATATGTATCCCAAAATTATGCCTATGCCCAGGCCCCTTACCGCAGGAAGCGCCCAAAGCACGGGTGCGCCTATTAAGCAAAGCCCGAAAACTGCGGATATGCTTATAAATATAAGATCCGTAACCGACGCCGAAATAAAGTTCTGCAAAACGGAATCGGTGCTTTTAAGCGTTATGTAGTTTTCGGTCAGCTCCTTTATTTTAATGAGCGTTTGACCGTCCGCATTTTTTATGGAAAACGCTCCCGAAAAAACTCCTATAATAAATATAAATACCAAAAAAACCGTCTTTTGATTGCTCTTTATAAATTTACTGCTTTTTGTTCTTTTTCTTTTGACAAATTTCCGTCTTTTAATCATTTTCTCCTCCGTTTTGGTTTCAGAAAGTTGGTTTTAACTACCGAGCTTGCGGCGGATACGCCGATGCAAAGCGCTATAATTATAAGCTCTTTTAAATTAAATTTACCGGAGCTTATTATCGTAATGAGTATAATAATAAAAAGGCTCAAAAATACTCCGGAGACGCAGCCGTTTATTATTGCCTTGTTTTTTACCCTGCCGCACACAATGCCGGTTATTGCCGAGGCTATAATTACCGATATTATTTGAGCTATAAATTCGTGGGCGTCAAAAATAGGATTTTTTAAATTAATCAGCGACAGCACCGACAGTACGGCTATAAACGCCGCTAAACCTATAAGCGCCGCCAAAGCGTAAGAAATAAGGTAATTTATTATAGGCGCAGATTTGTTTTTTTGCATAAAATAACCCCCTCACGACCTATTAAAGGTTATGAGAGGGTTTGTTTTATTATTACTTAAATCAGTTATCTTTTTTGTCTTTTTTATTTTTTTTGTCTTCTCTTTCCTTTTCGGCGGCCGCCCTGGCAGCCTCCCTTTCAGCCATCAGTTTTTCGTTTGCGGTATTATTTGTCTGAATGGCCCAGCGTGTAATTTTCATCTTGTTTCTGTCTGCGCCGGTTTCGATAATTAAAGAGTCTTCTTTAACGGTAACAACTCGTCCCATAATTCCGCCGATAGTTGTAATTTCATCACCGACCTGGGTTTTCTCACGCATTTCCTGTTCTTTCTTTTGCTGTTTTTTCTGAGGTCTGATCATAAAGAAATACATTCCTGCGAAAAGCACAACCATCAAAAGAATGGTTGAAAGCATACTGTTCTTAGTGTTTGGGGTAGCCGTAGCCTCTAAGAAGTTTAAAAAATACATTATATTTCCTCCAAAATAAATTTAACATTATGTATTATACATTGCTTTTATAAATATTGCAAGCGATTATTACAATTAAAATTACTTATATTCTCGTATCGAGCAAATCGGTGTATTTTTTCTTAAATTCATCAAAACAGCCGTTATCAAGCGCCTCACGGATTTTAGCCATAAGCATATTATAAAAATATAGGTTATGCGTAACACAAAGCCTCATAGCAAGCATTTCCTTTGCTTTAAAAAGATGGCGTATGTACGCTTTTGAGTGCCTCCGGCATGTGGGACACAGGCATCCTTCTTCAATCGGTGACATATCGTTGCGGTATTTTTCGTTATTGATATTAATAATTCCCATATTGGTAAACAAATGTCCGTGTCTTGCATTTCTTGAGGGCATAACGCAGTCAAAAAGGTCTATTCCCCTGCTGACGCCCTCAAGTATATTACCCGGTGTGCCCACACCCATAAGGTAACGGATTTTATCCTTTGGCATAAAAGGCTCTACTGCGGAAATTATCGAGTACATTTCCTCCTTCGGCTCGCCCACCGCAAGGCCGCCTACAGCATAGCCGTCAAGCTCAAGCTCTGCTATGCGTTTCATATTTTCAATTCTTAAATCCTCATAAGTGGCGCCCTGGTTTATACCGAATAAAAGCTGTTTGTTGTTGACGGTATCGGGCAATGCGTTGAGTCTTTGCATTTCGGCTTTACAGCGTTTAAGCCAACGCACGGTTCTTTCGCTCGACTGCTTTGCATAATCGTATTGCGCCGGATTTTCAACACATTCGTCAAAAGCCATAGCTATCGTCGAGCCCAAATTTGACTGTATTTGCATACTTTCCTCAGGCCCCATAAAAATGTGTCTGCCGTCAACATGGGAGTTAAAATCAACACCCTGCTCCCGTATTTTGCGAAGCTTTGCAAGCGAGAATACCTGAAAGCCGCCGCTGTCGGTAAGTATCGGGCCTTCCCAGCCGGTAAACTTATGAAGTCCGCCGAGCTGTTTTATTAAATCATCTCCCGGTCTTACATGAAGATGATAGGTATTGCAAAGCTGAACCTGACAGCCTATTTCCTTTAAATCATAGGAAGACAGAGCGCCTTTTATCGCACCTGCCGTGGCAACATTCATAAAAGCAGGCGTTTGAACCGTCCCGTGAACGGTTGTAAACTCTCCCCTTCTCGCTGTGCCCTCGTTTTTCAATAGCTTATACATATTACACCTGATTTCAAATAGCAGTAATTATTAATTACAGCAGGAGCATACAATCTCCGAAACTAAAAAATCTGTAATTATCTTCAATCGCTTTTTTATATGCACAAAGTACCTTTTCCCTGTCATAAAAAGCCGAGACGAGCATAATAAGCGTGCTTTCCGGCAAGTGGAAATTTGTAAGCAGACCGTCTATACATTTAAATTCATATCCCGGATAAATAAAAATGCTTGTCCAGCCCTCCGCCTCGCAAATTTCAGACTTGTAGGTTGCAACGCTTTCAAGCGTTCGGCAGCTTGTCGTACCAACGGCTATAACCCTGCCTCCGTTTGCCTTGGTTTTGTTAATCAAATCGGCGGTTTCACCGGGCAAAAAGTAATGCTCCGAGTGCATAAGATGTTCTTCTATATTTTCTGTTTTAACGGGTCTGAAGGTCCCTATTCCGACATGCAGGGTGACAAAACCGATATTTACGCCCTTTTCTTTGAGCTTTTTGAAAATATCCTCGGTAAAATGCAAACCGGCTGTCGGTGCGGCGGCAGAGCCGAGCTCCTTGGCATATACCGTCTGGTACCTGTCGGCGTCATCGAGCTTTTCGGTTATGTAGTGCGGAAGCGGCATCTCGCCCACCTTTGAAAGCACATCGTATATGTTGTTGCCGTCGTAGGAGAATTTTGCAATTCTGTTTCCGTTATCCTTAATTTCGGTAATTTCTGCCCTTAAAATTCCGTTACCGAAAACAAATTTCGAGCCTTTTTTCGCTCTCCTGCCCGGGCCTGTCATAACCTCCCAAACATCGTTTTCTATTTGGTTTAGCATTAAAAATTCAACGCTTGCGCCGGTGTCCTCTTTGGTAGCGTAAAGACGGGCAGGCAGAACCTTTGTGTCGTTTAGTATTAAAAGGTCGCCTTTGTTGAGGTAATCGGCAATATCGTAAAAATGCTTATCTTCGATAACATCGGTTTTTCTGTTTATTACCATCATTTTTGAAGCGTCACGGTGTTCAAGCGGCGTCTGCGCTATGCGCTCTTTAGGCAAATCGTAGTAAAAATCGCTTTTTTTCATTTAATTTCTCCTACAAGTATATAAAATTAAAAAATTATTTGACTATACTATATATTGGTGGTATTATATATGTAACTGCGATAGAGGTGCAAAAACAATCAGTAATATGTGCGAAAATTCAGCGTTTTATGACCGCATATGAAAGGTGTTCTTGCCGAAGACAAAGTTTAGGCTGATTGACTTTAGTCTGGGTATATTGTGAATAACAATATAACTGTCATCATTGTTTGATGGAGTGCTATCATATTGAAATTACACAGTTTCAATTTCACCCGTTTAACTGATGATGACCGGTATTATATACCGGTTATTATTTTTGCAGCTAATAGAATAACATTTTTCGGAGGTAATTACAAGTGGAAAAGAAATTTAATGTCGGAATTATCGGCGCAACCGGCATGGTAGGTCAAAGATTTATCACTTTACTCGACCGCCATCCGTGGTTTAACATTACCGCTGTAGCCGCAAGCCCCCGTTCCGCCGGAAAAAAATATTCCGATGCAGTAGGCGCAAAATGGTGCATGGATACCGATATTCCCGAGTCCGTTAAGGATTTAACGGTTATGAGTGCTGTTGACGATGTAGAAAAAATCGCCGCTTTGGTTGACTTTGTTTTCTGCGCCGTCGATATGAAAAAAGATGAAATTAAGGCTTTGGAGGAAAAATATGCAAAGGCGGAATGTCCCGTTGTTTCAAATAACAGCGCTCACAGGCATACCCCCGATGTACCGATGGTTCTTCCCGAGCTTAACCCAGAGCATATAGATATAATCCCACAGCAGAGAAAAAGGCTCGGCACAAAACGGGGCTTTATAGCCGTTAAGCCCAACTGCTCTCTTCAGGGCTATGTGCCGGCGCTCTTCCCGATTGACAAGGCGGGCTTCAGCGTAAAAGATGTGCTTGTATGTACCTATCAGGCTATTTCGGGTGCCGGAAAAACCTTTGAGACTTGGCCGGAAATGGTAGACAATGTAATCCCCTATATCGGCGGCGAGGAGGAAAAGAGCGAAAAGGAACCGCTTAAAATCTGGGGTAAAATCGAAGGAAGCGTTATTGCCGATTCGCAAAGGCCCAACTTTACCGCTCAATGCCTGCGTGTTCCCGTTACAAACGGCCATATGGGCGCAGTTTTTGTAAGATTTGAAGACGGTAAAAAGCCCTCCAAGGAACAAATGCTTGAAATTTGGAAAAGCTTTAAGGGTCGTCCGCAGGAGCTTGATTTACCCTCTGCTCCCAAGCAGTTTTTAAACTATTTCACCGAGGACAATATGCCTCAGACAAAACTAAACCGTTCACTTGAAGGCGGTATGGCTATTTCAATCGGCCGTCTTCGTGAAGATACACAGTACGACTATAAATTTGTTTGTCTTTCTCACAACACCTTGAGAGGTGCGGCAGGCGGCGCAGTATTGCTTGCGGAGCTTCTCTGTGCGGAAGGCTATATGGATTAACAGGAGGTTATTACTATGAAACAACCTATTTTTACAGGCGCAGGCGTTGCAATCGTTACACCCTTTACACAGGACGGAAAAGTAGACTATCCGGCATTAAAAAAATTACTTGAGTTTCAGGTTGAAAACTCAACCGACGCAATTATAATCTGCGGAACTACCGGTGAGGGCTCAACTCTCTCTCACGAGGAGCATATAGAGGCTATCAGATACACCGTCGAAGTTATAGACAAGCGTATCCCCGTTATTGCTTCCACGGGCTCTAACGATACGGCTTATGCCGTTGAGCTTTCAAATGAGGCGGAAAAAATAGGCGTTGAGGGCCTGTTGCAGATTACGCCTTATTATAACAAGGCTTCGCAGGAAGGTCTTATAAAGCACTTTAATTACATAGCAGACCGTGTTTCCACCCCGATAATACTTTACAATGTACCGTCGAGAACCGGATGCTGTATTAAGCCCGAAACTTACCTTGAGCTTTCAAAGCATGAGAGAATTTACGGCGCCAAGGAAGCTACCGGCGATCTTTCCGCAATAGCGAAAACCATGTCCCTTTGCGGAAGCGATTTTTATATCTATTCCGGCAACGACGACCAGATAACGGCTATCATGTCTTTGGGCGGAAAAGGCGTTATTTCCGTGCTTTCAAACATTATGCCATTACAGGCTCACAATATTGCCAAGGCCGCTCTTGACGGCGATTTCAAAAAGAGTGCGGAGCTTCAGCTTAAATACCTTGAGCTTTGCACCGCCATGTTTATGGATGTAAACCCCATACCCGTTAAAGTGGCTATGAATATGATGGGACTTCCGGCAGGTCCGCTCAGATTGCCGCTTTGCGAAATGAACGAGGCAAATACGCAGAAGCTAAGAGCGGTACTTAAAAAATACGAGCTTATCTAAATATTTTTGGGATGTGAAAAAATGACTGATATTATTCTCAGCGGCTGCTTTGGTAAAATGGGCAGAGTTATCACAAAGAGCGTTTCGGAGCGTGAGGACTGCAAAATTGCGGCCGGCGTTGACATTATTGAGGCGGAAGCGGATTTTCCCGTTTTCAATTCATTCGACAGCGTTACCGTTAAAGCAGATGTAATTATTGATTTTTCAAATCCTGCGGCGCTCGAGTCAATGCTTGACTTTGCCGTGAAAAACAACTGCGGTGCGGTTATTGCCACAACGGGTCTTTCGGAGGCGCAGATAAACCGTATTAACGAGGCTTCAAAGATTATCCCGATTTTCTATTCCGCAAATATGTCAATAGGCGTCAGCCTTATTACGGAGCTTGCCAAAAAAGCGGCACATGTTTTAGGAAAAGATTTTGACATTGAAATAGTCGAAGCGCACCACAATCAAAAAATCGACTCTCCCTCGGGTACTGCGCTTATGATAGCCGACGGCATTTCTCAAGCCCTTGAAACTAAGCCGAGATATGAATTTGACCGTCACTCAAAGAGAGAAAAAAGAACGGCCGACGAAATAGGTATTCACTCAATAAGGGGTGGCACCATAGTCGGCGAGCACGAGATAATTTTTGCCGGTCACGATGAAATTATAAAAATTTCCCACTCCGCAAGGAGCAAGGAGCTGTTTGCCGTAGGCGCAATAAACGCCGCCGTATTTTTAAAGGGAAAACCGAGCGGTATGTACTCAATGAAACAGCTTGTTGAGGACTAAAAAATATAAATCAAGATTAAAACCGTCGCAGTAATTTTCAGCGGCGGTTTTTTATGCCCTATTCTTTCTTCATTAAAAATTATTTATATTTTCCGGCTTTGATAAAATACTATTAACGGTGATATTTATGAATAAAAAAGATAAAAGGAAAACAAATTACAGACAAAATACTTCGGAGGCCTCGTCAAATCCCTATGACGGATTTCCCGAAAGCTCGTTTGACCTGATAAACAAATACGGGACATACGAAATACAGCCCACCTGCGAAATGCAAAGCCAATGGCCGACAATAGCGCAGGGCTGTCCCAAAAACTATAAAAAGCCCACAACGAAAAACAAAGCAAACGATTACGGAAAGGATACAAAACCCGATAATTAAAAGTGAAAATAAAAAACGGCCTTAAAGCTTAAAGCCCTAAAACCGTTTTTACTATCTCTCTTAAAGTCAATTCAAATAATCTGTCCTGCTCCCCTGACCGTTTTCCCGGCCCTCTGATATGCTTGCCCGACCGTCTGATAACTCTTGACACATGACGGGACATAAGAAGATTATCTATATTTTCGTCTGTGTAAACAAGACCGTTTTGATTTATGGCAGCCGCACCCTTAGCAAGGCACATTGCGGCAAGGCCATAGTCCTGCGTTACCACAACATCATTTTTGCCAATAAGTTTTACTATTTCAAAATCGGCGCTGTCATTGCCTTTAGAGACGATAACAGTCTTTGCGTATTCGTCCGAAAATTCGTGTGAAGTGTCGCAAACAATGACACATTCAATATTAAATTCACGGGCAATTTTCACGGTGGCCCTCACAACAGGACAGCCATCGGCGTCAATAATAATTTTCAAGTTTTACCTCGACACAGAAAATTATGTCACAAAGACTAAAAAGATCTTACCGTTCAATCAACATGCTCTTTATACATTGTTTTAACGCATTCCTTGCAGATTTTAGAGCCGTGATACTCAATTAATTCATCGGCGCTATTGCAGAAAATGCAACAAGGAGTGTACTTTTTCAAAACAACCGAATCGTTGTCAGTATAGATTTCAACAGAAGATCCCTCTTCGGTCAATGACAACAATTTCCTTGTTTCCATTGGTAAAACAATCCTTCCGAGCCTGTCAATTCTTCTTACAATGCCTGTAGATTTCATTATTCTCACCTCGCAAACTGATTGTATCATAATTGCAGAAAAATGTCAATTTTAATCAAAAAATGTTAAAAAAATGCGGCATACTTTTTTGTATGCCGCAAAAATATAAGCCGTATTTTATTTTTCGATGAGTGAAACTCCGGTCATTTCCTTTGGTTTTTCAACTCCCATAATATCGAGCATGGTCGGTGAAAGATCACAAAGCTTTCCGCCCTGTTCTTTTAATTTGAAATCCTTGCCGTAACCGACAACAATTAACGGAACGGGGTTTGTGGTGTGCGCCGTAAACGGCGAGCCGTCGTCCTCATACATTTTGTCCGCATTGCCGTGATCCGCCGTTATAAGAATTACGCCGTCCATTTTAAGCGTTGCGTCAACGAGCCTGCCTACACATTCGTCAACGGTCTCCACAGCCTTAACTGCGGCGTCAAAAATGCCGGTGTGGCCCACCATATCGCAGTTGGCGTAATTTAATATTACCACATCGTATTTTCCGCTTAAAATCTGTTTGCAGGCGGCGTCGCATACCTCGTATGCGCTCATTTCGGGCTTGAGGTCAAAGGTTGAAATTTTCGGAGAGTCAATCAAAATTCTGTCCTCGCCCGGATAAACCTTTTCCTCACCGCCGTTATAGAAGAAGGTTACATGCGCATACTTTTGCGTTTCGGCAATTCTAAGCTGTGTAAGGTTGTTTTTTGAAACAATTTCGCCCATCGTGTTTACAAGGGCTTCGGGCTTGAACGCCACATGAACATTTGGCATTTCCGCATCATACTGCGTCATACAAACATAATATAACGGGAAAAAGCTTTTCCTTTCAAAGCCCGAAAAATCGGGGTCAACAAAGGTTCTTGTAATTTCCCTCGCCCTGTCTGGTCTGAAATTGAAGAAGATAACCGAATCGTTAGCCTTTATGCTCTGCGCGCCGCCGATTACGGTAGGCATAACAAATTCATCTGTAAGATGCTTGCCGTCCCCGTCAATGGTTTCGTAAGAGGCCTTTACCGCATCAACTGCGCCGTCCGCCTGAATTCCCTCGCCGTTTACCATTGCGTTATACGCCATACCGACCCGTTCCCAAATGTTGTCACGGTCCATAGCGTAAAATCTGCCCATAACGGTGGCGATTTTTCCGACGCCTATTTCGCTCATTTTATTTTCGAGCTGTTCTATATACTCAACGCCAGAAGCCGGAGGAACATCTCTGCCGTCAAGAAGAGCATGAACGAAAACCTTGTCAAGTCCGTTTTTCTTTGCAAGCTCAAGCAGGCCGTAAAGATGCGTATTATGGCTGTGAACGCCGCCGTCGGAAAGCAGGCCGATTAAATGGAGAGCGGAATTGTTCTTTTTACAGTTTTCAACTGCTCCCAAAAAGGCTTCGTTTTCAAAGAAATCTCCGTCCTGAATAGACTTTGTAATTCTCGTAAGCTCCTGATAAACGACCCTGCCGGCGCCGATATTTGTATGGCCTACCTCGGAATTGCCCATCTGACCGTCGGGAAGACCGACATCCATACCCGACGCCCCGATATAGGTCATAGGATAGCTTGACATCAATTCGTCAAGCCTCGGCGTTTTTGCGGCTCTAATTGCATTGCCATACTCGGACGGATTGTAGCCAAAGCCGTCCATTATACATAAAACTACAGGTTTTTTCATAGTAAAACAATCACCTTTAAAATTATTTTGAAGCCGCTTTAACGATAATTGAAAAATCCTCGGCTTTAAGGGAAGCGCCGCCGATAAGTCCGCCGTCAACATTTACCTTGGAAACAAGCTCGTCGGCATTCTTTGCGTTCATTGAACCGCCGTACTGAATGGTAACGGTTTCTGCGGCGTCTGCGCCGTAAGCCTCCGCAACTGCGGCACGAACATAGCCGTTGCCCTCGTCTGCCTGGTCTGCCGTGGCAGTAACGCCTGTACCGATTGCCCAAACCGGCTCATAGGCTATAATTATGTTTTTAAGCTGTTCCCTGCTCACATTTGTAAGAGCCATTTTTGTCTGATATTTAAGGAGCGTTTCGGTGTAGCCCAGTTCTCTCTGCTCAAGCGTTTCGCCTACGCATACAATAGCTTTAAAACCGGCGTTTACCGCCGCAAGAGTGCGGAGATTAACGGTCTGGTCGGTTTCGCCGAAATACTGTCTTCTCTCGCTGTGACCGATAACAACATACTCGACGCCGGCCTCTTTAAGCATATCGGCGGAAACTTCGCCCGTATAAGCTCCCGAAGCTTTAAAATGAACATTTTCCGCACCTATTTTTATGTTTGAGCCCTTAGCGGCCTCAACTGCCGCCGGAATATCAATATAGGGCACGCAGAGTACGACATCGCAGTCTGCGTCCGCTACAAGGGGCTTCATCTCGTTGATAAGCGCCGTAGTCTGCGAGGGTGTGTTATTCATCTTCCAGTTACCTGCGATAACTGCTTTACGAACTGATTTTTTCATATCTGTTTCTCCTATTCATATAATTGCATAATTGCAGGTGAACATAGAAGCCCACCTGCAAATTAAATACTTATTTCTTTTCGTTGAGAGCGGCGATGCCGGGAAGCTCCTTGCCCTCAAGATATTCAAGCGACGCTCCGCCGCCCGTTGAGATGTGAGACATCTTGTCGGCAAAGCCGAGCTTTTGGATTGCCGCAGCAGAGTCTCCGCCGCCGATAATTGAAATGGCGTTGCTGTCTGCAATGGCTGTTGCAACAGCTACCGTGCCGGCCGCAAAGTTTTCCCACTCGGAAACGCCCATAGGTCCGTTCCAAATTACCGTACCTGCGTCCTTAACTGCGTCTGCAAATAATTTCTGTGTTTCGGGTCCGATGTCAAGCCCCATCCAGCCGTCGGGAATTTCATCTGAATTTACGGTCATGGCCTCCGTATCCTCTTTGTATTCCTTACCGACCTTGTTGTCAACGGGAATAAGGAATTTAACGCCCTTGGCCTCGGCCTTTTCCATCATTTCCTTTGCAAGCTCGATTTTATCCTCTTCAAGCAACGAATTGCCTATCTGATGTCCCAAAGCTTTCATAAAGGTGTAAGCCATACCGCCGCCGACTATAAGAGTGTCGCACTTATCGATAAGGTTTGTGATAACGCCGATTTTATCGGATACCTTAGCGCCGCCGAGAATTGCGACAAGGGGTCTTTTCGGGTTTTCAAGCGCACCGCCGATAAACTGAATTTCTTTTTCAATAAGGTAACCGCAGGCAGCCGGAAGATAATCGGCAACGCCTGTTGTGGAAGAGTGCGCTCTGTGAGCCGAACCGAAAGCGTCGTTTACATACAAATCTGCAAGCGAAGCAAATTTCTTTGAAAGCTCCGGATCGTTTTTGGTTTCGCCCGGCTCAAATCTTACATTTTCAAGGAGAAGAACTTCGCCTTCTTTTAAATCGGCGGCAAGCGCCTGTGCGCTCTCGCCCACTACATCGTCCGCCATCTTAACCTCCATACCCAAA
Source organism: uncultured Clostridia bacterium (assembly GCA_947630285.1). Classification (GTDB taxonomy): domain Bacteria; phylum Bacillota; class Clostridia; order Oscillospirales; family Acutalibacteraceae; genus Fimenecus. Next base: position 106,966 of record CANRHD010000003.1, on the reverse strand, counting down.
AGCTCAGAAAGTCTTGCGGCGACGGGCTTCATTGAGAACTCGGGATTAACCTCGCCCTTCGGTCTGCCCAAATGCGAGCAAAGAATAACCTTTGCCTTGTTATCAATAAGATATTTGATTGTGGGTAAAGAGGCGACAATTCTCTTGTCGCTTGTGATAACGCCGTTTTCCATTTTAACATTAAAATCACAGCGTACAAGGACTTTTTTGCCCTTTACATCAAAATCTTCAACTGACATTTTGTTCAATGCACTGCTCATTATAATACATTCCTTTCAATGTAAATTTACACTTTTTAACATTGTTTATTTTATAACAAACACAATGTTTTTTCAAGTATTATCAAATAACAATCTTTTAAATATTTAAAAACTTTTTTGTGTATTATTCACAACAAATTTTGTTTTGTTATATCTGATAAACTTTTCTTATTTCCTCCGCCCTGTCAAGAATCATTTTCTTTAGGCTTTCGGGGCTTTTTACCTGAATTTTGTTGCCGTACTGCATTATCCAGGACACAAGACCGCTGCTTACGGCGGCGTTTATGTTAATTTTAAATTTTTCCTCCGAATGTTTTATAATATTAACATTGTCGCCGAATTTATCAAGTATGTCGTCGATAAGCGAATTGTGGCAGACAAGCTCCACCTCCTGCGGATCGCCCGAAAACATATTAAAATGCTTGTTTACATAGTCGGCGGAGTCGAATTTGTCCCTGTACGGCGAAACATCGGAAAAATTTATAGCCGGTGTATTTTCAAGGATTTCCACATCTTTTATACGGTCTATTCTGGTTATCATAATGTTTGAATAGTTCCTGTTGTTCCCTACAAGGTAATAGTGATCGTTTGACCAAATAAGGGCGTAAGGGCTGATGTAGTGCGTTTTTTCCTCAAATTCCGCAGTATTGCGCTCGGATATTTTTCTTTTTCTGTAAATAATTTTAACCTGCCGGCTGTTTTGAATAGCTCTGTCAAGCTTATCGATATTGTAATAAATATTTTCGTTGGCGCATTTCGGCCTGTTGTCAACATAGACCTGGTTTTCAATGGTTTTGGCCTGAGCCACGCTGACAAGCGAATAAATTTTTTCCAAAAGCTGTTTTGTCTTTTTTTGAGAAATAAAGCCTGCCGCCTGAATGGCGTCGCACAACAGCCTTACTTCCGCAACCTCAAAATCCCTTGAAGCGATGAAAAATCCGCATTTCGGCGTACGGGTTTTCAGAATATCGTAACCGAACTGTTGTAAAACGGCGATGTCCTTATAAACAGACTTTCTTTCCGCCTCAATCCCCTTTTCCTGCAAATCAAGTATAATTTCCTCTGCGTCAATGGGATTGTTTTCATCGCTGTTTTTTAAAAGATTATCGAGTATATAAAGCAGTTTTAATTTTTGATTGCTTTTATTCGGCACAAAAACACCTCAAATCTTCATTTGCTTATTAATATCTATGACAGTTTGCTCGTCAAATTTAAGATGCGCCCTGTCGTAGGTAAATATACCGTTCAATTCGTTTTCAACATCTGTCAACTGAGTGTATATCGTACCGCAAAGTCCCTTGTCGATAAGCGGTATTACCTGCTTTTCATGCAGCTTTTTGTATGCTCTTGTCAGGCTTTCCTTGTTTTTAAACTTGAGATAAAGACCGAAAGCCTTGTTTTCCGACCAGGTGTGACCGGTATATTTGTTCTGGTATCCGCCGAACTCGGTAATAACAAACGCCCTTTTATCAAGCTTTGGCAAAATAATCGGGAAAATATACTTGTGCATACTTTTAATATCGCCGCCGTGCTGATCGTACCAGCCGCTTGCGTGGTCCACAAGCCTGCTGTTGTCAAGAGATTTAACATATTTTGCGATGCTTACCGCATCGAACTGTCCCCAGCCCTCGTTAAATGGAACCCAGCAGAAAATAGAAACTACATTGTAAAGCTGTTCAATCATTTGTGTAAGCTCGCTTTTGTAGTTGTCCCTCGCCTCTTTCTTGTCACGCTTAAACACTTTGTATTTGTCATCTTTTACACGAACGCCTATATTCGGTAAAAATCCGGCGTAGAAGTCGCCTATATAAGCGCCGCCGCTCATCATATCCTGCCATACGAGCATACCGAGCCTGTCACAGTGATAGTACCAGCGCATAGGTTCGATTTTAATGTGCTTTCTCAGCATATTAAAGCCGAGCTTTTTAGCCTCCCTGATGTCAAAAATCATAGCCTCGTCTGTAGGGGCGGTAAGTCCGCCGTCCGGCCAGTAGCCTTGGTCGAGCAGTCCTCGCTGAAAATAGGGCCTGTTGTTTAAAAACAATCTGACTTTACCGAATTTGTCATTTCCAAAGCCGAACTTTCTCATACCGAAGTAGCTTTTTACGGTATCAACCGTATTTCCGTTTTTAATAAGCTCAACCGCAATGTTGTAAAGATTGGGCTCTTCGGGACTCCAAAGCTTAAAATCTTTTCCCATATCAACGGTTTCGTCCTCGGAAATTTCCGTTTCGATAATTTCATTGCCGGCGTCGTAAACGGTTAAAACAAGCTTGCAGTTTTCGGCGTTTGAGGTTGTAGTTTTTATGCTTAATGTGCCCTTGTCAATATCGGGCAGAAGCTTGATTTTTTCTATATGGCTTACATCAACACCCTCAAGCCAAACGCTCTGCCAAATTCCGGAGGTAGGAGTGTACCAAAGTCCGTGCGGATGTGTATCCTGCTTTCCCCTCTGCTGCCAACCGGCTTCGGTCGGGTCGTAAACGCAAAGATTAAGGGTGTTTTCGCCCTGTTTAAGGTAGTCTGTAATATCAAAGCTGAAATTTATATAGCCGCCGGTGTGACTGCCGACCTGCTCCTTGTTGATATATACTTTGCATTGCCAGTCAACGGCTCCGAAATTCAATATAATTCTTTTTCCCTTTAAGCAGTCATCAACGGTAAATTTCTTTTGATACCAGAGCCTGTCGGAAGCCTTTAACGGCTTTTCAACTCCCGAAAGCAGGGATTCAACGGCAAAAGGCACCGTTATCTTTTCACGGTAAGTAGAAACCCATTTTTCTCCCCTTGTAGCAATAAAATATTCCCACTCGCCGTTGAGCGACTGCCAGCAGTCACGCTCAAACTGTGGCCGAGGGTATTCGGGCAAAGGATTGGCTTTATCAACCTTATCTGTCCATATGCTTTTCATCGTACAAACTCCCCTTTTTATTTAATACAATAATTTTATATCAAAATTTCCCTTTTGTCCATATATTAGTACAATAAAAATGAGAATAATATATTGAATTTTAAAATTCAATTTGTTATAATTAATCGGAAATAAGTGTTTTGTTCTTTAAGGCGAGGGAAGCCAAACTTAATACGCAGGTATGGTGAAATTGGCAAACACGCCGGATTTAGGATCCGGTGTCGAAAGACTTGCAGGTTCAAGTCCTGTTACCTGCACCAAAAAACGGCAAGGTTCGTATTAGCCTTGCCGTTTTTACTTTATTACTGAATTATATGCACCGATAGAGCGGATATTTAATTTAATTTTTTATTTACTCTCTAAAATTTGCTCTCTAAAATCCTGCCTTTAATAAAATGTTTTTTACAAAAGGTTTGTTTTTGAGCGCTTTAAATTTTTTCTCCAAGAACGAAATTAAATTGTCGAAATGTATAATTTTGAAGATAAACAGCCTTATATATTCAATTAAACAACCCATCGCAAACAGCAAAATAACTGCGGCGGCAGTACAGCCGAGCATTGCAAAAATTCCGTGCTGTGCAAATCTCGGCAGGTTTATAGCCTCCCAGAGCGGTTCTCTGATATAGGGATTTTCCGTTGCGAGGTACGCTCCGAAGCATACCGAACCCAATGAAACGCTGAGCTTTGATATAAATTTGTTCTTGATTTCCAGGTTCTTAAACGCCATAAACAAACACAGGGACGCAGGGAATATAAATATTGAGTTATAGATGTAAAACAGACCGCCGTGAGGCTGTGATAATACCAAAGAGGTAATTTTTTCAAAGATAATTCTTATAACAAGACAAAGGGCGGATACGGCAAAATAGGAAAGAATATACTTATTCTTCTTTGACGGCGACGCTTCCTCCTTTGAATACAGCCTGATATAAGAGGCAATAAAATACAAAACGGTGAACCATACAAAATCATATCCGCCGCTTAGCAAATTATAGCTCCAAAATGTAAAGCTCGGAATAACGCAAAACAGTATTAAAAGCACGCATATTACGGTTAAATGCTGCCGTCTTTCCATTGAAAGGATAGCTTTGTTTAAAAACGGCGATATTACAAGCAGTATGGCGTATGAGCTTGCAAACCAATAAGTATTGCTTGTAAAGGGAAAAAATATATAAATGAGATCTTTAAGGTTTATCTGCTCATGGAAAACAAGCTTTGCAATTACAAGGCAAATAAGAGAGTAAAACTCTATTTGAAACAGCAATTTTACTATTTTTAAGGGCTTTGCTTTTTGCTTAATCATAAAGTAGCCCGATATAAGGACAAAAACATTTACCGCAACATAGCTTAGCGTTTCCATAAACCAAAACAGCGCATATCCCACGCCTATCGTTTCGTAATATTTAAGCGCTCCCCTGCCTAAAGAATGAAGCGTAATAACCATAAGCATTGATATTACACGCAACAATTCGATGTTACTCTTTCTTTTAGTTTGCACCGATATTCCCCCATTGCCAAAATGTGTACTTTTTGACAGTTAAACTTTTGTTTGATTATAACACCAAAAATATAAAATTTCAATAGATAAAATCTAACATTGTCGGTTTAAGGCTGTAATTGCGTATATAAATTCCCCTGTCAAAAAGTACACCTTTTTACAGTTGACTTTTTTGCATAATTCTGTATTCCCGTAAATTTCTGAAAAAGGTCGCCTCGCTCATATTGCAGTTTTTTACCGCCTGAGAAAGCGGTATTTTCTTTTGTTCCCATTGCTCGACGATCATGCCGAAATTATCGGGAACTTCTTTTTTCGGCCTGCCGAAGCGGACGCCGCGCATTTTTGCCGCTGCTATCCCCTCCGACTGGCGCTTTTTTATATTTTCCCTCTCATTCTGGGCCGCAAAGGATAAAATCTGAAGCACGAGGTCCGCAATAAAAGTGCCCATCAGGTCTTTGCCTTGGCGTGTGTCAAGCAAAGGCATATCAAGCACAACAATATCAACGCCTTTTTCCTTTGTAAGTATTCGCCATTGATGCTGTATCTCTTCATAATTTCTCCCCAGGCGGTCAATGCTCAAAATATAGAGAATATCGCCCGATTTCAGCCTTTTTACGAGCTTTTTGTATTGCGGTCTGTCAAAGCTTTTTCCCGACTGTTTGTCTGCAAATATGTTGCTTTGGGCAATGTCCGCCGCCTTTAGGGCAAGAAGCTGTCTGTCTTCGTTTTGCTCTGCGGTTGATACTCTTATATACCCATACGAGTTTGACATATTTTTGCCTCCGTCAGTAATTGAAATATTCGTATAAATTTTTAAATAGGTTTTCAGCGTCAAAAATGATAAAATAACTGCTGAAAATAAAGTTAAATTTCAGAGTAAAGAAAAACTCCCACCGATGCCCTGTGCAAAGATGAGAGTTTTTAATTTATAAAGTTAATTTTTATTTTATTGTGGGAGTAGTGTCTTTCTGTATGACATCGTGCGCTCCGCCCTCAACAATGCTCGTTGCGGATACAAGAGTGAGCTTCGCCTTTTCCTGAAGCTCTCTTATTGTAAGCGCACCGCAGTTGCACATGGTTGATTTTACCTTGCTCAATGTCAGCGCAACATTGTCCTTGAGCGAACCGGCATACGGAACATAAGAGTCAACGCCCTCTTCAAACGACAGCTTTTTATCTCCGCCGAGGTCGTAGCGCTGCCAATTTCTCGCCCTGGCGCTTCCCTCTCCCCAATACTCTTTATAATATGTACCGTTGATGCTTACTTTGTTTGAGGGGCTTTCGTCAAAACGGGCAAAATATCTGCCGAGCATAATAAAATCAGCGCCCATAGCAAGAGCCAAGGTAATGTGGTGGTCATACACTATACCGCCGTCGGAGCAAACGGGAACATAAATACCGGTTTCCTCAAAATATTCGTCCCTTGCCTTGCAAACCTCGATAAGAGCGGTAGCCTGTCCTCTGCCTATGCCCTTTGTCTCCCTTGTAATGCAGATAGAGCCTCCGCCTATACCGACCTTTACAAAATCCGCTCCGCAGTCTGCAAGAAATCTGAAGCCGTCGGCGTCAACGACATTGCCTGCGCCGACTTTTACGGACTCGCCGTAATTCTTTCTTATCCATTCGATTGTGAGCTTCTGCCACTCGGAAAATCCCTCCGAAGAATCAATACAGAGCACATCTGCGCCTGCCTCGATTAAGGCAGGAACTCTTTGGGCGTAATCCCTTGTATTGATACCTGCGCCTACGATATAGCGCTTGTCGCTGTCCAACAATTCATTGGGATTTTGTTTATGGGAGTCATAGTCCTTGCGGAAAACCATATAACAAAGCTTTTGCGAGTCTGAAATTATAGGAAGTGAGTTAAGCTTATGTTCCCAAATAATATCGTTGGCCTCTTTAAGGGTTGTGCCCTCGGCGGCGGTTATAAGCTTGCTAAACGGTGTCATAAACTCGGATACCTTGAGCTCCGGCGACATACGACTTACCCTGTAATCACGGCTTGTAACTATGCCCAAAAGCTTTCCGTCGGGCGTGCCGTCCTGTGTAACGGCGATAGTTGAATGGCCTGTCTGCTTTGTAAGCTCGACAACATCGGCGAGCGTATTATCGGGGCAAAGATTGGAGTCGCTTTTTACAAATCCGGCTTTGTAGGTTTTTGCTCTCTTGACCATTGCGGCCTCTTCCTCGACGGTCTGCGAGCCGTAAATAAACGAAACGCCGCCCTCGGTTGCGAGAGCTACCGCCAGCTTATCGCCCGATACCGACTGCATTATAGCAGATACCAAGGGGATATTCATTGTTATTGCCGGTTCTTCACCCTTTTTGTACCTCACAAGCGGTGTTTTGAGCGAAACATTTGCAGGAATACACTCGCTTGAAGAGTAACCCGGAACAAGCAGATACTCATTAAAGGTATGAGCAGGTTCATTAATAAACTTAGCCATTTTAATTCCTCCCATAATTTTAATATCTTCATTTTATGCCTGCGAATAGCCGCTGAGGAAATCCTTTAATTCGGCGGCGGCATAGCTTAAATCCTTTATATTCGGCAAATAAACTATTCTTATGTGATCGGGCGTCGGATAATTAAAGGCCGTACCATGAACAGTAAGTATTTTCTTCTGCTTTAGGAAATCAAGGGCAAACCTTTCGTCGTCTTTTAAACTGAACTTTTTCATATCAAATTTCGGGAAAATGTAAAAAGCCGCCTTAGGCTTTACAACGGACACTCCGTCAATTTCCGTAAGCGCTTTGTAAATAAACTCACGCTGTTCAAATATTCTTCCGCCCGGCTTTAAAAGCTCGTCAACGCTCTGATAGCCGCCGAGAGCGGTCTGTATAATTTGCTGTGAGGGAACATTTGAGCAAAGGCGCATGGAAGAAAGCAGATTTAAGCCCTCAATATAGCCCTTAATTCTGCTCTTATCGCCGCTTATGACCATCCAGCCGCATCTGAACCCGGCTACCCTGTGGGATTTTGAAAGGCCGTTAAATGTAATGCACGGCAGGTCCGGGGCAAGAGATGCAATCGAGGTATGCTTTAAGCCGTCCATAACAAGCCTGTCATAGATTTCATCGGAGAAAATAATAATACCTGTTTTTCTTGCAATATCAACAATTTCCTTAAGAATTTCGTCGGAGTACAGCGCACCTGTCGGATTGTTCGGGTTTATTATGACAATTCCCTTTGTCCTGTCGGTAATTTTGGATTTAATATCCTCTATATCGGGGTTCCACTCGTTGCGCTCATCGCACATATAATGAACGGTTTTGCCGCCTGCAAGATTTACCGAGGCGGTCCACAGAGGATAATCCGGAGCCGGCACAAGAATTTCGTCGCCGCTGTCAAGCAGACCCTGCATCGACATGGTAATCAATTCGCTTACGCCGTTTCCGGTGTAGATGCTGTTGATGTCAACATTGGGAATTTTTTTAATCTGGCAATACTGCATTATTGCTTTCCTTGCGGAGAAAATCCCCTTAGAGTCCGAGTAGCCCTCCGACCTGCGGAGATTATGAATCATATCGTAAATAATCTCGTCGGGGGCGTCAAAATTAAACGGCGCCGGGTTGCCTATATTAAGCTTTAAAATTTTTATTCCGTCGTCGGACATTCTGTTTGCCTCGTCCAGAACGGGACCTCTTATATCGTAGCAAACATTGTCAAGCTTCTTTGATTTTTCGTAAACCTTCAAAATATCATTTCCTTAATTATATTACTCTTATTTTATATAATAAATTAATCTTGTCAAGTATTATTTTACAAAATGCGGCAGGGAAATTCCGTGCCGCTTTATGTAACTATACGCTTTCTTTTTTAATTCCGAAAATCCATCTCAACAATCCGCTCAGAATTTTTGGACTTTTTACCACAACTACTTTCATAAAATCAGCCTCCATTATGATTTGCAAAGAGAAACGCCGCATACAACAAGAGCCACAGAAAGTACAACAACAAGGAATTTCGGCGGTAAAATAAAAGCGAGCATCAGTCCTAAACCGAACATAGCAAAAATTATACCAATATTAAGCTTTTGCTTTTTCTTTCGCATATTGTCACCGCTTTCTACAGTTCTTATTATACAATATGCGAATTTATAAAAAATGTTAAAATTATTCTTTTGCAACCTCCATAACAATCAAAACACAGCCGGAAACGGTAATTTTGGCATTGTCACAGACAATTTCGTTGCTAACGCCCAAATCGCAGAAAGGAGAAAGAACATAATTTTTAAGCGGATAAAACATACCCTCAAGCGTTACCGTGCAATCTCCGCCGAAAGCAAAGACGGACACATAGGAATTTGTTTTGTTTAAAATGTGCGTTTCGTCCTTCAAAGCGTAAATTTTTCTGCCCTCGCCCGTTAAAATTATATTTACGCCTTTGTTTTTATACTGTGCGGTTATTGTAATATTTGCAAAGCTGTGGTCAATTCTTCCGCCGAGAGCGCCTAAAATCAAAATATCCCTATAGCCCATCTCAACGGCCTTTTCGACCGCAAACTCCGTATCGGTACAGTCTTTTACGGGATTTAAGGTTATTGTTTCGACATTCAGACGGGGTTTTTCGGCAGAGTCAAAATCGCCGACAATTAAATCGGGAGTAATTCCGGCGCTTTCAAGTAAAAAATATCCAGCGTCAGCGGCAATTACAAAGTCGTTTTGCGTTATTAAATTCTTGACGAAGCCTGCGCTTTCCGGCTCCCCTGCCGCCGCTATAACGCACCTTTTGCCTTTTACAAATCCCATTGTTTTATATCCTTTACTTCATTGTAAAGCTGAACATAGCTTTTGTGCCTCGAGGGGCTGATTTCGCCGTTTTTCACGGCCTCAACGACAGCGCAGCCCTTGTCGCAGGTATGCGTGCAGGAGGTAAATTTACAAGAGTCCAAATATTTCCTGAACTCCCTGAAGCAGTACGGAAGCTCGTCTTTAAGGATTAAATTATCCTTGTTAATTTCAAACGAAGAAAAGCCCGGCGTATCCATAATCAGTCCGCCGCAGGTCTTAAAAAGCTCGGCCTGTCTTGTAGTGTGCCTGCCTCTGCCTAATTTTTGGCTTATTTCGGCCGTTTTAAGAGATAGCGTGGGGTCAAGGTTATTAAGCAGAGAAGTCTTGCCTACGCCCGAATTTCCCGTAAAAGCGCTGATTTTATCTTTTATAAGCTCTTTAACTTTGTCTACGCCCTCCCCGGTTTTGTTGGAAACGGGAACGGTGATTATGCCCGATTTGCTGTAGATTTCAAACAGCTCCTCGGCCGAGGAGAGATCTGCCTTTGAAATTACAAGCACAGGCTCTATGCCCTTGTACTCGGCAACGGCTATAAGCTTGTCGATTACAAGCGCAGAGGGCTTTGGCTCAACCGTAGAAGCTACGATTATAAGGTTGTCAATGTTTGCCACGGGCGGACGGGAGAGAAAGTTTTTGCGTTCGAGTATCTCGTCAATGGCGTTTTCCCCGTTTCGTTCAACGGAAACTATGACCTTATCGCCGACTAAAGGCGTTGTTTTGTCTTTTCTGAAAACGCCCCTCGCCCTACATTCATATACCGTATTGGCGGCTTCAACATAGTAGAAGCCGCCAATGCCTTTTAAAATTGTGCCTTTAAGTTTTTCCATTTTATTCAACCATAAGAGTTATCTTCTGACTCGGAGTATATGTGGAGGTATCGTGTACGGGAAGCTGACTTGTAACCGTGCCGCTTGAAACGGGGTTATTTTCAGAGTCGAAAACATCAACATTTGTAAATCCGGCTTTTTCAAGAATAGACAAAGCCTCGCTTACATCTTTGCCAACAACATTGGGAACGGGTGATTTTTCGACATATACATTTTTCTCCGTATTGGATACTTCCGCCTTAGCCTTGGTAAAGTCAATGGTGCCTCGCAATATGGTCTGGTCGTTGATTTTTACCGTGAATTTCTGATTTGCTCCCTTGCCGGTAATTTCAATAGTCTTGGTACCGCCGTCAAGCAAAACTTCATTGTAGGTCTTATAAAGATCGCTGCCGAGATAAACTTTCATGGTGCCTGTTGACTCGTTGACGGTCTTGGGAAGAGAAACCTCTATCGTAGCCGTGCTTTCCGCCGGAACGCCCGTACTTACATAAATGGTAACCTCCGAGCCGTTATCCGCCTGTGTGCCGGCCTCGGGCTTCTGCTTAATGACCTGGCCTTTTTCGGCCTCGTTATCCTGGTCTACGGTAGTTACGGTAAAGCCGGCCGATTTTAACATCTCTATCGCCAACTCTTTATTGTGGCCCTGAACCTCGGGAACGGTAACCTTATCGGGGTTTTGGTTTGTGGATATATAAATGGTAATCGTAGAGCCCTTAACCGCAAATGCGCCCTCGGACGGTTCTGAATTAATTACAAGCCCGGGACTTATATTTTTCTCGTACTGCTCTACTGCCTTGACAACAAAGCCCTGCTTTTCAAGCTTTGTCTCCGCTTCCTTTTGGGTTAAGCCGAGAATACCGGTAATCAAAATGTTTTCATCGTTATAAGCTATCGAGAGCTTAACGGTACTGCCCTTTTTAACCTTTGTATCTTTTTCGGGAGTCTGTTTGAGAACAACGCCGGCTTCCTGGTCTTCGGAATATACGGATTCGGTTTCAAACTTGAATTTATCGGTATATTCGGAATTTGTAAGAATTTCATCGTTATAATTCATTCCGACAAAATCCGGAACCGCTATTTTATTTGTGCCTTTGAAAATAAGTATTCCTGCAAAAACGGCGATAATAACGATAATACCGGCAATAATTCCAAACAAAATCGGCATGGTTTTATTCGGTTCTTCGTTTTTAATATCGTCCTGCGCATTGGCGGCAGGCGCAGTCCTGTCGGTCCTTTGGGGTCTTTGCTCGGAATTACGGTTATCGCTGTTTCTGGGAACATATTTTGTAGGCTCGTTGTCTACAAAATAATTATAGTTAAATTTAATTGAGGGATTGCGCTTAAACTCGTCAATATCAAGCAGCATTTCTGCGGCAGAGTGATAGCGGTTAGAGCGCTTTTTCTGCATAGCCCTCATCGTAATCTGTTCAAGACCCAAAGGAATGTTGGGATTAATTTCTCTGGGCGGCTTAGCCTCCTGCTGAAGCTGCATGATAGCTATTGAAACGGCATTGTCCGACTGGAAAGGAAGCTGACCCGTAAGCATTTCATACATCATTACGCCTACAGAGTAAATATCCGCCTTGTCGTCGGTAATTTCTCCCCTTGCCTGTTCGGGGCTTATATAGTGAACAGAGCCGATCGCCTCTTCGGAAATGGTTTTTGTGTCGCTCCTCGAAAACCTGGCAATTCCGAAGTCCGTAACCTTAATGGTGCCGTCCTGCAAAAGCATTATGTTCTGCGGTTTTATATCCCTGTGAACTATGCCCTTATCATGGGCATGCTGTAAGGCGAGCAAAATCTGGCTTACGAAGTGAACAGTTTCCTTCCAGTTAATTATCATTTGCTGTTCAATGTATTCCTTTAAGGTTATGCCCTCAATATATTCCATAACGATATACTGAAGCCTGTCTCCGAAGCTAACATCATAGACCTTGACAATATTCGGGTGCGAAAGAACGGCAATAGCCTTTGATTCATTCTTAAAACGACGGCGGAATTCCTCGTTTGCCAAAAGCTCCTCTTTAAGGATTTTAACAGCTACGATTCTGTCGTCAATATTGTCATAGGCCTTATAGACAACCGCCATACCGCCGACGCCTATGATCTCCCTGATTTCATAACGACCGTCAAGTCGCTTACCGCAATAGTTCTCCATAGTTTTCTCCTTTAATAAGAAAGTGCAACAACTGTTATGTTATCGCCGCCGCCATTTTCATTTGCTTTGTTTACAAGCAAATCCGCTATTTGATAATAAGGATTATGCTCAATAATATTTTTAAACATATCGGAATCGACAAAATTTGTAAGGCCGTCGGTGCAGAGAATTATGATGTCGCCGCTGTTCATGTCGTATTCGCAATAGTCTATTTTAATATCGCTGTCAACGCCCAAAGCCCTTGTGATAATGTTTTTGTTCGGGTGGTTCCTCGCCTGATTTTGCGTAATTTCGCCCTTTTCGATAAGCTCCTGAACAATAGAATGGTCTTTGGTAAGCTGAGTTACCTCTTTACCGCTTACGGCATACGCCCTGCTGTCGCCGGCATGCGCTATATATGCAACGCCGTCAACAATAACGGCGCAAACAACCGTTGTGCCCATGCCCTCAAGCTCTATGTTAGCCCTGCTCATATCAAAGATGCTGATATTTGCCGCATTAATTGCGGATACAAGCATATTTTTTATCGACATGGGGCTCATACCGCTTCTGTAGAGCGAGGTAATTTTTTCGGAGATTATTTTTACCGCTGTCGATGAGGCTACATTGCCTCCGGCAGCTCCCCCCATACCGTCGCACACAACAGCCCATGCAACCGAATTTGGCAATTCGCCGGCAGTATATGAATCCTGATTGGAATTTCGCACTCTGCCGATATCTGTTTTGGCAACAATTCTCAAATTTCACTACCTCCTATTAACCCTGCCGAGCCTGATTTTGCCTGCTTTTTCCGGCCCTTAGCTGACCGCAGGAAGCGTTAATGTCACTGCCGAGAGTCCGCCTGACCGTAACGGTAAGATTTCTGCTCTCAAGGACGGAAATAAACTTTTTTATTCTCTCGTTTCCGCTTCTGACATAATTATTTTCCCTAACATTGTTTACGGGAATTAAATTTATATGACATAACATTCCGCCAAGCCTTTCGGCAAGTTCATAAGCGCATTTTTCGCTGTCGTTAAAGCCGTCGATCATAGCGTATTCAAAAGAAATACGCCTCGATGTGGTCTTTGCGTAATATTTGCAGGCTTTCAAAAGCTCCTGTATGTTCCATTTTAAATTTACGGGCATAGTTTGCGAACGGATTTCATCGTTGGGAGCGTGAAGCGAAACGGAAAGGGTCAGGCCGAGCTTTTTGTCGGCAAGCTCATAAATTTTCGGCACAACTCCGCAGGTTGAAAGCGATATGTGCCTCATACTTATGTTAAGACCCCTTTTGTCGGTGACAAGCTCAATAAAGCGCATAACATTGCCGAAATTGTCAAGCGGTTCGCCGGTGCCCATTAAAACTATGTGTGAAATTTTTATATTCAAATCCCTTTGAGCGGTATAAATTTCCGAAAGCATTTCACCGGCTGTCAGGTTTCTCTGAAAGCCCCCTATTGCGGAGGCGCAGAATTTACAGCCCATCTTGCACCCGAGCTGAGTAGAAATACAAACGGAATAGCCGTACTTGTATTTCATAACGACACATTCAATGTATTCGTTTTCACGCAGGCGGTACAAATATTTTACGGTACCGTCGATTTCAGAAACAAGCTTAGTATCAATAACGCAGTTTTTGATTTCGTATATTTCGGAAAGCCTGTCCCTCAAGGGCTTAGAAATATTGGACATTTCGGAAAAGCTTTCCACGCCCTTCTCATAAAGCCATGAATATATCTGGGCGGTGCGGAACCCCGGCAAACCGAGCTCTTCAATTTGTGAGGACAGCTCTTCGTAATTTAAAGAGCGGATATCAATTTTACTCAAAATGCTTTTCTCCTGAAAACGGCGTAAAAGAAGCCGTCGGTACCGTTTATATGCGGCATCAAGGTGGTATATTCTCCGTGCTTTTCAAAGCCCCTGCGCTCGTTTAAGAACCTGTCGCAAACAGCCTCGTTCTCTTTTTTATTTAACGAGCAGGTGGAATATACAAGCAGTCCGCCGTCTTTAACATATTCAGATGCGTTTTTCAAAATATTATACTGTAAATCCGTCAATTTGTCAACGAAAGACAGGTCTTTATAGCGTATTTCGGGCTTTCTTCCGATAATTCCGAGGCCCGAACACGGAACATCGGCAAGAACTCTGTCTGCGGAGTTTATAAGCGCCTTGTTTAAGACGGAAGCGTCGCCCGTTTTTGCATTAATTATATCTATGCCGAGCCTTTCAGCGCCGCTTTTTATCAGCTGTGTTCTCTGCTCGTACAAATCGAAGGAGTAAACCGTTCCCCTATTATTCATATACTGCGCCGCCGTAAAGCTTTTTCCGCCGGGAGCGGAGCAAAGGTCTATAAAAGTCATATTTTCCTCAAGCTCAAGCGCCTTAACGCACAGAGCGGAGGAAGCGTCCTGAACATGAAAAAGCCCGTTTTTATATTCCGGGGTGCTTTCTACAGAGCCGAAGTTTTTAACGATTATATGGTTTTCGACAAGCTCCGAAGCACGGCAGCTTATTCCCCTGCTTTCAAGCTCCTTAATAAGCGAAGGCGCATCGGTTTTTAAGGTATTTACCCTGATGTTTATATCTGAATTACCCAAAAATCCCGATATAAGCCCCTCGGCGCAAGCTTCGCCGTAATCGCCGCAAAACTGCCTTACAAGGCTTTCCGGGCAGGAATACTTTACGCTCATATTAAATATTTTATCATCGGTATTCGGGTATATTATGTCGTTTTTTGAAATTTTACGCAAAACGGAATTGATCAGACCCGACGCAAAGGAACAGCCGCATTTTTTTGACAGCTTTACGCTTTCGTTTACTGCCGCAGAATCGGGAACATTATCCATAAATTTAAGCTGATAAACGCCCATTCTCAAAATTGTATGTACTTCGGGCTTTAGTTTTTTAATCGGCTGTGATAAATACTCCGACAGTACAAAGTCAAGCGTAATTTTACGCTCAATAACCCCATACACAAGTGCGGTTACAAAAGCCGGAGAATAAATCTGCGCCTTGTACCGTGTAAGATAATGCTCCAAAATCAGATTGGAATAAGCCTTATCCCGTTCAATTCTGTTTAAAATTTTAAAAGAAAGCTCTCTGTCGTCCATATTTTTATCTTCTGTTATTTTTTGAAATCAATAAAAGCCTTAAAAGGTTTACGGCGGAAACCGCAAAGGAAGCAACATAAGTCATCGCCGCCGCTTTCAAGACCTTTTTTGAACCCTTAATTTCATCGTCTGAGAGCATACCTGTTCTCTCGATTACTTCAAGAGCCCTGTTGCTTGCGTTAAATTCAACGGGCAAGGTTACAAGCTGAAACAGCATTATAAACACATAGAGGAAAATGCCTATTTCAACAAGCAGCTCCATTCCCAAAAACAGACCCAAAAGAGCAAGCGGAATGGCGGCGTTTGAGCCTATTCTCGCAGGCATAAGCAGAGCGTTTCTGACCTTTATGGGCTTGTAGCCCTGGGCGTGCTGAGCCGCATGACCCGCCTCGTGGCAGGCAACGCCTATCGCCGCTACCGAGGTGCTGTTAAATACCTCTGCCGAGAGATTTATTGTATTTGTGGTCGGGTCGTAATGGTCGGACAGCTTACCCTGTATTTGATTTATGGCTACATTTGTAATGCCGTAGCTTTTAAGTACATTTTGAGCCGCCTGAGCGCCCGTTATGCGCCTTGAGCTTAACTGTCTGTCATACTTATTAAAGGTGGAGTTTACCCGTCTGCTGACTATCATTGAAATAATAACAACAGGCAGAACCAAGACAAAGTAAGATAAATTATATAAAGCGTAGGAATTTGACTGAATATATAAACTTAAAGCATTTAACAATTTTAATCCGCTCCTATTCAAAAGATGCGCCTTTTTCAATCTTATGGCCGAGCAAAAAGTCGGCGGCGCTCATTCTTTTTTTACCCTCAAGCTGTAATTCAAGTATATCTATACATCTATTATCACCGCAGCCGACGGTTATAACATTGTCAGCTTTTGCCACAACCCCTGCCCCTGCGCTGATATTTTCGTTTAAAACAGATGAATGGATTTTCACTTTTTTTCCGTTGAAAACGGCTGTGGCGACGGGCCACGGGGACAAGCCTCTTATCTTATTGTGAACCTCACGGGCAGGCCGTGTAAAATCAATGGGACAAAGCTCTTTTGTGAGCATCGGCGCATAGCTTGAAAAAGTCTCGTTTTGCTTTACAGGTTCAAGCTCGCCCGATTTAAGCTTCGATATGGTTTTGCTCATTACCTCGGCGCCGATAAGCGACAATTTGTCGTGAAGCTCTCCCGAAGTCATATTTATACCGATTTCTGTTTCCTCTTTTAAAAGCATATCGCCGGTATCTATGCCCTCATCCATAAGCATGGAGGTTACGCCCGTTTTGGTTTCTCCGTTTAGCACCGCCCACTGTATAGGGCCTGCGCCCCTGTATGCAGGCAAAAGAGAAGCGTGTATATTAATCGAATTGTACTTTGGCGCATATAGAATTTCACGGGGCAATATTTTGCCGTATGCAATTACTACAGAAAGGTCGGGAGAAAGCCTGTTAATTATCTCAAGAGCCTCGCCGTTTTTCATAGAAGCAGGCTGAAAAACAGGGATATTGTGCTTTAAGGCACATTCTTTAACGGGCGAAAAGCTTAAAGAATAGCCCCTGCCCTTGGGCTTGTCGGGCTGGGTAAACACTCCGACAACCTCTTCGCCGTCGGAAATAAGCCTTTCAAGACAGGGCACGGAAAACTCCGGCGTACCCATAAAAACAATTTTCATTATATCAATCCGTTTCCTTTTTAATTCTGTCAATAACTTCCTGCGGAGCGAGTCTCTCGGTATAAAGATGCCCGTCAAGATGGTCTATTTCGTGGCAAAAAGCCCTCGCTTTCAAGCCCTCGCCCTTATAAAGACACCATTTTCCCTCACGGTTCTGCGCCCTGACCTTAACCGTCATGGGTCTTTTGGTTATCCCGTTTCTTCCGGGCAGGGAAAGACAGCCCTCCACCTCGTACTGTACTCCCGATGTTTCGACTATTTCGGGGTTTATTAATTCGATAAGCCCCTCGCCGACATCGACAATTACCACTCTTTTGAGTACGCCTACCTGAACCGCCGCAAGACCGCAGCCGTCCGCCTTATAGAGAGTGTCTTTCATATCGTCAAGCAAAATAAACAGGCGTTCGTCAAAATTTTCTACCGGCCTGCTCACCTTTTTTAATATCGGGTCGTTATCTACTCTTATATTTCTGATAGCCATATAAATCACCTCAAAACATATTTTCGGGATTAATATCCGCAAAAGCCGTAACGCTTTTAAACCGTTTATCTTTATAAAAATCCTTTAAAAGCCTTGAAATAAACTCCCTGAGCCTTGCGGTATTTTTGCATTTAATAATTACCCTGTATCTGAATTTGCCCGAAACCTTTGAAATTCTCGGGGACAGAGGACTTAACAGTATTATGCCCAAATCCTCGTACTCGCTTTTATGAAGCTGTTTGACGCTTTCGTAAAAGGACTTTGCCGCATTGCGTGTAAGAATTTCATCTTCTCCGAGAAAGCCCACCGAGCAAAAATCGCAGTACGGAGGATAAATCAAAGATTTTCTGATTTTAATTTCAAGCTTGTAAAAAGAGTCGTAATCCTGCTTTGCCGCAAGCTTGATTATTTCATTTTCCGGGAAAGAGGTCTGAATTACCGCCTTGCCCTTTTCGTCACCTCTGCCGGCTCTGCCGACAACCTGCGTTATTAAATCAAAAGCTCGCTCGGCGCTTTTGTAATCGTCGTTAAACAACTGCTGGTCGATGGAGATAACGCCTACCAGGGTAACATTCGGGAAATCAAGCCCCTTTGCAACCATTTGAGTTCCGAGCATTATATCGTACTTTCCCTCGGAAAAATCTTTGAGCGAATTTTCAAAATAAAATCTCGACGAGGCCGAATCCGTATCAAGCCTCAAAACACGGGCGTTTGGGAACTTTTCGGATAATTCGTCCTCGAGCCTTTGAGTACCCGAACCGGAATATACAACGCTTTCCTTTGAACATTCGGAGCAAAGCTTTGTAAACGGCTCGGAATAGCCGCAGTAATGGCACATAAGCCTTTTATTTTTTGAATGGTATGTCATTGAGATACTGCAATTAGGGCAAACCTTAATTTTTCCGCACTCCGAGCACACGGCAAAGGTGTTGAAGCCGCGCCTGTTGAGCAATAATATAGTCTGCTTTTGTTTTGCCAAGTTTTCGTTTATAAGCTCCTCAAGCAGGGGTGAAAGATTACTGCCCGACTGATTTGCCGCACCGTATTTTCTCTCCGACATTATAACCTCGGGCAAAATGGCGTTGCCGTATCTCTTGTCAAGCCTGTGCAGAGAAATTTTTCCGTCAACGGCAGAGGCGAAGGTGGATACCGACGGCGTCGCAGAGGACAAAAGCAACAGCGAACCGTTGTATTTGCTTCTGAAGGCGGCAACATTTTTGGCGTTGTATCTCGGGGTCATTTCGCTTTTATATGTTTGCTCCTGCTCTTCGTCTATAACTATTAACCCGAGATTTTTAAAAGGCGCAAAGACGGCGGAGCGTGTGCCAAGCGCTATTTTGGCTTTGCCGTCAACAACCTTTTGCCACTCGTCCTTTCTTTCTCCCATGGAAAGGCCGCTGTGAAACACGGCTACTTCATCGCCGTAGCGCTCGTAAAAAATTGAAAGCATCTGCGGCGTAAGCGATATTTCGGGAACCATCATAATAACGGATTTACCCATATCTACAGCGTCGTCAATAAGCTTTAGAAAGACCTGAGTTTTTCCGGAACCCGTTACGCCGAAAAGCAAAGCCGTACTGCTTTTTTGAGAGACTAACTGCTTTTTAATATCGGCATATGTTTTTCCCTGCTCGGAAGATAAAACTATGTCTTTTCTGCTCTGTACCGTCTGAGCGCTTTTGTTGGGCTTCCTGTAAAGCTTGCTTTCAAAAACCTCGACTATTCCTTTCTTTGCCAAGGTTGTTATAACAGCCGGCGTTATACCCGTAAAATAGCAAATTTCCTTAACGCTTGCCGATGAAATATCGCTCAACAGGTTCACAATTTCCTTTTGCTTTGCGGTGAGCTTGGGCTTTTCATCACAGTTTAAATAAAACTGCGTAAGCCGTACCGTCTTTACCGTGGCGTCGCCGGTTCTGCGAACCAAATTTGAATTGCTTAGCAGATACCCGTTTGAGCAAAGCGTTGAAACGATGTTAAAGTCCTTGTTAAATCCTAAATCCTTTAAAATTTTTTCCTCTTTGACATAGACGCTTTTTTCTTTTAAATAATTGACAACTTCCTGCTCCTGGGAAGTAAGCGATTCTATCTGCCCCTGACTTACGCTTGGGTTTAATATGTAGGATTTTACCTCTTTAAGCCCCAAGCCCGTGGGAAGCATAGCCTTGCAGGCGTCAAAAAGAGTGCAAAAGGTCTGCTCTTTAAGATATACGGCCAAGCGCAAAAGCTCGTTGCTGAGAAGCGGACTTTCGTCAAGCACGGAATAAATGCTTTTAAGCTTTTTTTCGCAGTTTTTTTCCCTGACGGCAAAAACAAAGCCCTGCCTTTTTTTGTTTGAGCTTCCGAACGGAACCAACACCCTGACGCCGGCCTTTATTTTGGGAAACAATAAATCGGGAATTGCATAATCAAACGCATCATCAAAGCTGTAAGCAGTATTTTCCACTGCCACCTTAGCGATGAATTCGGACACATTATGCACCTCCCGACTAAGTTAAACTATAAGTTATATATTTCTGATTTCTTCAGGCTCGATTATCTTAACCTTTTCGTCTACAATTTCCTGGAGCGCAAGGCTTACGGGCTTTTCGGTTAAGATAATGCCCTCCTCCTCTGCGCTTTCGGAAATTTCCCTTGCCCTCTTGGCTGTGGCTATTACAAGAGAATAACGGCTTAAATGGTCCTTTAACACATGCTGAAGACTTGGATTAAATTTCATTTTAACTACCTCTCTAAATTAATTTTTATTTAAAATTCCAATAATCTCATCAACTGCCGTTTCAAGATTATCGTTATAAATTACATAATCGTAATCTTTGCTTTTTTCTATTTCCGACAGAGCAATTTCCATACGCTTTTTAAGGTCGGCCTCATTCTCCGTGCCTCGTTTTCTCAGCCGTTGCTCCAAAACCTCGATCGAAGGAGGAAGAATAAAAATAGAAACCGCATTTTTGTAAAGCTTTTTTATCTGTTTTGCGCCGTGGACTTCAATTTTAAGTATAATCGTTTTGCCCTCTGCCAGCCAATCGTCGATAGGCCTTTTCGGCGTGCCGTAAAGATTTACGCCGTATTGGGTGTATTCCAATATGTTGCCCGACTGAATCATCAGTTCAAAATCTTCTTTTGAGATAAAGTAGTAATCCTTACCGTGAATTTCGTTTTCACGCCTGTTCCTTGTGGTTGCGGAAACAGAGTGAACCAAATCGGGTCTTTTTTTATAAAGCAGTTCAAGCAAGGTGTCCTTGCCTACTCCCGAAGGACCGGAAAAAAGAATCAGTCTGCCTTTGCTATTCATTTGTTCCCTCCTCGGAATTGGCCTCCTCATTGAGCCTTTGCATTATTTTTTCTGTTTGCAGATAGGACAGAATAATGTGATTGCTGTCCATAATTATAACTGCTCTCGTTCTTCTGCCCTGGGTTGCGTCTATAAGCAGTTTTTGCTCCTTTGCGTCCTGCACAAGCCTTTTTACGGGCGCAGAATCGGGATTTACCACCGAGAGAATTCTTGCGCAGTTTACCGCATTGCCGAAACCTATATTTACAAGCTTCATATATACCCCTTATTCGATGTTCTGTATCTGTTCCCTGATTTTTTCAACTTCCGCCTTTATTGCGATAACGCATTTTGCAATGTCTACATCCTGCGCCTTGGAGCCTATGGTATTGGCCTCCCTGTTTATCTCCTGAACAAGGAAATCAAGCTTTCTGCCCACAGCCTCATCGGAATTTACAAGCTCCCTAAGCTGTGAAATATGGCTTCTCAACCTGACGGTTTCCTCTGCTACGGCAATTTTATCGGCAAAAATTGCGGCCTCGTTTAAAAGGCGCTGTTCGTCAACCAGGGTATCCTCCAAAAGCTCTTTCATTCTGAATTTCAGCTTTTCGTTGTACTCTTTGACGGTTTCGGGCGAACGCTTTTCTATAAAACCGACTTTTTCTATGATAAAATCAGCTCTTGAAAGCACATCGTTTTTTAACTTTTCGCCCTCGATTTCTCTCATTGAAATAAAACGGTCTATTGCCTTTTGCGCAACGCCTTTGACCGACTGCCATATTTTTTCCTCGTCGTCGGCGGCCTTGTGCAAAGTGAGAACATCGGGGAAACGGGACAGAGTATATGCGGTAATGTCGTTTTCGAGAGAAAACCTTTCGGACAGCTCTTTTATAGCGTTTATGTAACCTTCCGCCAAAGAATGGTTTACAATTATCTCCGTGTCTGTTTCCTCTAAATTTTCGACGCTCACAAAGCAGTCTATTTTGCCCCTTGAAACGCAGGAGTTTGCAAAGGTTTTAAGCTTTTCCTCAAGGAAACCGTAAATCCTCGGCACTCTTGCTGAAAAGTCAAAATATCTGTGGTTTACGCTTTTAAACTCAACGGAAATATACATTCCGTCAACAAGCTCCTCCGCCCTGCCGTAACCGGTCATACTCTTTATCATTAAAATTTACACAGCCTTTCCGACTAACGGTTTATATATTAATTACAAATAATATTATCATAATATTTTACTATTTTTTCTGTGATATGTCAAATTTATTCGTTTTGCAACAAGTACCCTGAAGCAGTTCGGGAATTTCCCCGGTATAAACGCCGTTTTCCTTTTCAAAGCCGAGCATGGTCAAAACACCGTCGTATTCCTGCGCCGTACAGCTTGCAATATAGGCGTTACGGTTGCCGGCATAGGTCAGTGCCGCCCGTATAAGCCCCTCTATCATAAGCTCATCGCCGTTTGTCTCTATTGCAATTATTTCGCAGCGGTAGGCGTTGATTTCAACCAAAATTCTCCCGAAAAATTCACCTGCGCCCTCGGTGATGTAACCTCCGTAAACGCAGTCGTCTTTAAAACGCTTGTCCGGAAAAATATTCTTTAACTGCTCCAAATCGCTTATGGGTTTATAAAAAATCATAATTTTTCACTCCCGGCTTTCCTTTGCCAAATTTACGAGGGAGTCAACCTCCTCCGGGGTAAGCTCCCTGTAATCTCCCTGTTTTAACATTCCCAATTTAAGGCTTCCGACCTTTACCCTTTTAAGGCGTGCAACCTCTATACCCATAAAGTCAAACATCTTTCTTATCTGCCTGTTTCTGCCCTCGTATATTGTAACCTGAACAACGGTTCTGTTTTCCTGTTCCTCAATTACCTTTATATCCGCAGGCAAGGTTGTTTTTCCGTCAATTTCTATTCCCTCGGAAAAGCTTTTTAACTGCTGTTTGGTTATTCCGGGTCTTATCGTCACACGGTATGTTTTCGGTATATGCTTAGACGGATGGGTTAAAGAATTTGCAAAATCGCCGTCGTTTGTCATTATCAGCAGGCCCTCGGACTCTCTGTCAAGCCGTCCTACGGGGTATATCCTGACGCCAATATCCTTAACAAGCTCGCTTACGCATTTGCGGTCGTGTTCATCTTTCATGGTGGTGATATAGCCCCTGGGCTTATTTAGCATAATATAAACCGTTTTTTCAACCGACTTTATCTTTTTGCCGAAAACGCTGACTCTATCCTTCTTGGGGTCAACCTTATCGCCTATAACGGCCGTTTTTCCGTTTACCTTAACCTTACCGCCGGAAATTAATTCTTCCGATTTTCTGCGCGAAGCCACTCCGCACTCGGCTAAATATTTTTGAAGCCTTATTTTGTTATCCGGCATTTTTTTCTCCTTTGAAGAAATCAAATAATCTTTTCAAGCTGAATTTTCTGTCGTTCTTATTAGTATTGTCCGCTTTTACAAATAAATCGGCATTTTCATATGAAACAAGCGGTACAGAGGAAATTTCACTGCCGTTTTTGCTGTAAAACAACACCTTACCCACGGTTTCGCCCTTTTTCACAGGAGCGTACAAAAAGTGCTGAATTTCAACCTTACTGCTGTATTCAGGGTTTTTGTTAAGGATGAAAAACTCCGGCACATATTTCATTTTAACATCGACGCTCCGTTTTTTTGAGCCCACGACATCGGCCTTTAATTTCAGATCGAGCTTTAAGTCCGTCTTTTTAACCGCATTAAAGCCATAATCAAGCAGTTTTTCGTGATCGGTCCAATCGCTCCAATCATCAAGCGTAACGCAAATAAGCGTAAGGCCGTCCCTCTCTGCGGCCGTGATAAGGCATCTGCCGCTCTTCTTTGTAAAGCCGGTTTTAACGCCTATCATACCCTCGTAAGATTTAAGCAGTTTATTGTGGTTTGTAATAGTGCGGTTGTATTTTGGATTGCCGTAGCATACAGTCTTTTGATAGGTTGAGCTTATTTCTGCAAACAGCGGTATGTTCATAGCATAGGAGGTCAAAACCGCCATATCATAGGCAGTTGAATAATGGTCGTCTGCATCAAGACCCGAAGCAGTTGCAAAATGCGTGTTTTTCATACCTATTTCACGGGCTTTTTTATTCATCAGGGCCACAAATTTCTCAATAGAGCCGCTAACGGCATACGCCGCAACATTAGCCGCATCGTTTCCCGATTGAAGCATCATACAGTAAAGCAGTGTTTTTACATCTATCTTATCGCCTGCAAGCAAGCCTGACGAAGTACCCTCAACCCTTACCATTTTATCGGTAACGGTAATTTCTCTGTCAAGGTTGCCGTTTTCTATGGTCAAAACGGCGGTCATTATTTTTGTCGTGCTTGCCATTGAGAGCTTTTTATCGGGATTTTTGGCGTAAATTACCTCGTTACTGCCCTTTATCATCAATATTGAAGCCTTTGCGCTGTCGGTAACGGGCGGCGCAGAGTATGAAACGGTCCCTGCGGACACAAATAATATTAAAGCAAGAAACAAGCTTATTATTTTTTTATACAAATCAACCACCTGCCTATTAAAAATATGCAGGCGGTTTTTAAAATATTTTAATTTGGTTAGATTATTCGGCAGAAGCGTCAACGGAAATTTCTGCTTCGACAACAGTCGGGGTTTGAAGCTGTTCCTGTTCCTGTTCCTGCGGCTTGGCAGCCTTTTCCTTTTCTTTTTTAGCCTTGTTTACGACGCTTGTAACCTTATCAAACATTTCGGGTACAAGGTTTACGACTCTTTCCGCCGCATTGTCATAAGCGGTAATGTGCTTTAAAGTAACTTCGCCGTCGCTGATTACAAGGAAAGCAACAGGTGTGATTGTAACGCCTGCTCCGCCTCCGCCGCCGAAGATCTCCTTATTGTTTTTTGAGGGGAAATCAGAGCCGCCCGAAGCAAAGCCGTATGTAACCTTTGAGACGGGAATGATTGTAAGCGACTCGTCAACCTTCATAGGTTCGCCGATGATTGTGCTTACATTTACAAGGTTCTTTACCTTTTCAATAGTGGATTCAAGAATTCCTGCTGCTGACTGTTCTTTCATTGTGTAGCACCGCCTTTAATATTTTTTATATCTACATTATCGCCGCTTTCATTTTTAGGCTTTGAGAACAACACCTTGAAAACGACTTTAAATAATAGCTTAACCGCCATTGCGATAACCGCATTCAAATAGAAAATAGGTCTGAACGAGAAATTAAAAACAAACTGCGCCGAGCTGAATGTACCTATAAAATCGGGTTCAACATTAACGCTGTAATTTTTCACCTTTACGCTTGAGCATATATAGCCCAAGGCAGGAAAAAGAGACTTGCAAACATTGCCGTATTCTATTGCGGTTGCGGCCGCATCGTGATTTTTGGAAACAACCGCATAAATCTCCAGGTCATCGATTATAAAATGCCTTTTAAAGCTTGAAAACATAGTTCCCAAAGCGTCTGCGCTGTCGTTTACAAGCTTAATAACGCCGTCGAAGCCCTGATTATTATAAAATACCTTAAAGGGATTTTCTTTCTTTTTGTTTATGTTTTCATCTTCCGCCTTTTTTACAGGCTGTTCTGTCTTATCCTCCTCGGCGGATTTTTTTGGTCTGTTGAGAAGCTTTTTGATTTTTTCATCAAGAGGATAAACGGAAATCCCGAAAAACGACCATCTGATTTTAAACTTAAACGAGTCAATATACTCTGTTTCGATCCTCAGCTTAACGCTTAAAAGGAGAACAAAAAGTAAAATTATTCCTAACAGTACATATAAAAATATCATACACGCTCTCCTTTCTCATTTTAATAAAATTTATTGCGCATTGCTTTCGTCCTGCTGTACGCTTTCGGGTTCATCACTTAATACAAGCTGTCTGTCGGTGTCAACGGTTTTGGGAAGCTCCGGCAGTTCATCAAGCGAAGCGAATGAAAAGCACCTTAAAAAGTCAGGCGTTGTGCCGTAAACAAGAGGTCTGCCGGCAAGTTCGAGCCTGCCCTTTTCCTCGATAAGCTTCCTTTGGCAAAGCGTGGCGATAACGCCGGAGCAGTCAACGCCCCTCACCTGCTCTATAAACGCCTTGGTAACGGGCTGGTTGTACGCAACTATCGCAAGCACCTCAAAAGCCGCCTGGGACAGCGGAGCGTTTCTTTTAACCTCAAGTACTTTTCTTATGTAATCTCCGTAAATATTCCTTGTGGTAAGCTGATATTTGCCGTCAAGATTTAAAAGGCAAATACCGCTTTCCCTCTCGTCAAGCTGTGCCGCAAGATTTAATAAAATTTGCTGAGTTTGATCGTCCTCAATGTCAAGAGCCTGTGAAATTCTTTCAATCTCAAGCGGTTCGCCGCTTGCAAAAAGAATAGCCTCTACTATTGCCTGTAACTGTTTAGCGTTAGCCATTTTTACTCCCATTCTTCCGAGTCCATATTTGTAAAATCATTATCCAAAAGCTCTATGTCAACATCGGAACCTGCGCCGATTATATTAATTTTCCTTGACTTTGCAAGTTCAAGCACGGCAAGAAAGGTGGCTACCATATCCGAACGGCTTTCGGCTCCGAGCATAAGCGAATTTAATTTCTTTTTACTGCCGACCTTGGTAAACTGCTTAAAAATCGACTTGATTTTAGAGCCGACCGAAACTATTTTCCTTGCAACTATTTCCCTGAACGCCTCGACGGGCGGAGGCAAATTACGCAGTTTTCTGCCTGCGGCGTTCAGATAAGCCTTTATAAGCTCGTTTCCCTCGTGAAGCCGTGTATAGGTGTAATCAACGGGAAGCTTTTCGGGAGCCCTGATAAAGGTATCAAAGCCGTATGTATGCTCCGACAGCTTTCCCGCCATAAGCTGACAGTCCCTGTATTCAATAAGCTCGCCGGTCAATTCACGCTTGAGCTCCTCCGCCTCCTCGTAAACGGGCAGAAGAGAAACCGATTTTATATAAACAAGCCTTGCGGCCATCTCGATAAATTCACTTGCAATATACAAATCTTCTTTTTCCATTTGGCGCACATATTCAATATACTGGTCAACAAGCTCGGCAATCGGTATGTCGTAAATGTCGAGCTTATGCTTGGAAATAAGATGAAGCAACAGGTCAAGCGGACCTTCAAACGCCGCAATTTTGTATGAAAGACTTGTTTCCATTACACTAATCCTTTACGAAAACAGTTTAAAAGGTATGCTGACAATAAAGTCAAGCAGATTAAACAGCAGTTGGTCAAGAACCGCCAAAGGTCTGTCAAGTACTCCGAATATAATCAGGGCAAAAACAACGAGAATTATATATCTCTCATACTGTGCAAACTTAAAATAATATTTTGAGGGTATAAGCAGTTGTAAAATTCTTGAACCGTCAAGCGGCGGAATGGGAATGAGGTTAAATACCGCAAGACCAATATTGATTGTGCATGCAAAATATAGAAAATATGCGATTGAACTTACAATCACGGTGCTTTTGAACAAAATTACAATATGATAAAGGATAAGGAAAAACAAAGCCATTAAAATATTGGATAACGGGCCTGCAAGGGCGGTAATCGCCATACCTTTTTTGGGGTTTTTGAAATTTCTCGGATTAACGGGTACGGGTTTTGCGTATCCGAAGCCTACAAGAAATATCATTATTGCGCCTATTGCGTCAAGGTGTGCCAGCGGATTTACGGTAAGCCTGCCGGACAGCCTCGCCGTTTGATCGCCCAGCTTGGTTGCAACATAAGCATGGGCGTATTCATGCAAGGGAAGCACGCAGAAAACGACGAACAAACGGGCAAAGAGCAAAATAAAAAGCTCTATACCGGAATATCCCTGCAGTAAGTTAAACAACATAATATCACCAACAATTAATTATACATTTATTTCAACCGCTCTGTCAATATTATTAAAGTCATAATATACCGCAGAGCTTTTAATAACGCCGTCAAAACAGGCAATAACATCGGAGGATTGTCCGTCTCCGCACTCAAGCAAGACTGTGCCGTTATCCTTTAAAAGCGAAAGCCATTTGCTTCTTATGGCACGGTAAAAGTCAAGCCCGTCCTCCCCTGCGCTAAGCGCCGTAACAGGTTCTCTTAAAACCTCTTTTTGCAACAGCTTAATCTCGCTTTTTTTGATATAGGGCGGATTTGAAACTATTAAATCGGCTTTCGGAAGCCCGGAAGCGTTAAAATCCGTAATATCGCATTTTAACGCAGTTACATTTTCAAGTCCGAAAGCCCCGACATTTTTTTGAAGATAGTAAAAAGCACCGTCGTATTTTTCGAACATATAAACCCTGCAATCGGGGTTTAACCTTGCAATGCTCAAGCCTATCGCCCCCGTACCGGCGCACAGGTCAAATACGGTTGAAAGCTTATTTTCCCTGATTATTTCATCGGCTCTCAAAACAAGCATTTCCGTTTCGGGTCTTGGAATTAAAACTCCGCTCCCGACGAAAAAATCACAGCCCATAAAGCTCCATTTTCCGAGTATATACTGCAACGGTTCACCCTGTGTGCGCCTGTCTACTGCGTCCGATAATTCTTTACACGCTTTATCGGAAACGGGAAATTCGCCTTTTGTAATGCGCTTTACCTTATCAAACCCGATAAAGTGTTCAAACAGGCAGTCGCAATCGAAGCGGTAATCATCGTTGCCGGAATTTTTAAGCCTTAAAAGGCAGTCGTTGTAAAGCTGATTAACCGTCATTTAATTTCGTCGTCCTCGGGATTGTCTGTAAGCACGGCTTTAAGCGATTGAATACCCACTTCTATAATGTCGTCGGTGGGCTCTTTTGTGGTAATTCTCTGCATCCAAAGACCGGGAGCGGCAAGAATTTTTACCGCAATATTATCGTGCCTGCCGGCATATTTTATAAACTCGTATCCGAGCCCCATAACAACGGGAAGCACCAAAAGCTTAACGCCTATCCAAGCTATTCTGCTCACAGAAGCAAGGTTCGGAAAAATTAGGACAAGCGCCGAGGAAACAAGAATACTCAACAAAATCATAACAAACATAAAGCTTGTACCGCATCTCGGGTGAAATCTCGACTGTTTTCTCACATTGTCAACAGTCAGTTCAAGGCCGTTTTCATAGCAGAATATGGACTTATGCTCTGCGCCGTGGTACATAAATACCCTTTTTATCTCTTTCATCTGCGAAACGATGAACATATATGCAATAAAAATAATTATTCTGATTATACCTTCAAACAGAGGGTGGAATTTTTGAAGGCTGTTTCCCGTAATTAAATCAATTAAAAAGGACGGAAGCCACATAAACAGAAAGAAAGCAAGCCCGAAGCCCAAAACGGCCGAAATAACTCCGACAACATTCATCATTTTTTCGCCGAAATGCTCTTCAATAAATCTGTCCGCCTTTGACATCTCTTCCTTTGGCGGAGTTTCAAGGCCCTGCGTTGACTTTTCGGCAGATTCCATTAAAAAGCCGTAGCCGGTGACAAGCGACTCTACAAAGCCCACAATTCCCCTGATAAGAGGCAGAGAAAACAATTTGCATTTTTCTTTCCAGGGTTTTATCTGTTTTAATTCTGTTTCGATCTCGCCGTTGGGAAGGCGTACCGACATTGCGGCGCCCTTAGGCCCCCTCATCATTATGCCCTCGATAAGAGCCTGTCCGCCGACGGAAGTTTTATGCGCCTTTTTGGCTTTTTCCTGACTCAACTTAATTCTCCTTACAATTAATTTTTAACACAAGAAATTCTGACCTTATATTCTCCGCTCGCCCAACTGGAGGTGCTGTAATTGACGGAAAAGCTTACGGGAACAGACATATTCCCCTCGGCAAGCGTTATATTTGCAAGGTCAAGCGACACGCTGACATCGCCGCTGTTAAGCTTGTCTATATCCGCCTGCGGCCCGAGTATTTTAACATTGTCAATTTTTGAATCGAGCACCTTTACGGAATAACCCTCGGCCACATTTTCAATTTTAATGTTTTTGGTCGGTACGGTTATCGTCTTTGCCACAACATCGTCGATAACAACACTGCAATTAAACTGTATATTATCGTTCAAAAGCACATAATCGGTAATATCGCCGGAATTAAATTTAAACTCGTTCGTGCCCAAATCAAGCTTATTGAAATCAATGGTTCCCACAACAATTTCTTTGGTTTGCTCCAGCTTTTCAACCTGAATTTCGGCGGTAACGGACGCCGGGCTGACAGTCTTTTTAAAGGAGTAATCCAAATAATCCGCCGGAACATTCCTGAACGAAACGGTGGTCGGTAAAACGACCTTTTTAAGTATAGGGATAGTCATGGTGGTGACGGTTGTGTTATCGACAATTTCCGTGTTTTTCAAATCGTCCGTGTTTGCGCCCTCAAATTTAAGCTCCGGCGTTACAGTAGTGGTTTTTGAAAGCGTTTCGTCTATTACATATTCGGCGGTAATGCCGGTAATTTTATTTACCTCCGTCGCCGGTCCGCTCACACGCAGGGTACTGTTTGAAAGCACGGCGTCGCCCAAAATCAGGCCGTCGTCAACAACCTTATCGACATTTGAAATTACCTTTGGCACAACCGCAAATTCCGTCTCCTTTAACGAATCGAAGTAAACGGAAATATAGTTCTGCGACAGGGCGGTAATTTCAAAATCCTTGTTGTTTAAAGGACTGGCCTTTAACAAAAGCGTTTTAGTGCCTGCCGAGTCCACATAGCTCGTCTGTGCGGCAACCCGTATATCGTCTGCCGTAAGCGAACCTACCACAAACTTTTTACCTACGACGGTTACATCAACCGTGTAGTTTTCATTGCCGAAAACCTTTAAGCCGAGCTGACTGGGAATACTGTCCTCAAGGCTTATCTCAACGGGGACGGAAAGTATAGTGTTTTCCACAACGGGACTTTTTTCTATG
The DNA here is from genome assembly GCA_947630285.1 of uncultured Clostridia bacterium. GTDB lineage: Bacteria > Bacillota > Clostridia > Oscillospirales > Acutalibacteraceae > Fimenecus. The sequence continues at coordinate 76,148 of CANRHD010000003.1, read as the reverse complement.
GAAATCCAAAGCCAAAGACAAAAAGATATTAAAAGAGAAAACACAAAAACAAATTTGTTGTTAGCAAAAACGCCCCTTAAAGTTATTCGTCTGTCAGAGCTTTTGGCCATTACTTTGAGTCCCCTTTCTTTGACTTTTTAAATATGCTCTTCTTTTCCGTCGGCAAATCCGGCGCAAAGGTCTTATCTAATATTTCCCTGAGATCGCCGTCGGAAATATCCCTTTTGAGCCTGCCCTTTTCCGCAACGGAAATAGCGCCCGTTTCCTCCGACACAACAACAACGAGCGCATCGCTCTGTTCGCTCATACCTATTGCGGCACGGTGACGGGTTCCCAGAGAACTGCTGATTTCATTAAATTTTGTCAAGGGCAAAATACAGCCGGCGGCGCAAATTCTTGTATCTTTTATTACCATTGCGCCGTCATGGAGCGGAGCCTTCGGGAAGAATATATTACCTATAAGCTCCGTTGAAATATCGGAGTCTATCGGCGTACCCGTGTTTATTATATCGCCCAAAAGCGTTTCCCTTTCAAAAACGATGAGCGCACCTATTTTCTTATCGCTCATTTCGGCACAGGCACGGCAGACGGCGTTAATCATCTTGTTGATATCTTCACGGATTTTATAGTCGGAGTTGCTTTTTATTGATAAAAAGCTGAAATTTGAAACGGAGCTTTTACCCACGCTTTCAAGCGCACGCCTGATTTCCGGCGAAAAGATAACGACAAGCACAACAAGCAAATTTGAAAAGAAAAGGGTGAAAATGTAAGTGCTTACTTCCATCTTTAAAACGGAAACTACGGCGTATAAAATTACAATAAATATAAAGCCCTTGGCAAGCTGAATTGCCTTAGTATCCCTAATAAGATTTATTATCGCATAAATTACGAACGCAACCAGAAGAATATCAAGTACATCGGATAAACCGTTAAAGCTTAAAATTGCGTTTTTTATATCCACCAAAGCGTCGGAAAAACTTAAAAAATTCAGCATTTACTCACCCTCTGACAAAAAAATACAATATATTACAATCAAAAAACATAATTAAACATATATAATCGCAATATATTGTATCATACTTATTGACTTTTTGCAATTTTAAATACTGAATTTAACAATAAATTTACATCCTTTTTTTCTGTGAAAAACGACGGAGCTATTCTCACCGTACCGGTATCGGCGGTTTTATATGAAATATGAGCAAGCGGCGCACAGTGAAAACCGGCTCTTACGGCAATGCCTAAGTCATTAAGCCGTCTTGCCGTCTCCTCACTGCCGAGATTTTTAATATTAAAAGAAATAAGAGGGGCAAAGCTTTCGTCTTTTGAAAGCAAATCCGTATAAAGCTCAATGTTTTTCATATTTTTAAATTCGGAATATATATAATTTATCAGTTCCGTTTCGTGTCTGTAAATATTTTTTATTTTTTGCCTGTTTACAAAGTCAACGCCTGCCGAAAGACCGGCAATAAGCGGAATACTCAAAGTGCCGCTCTCATATCTCTCGGGGCTCTCCTCGGGCTGGGACAAAACGAAAGACTGCGTTCCCGTTCCGCCCTCTGTCAGGGTTTTGAGCCTGTTTTCACAATTTATTACCAAAACTCCGAGGCCCATGGGCGCATAAAGCCCCTTGTGTGCGGCGGCACATAAAAAATCAATACCGTCCCTCGAACAGTTAATTTCCGTTATTCCGGCCGTCTGTGCGGCGTCTGTAACAAATAATATATTTTTGCTGTGGGCAAGCCGGGAAAGCAATTTAACGGGCGGCATTTTACCGAAAACATTTGAAGCTCCCGTGCAAATTATCGCCCTTGTATTTTTGTTTATCAGGTTTTCAAAATTTTGTACGGTTTCGATGTCGTTTTTTTCAACGCTTGCAATGCTGTAATCGGATATTCCGTCCTTTTTTAAGGCTTCAAGCGGCCTTACAACGGCATTGTGTTCAAGGGAAGATATAACAAAATGGCTTCCGGGAAGCGCCAAGCCCTTGATAACGCAGTTTAAAGCGTAGGTGCAGTTTGGGGTAAAAATAATGTTTTCGGGCTTATTTACTCCGAAAAGCTCGGCGATTTTTTCTCTTGTCGAAAAGACCAGCTTTGATGTTCTCTGCGCCATATTGTGGCCCGCTCTGCCGGGATTGGCGCAGTAATATTTTATTGATTCGTCTACCGCTTTAAGCACGGAGCCGGGCTTTGGGTAGGTCGTTGCGGCATTGTCAAAGTAAAGCATTATTCCCACACAGCTTCTTTGATTTCTACTCCGTTTTCCTTTAAATAATTGAGTGCCTCGTTGGAGGCGTTGTTTATTTTAAGAATATATCCGCATCCCTCGCCTTTTTTCGGCCTCGGATTTTTTAATATTTCGGATTTAATATTTATATTTTTCAGTAACGAACTCGCCTTCATTGCATAAGTAACGGAGTTGAGTTTAATTATTAGCTTCATTTCTTCACCTCTGATAAAGAATTTGTCGCTACATATTATGCTGAAAAAAATATAAAAGTTAAAGCCCACGGTGTGTGGGCCTTAACTTTATTTGCAAGGTATAAGAAGTTTTGTTCGCTCTTTTAATATATCCTCCGTCAGCTTGTTTTCTTCAAGTATCGCCTTTACGGTGGTGTTATACCGTTTTGCTATATTCCAAATGCTTTCTCCCGGGTCAGAAAAATAGATGGTAAGCGAAGCGTTTGTCTTTGTTTTTTTGTTGTTTTCGTCAAGCTCAATATCGGTTATTACCTCCTTTTGATAGTTTTCAAATACAACCGCATTTATAAACAGCTCCGCCCTTATGTCTATTCGGCTCTCGTTATTGATTGTGTAATTCATCGACGAAAGAACTATGTTGCTGTAGCTGAAGGCGTCCGGGGAATTTGTTTTAAGAGCGCATCTGTATTCAAACTCCAGCTCTTTGTCCACGCAGGAAATTTCATCGTTTTCATCGAGTATTACTGCGCTTATTCCCAAAGTGCCGTTTACAAAGAATGTATTATCCCTCAGCTCTGCGGAATAATTAATATTTCTGCCGTTAATGTCCAAAACGGCCTTAATTTTTTTGTCCTGAATATCCGTACTCGCCCTTAAAAGATATGTGTCGTTAATTCTGTCCGACAGCTTTATAAAGGGAACTATCTCCTTTTTCTGCGTAAGCTCGTATTGGGTTGAATAAATATCGCTGATACATTCTACCGTCTTTTCATCGTAAATATTAAGCTCTGCGTTGACGCTGACGGAAAGGTCAAACATTCTTAACGCTCCGCTTGAATCCGTCTTAGCAAATACATCTACCGAGCTTACGCTGAGCGTAACATACTCTATGCTGTCGTCCGCCGTATCTACCTCGACAATCTGGCTTATCGGCATGGAGCTTTCGGACTTTTCGACAGAGCACTCTTTTTCCGTTAAATATGTCACCTTTACTTTAAGCTCGCCCTTTATAAGCGCCTTGCCCGATACCATTTTCACGCTGTCAAGTATCGCAACGGCGTCGCTTCTTATTATTTGACCGATAGAGTCCTGAGCCGTTCCAAGCTCAAGGGTTTCGTTTATGACAAAGCTTTTTATCTGACAGTCTCTGAGCACCGTAGCCTGACTCTCGCTCTTTCTGAGCTGGACTGTTTTTTCGTCACATTCGGAGAGTATATTTCTTGTTTTTCCGTAATAAAGCTTGTATTTTATTGAAACAGAAGAGTGTATAGAAAGCTTCCTCTGGCTTGAAACACGGCAGTTTACAAATTGGGTCTGAACCTCGCATACGGGATAGCAGTTTTCTGTTTTTGAAAGCTCTATTGTCTTTGTAAACGGAAGTCTCTGCTCAAAGCAGTGCATTTTCTTTTCTTCGCAAAGGTAAATTATGCTTATAAGCGCCGTACCCTCAATAGCAAGCTTTCCCGAGAGCAGTTTGGTTTGTGTGACATTGGGCTTTAAGGTTGCCTTTAAAACGCTGACAATATCGGGGAAATATTCGGGCAGAGTTATATCGCTCTCCACAGTATGCTCCACGGTATCCTCACAGCGTATATCTTTAGCGCAAACACTATACATTTTTTTAGATATTTCCATAAATGTCCTCCGTTTATTTTTCTTTTTATAAATATATATTATTAAAATTCGGGGTATATTCATAAATTTAAAAAAAGCTTGAAATACAAAAAAACATATAGTATAATATTTAAAAATAAATTTGGAGGTAAATATTATGAAAAAATGGATTTGTCCGGTTTGCGGCTATGTTCATGAGGGCGACACACCCCCTGAATTCTGTCCTCAGTGCAAAGTCCCCGGCTCAAAATTTACAGAAGTTGTTGAAAACGAAATGTCATGGGCTGCCGAGCATATTGTCGGCGTTGCAAAAGGTGCGCCTGCCGATATTATTGACGGCCTTAAGGCTAATTTTACAGGCGAATGTACCGAGGTCGGTATGTACCTTGCCATGGCGAGAGTTGCTCACAGAGAGGGCTATCCCGAAATCGGTCTTTACTGGGAAAAGGCCGCTTATGAGGAGGCTGAACACGCCGCAAAATTCGCTGAATTGCTCGGCGAAGTTGTTACCGACAGCACAAAGAAAAATCTTGAATTAAGAGTTGAGGCCGAAAACGGCGCAACACTCGGCAAGACAGAGCTTGCCAAGAGAGCCAAGGAAGAGGGCCTTGACGCCATTCACGACACGGTTCACGAAATGGCTCGTGACGAGGCAAGACACGGCAAGGCTTTTGCCGGACTTCTCAAGAGATATTTCGGCAAATAAAATACATAAAGCTCTGTAAAAACTACAGAGCTTTTTCTTTTTGGTGAAATTATGGACGAGCTTTATGAGAGAACCGAGATGATTTTCGGGTCGAAAAACATTGAAAAGCTGAAAAAATCGCACATTGCGGTATTCGGCGTAGGCGGCGTCGGCTCTTACGCCTGTGAAGCGCTTGCACGCTGCGGCGTAGGACGGCTTGACCTGATTGACAGCGACAAGGTATCCGCCTCCAACAAAAACAGACAGCTTATCGCCCTGAACAGCACCGTGGGCAAATACAAGGTTGATGTGATGAAGCAGAGAATTCTCGACATCAACGAAAACGCCTGTGTAAATGTTTATAAAACATTCTTTTCGCCCGAAAATTCAAACGAATTTGACTTTTCGCAATATGACTATATCGTAGACGCCATAGACACGGTAAAAGCCAAAACAGAGCTTGTTTTGTGCGCCGAAAGAGCGAATGTTCCCATAATATCTTCAATGGGCGCAGGCAACAAGGTAAATCCCGAAATGTTCTGCATAAGCGATATTTACAAAACCTCCGTCTGTCCGCTTGCAAAAGTAATGCGGACGCAATTAAAAAAACACGGAGTAAAAAAATTAAAGGTTGTTTACTCAAAGGAACCGCCGATAAAAAGCGGCGGCGAAAGGGTTCCGGGAAGCAATTCCTTTACCCCGTCGACGGCAGGGCTTATAATTGCCGGCGAAGTTATCAAAGACCTGATTAATTTCCGAAATTAACCGTAAAAACAAGGCCTGAAGCTTTTTTGTGCTTCAGGCCTTAATTTTATTTAATTACAAAATTGTTTTTAAGATGCTCGGTAAAATTAAAAGCTTCATCATATCCTATTCCGCCGTTGCAGTTATACTGAATACAGAAGATCTGATTATTTATCAGCACATATGCAACATATTGATAATCAACGGTTTTATTGCTTTTATCGACGCTGCGAAAACTGCAATATTTTACGGGACAGTCGGCTTTGCTTATTTCAAAAGTGCCGTTTGATACCGTTGCCGTATGATTGTTCTTTTTCTCTTCGTTAATTTGCTCTGTTAAAGTACCGTATGACTGATTATAGAAATTGTCCATGGTATAGCTGACTTTATCGTCATTTTTACCAAAGTTTTCGATTTTAACATAGCAGGCGGAGTCGGTGCCGTCCTTGACGAATACGGAATTTTCTTTAGAATAATCCCAGCCTGAGGGCATTGTAAAGGTATAATCCGCCGTTGATATTTGAGTGGTTTTTGTTTTGCTGTTGTTTACCTTAATATCAATTAGGCGGGCAACTACCTGCAAAATCCTCTTAGCGTCGATAAGATTAATTTTACCGTCGCAGGTAATATCGGCACGGATTTTTTCATCGTCCGTAAATTCCCTGAGGTTGGCTATATTCTCCAAAACGAATTTTGCGTCTACGATGGAAATCCTGTCGTCTTTATTAACATCTCCGCAGTTCGGATTTGTAACCTCGATTACAGGGAGCGGAGGTCTCGGCGTAGGCGTGTTTTGCGTATCGTCCCCGGAATGGCCTGCGTCTCCCGAATTGGTCGTGGGCTTGGGATCAACCGTATTTGTAAGCGTGGGACAGTCAGGAGCGGTATTCGGATTGGACGAAGCCGCAGGCAAGGCGCACGCACTCCTCGGCATATTTCTGAATACCGGAATTACAAAGCAGAAGTCCGTACTTAAAATTCCCGAGTAGACGGAATCATATATTTTCTTTGCCTGTACTCTTGAATAAGTTACATCGGCCGCATACTGATGGTTATACAAGCCGCCGTTGGAAATAAAGTCAAACTTTTCAAAATAAATGGTATTCTGGCCTTTTGAGATATAGCCGGAAGCTATAAATTCAGCACCGCCTATAATCGACTTATACTGAGAGTTCCACGGACGGCCGTAACTGCCGGATTCGCTCGCCCATTTAAGTCCGTCAAGGTAACCTGTGTTTGCGCCTACATTGTAAAAATTATATATGCCTTTATATGTTGCGTTGTCGCCGGAAGTGGATTTGCTTCCGCTTTTGCCTACCTCTTGTATAACCTTTGAGGCAAGATGATAAGGGCTTATATTGTATTTCTTGCCGGCTTCCATGAACGCCTCGGCATAAGTAATCGACCTGCCGTCGGTGGTTTTGATTTTAACACCGTCCATAAATGAGCCTTTTATAATCGCCTGAACGCCGCTGAGCTTATGAACGCTTGCGTTATAGGTCAATTCCTCAAACTGGAATATATTGCTCTCTGTAAGGAAATTTCTCGGGTCGATATGATAGGAAACTACCTGACCGTGAGCCTGGAACCAGTTTGAACCCTCGACAGGCTGAAATTTTGCGGAACTGCTTGAAGAAATATTAATGCCGTTGGACGCAACATAGCCTGTAACGGTATTTTTTGCGGTTGTTGTTGCGGTGACCTTATACCAATATCCGCCCGTTGTGCCGTCGTTACACTGAACATAGTCCAAAATTGTAACCTTAGTGCCCTGAGCAAGCTCGCCCAAAGACTGATAGCTTGTACCGGGGCCTTTTCTTATGGTCAAGGTATTAAATTTGGTATTTACCGTGCCCGTGTTACTGCTCGACGAACTGCCGGGAGTATAGAACAAAGTGGTTGAACGGTACGAAATAGGGTACGAACCGTCTATAGAGTTTGCTTTAGCCCTGGTTTCGTTCTTTATAACATCGTACCAGTCAAGCCCGGTATAGAAGAATTTAAAGGTCCAATTAGGATGAGCCTTTTTAAGCTTATTGATTGAATCAAGGTATATATCGGGTATAGAACTTGATATGCCCTCTACATATTTACCGTCGGCCGCACCGTCGCTTTTCACATTGGAGAGGCCTGTAGAGGTTATATAGCCCGTGTACTGCTTGCCCTTTACCGTACAGGTAAGGTTGTACCAATAAGTACTTGTAGTGCCGTCGTCGCAATACTTTTTGCCGTTAATTACAACAGAAGTGTTGTTGGGTACGGTGACAACAAGCTTATGAGTGGTTCCCGGGCCGTCCCTCATATTCATACTTCCGTCGGAACCGCTAACAACGGCGGTGGTAAGCGCACAAGAAACTATTGAAAATAAAGATGTAAAAATTAAAATAAATGAAATTACAAAAAATATTTTTTTAGTTTTCATAATACTCTCCTTTTCAACAACTTTAAACGCATTTTAACATAATTTTAAAACACTTTCAATAGTTATAAATTCCAGTTACTGCGCCTTGTAATAATCAACTATACCGTCTGCAATGGCGTTTGCAAGCTTTTGCTGAACGCTGTCTGTGCAAAGCTTTCCGCATTCTGTTGAATTTGAAAGGTAACCGCACTCGATAAGCACCGCCGGACAATCTTCAATCCTGATAACCTGGAACGGCTTAAAGCGCACGCCGCCGTCAGACGGGTTTACCTTGTTGAGCATCGAGGAATTTCCGCTGTAAACCGATTTCCATGCGGTTACAAGGCGATCGTGAACCTTCTGTGCAAGGGGCTTGGAAAAACCGTAATAATAATATGCTTCCGTGCCGCTCGGCGATGAAGAGGTCGAAGAGTTTGAGTGAATGGCAACGAAAATATCCGAGCCGGATTTTCTTGTAAGGCTCTGGCGTTCGTCAAGACTCTTTGTAGAGTTGTCGGTTCTCGTCATCTTAACGGTTACTCCCCTGTTTTGGAGATTAGCCTTAACATAGTTTGTAATTTTTAAGTTTACGGAGCTTTCATATGTACCGTTGGTTCCGATTGCCCCGGGATCGTTTCCGCCATGGCCTGCGTCAAGCATTACGACAGCGTTTGAAAGTGTCGGCTTTTCGTTAAAGCTAAGTACAAGCCTGTTATACTCGGAATAATACGCCTTATATCCGTAATATTTACCGCTCGTTTTAAAGAAAACTCTGAGCGTCGAAGTGCCGTTATTGCTGTTTGTCATCCACTGTGTGCTCTTGATTACGGAGCTGTTTTTGATTTCAAAGCTACCGCTTGCGCTTGAGGTGTAATAGAATATAAAATCAATATAAGCTCCCGTAAAGCTGCTTACATTAAACGGTCTGTTTTCATAACCCGTGTAGAAATTCTGACCGCCCACTCTTGAAATAAAGGGAACTTTCCAGTCCACCGTTATTGTAAGGTCCGTTACCGAATTTGCGGTAGTTGCGTCGTATGCGGAAACCTTGTTTTTCGGCATTACGAAGCCCGAAAACTTCTTAACATTTTTTGTTGCAACCTTTGTTCCCGAAGAAAGAACATAGTAATCCTGATCGTAATTGCCGCCCTTGGAGATTTTTCTCTCTATGTAATCAAAAGAGCCTTTGATTTCAGGCGAATAATTGGGGTCGTTCTTATCGTTATCCGTACTGCTGGGAACAGTCTCGGCAAAATCCGCAGTTACTTCGCACATATCCTTTTTACCGAGGCCGTGGTCGCTGTAAGGAGTTAAAAGGTTGACCTTTTGCTGTACGGGTTCCGGCTCGGGGTCAGGTGCATCGGGGCTGAGGTGTACTATTATTTTAAGAACCCTTTTTGCGTCGGTCAAATTTATTTTATTATCGTTGTTGTTGTCCGCCGCCTTTAACATATCGCCTGTCAATAAGTTGAGCTTAACAATATGCTTTAATATAAGCTTGGCGTCGGTAAGGTTTACTTTTGCGTCCCCGTTTACATCGCCGAGAATGTGCGGTGCGTCCGTAGGCGTTGATTCCGCCGCGGCAACAGTTGCCTGAACGGGCAGGAACATAATAACTGCGATGAAAACGCTTAAAAGTTTTAAAAGTCTGCTTTTCACAATAAACATCTCCTATCTTAGTTTATCATAATATTCCAAAACTCCCTCTGAAATTGCCTTTGCGATTTTTTGCCTGACTTCATCGCTGCAAAGCAATTCACATTCGGTCGGATTGGATAAATAACCGCATTCTATCAAAACGGCAGGACATTCCTCAATTCTGATTACCTGATACGGGAAAAATCTAACGCCGCCGTCAATAGGAATTATTTTATCATACATAGCGGAATTATTCAAGTATAAATTCCGCCATACGCTTACAAGCTCGGAGTGTATTTGGTCCGCAAGAGCCCTTGAAAAAGCCGTGTAATAATAGGCTTCCGTACCGCTTGTTGCGGCGTCCTCGGAGGAGTTGTTGTGAAGCGCAATAAACATATCCGCCCCCGAAGCTCTGGCAAAATCCTGCCTCTCGTCCAGAGAAAGATAACTGTCGCCGCTCCTTGTAAACTCAACGGAAATACCGCTTTTTTCAAGATAGTCCCTGACCGACTGCGCTATGCTTATATTTACATTTGATTCATACATACCGTTAGAGCCGACAGCTCCGCAATCCCTGCCGCCGTGCCCCGGGTCAATGACAATTTTTCTGTTTAAACCGGGCTTATTCTTAAAGGAAATAACAAGTCTGTTGTCATTGGAATAATACGCCCTGTAGCCGTAAAAGCCGCCTTTTTCCCTTAAAAACACCCTCAATGTGCTTGTGCCGTCATCGCCTACGCCAAGCCATTGGGCGTAGGAAACCGCACAGTTATCGCCGAAGCTGATGCTCTGAGAGGAAACGGCGTTGGTATATTTAAAAACAAAATCAATGTATGAGGCGGTAAATTTTCTGATGTTAAACGCCCTTGAAGCATGTCCGGTAAAATAGCTCTGCTGTTTTAACTGCGATGTAAACGGAACTTTCCAATTCATTGTAAGCGTCAGCGAAGAATCGGAAACGCTTGCCGACGAAACCGTATTCATCGGCATTATATAGCCCGAAAAAGCCTCTACATTCTTCTTGGCAATTTTAACGCCCGAAAGCAAAAGATAATATTCCTGTTTGTCGTATTCGCACTCGCCCGTTATGTAATCGACCGTACCCGAAAGATAAGGGGTATATCTCGGGTCGTTCCTGTCGTCTGCGGTGGAGGCAGGAACAACCTCGGCATAATTTTTGTTTACAATGCACATCTGCGAATTGCCGAAAAGGTGGTCCTCCTTCGGCGAGAGCAGTTTTACCGTATTGTCCGGCAAAATTTCGGGAGTTACAATCTTCCCCTCGCCGCTCTTTACCGTGTAATTGCTCAACGATTTCAAAATCGTTATTTTACCGCCCGTTTTTTCCTCCTTGTGCTCGCCGAGCTCCGCATAAAATTTTATGTTGCCCAGCTCTTCCCTGTCGTTTGAAAATTCGGGAACGGTAAAATCTGCGCTAAAGGTTTTGAAAATTTCATTTGATGCGTCGCCGCATTTTAAATTGAGCTTATATTTGCCAATTTCGGCATAAACCTTTGCTCCGCTCAAGGCGTTAGCGGATATTTTAAGGGTCATATCGCTGTTTATGATAATATCGGATTGGGGCGAAACGCTTTTTATTAAGCTGAAATCGTACCTGATTAAGTATTTAAACGACAAATCTCCGTTTGTTATAATAAGGGTATTTTCGCCGCTCTCCAAGGTGTAATCGTATTTAAAAGAACCGTCTTTCTCAATATGTATTTTATTTGAATTAATTTCCAAAGGCTTGTCCGGCAGGCAAAAACCGCTGACGGTAACAACGGGCGCATCTGTTGAAAAATCGGTTTCTGACGGAGAAACAATTATCAGGGAATTTTTCCTTGTGAGCATCGGATTAAGCTCACCGTCCGAAAAACTCGAAAATGCGCTGACGGATATGCCGTTTTCATACGAAAAAACGGTAAAAAATATTATAAAAGTAAACAATGACAAAAAGATTACGCCGAATATCCTTGACCTTTGCTTTTTCATAAAGCAACCCCTTGCAGTAAGTCTAAAAAAACATATATAAATTATAGCACATTTTCGATGTTTTTCAACTCGTTATCCCCAATATTTCTGTTTTTTGCAAAGAGGCTTGAATACGAATACAGGCAAACTCCCGAGCAGTTGTCCGTTCCGTTTAAAAAGGCTATCTGCCTTGAGATTATGTTGTCGTTGTCTTTCCACTCGTTTATGCCCCTGCCGGCAAAGCTGTCCTCACTGCCGCTTTTATAGCATGCCAGACCGAAGCAAAGCTCTATATTACCGTTCTTTGCAAGCTTTTCCCAATCCCCTACAACCTCCTCAAAGGGCAGTTTTTCATTCTCAAAGCCGTAATACGCCTGCACGATTATGCAGTCGGCATACCCCTTTTGAGAACACCAAAGCTCCACATCTGCAAAGTAATCGTAATAATTTTTATCAATATCGCCGCACGGGCTTATTGAAAACATAAGCTCGCTGTTTTGCGATTTAACGGCGGAATATAGCTGGGATACAAGGTTATTCACATTTTCCCTGCGCCAATCGTCCAATTTAAGCTTGCCCTTAGCCTTTACATAGTCGTCATACGATGCTTTGTCAAAGCTCTCGTCGGTAGTGGGGTAAAAATAATCGTCAATATGTATTCCGTCCACATCATAGTTTTGTAAAATCTCACGAACGCCGTCAAGTATAAGCTTCTGCGCTTTCAACGACGCCGGATTAAAAAATATTCCGCCGTCCGTAACGGTCACATCTTTACCGCCGTTTTCCGTTATCATTTTTTTCACAGCCGAATTTTCGGGCAAGGCGTTTACATCGGACGAATAGGAAACCCTGTACGGATTTATCCAGGAGTCAACTTTTATGCCGTTTTCATGGGCTGTTTCGCAAAATATTTTTAACGGGTCAAAATTGCCGTCCGCCTTTATTTTATCTTTAAGGGAGTCGGCCTCGGGAAAAACGGAAGAAGCATAATATGCGTCGGCAAACGCCCTCGAATGTACGATAATCCTGTTAAGGCCCAAATTTTTGCAGTTTAACACAGCCTTATTTATGTTTTGAGTTAGCTCTGCGGTGTTTTCGGAGCTTTTTATTATTTCGTCAAGCTCGCTGTAATTTATCCAAACCGCCTTTATTTTATTTTCGCCGACCGCTGTTTTGTCGGTATTGTTTTTGTTTTCGTTTGCGATGTTTTTTTGGCAGGCACCCAACAGCAGGCAGAGAACCAATAGAAATATAATTTTTTTGCTTTTCATAACAAACTCCGTTGACATTTATAATTTAATTATTTAATATAAGGCAAGGGGTGATTTTACGCATAGCAATTTTACCGTATTTTGTTTTTTGATTTATGAAATAATAATATCTCTTACAGCCGTTTTACTGACCGTTTATGACAAATATGCGGCAAAAAACAACAAGTGGCGTATAAGAGAAAATACCCTGCTCGCTGTTTCCGTGTTCGGCGGTTCTGTGGCTATGCTTATAACAATGAAGAAAATCCGGCATAAAACGAAGCATAAAAAATTTATGACGGGCATACCCGTTATAATAATATTACAGCTTGCCCTGATTATATATTTTTGCCTTAAAGTTCAAAATCCCACAGAAAGTACTCTGTGGGACTTTTAATTTAATCGTCTACAATTATTTCAAGAATTCCGTCCTTCTTTTTGGGAGGCTCTTTTTTCGTCTGTTCGTCAAATTTTACCTTGCCCTCGTCGTTTACAAAGTCCTTGAACATTTCGGGCTTGAGAACCCTGCTGTAAATTATACTTCCGCATTCTCTGCAAATGATATGCTCGATAGGAGAGCCGAACACGCTACCCCTTACATCGGTTGAAACATTTGCGGAATCGTTTTGATACCCGTAAACCAGCATTGTCGAATTGCAGTACGGACATTTTTCAAAAACTATGCGTTTCATTTTTTAACATCCTTTCAAATCAGTCGTTCCTCTTAAAGAAAAGATATACGGATATTCCGAGTAAGGCGACGCCGCCGACGGCAAAAACTATGCCGAGCTTTGTATAAGTGTTCATTTTTCCGCTGTCCTCAACGATATTTGCCGCCTGTGTGATTTCCGGCAAAGTTGACGAAGTAACGGGAGCGGAAGTCTCTTCAAAGCTGTAATTTATATTTATTTCATAGGTCTTTTTGGTTCCGTCTTCGGCGGTTACAACAACCTGAATGATATTTGAACCCTTTACGAGATTGATTTGAGACGGTATTGAAACCTTTGCCGCACTGCTTTGAGCCTTGGCGCCGACGCTTACCGAAGCGACGGCAAAGTCAATATCGGCGTTATACACCTTTTCGTCTGCGCTGAAATTCGGAGAAAGCGTAAGCTGTATTTCGTTTCCGGAGTCAGATAATGCGGTTACCGTCAGGCTTGAAAGATCCGCATTGTCGGATTTTTTTCTGCTTTCGGTTTTAGTAACCGTAACCCTCTTTGTCGTATTTACTCTCTTAGCCGTGGTTCTTACCGCCGTAGCGGTACTCGGCGGCGGAGCGGTCTGTGTTGTTTCCGGCTCATGGCTCGTGGCGATTTCGGTTCTTTGAGTTGTATTCTCGGTAACCGTTTGGGTAATTACCTCATCGTCATTCGGCTGTGAGGTTTCATCGTCCGGCTGAGCAAAGGCGGCAACCGAAAAAATAAATATAAAAAGCATTAAAACCGAAAATATCTTTAAACTTCTGTTAATATTCTTCATAATATCCTCCGGGTAATTACTTAGTAAATAATAACATAGTTGACATCAAAATTCAACAGAATTTAGTTTTTCATTTTCGCTTATATACTTCTCTATTTTACATTTTCCCTCAAGGCAAATTCCGCCGTCATTGATAATTTTGAGTTTTCCTCCCGGCTGAATAACCGTTATCGGCAGTACTTCGGCGTTTTTACTTAAAAGATATTCCCCCAAAGCGGCTGTACCGCTTGCGCAGGAATTTTCCCAATAAAGCGTATCTGCCGCCGGAACATATACAAGCGGCGTAAGGTGCGTGCAGTCCTTATCTATAAACATAAGCCCGAGTGCGTCTGCCTTCAGAGAATTGCAGATATTTTTTATCAAAGCCTCCGCCTGTCTTTTTTCAAGCCGTTCATTAATTAATATGTGTGAAATTCCCTTATAATGAACAATCGGCAAAACACATTTTTTGCCGTTGATTGAAACTGTAAAATTACACACGCTTAAAGCCTTCGGCATATTTACCCTGCACAACCAGCCGCAGGGCTCTTTTTTAATAATTTTAACCTCTACGGGATATTCACAGCCGCTCATCGAAACCCTGACAAGCTCTTTAACATTTTTGCTCTTTTCCAAAAATACCACAGCGGCCGCCATACAGGCGTTTCCGCAAAATTCGCCGCCGCTCATTCTTATTTTAATATCGAAGCTTTCGCTTTTTTCCTCGCAGATAAAGCCGACCTGCTCTGCGCTTTTCTCCAACGACAAAAGCTTTTTTGCAACAAAAGGCTGAACCTCGGCGTCAAACCGGGATTCAACCAAAACAGTTTTATTGTTATTCGGATTTACAAGGTAATAATTACATTGAGTCATTTTTGTAGTTACTTAAAAATTGCTTTATTCTTGCGGATTTGGGGTTATCGAATACTTCCCGTGGAGTTCCCTCCTCGGCGATTATTCCCTCGTCCATAAAGATTACTCTGTCCGAAACCTGACGGGCAAATTCCATCTCATGGGTTACGATAACCATAGTCATTTTTTCCTCTGCAAGCTGTTTGATTACCTTTAGAACCTCGCCCGTTAATTCGGGGTCGAGAGCCGATGTGGGCTCGTCAAAGAAAAGTATTTCGGGATTCATGGCAAGCGCCCTTACTATTGAAACCCTCTGCTGTTGACCGCCCGAAAGCTGGCAGGGATAGGAGTTTTCCTTGTCCTCAAGTCCCATTTTTTTAAGCAGTTCTTTTGCCTGGGCAATAACTTCCTTTTTTTCTCTTTTCTGAACGCATAGCGGTGCGTCAATTATATTTTTCATTACGGAATAATGTGCAAAAAGATTAAAATTCTGAAATACAAGTCCGAACTCATTTTTAAATTTTTTAAGGTTCTTTGAATATACCGGCTTTCCGCCGTCGCTGTTTACGGCATATTCGCCCATATAAGAAATACTGCCGCTGTCAATCTCCTCCAAAAATGTCGCACAGCGAAGCAGGGTCGATTTTCCCGAACCCGAGGAGCCTATAATCGAAACGACCTCGCCTTTTTCAACGCAGAGGGAAATATCCTTTAAGACGCTGTTGTCCGCAAAAGATTTTTTTATATTCTTCATTTCCAAAACTTTCATCAGGCGTCCCCCCTTACTTATAATAATTAAGCGCTTTTTCTGTCCGCTTCATTATAAAAGCAACCAGATAGTTGAATACATAGTAGAAAACCGCCGCCGCAACAAAGGTCAGCATGCCCGGAGAATGCGGCGCAACCGCAATCTGCTTGGCTTTTGTGAACATTTCGACCGTGCCTATGATACAGGCAAGCGAGGTATCCTTTACAAGCGTAATAATCTCGTTAGTAACCGCAGGCAGAACCCTTTTTACCATCTGCGGAAGAATTATTTTAAAGAAGGTCTGAACCTTGGTGTAGCCGAGGACATATGCCGCCTCATATTGGCCTGTCGGGATTGATTCGATGCCTCCCCTGTAAATTTCCGCAAAATATGCGGCGTAGTTTATGATGAAAGCAACAATTACTGCGCCGAACCTCCAGTTGCTCGGAGGCGTAATACCGAAAATAAGGTTAGGTCCGTAATACACAACCATTAACTGCAAAATAAGCGGAGTACCCCTCATTACGGAAATATATACATCGGTAATCCATTTTAAGGGTTTAAACTTACTTGTTTTAAAGAAATAGACGGCAAGTCCCAACGGCATAGAGCCCAGTATAGTAAGGAAAAATATTTCTAAAGTAACCAAAAAGCTTTTTGACAATTCGGTAAGCATTACTTGTATGGTCATGATATACTCCGTTTCGTGTTATACTGCAAATGAGCAGGTACGGATAAATCCGACCTGCTCCGATATTAACAAGCTTTTAATTATTTGCAAAGGCAAAGGTTATCGAGTACAAGACCCTCGTCAACATAATTTTTGCCGATTTCCATCATTGTACCGTCGTCCGCCATCTTGTTAAGCTCTGCGTTTACTGCATCGCGAAGCTCCGTATTGCCGAGAAGGAAGCCTATGGCGTACTGCTCTTTTGAAAGCGGTTCGTCGAGAATTACATAATCGCCTTCATTGTTAGCTATCTGATACTTTGCAACGCCTATGTCGGCGGCAATAGCGTCTACGGTGCCCATTTTAAGCTCTGTAAAGCCGAGTGCGTAATCGGCAAGTTCTACTGCGGCGCCGCCCTTAATGGAAGCCTTAAAATCCGCATTGGCGTTAATTGCGTCAACGGCAGATGAAGCCGCCTGCGCCATAACCGCTTTGCCCTTGAGGTCTGCCAGTGTTTTAATGCCCGAATCCGCCTTGACAACTATAACGATGCTGTTGTCAACATACGGGTCGGACCAGGTGTACTCGTCCTCACGGCCCGTGTATGTAAAGCCGTTCCAAATGCAGTTGATATTGCCTGCGGCAAGCTCCTTGTCCTTTGAGTTCCAGTCAATGGCAACGGCCTCAAAGTCCCAGTCAAGACGCTTGCAAAGCTCTTTTGCCACAGCAAGGTCAAATCCGTCATAAGAGCCGTCCTCCGCAATAAAGCCATAGGGCGGAAACTCTGCGTCGAAGCCTACTATAAGCTTTTGCTTTGCGCCGTCGGCATCCGTTTTTGTGCTGTCATTCTTCTTTGAAGAACAAGCGGTAAAGCAGGCAGCCAACATTACAACCGCCAAAACCGCCGCAATTATTTTTGACTTTTTCATTATTTTTTCCTCCGTAACAGAATTTTAATAAAAAGCTCAACGCACTTTACTTTGATAAAGTGTTAGCGTGCTAACATAATAACACTTCCTTTTGCCCTTGTCAAGAACTTTTTTACAAAAAAATGCCGTTCAATTAAGAACGGCGTTTGTTTCAATGTTTATTTCTTTTTGTGCAATTATCGCAGCAGCCGTTACAGCCCGTGCAATAATCACCTCTTTTATGCCTTTTCACGATATAGACAATCACGGCGATAACCGCAACTGCAATTAAAGCGATAATAATTATATCAAATACATTTAAATTCATAATAAACCGCCTATAAAGTGAACGATTAAAGCGCAGACCCATGCAACCGTGCATTGCATTAACACTACCCCCACCGTTTTGAGGCTTGAATTTAATTCCCTTTTTATCGTTGCGACTGCGGCCACACAGGGAGTGTACAAGAGCGTAAACACAAGGAAGCTGAAAGCGGTCAGCGGAGTAAAATAATTTGCCAAAACATTGTTGAGGTTAGCTATGCTTGTATTGAGCAATACCGCCATGGTGGAGACAACGGCTTCCTTGGCCGAAAAGCCGGAAATTAACGAAGTAGCCACCCTCCAATCGTTAAATCCGAGCGGAGTGAATATCGGGGCGATAAGCTTGCCTACAAGCGCAAGCAGGCTGTTTTCGCTGTTTTCAACCACAT
Organism: uncultured Clostridia bacterium; assembly: GCA_947630285.1. Taxonomy (GTDB): domain Bacteria; phylum Bacillota; class Clostridia; order Oscillospirales; family Acutalibacteraceae; genus Fimenecus. The sequence goes on along the minus strand of CANRHD010000003.1, from coordinate 58,073 downwards.
TGAGCCTTGTATCAAAGGTCTGCAAGAACCAAATAACTATTGTAGCGAGGAAAATTACAGTAAACGCTCTTTGCAGAAAATCCTTTGCCTTGTCCCAGAGCAAAAGCGCAACGCTTTTGGCTGACGGCAGTCTGTAATTGGGAAGCTCCATTACAAACGGCACGGGGTTGCCTCTGAATATTGTGCTTTTCAATAAGAGCGCAACCAATATTGAAAGTAGTATGCCCAAAACATACAGGCCTATCATAACAAAAGCCTTATATTTTGGGAAAAACGCCGCCGTAAATACTGCGTAAATCGGTATTTTTGCAGAACAGCTCATATACGGCGTCAAAAGAATGGTCATTTTCCTGTCACGGTCGGAGGACACGGTTCTCGTAGCCATAATCGCCGGTACCGAACAGCCGAAGCCTATGAGCATCGGAACAAAGCTTCTGCCCGAAAGCCCGATTTTCCTTAAAAGTCTGTCCATAACAAAGGCGACACGGGCCATATACCCCGTATCTTCAAGTATGGACAGGAAAAAGAAAAGCGTAACGATTATAGGCAGGAACGACAAAACGCTGCCCACGCCGGCAAAAATACCGTCTATAACAAGCGAATGGACAACGGGATTTATGCCGTAATTTGTAAGAGCAACATCTACGACGCCCGTAAATTTTTCAATTCCCAGGCTCAGCAGATCGGAAAGTCCCGTTCCTATTACGCTGAATGTCAACCAAAAAATTACGAACATTATCAGTAAAAAGAACGGAATTGCAGTATATTTGCCCGTCAGAATTTTATCTATTTTTACGCTTCTCAAATGCTCCTTGCTCTCATGGCTTTTGACTACGGACGAAGCGACGACCTTTTCAATAAATCTGTATCTCATATCGGCAAGCGCCGCATTGCGGTCAAGTCCCGTTTCAAATTCCATTTCAACTATACAATGCTCCAAAAGCTCAAGCTCGTTTTTGTCAAGCTCAAGCCTTTCGGTAAGGATTTCATCGCCCTCTATAAGCTTAACTGCGCAAAACCTCGGGTGAACGCCGACACGCTGTGCATGGTCCTCGATGAGATGCACGGCGGCGTGAATACAGCGGTGAACGGGCGAGCCGTCCTCGCAAAAATCCCATACGGACGGGCAAATTTTACTCTTTGCCACAGAGACGGCCTGTGTTATAAGCTCCGAGACGCCCTCTCCCTTTGATGCCGTAATCGGAACAACGGGAATGCCGAGAGCCTCTTTCATTTTTTTAACATCAACAGCTCCGCCGTTAGCACGGACCTCGTCCATCATATTAAGCGCAAGTACCATGGGTATTCTCAATTCAAGAAGCTGTAGTGTGAGATAGAGGTTTCTCTCGATATTTGTAGCGTCTACAATATTTATGATGCAATCCGGTTTTTCATTTATAATAAAATCTCTTGTGACTATTTCCTCCTGAGTGTAAGGTCTGAGCGAATAAATTCCCGGTAAATCAACAACCGAGCAGTTTTTTTGCCCCTTTACATCGCCCACCTTTTGGTCAACGGTAACGCCGGGGAAGTTGCCGACATGCTGGTTGGAGCCTGTCAAAGCGTTAAACAGCGTTGTTTTACCGCAATTTTGATTTCCTGCGAGCGCAAAAATCATTATTCCTCTTCCTCCGTAATTACTTCTATGTTTTTGGCGTCGTCAATTCTCAATGTAAGCTCATAGCCCCTGATAAGTATTTCAATGGGGTCGCCCATGGGAGCAACCTTTTGCAAAGTAACCCTTGTATGCGGAATAAGACCCATATCAAGCAGTCGAAGCCTTAAAGGGCCTTCACCGCCTACCGATTTTATAACGGCGCTTGAGCCTATATTTAATTCGTTTAATGTCATCGAAATTCCCCCGAAAGCAATTCAAATTATGGGAGTTATTTTAGCACTATATACGGCGTATGTCAATTAAGGCTTAACCCTGTTATTAATGTATATTAAAATAATTGAAATACAGAACAAGCTGTTTTAATCGGGTGAAAAATTAATTATATAATTTTTATATAGGCTGTAATACTTATCAAACTCAAACATAACGCTTTCCCTGCTGTGCGAATCGCTCGAAAGCACAAGCTTTCCGCCGTTTTTTACAATATAATCAATTAAAGCGGCACACGGGTACGCTTCACTCCTATAGCCCCTCGATACTGCTCCCGTGTTTATTTCAAAGGGTTTGGAATATTTTAAAAGCCTGTCTGCCGCCCTCTTTGCCAAGGTTAAATACCTTTCGCCGTCTTCACAAAAAAGGGCGTTGTTTTCGTTAAATTTTGAAATCAAATCAAAATGGCCGATTATGTCGGCGTCGGTTTTCTCTATAACCTGTGAAACCGTTTCAAAATACGCCTCGATAAGGGAGTAAATATCCTCGTTAAAATACTTTTCCGAAGCTCTCTTTAAAATCTCCGCACTTTCGTCAACGGGTATGTATTCACCGCCCTGTTTGATATAATGTACGGAGCCTATCGAATAATCAAAACCGTCTGTGGGACAGTCGGAATAAAAATCCCTTTCCACGCCGCAAAAAATTTCAATTTTATTGCGGTATTTTTCCTTTAATCTGCCTATCTCCGCAATATACTCGCAAGCGCACGGCGTTTTGATGCAATAGCTTTTGTCAAACTCCGTATATGAGTGGTCGGATATTCCTATCTTTTTCATTCCCCTGTCTATTGCGCTTAAAACTATCTCCTCGGCGGTATTTTTTCCGTCGCTGAAAGAGGAATGAATATGAAAATCCTCAAAAATCATTTTGTCATTTTCTCCTGCTTGACCTTATGGTCGATTACATGCCGTGAGGCAAGCTCCCTTTGTATGTCCTCAAGGCTTATTCCTGCCTCAATCATAAGCACCATAACATGATACGCAAGGTCGGCAATTTCATAGACCGTTTCCTTTTTATCCTGCGCCTTGGCGGCGATTATTACCTCGGTGCTCTCCTCGCCCACTTTTTTAAGAATTTTATCAAGTCCCTTATCAAAAAGGTAGGTAGTGTACGAGCCCTCTTTTCTCTGCGTTTTCCTGCCCTGTATAAGCTTCATCAGACCCTCGTATGAAAACTCGCTTCTGTTATCGCTTTTAAACACGGGGTTTTCAAAACAGCTTTCCGTTCCCAAATGGCATGCCGGACCGTCCTTTTCAACCATAACTACAAGGGCGTCCTTGTCGCAGTCTGCGGTAACGGAAACAATGTGCTGATAATTTCCGCTTGTTTCCCCTTTTAGCCAAAGCTCGTTCCTCGAACGGCTCCAAAAGCAGGTAAGCTCCTTTTCCATGGAAATTTCAAGGCTTTCTCTGTTCATATAAGCGAGAGTAAGCACCTTTTTTGAAATTGCGTCAACAACTACGGCAGGTATAAGACCTTTTTCGTCAAATTTTAATTCATCAATGTTTAACATAACTACTCCTCACACTCTTGCAGGTATTCCCTCAAGCGCCATTTTTCTTTTTAAATCGCTTATTTTAATTTCCCCGAAATGGAAAACGGAGGCGGCAAGCCCGGCGTCCACCTTCGGGAGCTTTTTAAACAGAGTAATAAAATCCTCTATTTTACCGGCTCCCCCGGAAGCTATGACAGGCACGGAAACTGCGTCGCAAACCTTTTCAAGCAATTCCAAATCAAAGCCGTTTTTTACGCCGTCGGTATCCATGGAATTTACCACAATTTCGCCTGCGCCGTTATCCGTACAGCGCCTTATCCATTCAATGGCCTCCAAGCCCGTATTCTCTCTGCCGCCTTTGGCAAACACTCTGAAAACGCCGTCCACTCTTTTTACATCGACAGAGAGCACCACGCATTGACTGCCGTAAAGCTTGGCGGCGTCATATATCAAATCGGGATTTTTTAAAGCGCCAGAATTTACGCTTACCTTATCCGCTCCGCAGTTTAATACCCTGTCGAAGTCCCCGACGCTGTTTATCCCACCGCCGACGGTTAGAGGTATAAAAACCTTACTCGCCGTTTCGCAGAGTATATCGGTAAATATTTTCCGTCCGTCGGAGGAGGCCATAATATCGTAAAAAACAAGCTCGTCTGCGCCGTTTTCGCTGTAGAACTTCGCAAGCTCGACGGGAGAGGAAACATCTCTGAGTCCCTCAAAATTAACGCCCTTTACAACCCTGCCGTTTTTCACATCAAGGCAGGGTATAATCCTTTTGGTAATCATTTTCTTGCCACCTCAACAGCCCTCTTCAGATCAACAGCGCCCGTATAATATGCTTTTCCGATTATTGCGCCGTATATATCAAGCCCGGCGAGTCTTTCAACATCTTCTATGCTCGAAACTCCGCCCGAAGCGATAATATCCATACTGAATTTATTGTGCAAATGCCGATAAAGCTCAAAATTTGTGCCGTTCATTGCGCCGTCCTTTGAAATATCGGTGCAAATTATGGTTTTAACTCCGATTTTCTGCATTTTTTCGCAAAACTCATCGGCGGTATATGCGGATTTTTCCGTCCAGCCCTTAATTGCCGCAAATCCGTCCTTTATATCGATGCCCACCGCAATTTTTTCACCGTATTGAGCGACGGCGCAATTTAAAAATTCCTCGTCTGTAACCGCCGCAGTACCCAATATTACACGGTCAATACCAATGTCGATATACCTTTTTACGGTAGCAAGATCCCTTATTCCTCCGCCGACCTCGCAAAACAGGCCGCTTGTGTTCTTTATTTCGGAAACAGTATCGAAATTCGGAGTTTTTCCGCTTTTTGCGCCCTCCAAATCGACTATATGTATGCACTCTGCGCCGCATTTTTTAAAATCGCAGGCAATTTCAGGCGGATTATCGCTGTAAACCGTCATATTGCTGTAATCGCCCTTATATAGCCTTACGGCCTTTTTTTCAAAAAGGTCAATGGCAGGAAAAACAAGCATCAAACCGCCTCCGTTTCGGCAAACGCCTTTAGAATTTTAAGCCCCACGCCGCCGCTTTTTTCGGGGTGGAACTGACAGCCGTAAACATTTTTTTGATTAACTGCGGCAGTGAGCTCGACGGAATATTCGGCCGTTGCGATAAGCGACTCATTACAATCGCTTGCATAATAGGAGTGAACGAAGTAAACATAGTCGCCGTTTTTAATGTATTTGAAAATTGGGGCTTCCCTCTTAAAAATCAAACTGTTCCAGCCTATGTGCGGTATTTTGCAGTTTTTATCTATAATTTCGCTTATGGGTCTGACGCTTCCCTTAATAAGTCCCAGACCCTCATGATCTCCGTACTCATAGCTTTTTTCAAACAGAAGCTGCATACCAAGGCAGATACCCAGCAGAGGCTTGCCGTTTTGAGCCTCGTCCTTTATAAGCTCAAAAAGCCCCGTGCTTTTCAGCTTCTTTGCGGCGTCGCCGAATGCGCCGACCCCGGGCAGAACGATTTTATCGGCCCTTTTTACGGTCTCCCTGTCAAAGGTAACCTCAACATCTTCGCATACTTGGGAAAGCGAGCTTTTCAGGGAAAAAAGATTACCTACTCCGTAATCTATAATCGCTATCATTTATAAAACACCCTTTGTTGACATTATTTCATCTTTAAAACGCTCGTCGACAGTTACAGCCTCTTTCAGGCTTCGTGCGACAGACTTGAATATTCCCTCGATTATATGATGACTGTTACAGCCCTCAAGCATATTGATATGAAGCGTAATATCGGAGCTTCTGACAAAGCCGAGCCAAAACTCTTCAACAAGCTGTGTATCAAAGTCGCCGACCTTTTCCGTCGGTATCTGCGCCTTATAGCCGAGATAGGCCCTGCCTGAAATATCCACGGCGGAGAGTATCAGCGCTTCGTCCATGGGAATTATAGCATTGCCGTAACGCCTGACGCCCTTTTTATCGGCAAGAGCCTCTGAAAACGCCTTGCCCAAAACTATGCCTATATCCTCTGTGGTATGGTGGTAGTCAACATTTGTGTCCCCAATGCATGTAACGCTTAAATCAAACCTGCCGTGCTTTGAGAAAAGCGTGAGCATATGGTCTAAAAAACCACAGCCCGTATTTACCGTGCTTTCGCCCCTGCCGTCGATATTGAGCGTAAGGGTTATATCCGTTTCCGCCGTTTTTCTTTCTGTTTTAGCAGTTCTCATTGTACTTCCTCCAAAATTTTGCTGACAGCATCTGTAAAAATTTGCATTTGTCCGTAATCCCCCACGGTTATCCTTATAAAATCGGATATTCTTTCCTTATTAAAATGCCGTACAAGTATTCCCTTTTCTTTAAGCTTTAAATATAACTGCTCACCGCTTAGCTTAGAGTGCTTTGCAAATACAAAATTTGCGCAGGAATTTAAAACGGTAAAGCCGAGACTTTTGAGCTTTTCGGTGGTCATGGAACGGTTAAAAATAATTTTTTCACAGTTATCTTTAAAATATTTTTCGTCCTTAATTGCGCCTATGCCGGCCGTCATGGTCATTCTGTTTATATTATAGGGGTTGGTAGAGTACTTAACGGTGTTCAAATCCCTTATAAGCGCCCTGTTCCCCATACCGAAGCCGAGCCTTGCGCCCGCCATTGAACGGGACTTTGAAAATGTCTGTGTGACAAGCAGATTGTCATATTTCTTTATAAGCCTTACCGAGCTTTCTGCGCCGAAATCAACATACGCCTCATCGACAACCACTACATTGCCGGGGTTTCCCCTGACGATTTTTTCTATCTCCTCCAAACTTAACGCTATGCCCGTGGGAGCGTTCGGGTTTGCAATAAAAACCGTGCCGTTTACGCCAATGTAATCGTCAGTATTAACGGTAAAATCATCGTTAAGCCTTATTTCCCTGTACGGCACATTGTTTACGGACGCAAACACCGGATAAAAGCCGTAGGTTATATCGGCGAAAACCGCAGGGGTGTTTTTATCGCAAAAGGCGGAAAAGGCAAAGTTCAATATTTCATCGGAGCCGTTGGTAAAAAGTATCTCTTCGCCGTCGATACCGTAATATTCGCTTGCCGTTCTAACCAGATCTCTGCATTCCGGGTCGGAATAAAGCTGTAAATTCTTTGAAGCCTCGTTTGCATATTCCAAAGCAAGCGGTGACGGCGAAAACGGCGATTCGTTGGTATTGAGCTTTATATATTTTGTGTCCTTAGGCTGTTCGCCGGGGGTATAAGGAGTCAAATCTTTGAATTTTTCCGAAAAAAATCTGCTCATTCTATTCCTCCGCAACGCGTATTACTGCGCTCCTTGCATGAGCCGTCAGACCCTCTGCCCGTGCAAAAGCGGCAACATCGTCCGCAACCCTTGACAGGGCGTCCTTTGTGTAGTAGGTATATTGCGTTTTCTTAACAAAATCATCGACCGAAAGCGGACTTGAAAATTTAGCCGTTCCGCTCGTAGGAAGGGTGTGATTGGGCCCTGCAAAGTAGTCGCCCAAGGCTTCGGGACAGTTCCTGCCCATAAACACGGAGCCGGCGTGACGGATTTTATCAAGATAATCAAAAGGATTGTCAACGCAAAGCTCAAGGTGTTCGGGAGCTATCTCGTTGGCGATTTCAATAGCCGTATCAAGCGACTGCGCAACGATTATTTTTCCGTTATTGTCTATTGACGCCCTTGCTATTTCCCTGCGTTCAAGCAAAGGTATTTGTTTTTCAAGCTCTTTGCAGACATTTTGCGCAAGCTCATAGGAATCCGTAACCAAAACTGCGCTTGCCATTTTGTCGTGTTCCGCCTGAGAAAGCAAATCCGCCGCAGCGTATGCCGGATTGGTTTTTGAATCGGCAACAATTAAAATCTCGCTCGGGCCTGCAATCATATCTATGGAAACCTTGCCGAAAACCTGCTTTTTCGCCTCTGCAACATAGGCGTTTCCGGGACCCACTATCTTATCGACCTTCGGTATTGTATTGGTGCCGTATGCGAGCGCCGCAATGGCCTGTGCGCCGCCCACCTTAAAGACTTTATCGACGCCTGCAACCTTTGCCGCCGCAAGTATTACGGGGTTCACCTTTCCCTCGGAATTTGGAGGCGTTACTATTACGACCTCGCCGCAGCCTGCAATTTTTGCAGGTATAGAATCCATTAAAACGGTTGATGGATACGCCGCCGTGCCGCCAGGAACATACAATCCGGCTCTGTCAACGGGGATAATCTTCTGCCCTATTACTATGCCGTCTTCATCGTTTATAATAAAGCTGTTCCTTACCTGTCTTTCATGGAACTTCCGTATGTTTGCCGCCGCTTTTTCGAGTATGCGGATAAATTCGGGCTCGACGCTGTTTACCGCTTCTTCAATTTCTTCATTTGAAACGGTAAGAGAGTCAAGCTCTGCGTTATCAAACCTTTTACAGTATTCAAAAAGAGCCTTGTCGCCGTTTAATCTGACATTTTCGATTATTTCGCTTACGCTCTTTTCAACCTCCGATTTGGAGTCCGTCCTTGCAAAAATTTCGCTGTTTGATACTTCTCCGTATTTTAATATCTTAATCACAATTATCCTCCGCTTGCCGTGCAAGATTTTTAACCAAAGAGTCAATGGCGTTGTATTTAAACTTGTAGCTTGACTTATTTGCAATAAATCTTGCGCTTATAGGCACAATAGTTTCAATTATCTTTAAATCGTTTTCCTTTAGGGTAGTCCCCGTTTCGACAATATCGACTATTACATCGGAAAGCCCTAAAATCGGCGCAATCTCAATAGAGCCGTTAAGATGAATGATGTCAATATCTCTGCCCTTTGACATATAGTAGCCTGCCGCAATGTTTGAAAACTTTGTGGCAACTCTCAGGGTCCTGCCGTTGTCGTCCCTGAAGTCCTTTTTAGCCGCAACCGCCATTTTGCACTTGCCTGTATTCAGGTCGAGAAGCTCATATATATCCGGCTCGTACTCAAGGAGTATATCCTTTCCGGCAACGCCTATGTCCGCCGCTCCCCTTTCAACATAAATTGCAACATCGGAGGGCTTCACCCAGAAATATCTCACGGCACAGCTCTTATTTTCAAAAATGAGCTTTCTGCCTGCCTCTTTTATTGCAGGACAGGGGTAGCCGGCCTTTTCAAACATACTGTAAACCTTTTCGCCGAGGCGTCCTTTGGGCAAAGCCACATTAAGCATTTGTTTCAATGTCAGTCACCTCGCCGTTGATAATTTTTATAAGCCTTTTATACCTTATATCTTCGGGTCTGTCGTTTAAAAGCAGAACGCTGTTGTTTTCTTTTCTTATTCCGTCGGCGGTTTTTTGGAGGAAGTCAAAATCCGTTTGACCGTCGTAAACTATTACCGTGTCAACATCGTATTCTTCCCGTTTGGCGTTCAAATGCTCAAGCATATCAAGATATACGGCAAAGCCTATGGCCTTTTCGCTGCGCTTCATCTTTTTCATGAGCGAATCGTACCGACCGCCCGAAAGCACGCTGTTGGGTACGCCCTCGACAAAGCCCTTAAACACTATTCCGTTGTAGTAATTTATATCGTCAACAACCGAAAAATCAATATTTACGCATTTCCTGTCGTCAAGCGCATTGATTATATTTTCAAATTCACTGAGCGTGTTTTCATCGACCACGCCCTTTAAAATACCGTTCATTTTGTCAAAGGCGGACTCGGGACTGCCGTTTATTGAAACAAGCTCTTTTAAAACGGCGTACCTTTCGGTGGGAATTTGAAGCTCCGAACAGAGCCTTGCCAGCTCGTGCTGGTTTTTTTCGCCGATATAATGTATAATATCCGCTCTAAAACCGTTCGGTACATTTAAAAAGTCAAGCACGCCCTTTAAAATATCAAGGCTCGATACATCGAGTATATAGCTCTGCGACACCAGGGACAGACTTTTCAGGGCGAGCGTTAAAACCTCAAAAACCGAAAAGCTGTCGATTTTTCCTATGCACTCCAGACCTACCTGCATTATTTCCTTAAAGTTGTGCGAGCTTTTTGAAACCCTGTAAACATTTTCGTTATAGTAGAGCTTTTGTATCATACCCTTGCTGTTTGCGGTGTTCTTCACTATCGACAATGTAACATCGGGCTTTAACGCCATTAGCTTGCCATTAGTATCCGTAAAGGCGATAACGCCGTCGGAAATCAAAAACTCCTTGTTTTTTGAATAGAGGTCGTATTCCTCAAACTTGCTCATTTTATAAAGCGAATAGCCATAGCTCTCAAAAAGACTGCGAAGCGAAAATATAATTTCTTCATTTGAATTTAAAGGAAAATTACCAATCATTTATCGGCCTCCATCTGTTTAAGCTTTGATATTGCGTCGGAGTATCCTCCGCTTCCGTAATTTAGGCATTTGCTCACTCTGCCGATTGTCGCAGTACTGACCTCAACCTCCTGCATTATCCTGCTGTAGCTCATTCCCTCTGACAAAAGGACGGCAACATCTAACCTTTGGGACATATCCAAAAGCTCCTTGACCGTGCAAAGATCCTCAAAATAACTGTAACATTCCTCTATTGATTCAAGGTTTAAAAATGTTGTAAAAAGCCTGTCCAAAGACTCAGAATGTATGGTTTTCATATCATCACCGCAAATTTAATTTTATCGCTTTACTATGGTAACACGGTATCGTGATAAAGTCAACATTTTTTTATATTTAAAATAAATTAATTTTATTAAAAACACGGATATTGAAATAAGCTTCAATTTAGGTTATACTGGTTTTAACATAAAATTGCGGTTTCAGAGGTGGATTATGCCGTACAAAAGCAGAAAAAAAGCAAACAAAATAAGCGATTTTATTCCCGAATACCTTAATATTCTAAATTGCAAAAACTCAAAAATACTTGTAGCATACTTTACCGCAAGCGGTATTACGGGCGGTATGGCGCATAATATTGCCGACTGCGTCAATGCCGATTTATACGAAATTGAGCCAAAATATTGCTACACAAGAGAAGACATTTCATATTGGGAGAGCCGTGCCTGCAGGGCCGCAGCCGAAATGTACGATGAAAACTGCCGTCCCGAGCTTGCGGATTTTGAGGCGGATATTGCCTCTTACGATACGATAGCGCTTTGCTTTCCGATATGGTGCTGTTCAGCTCCCAAAATTATAAACAGCTTTTTGGAGAGCTATGATTTTTCCGGCAAGCGAATTGTGCTGTACGCAACATCTGACAGGGACGGGTTTGAAAAAGCGTATGAAGCTGTAAAAGGCTCGGTTAATGATGATGTCAAAATATCGGAGGGCGCCGTTAAAATCTGCTGCGAGGACGAAAACGGCGAAATTAAAGAGGTTAAAACAATCATTTACAATTAATTTCGGTAACATTATAAAAATATCCGAACAAATGCCAAAAGGTAAATGTTCGGATATTTTTTTGGTGCCGGTGACCGGGGTCGAACCGGTACGGTATCGCTACCACCGGATTTTGAGTCCGGCACGTCTGCCAATTCCATCACACCGGCAAATATTCAATTTAAACAACAAGGATATTATACACTAAAATATCAATTTGTCAACATAAATTATGCCTCCGCTTTTTATTATTATGCCGATAGCATAGTATTTGTGAATAAAAAAGCCGCTGCCCCCGGCAACGGCTTTTCACTTAATTTAATTATGCCTTTTCGGCCGCTTTTCTTTCCTCAACCTCTGCGACCATTTCTGCCTGGCGCTTTTCGGTTATTGTATAGAAGAGCATGGGTATTATCGTGCCGACCATACTGATTGCGCCCGAAAGAATAAGAACATTCCAAAGTGTTGTTTTGCCTTCGGGAGTAATTGCAGGAGTCATTTCCGGTTTAATCTTAGCCCATGAATACGACATAACGCCTACAAAAGCGCCAAACGCCATACCTACTTTATTAATAAGCGTCTGCATGGCAAAGCAGATGCCCTCGGCTCTCTCGCCCGTCTTCCATTCAAGGTAATCGACGGTATCGCCTATCATAGCATAGGTAATAATGTTGTTTACGCCCTGAGGAATACCCAAAAGCACAAGACCAATAGCGCAAACAATGAGCTTCCAGGGCCTGTCATAGCCTACGAAATACATTATGAACATAACGACCGCACCGAAAGCATGAACATAAATATACGCCCATTTCTTGGTGAATTTCTTTGTCATCCAAGGAACAAGGACAGAGGCCACAAGTCCTCCGGGTACAACGAGCAGAGTAATTAAGCTGTAAACGCTTTCCTGATTGATAACATACTTTGCAAAGTAAAGACCGCCCGTATATGTATAAACCATTCTTGCACCGCCGAGTATGCCGGAAAGAACTATAAGCAGAAGCTCCTTGTTTTTAAAGAGCAATTTAATATTGTGTGTGAACGAAGGAGGCGTATCAGTGGAGGTATAACGCTCCTTGGTGTTTTTAAAGCCGTAGAAGAACATGGGAACAGCTATAACGGTAAATACAACAGCGCAGATAAAATAAGTCCATTTAAGTGTATCTGCATTTTGCTGAATAAACTGCGGCATAACCGTACCTACATAACTCTCCTTTGCGACCTCTGCGTTAACGCCGAAGGTTGACATAATGGTACCGATGTCATTGTCTGTATATTTATATTTTGCGGTAACGGCCGAGGTGATAATCGGAACGCCTACTGTTACGATACCTGCGCCGAGCGTGCATATAAGACGGGTAACGGTAAGGAGATTTCCTCTTACTATTGTATCGTTAGTCATACAGGTTGAAAGTCCCCAGTAAGGAACATCGGCAACCGTATAAACCATAGACCAAATGACATATACAACCGTGATTATGACAAAGGTTGACATAGTCTTTGCCGGCAGGAAAGGCATAAAGCAAACGATAGTACATACGGCTATCGGTATAGCCATCCATTTAAGATAAGGACGGCACTTGCCCCATTTAGTTCTCGTTTTGTCAACTATAGATCCCATAATCGGATCGTTAAAGGCGTCAAAAATACGGGTGCCGAGCATTAGCCATGCAACCGCCATAGCGCCCGTCATAGTCTTGAACAGCGTACCCTTTTCAAAACTGCCGAACAAAAGGGCGTCGGTAAGGAAAACGGTAAGATACGAACCGATAATTGTGCAGATAAGGTTTTGGCCAAATCCCGTAACAGCGTAGGCGACAGCCTCTTTCGGCTGTAAATTGCCATCGTCGGGAGTTGTTCCGTAAACCTTATGAAGCAAGTCATTGATTTTCATAAAGCAAAAATCCCCTTTTTTCATTTATCTTTATAATTATATAATAAATAATTAAAATAGTCAATTTATTTATTCAATTTTTACAAATTTGAGTTGAAAATTAAAAACGGCTTTGGTAAATAAACGCCAAAGCTGTTTTATATGTATAATTGCCGTCTTAGGCCGAAAAGCTTAATAACCCAAGGTTCCGTCAAGCGATTCGTCGTCGTCAATCCATTTCTTTACATTTATAATTCTGTAATCGTCAACAGTATCTCTTATAATAACATGCTCTATTCCCGAATTTATAATGAGGCGCTTGCACATGGAACAGCTGTTTGCGTCCGGCACATAACTGCCGTCGGGTTCGAGCCCCACAAGGTAGAGCGTGCCGCCTATCATATCGTTTCTTGAAGCGCTGATAATCGCATTTGCCTCCGCATGAACGCTTCTGCAAAGCTCATACCTCTCGCCTCTGGGCACTTTTAACTCGTCTCGTATGCAACGGTTTAAATCACAGCAGTTTTTTCTGCCCCTCGGAGCTCCCGAATAACCTGTTGATATTACCTGATCGTTTTGAACAATAACCGCACCGTAATATCTCCTTAGGCAAGTGCTTCTGTGTGCAACCGCCTGAGCAAGATCAAGATAGTAATTAATTTTATCTCTTCTATCCAAGAAAAACTCCTCCTAAAAATTTATATTGATATAGTAACACAAAAGAAAAACACATTCAATAATTTTGAAAAAATATTTAATATAAAATTGCGTAAATTTACAAAATATGATATTATTCTCTCGGTGATAAAATGCGCTACAGAAAGATGAAAAACTTAAATGTCAGAAGAGATAACTGCGAAAAGCTGAGAATAAATTACTCAATCCCCTCTTTTGATTTGAGGGACGCCGAAAACACCCACAATTATTTTGATTTTTGCGAAATATTCGGCAACGGCAATCCGGTTGTGCTTGAAATAGGCTGCGGAAAGGGTCGGTTTGCGGTAAGCTATGCAAAGGCCAATCCTGACAAAAACATCATAGGCGTAGAGTGCGTGCCGGGGGTTCTTGTAAAAGCGTGCGAAAACGCCGTTGAAGCGGAGGCGGAAAACATCAGGTTTCTTGAAATGAGAGCCGAATACCTGCCGATTTTTATTAAGGAAAATTCAATTTCGGAAATTTACCTCAATTTCAGCACGCCATTTCCCAAGTCCAGGCAGGAAAAACGCAGGCTTACAAGTCCGGGCTTTTTAAATATCTACAAGACCGTTTTGACAAACGACGGGTTCATTGCTCAAAAAACAGACAGCGTGCCTTTTTTCGATTACTCTTTAAAAAGCTTTGAAAACAACGGCTTTACGCTCTCAAATGTCACTTACGATTTGCATAACAGCGGTTTTGAGGGCAACATAGTTACCGAATACGAGCAAAAATTTTTGGATATGCGCCTGCCCATTTGCAGACTTGAGGCAAGAATTAAATAAAATACCGTATCGGGCACGGCGCTCTGTTCTGCACGGTTTGAGCGCCGAATTATTGACATTTTGTAAAAAAAAGCGTATATTTAAAAATCTAACAAGGCTGTTTATTAATTTTCTTTTTCGGGTGAAAATATGAAAATTTTAAAAAGATTTCAAAGCACAATAGTAATGATAATTAAATTTACTTTGTTCTTTATTTTATTTGCGCTTTTCTTTCTTATATTCGGTATAGAAAACGCCTGGCTTCTTCATATGTCCAGAACCGCCGCCGTTACCATACTTACCTTTGTTTTTTTCGGCACGGCTTCAATGTCTATATACGGCGGTTACGGTATAGGCATTTATAAGAGCAAGCCCATAATAAGCTCTATGTCTCTTTCTACGGCTTTAACCGATATTGTAACTTATTTAATACTCTGCATAATGAACACCAACGCCGCAAACAACCAGACCTTTAAGCTTGAAAACCTGCATTTGCTTTTAATCGTATTTATTTTGCAGTTTATTATTATAATTGCGTTCGCCTATTTCGGAAACCATGTTTATTTTACTATCAATTCGCCCGAAAAGTGCTGTGTTATAACAACATCGAAGTATGCGCTCAACAATGTTATGCCGAAAATAAACAAATATAAAAAGCAGTACAATGTGACGGACGCAATACTCTTTACCGCACCCGATATTTATGACATTATCAACCGCTGTGATACGGTTTTTGTATATGATGTCCCTATTTCTTCACGAACAGCAATAATAGAATACTGCTATGCAAACAACAAAAATATTTACTACAATTTCGAGATGTCCGATATAGTTGCGCTTCGGGGCAGAACCGCAATTCTTGACGACAAGCCCCTTTACGCCTCGCAGGTAAAAGGACTTACCGACGAGCAAAAATTTGTAAAAAGGGCTATGGATATTATCTTCTCGTCCGTAGGATTATTAATACTTTTTCCGCTGTTAATTGTCTGCGCCGTGTTAATTAAGGCAGAGGACGGCGGCTCTGTGCTGTTTAAGCAAAAAAGGGCTACGATAGGCGGAAAAATTTTCAGCGTTTATAAATTCAGGACAATGAAAGAAGAGGGTTCCGTCAACCGCTCCGTAACAGATGACGACGACAGAATTACCAAGGTGGGCAAAATCTTGCGGAAGTTCAGGCTTGACGAGCTACCTCAGCTTATAAACATAATAAATGGCGATATGAGCATTGTCGGCCCGAGACCGGAAATGATTGAAAATGTTGACGAATATGTTGACAAGCTTCCCGAATTCAGCTACAGACTGCGTGTTAAAGCCGGCCTTACGGGATATGCGCAAATTTCGGGAAAATATAATACCTCCCCGAAGGACAAACTTGTTCTGGACCTTATGTATATAGAAAAATACAGCCTTTGGTTTGATTTGAAAATCATTTTCCAAACGCTGACGGTATTTTTCAAGGCAAGCGACAGTACGGAGGCCTTCAAAAAGGCTCAGGAAATTGAGTTCTTTAAAAAAGAGGACGGCGATAAGGACGGCGGAGACAGCGCACAATCCCATTGACCGCCTCTTTAGAAAAACAGATTTAATAAAAAACGATCCGAGAACGGTAATTCGCTCTCGGATTTTTGTTTACATTTTTTTAAGAAGATAGCATCTGCCCCTGAAATCCGCATCAAGACTGCTCCCGAATGTCTTTACGATACTGTAGTTTTCAAGATATTTTTCAATCGGAGGATTAGCCGCATTTTTAAAAGTATGCGCTATGAGCAACGCCTCGCTGTCGGTTTCCCGAAGTACGAGCTGCCAGCCCTCCGGGTCGCTGTAATCTTCAACATTGCAGTAGATTTTACTTGTAAAGCCGTTTTTTATGATGTGTTTTATTTCATCATAAAATTTAACGGCCTCAAGCACGATATTCCAGTTTTCCTGCGGTAAATCAAAAATCTCTCCGCTTATGCAAAGGCGTCCCAAAAAGCCTGAAATAAGGCTAAAGTATGTTCTGTCAATATCGTCCCCTGCACGCAGCACCGCCCATATTTGGCTTTGACACGGTTTAATCACCCTGTGCAGATTGGCGGCAATTATGGGAATGCTTTTACATTCGTGCGCATCGGAAAAGCTTGCCATTGAGCAAAGCTCCATTGTTGAGGGTTCAAGCCTGTGGCCGCCGCTTGCACAGTTTTCTATTACAAGCTCCGGTAATTGAGCTTTTATGCGTCTAAAATAATTTTGGCTTGCAAGCGCATATTGCCTTAGTCCCTCTCCGAGGCTTTCCGCACCGTCACAGCCGACTCCAATATTCTCGTTATAGTCAACCTTTAAATAACCGAAGCCGTTATCCTTTAGAAAGCCGATAACCTTTTTGTCAAGGTAATTAACGCACCACTCGTCACGCAAATCGAGAAATCTGTGTTCGGAAACATTGACAGTAACGCCGAAGCGTGAAACCAGATGCTCGGTTTTACCGTAAATTTGAGAAAGCGGAGCGACATTTTCCATTTCAAACCATATACCGGGAATTAAGCCGTATGATTTTATCATATCACAAACCTGTTTTATGCCCTGCGGAAAAAGCTCTCTGCTCTCGTTCCAGTCGCCAATGGTATCCCACCAGTTTTTGCCCTCTTCTTTATACCAGCCGCTGTCTATAACAAGATACCTTATGCCGCTGTCCTGCAATTTTACCGCAATTTTTTCAAGCGTTTCTATAGTCGGATTACCCCAGGAGGTACAGTATTCGTTGAATATAACGGGCAAATCCGCATCTACGGGAGAAATATCGGGCTTTTGCGCCTTAACAAGCTTATCGCATACCGTTTCAAGACAGTCGGCCGAAGCTATAACCGCTTTCGGCGTTGTAAAGCTCTCCCCCGGTTCGATATTTTTGCACCAATGCCCATAGTCAAAATCCGCAAGTCCGCCTGCAAGCGTAAGCGGCTCTTTGTAACGGAACAGTTCAATCTGCCAGCTTGACGGGCAGTAAAGCTCAACGCCTATAAATTCATTTGTCAAGCTGTTTTCCAAAGCCGCAAAAGGAAACCATTTTCTAACCGGCATAGAGCCTATTTGTCCGAATTTTTCAATCCTTATGCCGTGTCCGCTCCAGGAGGGCTCCATATTAAGCTCGGTAAGCCTTTGGCTTAAAAGCTTGCCCTCTGCGCTCCAAAACGATGTTACCCTGTGTAAGGCGTCGGCGCTTATGTTTTCAAGGCTGAATGAAGAAATCATTTCAAGCGTTGCGGTAAAATCCGAATTGTTCTCAAACACGGTGAAGCACTCGTAAACGCCGTTTTTCTTGATGTGATAAGCCGTAATTTTATAGCCGTCGCTTGAATTGTAAACGCTTTTATCTTCGTCGCAGAAAACCAACTTGCATTTACGGACGCTCTCGCTCTGCGCCATTGAGATACCGTTTATAAAGTGACCGCCGAAGCCGTCTTCACGAACCTTGAACTGTATTCCGAAATCCATAATTCTTCTCACTTTTTTAACAATATTATAAATATTATAGCACAATAATACTGTCAATCAAATACTATTCCAAAATTGAAATAACACTTTTAAAATCATCGGTTTCCTTAAATTCCTCGGGCAGATTGTAATGCTCTGTCATAAGCGTTTTCATTCTCTGGCGCATATTCATTTCGGCGTATCGGCTTTCCGTTTCATAAAAACGGTATAAATTTTCCGGCTTATCGGGGTCTTCATCAAATTTCTTTGCATATTCTGCGGCGGTTTTAAGATATTTTACCGCCTTCTCCCTGTCGCCCGTTTCATAATACAAATGCCCCAAATGGCCGTAATTATAAATCCGGTGTATTCTGTTTTTGCTGTACTTACCGTCCCTGTCAACAATTTTAAAAAGTCCGTTAATATGGTTTATGATATTTATTTTATATTCGGGAGAGAATTTACCGTCATAATAGCAATAGCTGATTAAAGTGTTTTGAAGCAGATATAAAAGCTCCTCTATGGCGTTTTCCCGTGCTTCATACCATTGGGAAACACCGCTGTATATAGCAAAAACATACTCCCTCGAATCCCTCAAAGATGGCAGAGTATTTATAATTTTTTCCGCCGACTGCCTGTCCTTTTCGCTGTGGCCGAGGCAGTCGTATTTATACATAAGATGCTCGCAAATTATGTGCTTTGACCATATTCTTATGCTGTCGTCGGTGCAGTTATTCTGTATTCTCTCATAAATCGAAAAAAGCTCTTTTGAAGTCTTTTCATACTCCGGCAGGAACACGCTGTCCTTTTCCTCTCTCAAAAGCTCCATATACCTGATAAGTATGCGAAAATCGTTGGGAAATTCCTTAACGGCTTTTTGAAAGCTTTGAAACACCGCCGCCCTGTCCTTTATACGCATTTGCTCATAAAGTTTAAGATAATCGCCTATTTTTTGCTCGTTTTTCAGCTTGTTTACACCGAGTAAATCATCAATCGAAACTGCGAAAAAGCCTGAAATTTCGGGCAAAAGCGTTATGTCGGGAAGCGCCTCGCCCCGTTCCCACTTGCTGACTGCCTGAAACGATACGCCGAAAATATCCGCAAGCTCCTGCTGGGTCAAATTCTGCCCTTTACGCAGATTTTTAATGTTTTCACCGAAATTAAGCTCCATATTTCCACCTCCGAAGTTTTCCTTTACTAAATTTTAATAGAAAAACAGCGTCAATACAATAGTCTGTCGGTTGAGAATTTTTCAAGCACAGGTTGAATTTTAAATTAAGCTGTCCCGTCTGTTTTTCCGCTTCTTATCCTATCGGATACATTTTATGAAACACGACTGCGGCAAAAAAATAATGCACCTCTGTCGGATATTATATCACTTTGTCTGACATAGAGGTGCATTAGTTATATTTTATTATATTAATTTATAATTTTTTATTCAGTCCGAATATTAAAAATTGCGTTTGAAATTTTTGTCAAAGCTCGGGTTAAAGGCGTAGAAATTCTTTTCGTTGAGCTTATCTGTAGCAATTCTCAAGCCCTCGCCGAAGCGCTGATAGTGTACTATTTCTCTTTCTCTTAAAAACTTTATGGGTTCTCTGACATCGGGGTCGTCAACAAGCCTTAATATATTGTCGTAGGTCGTTCTGGCTTTCTGCTCCGCCGCAAGGTCCTCGTGTAAATCCGTTATCACATCGCCTTTGCATTGCAGATAAGCGGCGGTAAACGGTGCGCCGCTTGCCGCTACGGGATAAACGCCCGTCGTATGGTCTACAAAGTATTTATCAAAGCCTGATTTTTTAATTTCATCTACCGAAAGGTTCCTGGTAAGCTGGAATATTATTGCGCCTATCATTTCAAGGTGCGACAATTCTTCGGTGCCTATGTCCGTAAGCAAACCTTTAAGCTCTGCGTAGGGCATTGAAAATCTCTGCGAAAGATAGCGAAGCGAAGCCGCCAATTCGCCGTCCGGGCCGCCGAACTGGCTTATAATTACCTGTGCGGCTTTCGGGTTCGGATTTTTAATATTTACCGGGAACTGTAATTTCTTTTGATATTGAAACATCAGCACTCACACTCCTTACTAATATCCCACGGCCACGGGTCGCTGAGCCAGGCGTTACCCTTTGAGGTAGTCTGATTAACCGGGCCGTATTTCTGTTCAAAATCAGCCAAAAGAACTTCATATTCCGCCATATATTTTTTATATCTTTCCTTTGCCAATTTGTCGTTCGGGTGCGTATCAAGGTACATATGAAGCTCCCATGCCGAAAACTGAACGGCTGAAAGTCTTAATAAATCATGTTCTCTGTTATTCATCAGCATCTGCCTCCGTAAGCATAAAAAGGTTTGTTCAGGTCAACGAATGCCGTGCCGAATTTTAATGCGTTTTCGGGTGAATACATTGTCGTATTGGTCTGATAAGGTATATAAGCCATAGTCGTAACAGGGTTTTGAGGCAACGGCGTTATACCGGTATAGACCGTATTATCAACGCAATAAACATCTACTGCATTGTTAGGGTTGTTATTTGCGCACATTGTATTTTCAGTCAATGTTATCTCTCCTTATATATTTTTGCTCCCCTCAATTTCAGTATATGATTACGCAAATAAAAAGTTAAGACCGTTCTTTTGGCAAGAACGGTCCTGAATTAACATTATTTGATTATTTTTTCAGTTCAATAGCCTGTTTTGCTTTTTTAACGATATTGTCTGCGTCAAGCCCGAAAATGTGAAGAAGCTCAACTGCCGGCCCCGACTTACCGAAGACATCGTTTACGCCTACCCTTACAACGGGAACGGGTACGGTTTCGCAAACCACTTCCGAAACAGCGCTTCCGAGTCCGCCTATTATGCTGTGCTCCTCGGCCGTAACAATGGCGCCGGTTTTCTTGGCGGAGTCTATAATTATATCCCTGTCAATCGGCTTTATGGTTGCCATATTGACAACTCTGGCGGAAATGCCTTCCTCTTTTAATTTTTTACAGGCCGTAACCGCTTCGCCTACCATAAGTCCCGACGCAATAACGGTTACATCTGTACCGTCAGATAAAATATTGCCCTTGCCTATTTCAAATTTATAATTTTCATCAAATACCCGTTCAACGGCAAGGCGGCCAAATCTCATATACACAGGGCCGTCATGCTCCGCCGCCGCAAGGACGCACGCCCTCGCTTCGATATCGTCCGCAGGATTTAAAATAACCATACCCGGTATAGTCCTCATAAGGGCAATATCCTCACAGCACTGATGGCTCGCACCGTCCTCGCCTACCGAAATACCGGCGTGCGTAGCGCCTATTTTAACATTAAGATGGGGGTAGCCTATAGAATTTCTTATTTGCTCAAAGGCTCTGCCTGCCGCAAACATCGCAAAGGACGAGGCAAACACCGTATGACCCGTAGCCGCAAGACCTGCGGCAATTCCCATTAAATTCGACTCGGCTATGCCGACATCAACAAACCTGTCGGGATACGCCTTTTTAAACATACCCGTTTTTGTTGCCTCCGCAAGGTCTGCGTCAAGCACAATTATATTTGCTCCCCTGTCCCCTAACTCAACAAGGGTTCTGCCGTAAGCGTCACGGGTTGCACATTTTATTACCTCTGCCATAGTTTATGCCTCCAATTCCTCAAGCTTAGCGTTAAGCTCGGATACCGCCTGATTGTACTGCTCTTCATTAGGAGCCTTGCCGTGCCAGCCGCAGGCGTTTTCCATATAAGATACGCCTTTACCCTTAACGGTTTTCATCACAATGCAGGTGGGAACACCCTTTGTGTTTTTAGCCTCGTTTAAGGCGTTTTCGATTTCTTCAAAATCGTGGCCGTCTATTTCGATTACATGCCAATTAAACGCCTTAAATTTATCTGCAATGGGGTAGGCGGAATTAACCTCGTCTATTGTGCCGTCAATCTGTAAATTATTAAAATCCACCAAAGCTACAAGGTTATCAAGCCCCTTATTGCCGGCAAACATTGCGGCCTCCCAAACTTCGCCCTCTTCAAGCTCGCCGTCGCCGAGTACCGTATATACCCTGTAATCGGAATTATCGAATTTTGCGCCCAGAGCCATTCCGACCGCCGCAGAAATTCCCTGACCCAACGAGCCTGTACTCATATCAACGCCCGGAACCTTATTCATATTGGGGTGACCCTGAAGATATGAATTTGATTTTCTCAAGGTTTTAAGGTCTTCATACGGGAAAAAGCCTTTAAGCGCAAGCACCGCATACAGAGCAGGAGCCGCATGGCCCTTTGAAAGCACAAATCTGTCACGGGTTTCGCATTTGGGATTTTTCGGGTCTATATTCATCTCGCAATTATAGAGATAAGCAAGTATGTCGCAAATGGAAAGCGAACCGCCCGGGTGCCCTGCCTTTGCATTGTAAACGCCCTCTATAACGCCCATACGGGCCTTTGCGGCAAATACCTGCAATTCTTTTTTTCTTATACTGTCCATAATAAAATCTCCTTGCTTAATTTGAAAGATTTTTATATTTCTTTTAGTCCGCTTAAAAAGCTTTTAAAGTATTCGGGAATATCCGAAGTAAATTCAACATACTCCCGGCTTCTCGGATGAATAAAGCCTATAAGGCCGGCGTGCAGACACTGGCCGTTGAGCTTTAGCTCCCTGCCCTTGGGCTTACCGTAAACATCGTCCCCAGCCAAAGGGTGACCGATATGCGCCATATGCACTCTTATCTGATGCGTTCTGCCCGTTTCAAGCTTTAGCCTGACATAATCGTAATTATTATAGCTTTTAATAACTTCGTAATGCGTTACCGCATTTTTTGAGTTTTTATCCGTAACGGTCATTTTTTTGCGGTCGGAGGGATTTCTGCCGATAGGCGCCACGACCGAGCCGGAGTCCGACTTTAAATGACCCGTAACAACCGCCCTGTATTCCCTTGTAAAGCTGTGTTCCTTAATCTGCTGTGCAAGGCTTTTGTGGGCAAAGTCGTTTTTGGCTACTATGAGCAAACCGCTCGTGTTTTTGTCTATACGATGAACAATTCCCGGCCTCAAAACGCCGTTAATTCCCGAAAGGCTGTCGCCGCAATGATAAAGCAAAGCGTTGACAAGCGTACCCTCATAATTACCGGGCGCCGGATGAACTACCATTCCTTTGGGCTTATTGACAACAAGCAGGTCGTCGTCTTCAAAGACTATATCAAGAGGAATGTTCTGCGGCTCGACCGAAAGCCTGACGGGCTCAATAGGCGTATATTCTACCCTGTCGTCAAGCTTTAATTTATAATTCTTGGTCACCTTAACCCCGTTTACGCTTACATTGCCGATTTCTATTGCCTTCTGAATGTAAGAACGGGATGAACTCGGAAAAATAAAAGCCAAAAGCTTGTCAATTCTCTCGCCCTCGGACTCGGCGTCAACGAGAATACTGATACTGTTCATTTTTATTTATCCTTTTTTTCGCGTTTTATATCTTTGATAAAGTCATAAATCAAATAAATAATTATGATAAACGAGCCGACAGTAACAAGAATATCGGCAAAATTAAATATGGCAAAGTCGATAAAAAGCGGCTCAATATAATCTACGACAAACCCTCTGAAAACCCTGTCGATAAGGTTTGCAAGTCCGCCTGAAATAATCATAACGGCAGGAATATACAGCGCCTTTTGCCTGATTTTTCCCGATAACAAATAAATAAGCCCGACAAGCAATACCGCTGCGGTAACTATGCTCAAAACAACAGTGTAGCCGCTGAACGAGCCGAATGCCGCCCCCGTATTTTTAACAAATGTCAGACTTATAAATTTATCAATAAGTATATAACTGCCCACAGGTGATAAATATTTAAGCGCTAACAGCTTGATAATCTGGTCAATAACAACCAATACGACTATCATAAAAACTGTTATTGCCTGAAACATATTGCCACCTCAAATTATTTTTTCCTGAAAAACTTTTTGAATGCGCTTGAGCCGTTGTCCTCGTCGTCTTCCTCGTCTTCGTCCTCGGCCTCATCTTCATCATCTAAAGGAGCATACTTTGACTTTATGTCTGCTTCGTCTTCCGCCTCGTCAGGCTCTTGCACCGGTTCCTCGTCAAAGTCCTCTTCATCGTCGTCAATATCGGAAAAATCAAGAGAAAATCCGTCGTTTTCGGCTTCGGTTTCTTCTTCGTCCCCGTCGTCTTCCGATTTGTCGTCCTCATCGGCTTGCGCCGCAGAAAAAGCGTCTTCTATTTCGTCTTTCAGGCTGAAGCCCTCTTCCTCATCTTCAAGCTCGTCATCGTCATAGCTTAAAGTAAAACTGTCGTCATCGGCCTCAACGGCTTCGATAACGCTCTCCTCGGGCTGTTCGTAATCCTCTTCGCTTTCGCTCTGCGTTTCGTCCTCAAAGGCAAAGTCGGATATTTCAAAGGCCTCGTCTATATCCTCGGGTTCTTCAACGGCGTCAGCCTCTGCTTCCTCGTATGTATCGTCGGCGGCCCCGTCCGCAGCTTCCTCTTTTTCGGGTTCGGCGGACAATTCGGAAATATTGCCTGTTTTAAGCCTTTCCTTGCTTTCCTCAACGATAGAGGGAATTTTATCAAGCAGGGTGAGGTGCCCTTTGTAAAGCTCCATAAGCTTTGTTCTGAAATCCGTTACCTCTTTCTGAAGCATATCATAAACAAGCTTTTCCTGCGTCGCTTTTCTGTTAATTCCGCCAAGCACCTCGTCGGCCTTTGCATTGGCGTCGTGTACCACGGTGTCGGCGGTATATCTTGCGTCGTTTACAAGCTTATCTGCCGTATTCTTTGCGTCGGAAAGGATTTTATCGGCTTCCTCATTGGCTTTTGCGACAATTTCGGACGCCTCGCTCTTTGCCTGCTCAAGGGTTTTTGAACTGCCTTCCTTAGCTTCCGCAACTATCTGATCCGCCAGCTTCTGCGCCGCAAGCAAAGCGTGACGCAGGCTGTCCTCGTCATTTTTATATTCCTCAACCTTATTTGCAAGCATGCTGAGTTTTTTTATTAAAGAGGCGTTTTCCCTGAAAAGCTGTTCATATGAAACGGAAACCTCTTCAAAAAAATTATTGACATCTTCCGACCTGTACGAACCCGTGGCCGTGGTCTGGAATGTTTTGGACTTAATTTTGTCCGGTGTAAGCATCGCTATTCCCCCGTTGAATATATTTTATTTGTCAAAGATAAGACCGTTGTTGCCCAATTCGCTGAGCAAGTCGCCGTTTACATCAACATTATAAGGCGTAATCATAAATGTGTCGCCGGAAACCTGCCTCATGGTTGCCCTGTTGGCATAGGTTACGCCGCTTAAAAAGTCCAAAACCCTTCTTGCGGTTTCACCGTTTACGGCTTCAAGATTGAGCACAACCGTCTTTTTTTGATTGAGATTATCGGCTATACTGCGTGCGTCCTCCATTGACTTGGGCTTGGTTAAAACGACCTGAAGCCTTGCGCTGGCGTTTATGCTGACAACCTTATTTTGCTCCGCTCTCGATTCACGGGCGGATTTTGGCGAAAAGCGAGGTGCGGGCTGTTCGTAATAGTCCTCTTCCTCCTCTTCAAACTCTTCAAACTCATCGTTTTCAGGCATATCGTAATACTCGTCTTCCGAAACTTTAAGGATGTTGCTAAGTTTGTCTTTTAAGCTCATTTTAAAATCCTCCGTATTAATATATTCTCGGCCCAAAAATTTTTGAACCTATTCTTACATGGTTAGAGCCGCAGAGAATAGCGGTAACATAATCCCCCGACATTCCCATAGACAGAATGTTCATATATACATTATCTATTTTTTTTGCTCCAATGTCAACATACATATTGTATATTTTTTCAAAAAATTCACAAAGTTTTGTATTATCGTCACAAATTGGCGGTATTGTCATTAATCCGCGCACCCTTATTCCGTCAATTTGCGCTATTTCATAAACACATTCCTGTGCCTGTTCGGGCAAAAATCCCGTTTTTGACTCCTCTCTGCCTATGTTGATTTCCAAAAGTACATCGGTTATGAGATTTTTTTTGACCGACTGCTTGCCTATTTCCTTTGCAACCTTGAGGGAATCGACCGATTCAATCATATCGACCTCCCCCACTATCTGCGAAACCTTGTTTGTCTGCAAATGCCCGATGAGGTTCTTTTTTACCGAGTTCAAATTCAAATTCGGCTTTTTTCTGAGCATCTCCTGAACCTTGTTTTCGCCTATCAGCTTAATTCCGCACTCAATAGCGTGATTTATGAACATTTCATCAACGGTTTTGGTAACCGCCATAAAGTCAATGTCCTCGGGCTTTCTGCCGCTTTTAACCGCCGCCTCGGCAATATCCTGAGAAATGGTTTTCAGGTTGTATTCAATATCTGCAAATTTTTCGTCAATCCAAGACTTTTCCGTCATATAAATCAGTCCCCTCCACTATTATTTCATCATAAAGCTCAACAAAACCGGATTTATTCTCCGGATTATTGCAAATTGATATTTCGTTGTCGGAATATAAAATATTTATCTTTTTAAACTCAACTATATTGCCGCTCTGAACATATACTCCCTTTTGTCCGTCAACCTCCCGTATGGCTTTATTGCTTATCTCAAAGCCGTCGTATTCCGAGAAGGTTATCCTTATCTGCTCTTTTCTCAATGAGGAATACTCCCTGCTCATAAGGTTTGACTTAAACACAACTGCGGCTTTACCGTCAACATTTTCGCCTATTAAAGCAACCTTGGCTTTCAGCGGCGAAGCTGTGGTCATGGTAAATTCTATTTTTACGCTGTCGCCGATTTTAAGCTTGACCGCATTGTCGTAATCGATTACGCAAAGAATGTACCAGTTAAAGTCGTCAAACAGCTTGCCCATATATTTGTCAAGCTTTGATTTGTCGGGCTGTGAATTTAAAAGCTCTATTACCTGTGCGGTACTCAAGGACATAACATCGTTATATTTTACGGTGTTTTCGTAACCGTCCGCAAGGCTGATGTAGCAACCCGGGTGAGGGGCCTTAATTGTATTATATCCCAATTTTTTACTTTCAAGCTCCGAAAGCCTTGAATTGAGTTTTTCAAGCTTCTTGCTCGGGTCAATAAGCGAACCCGTTGCAAGCTGTCTTGAGGTCATGGCGTTTCTGATTTTTTCTTCACATTCACCGTATGAGCCGACGCTTCCCTTATTTACCGCCTCAACAAACTCTGTGCAAGCAGAATAAATGCGCTCGTCAAGGGGCGTAATATCCGAGGTCTGAACGCCTACCCTGTTTTGCAGGGAGGAATAATACGCTATATCCTCTTTGACGCTTTGTATTTCATTGTATACCTTTGCCGACTCCTCGTTGTCAAACACAACCGCAACGGCGTCGCCGGAGGCAACCCTTTTCCCGTCCTCAACAAGCGGCACGAGCGTTCCGGAAGCCGAGGCTTCAACGGGATACTCGTCACGCACAATAAAGGCGTCGGTAAGCGAAGCTTCCGAAACCGTCTTTTGCAGGGCTATTTCCGTTTTAACGGGTTTATAATTTATTCTGAACAGCAGAACAACAAAATAAGCCACGACAAAAACGGCTATAGCGGCGTAAAGAAAATTCAGATTTTTTTTGCCTTTTTTAAATTTTACCACATTATCTTTTTTCTCAACTTCAGCCATTAATAAACACCTTTTTTATATAATTGATAATTTCATTTGAAAATTCGTTAAAATCCTTGTAATCGTCACGGTGAAACCAATTAATTTCACTGTTTTTCCTGAACCAGGTTAATTGCCTTTTGGCGTAGTGCCTTGTGGCCTTTTTTAAATTTTCGACAGCTTCACCGAGCCTTATCTCACCGTCAAAATAAGGCTTTAGCTCTTTATAGCCTATCGCCTGCGACGCAGTAGTTTTCGCAGACAGATTATAATATTTTTGCGCCTCGTCTATTAAGCCGTTTTCGAGCATTAAGTCAACCCGTCTGTTAATCCTTTCGTAGAGCTTATCCCTGTTCCTGAAATTGATGCCTATATAAAAGGGCTCGTAAACGGAGGGTTCGGAGGTTGACTCAAGTTTAAGACGGGACATTGTTTTCCCCGTAAGCTTATAAAGTTCAAACGCCCTGACAATACGCTTTTTGTCAGATGTGTGCAGTCTTTTTGCGGTATCGGGGTCAAGGCTTCTGAGCCTTTCGAGCATAGCCTCCGCCCCGATATTTTCAAACTCCTCCGAAATGCTCCGGCGAAGCTCAAAATCCGTATCCGCCTGCGTAAATTTAATATTGTTTACAAGGCTGTCTATATAAAGTCCGGTTCCGCCCGTTAAAACGGGTAACTTGTTTTTTGAGTAAATTTCATTTATTGCCTTTGACGCATCGCCGACAAAATCCGCAACGCTGTATTTTTCGTCCGGGGCGAGAAAATCTGTCAGATAATGCCTGACGCCCTTCATCTCATCGGCGGTCGGTTTTGCCGTGGCGACGGACATGCCCTTGTAAATCTGCATCGAGTCCGCCGAAACAATTTCGCCGTTTAAAGCCAAAGCGCACTCTACCGAAAGCGCAGTTTTACCCGAAGCGGTCGGCCCGACAATAACCAAAAGAGGTATTTTGCACATCAGCTAAACTCTCCCAAACTGTTTATCAATTTCATACTTAGTCAGCTCAACCAAAACAGGTCTGCCGTGAGGGCAAAATCTTATGCTTTCGTCCGCCAAAAGCTGTTTTGTAAACTCAATGAGTTCTGCGTCGTCGGACTTGTTGCCGGCCTTAATTGCCTGCCTGCACGCCATAGAATGATAGATCCAATCGAGCTTTTCAGGTATAATTTCCTTTTTGTTGCTCACAAGATATGAGGCAATTTCGCTGACCAGAGCGGTAATATCTTCTTTTTCAAGGTTTAAGGGACACGCCCGTACAATGACAGAGCCGTTTCCGAAGTCGTCAATTTCAAAGCCCGTATCGTTGAGAATTTCAATATTTTCGGTAACTGCCATGTACTCATCTTTTGAAAGCAGTACGCTCACGGGGGTTAAAAGCATTTGAGAACCGTTGCCGCCGTTGTTCTTTTTAATGCTGTTATATATCATACGCTCGTGTGCGGCATGCTTGTCTATTATAATTATCTTACCGTTATACTCCGCAAAAATATAGGTTTTAAACGCTTCACCGAGATACTTAAAATTTATTTCTTCGGCGTTTGAGTGGGTTTGAGAATCGTTTTTTTCGCCGCTGTTTTCGTTAATTTTCGATTTATCGCTGTCCGCAGGGCTTTTTTTTGAAGCAGCTTCTGCGGTTTTTTCCTCTTTAAAAGCGGTTCTTACAGATAAATCTATCTCGTCATCGTTTTTAACATACTTTGCGTCTTCGGTTGAGGAGAGAGTATAAGTAAAGGAATTTTCTGCCTTAACTTCATATGTACCGCCGTTTTGCCCTGCCGTGTCGGCTTCCTCATAAAGCTCCCTGCGCCTTTGGGGAATTTGCTTTAAAACTTCAAGGATTTCGGTCTGCTCAACCTGCGGTTTGCTGTGGGAGAGCAAATCAATGTTTTTCTTTTTGCCGAAGCTTGCCTGCTTTCTTGACAAATCGCCCGACAAAGCGTTTTTTGCGGCGTAGTAAACTGCGTCAAAAATCGCCTTTTCGTTTGAAAAGCGCACCTCGGTCTTTGCAGGGTGAACATTTACATCGACAAGCTCGGGTATCACGCTCAAAAACAAAACGCAGGCAGGATATTTGCCTACCATTATGGAATTTTTATACGCCTCGTTTAATGCGGCGCAAGCCGTCTTGCTTTTTATAAACCTGTTGTTTACAAAAAACAACTGCATAGAGCCCGAGCCCCTTGAGTAAAAAGGCTTGGTTATAAAGCCTTTTACGCAAACGCCGTTGAGCTCGTAATTTACCCCGATAAGAGCTTCGGAAAACTCCTTACCGTAAACGGAAAAGACGGCGTCCTTTAAATCTCCGCTTCCGCCTGTGCATAAAAGCTGTTTTCCGTCTTTGATAAAACGGAAGCTGATTTCTGGGTGGGATATTGCGATTTTATCAACTATGCCTGCAACGGACATACCCTCCGCCTTGTCGGATTTTAAAAACTTCATTCTTGCAGGAGTGTTGTAAAACAAATCTCTTATTATTATTGTAGTGCCGTCGGGACAGCCGGCGTCGTCAATTACGCCCTGCTGCGAACCGGAAACCGTCATTCTTGTGCCGACGCTTTCCTCCTTGGTTTTTGTTATGATTTCTGTTTTGGATACGGCGGCGATGCTCGCAAGAGCCTCACCCCTGAAGCCGAGGGTGTTAATTGCGTCAAGGTCGTCCGCTGCGGAAATTTTGCTTGTCGCATGGCTTACGAAGGCAAGCGGCACATCTTCCCTTGAAATGCCGCAGCCGTTATCGGTAATTCTGATATAGCGAACTCCGCCCGACATGATTTCTACGGTAACGGCGCTTGCCCCTGCGTCTATCGAGTTTTCTATAAGCTCCTTGACCACGGAAGCGGGCCTTTCCACAACCTCGCCTGCGGCTATGAGTTCCCAAATGTTTTTTGGCAATTTATTAATTTTTCCCATAGCGCACACCCCTTTTATTTTCTATCGGTATTTTAGTTTTGCTTTGCCTTTGAGGAAAGCTCATAGAGTTTTGACAAGGCCTCAATAGGCGTTAAAGTGTTTACATCAAGATTTTTCAATTCATCGGTTATTTCGCTGTTTATTGAGGAATTGAAGCTGACCTGCATATTTTCGGTTTCAGCTTCGGTTTCGTCCCTGCCGCCGTCTGTAACAATTTGACGGGGATCGCTTCTTTCAAGAGATTTCAAAATAACCTTTGCCCTTTTTACAACAGCGTTCGGCACGCCTGCAAGACGGGCTACATCTATGCCGTAGCTTCCGTCGGCTCCGCCACGGACAATTCTTCTCAGGAAAATAATATCGTCGCCCCGTTTTTTTACGGCTATGTTGTAATTCTTGACAGAGTCCATCTCGTTTTCAAGCTCTGTCAGCTCGTGATAATGTGTTGCAAACAAGGTCTTTGCGCCCAGCGTCCTTTTATCCGCAACATATTCCAAAACCGCCTTTGCTATGCTCATTCCGTCATAGGTAGAGGTTCCCCTGCCTATTTCGTCAAGTATTATAAGGCTTTTGTCGGTTGCGTTTTCAAGTATATCGGCAACCTCGCTCATTTCCACCATAAATGTTGACTGACCCAAAGCAAGGTCGTCCGAAGCGCCGACCCTGGTAAAGACGGAATCCACAAGCCCTATCGAGGCATAAGAGGCAGGGACAAACGAGCCTATCTGAGCCATAATGACTATAATGGCAACCTGCCTCATAAAGGTCGATTTACCTGCCATATTCGGGCCTGTGATAATTGCAATTCTGTTTTCGCCGCAGTCGAGCTCGGTATCGTTCGGAACAAAGGGAGTGTCCCTTAACATTTTTTCGATAACCGGGTGCCTGCCGTCTTTTATAATTATCTTATCCGAATCGTTCACATCGGGTCTTGTGTAATTGTTTGAAACGGCGGTATTTGCAAACGAACACAAAACATCAAGCTCTGCTATAGCCCTTGAGGTTTTCTTTGTCCGTTCATACTGCTCGCCGATTTTTTTACGCACACTGCTGAAAATTTCGTACTCAAGGCTTACTATTCTCTCCCTTGCGCCCAAAACCTTGGCCTCAAGGTCTTTAAGCTCCTGAGTTATGTATCTTTCGCAATTTGAAAGCGTCTGTTTTCTTATATATGTTTCGGGTACGATTTCCTTAAAGGCGTTTGGCACCTCAAAGTAATAACCGAATACCCTGTTGTAGCCGATTTTAAGTTTTTTAATTCCCGTGATTTCCTGTTCCTTTGCCTGCAATTCGGTCAAAAAGCTCTGACCGCCCTCTACTATGCCCCGAAGCTCGTCAAGCTCCGAGTTAAAATTGTCCTTTATCATTCCGCCCTCACGGACAGAGAACGGAGCGTCCTCGCTTATGGAGTTTTCGATGAGGTTATAAACATCGGAAAGCAGGTCAATATCCTCGTATATTTTTTTAAGCAGGGCGGAATTTGAACTTATTAAAATTTCTTTTATTTCGGGAAGCGGCGCAAGCGTCATTTTCAGCGAAAGCAGTTCCTTGGCGTTGGCGGTGTTGTAAAGCACCCTTGTCATAAGCCTTTCCATATCGTATATGCCCGACATAAGCTCGGTCAATTCCTGCCTTTTTTCGGAACTGCCGCACAACTCGTCTACCGCATTGTGCCTTTTTGAAATACGGGCGCAGTCGTAGAGCGGACATTCGAGCCAATTTCGTATCATTCGCTTGCCCATGGCGGTTTTCGTCCTGTCGAGAACCCAAAGCAGAGAGCCTTTTTTCTCACGGTCACGCATAGTTTCGGTAATTTCAAGATTTCTTCTCGTTGAAAGGCCGATTTTCATATACTTTGCGTCGTTGAAAAAATTAATTTCCTTGATATTGTTAAGCTCTGTTTTCTGCGCCTCGTAAAGATATGAAAGCACTGCGCCCAAAGCGCATACGGCGCTGTGCCTGTTTTCAAGATTTAAGCTTTCAAGCGACGAGCGGTCAAAGTGCTTTAAAACTATTTTGCTGTTTGCCTCAAAGTCGAAGCGCTGAGCAGGCAGTACCTCGGCGGTAGCCTCTAACTTTTTTGAAACAAAGGCGGAAAATCTTTTCATCGACGCCGCCTCTTTATTCATAATAATCTCCGAAGGCATAAATCTCGCAAATTCGTCAACCGTTCTCTCGTCGGGATTATCATTTATTTCCGTAAGATAGAGCATACCCGTAGAAACATCGGCAAAGCAAAGACCCACGCTCTCAAACATAAGACAGCATGACGCCAGATAATTGTTTTTGGTTTCGTCAAGCATGCTGCTCTCAATTACCGTGCCTGCCGAAATTACCCTGATAACCTCTCTTTTTACTATGCCCTTTGCCTGTTTGGGGTCCTCGGTCTGCTCGCAAACGGCAACCTTGTAGCCCTTTTGAACAAGATTTGCAATATAGCTGTCTGCGCTGTGGAACGGCACTCCGCACATCGGAGCCCGTTCCTCCTGTCCGCAGTCACGCCCGGTCAATACAAGCTCAAGCTCCTTGGAAGCGAGCTTTGCGTCGTCATAGAACATCTCATAGAAGTCACCAAGACGGAACAGCAAAATTGTATCCGGGTAATCTTTTTTTATTTCAAAGTACTGTTTCATCATAGGTGATAATTCTGCCATTACCGTCTTAACTCCTATCAAAAAATTTTACAAAATTAATGACAGCCGCCGCATTCGGAACATTCGCCGCCGCAATTATGCTCATGCGCATGGGGGTCGCAGGTTTCGGGGTCTTCGCCCTGAACGCAAAGCGCAAGTATTCCCGTAAGATAATTCATCATATCGTCAACGGCCTGTCTTGCCTGCTCATAAACCTTCATATGCTCGTTTGCCATAATCTGAGCGTAAAGTCCCTGAAATTCCTGATTGTAGGAATTAAGCTTTTCTTCGTTGGGCTTCTCCTGATTTGCCTCATGCTGATAAGACATCTGAAGAAGTCTGATTTTACCCATAAGCTCGTTAAGGGCGTCGTCCTTTTCGTTTTCCTCCATCGCCTTTTTGTAATCGAGGTAAACCTTGTCGTTTTGAATAGCTGCGCCAAGCTGACGAGCGAGTTTTTCCAGTTCCATTTTCTACTCCTTAAAATTTCTATTTATAATAACCTTTTCAGGATTATTAACTCAGTTTTCCCCTTAAAATCCAATTAAGGGACTCTGTAACCGTAACATTTTGAAAGGTTCCCACTATATCCCTGCGGCATTCGGGTGCGGGAAATTCAATAATAATATTCCCGTCCGTTCTGCCGGAAAGGTAACCGTCTTTGTTTTTTGAAGCGCCCTCAACCAAAACGCTGTAGGTTTTACCCTTCATCTGCGCTGTTCTTAAAGACGCAATTTCCTCCTGAACGGCGCAAAGCTCCCTAAACCATTTGCTTTTTTCCTCTTTGGATACGGGGTCGGGCATCTCGGCCGCCTTTGTTCCCTTTCTGGGTGAAAATATAAAGGTAAAAAGCGAAGTGAAGCCGACCTCTTTAATAAGCGACAGTGTGTCCTTAAATTCCTCATAGGTTTCGCCGGGGAAGCCGACAATTACATCGCTTGTGAGAGAAATTTCGGGCATTTTTGATTTTGCATAGTCAATCAGCTCAAGATATTTACGCCTGTCATAGTGCCTGTTCATGGCTTTAAGCACCCTGTCGTTACCCGACTGAAAAGGCAGATGCAGGTGCTTTGCAACCTTTTCGCATTCCGCCATGGCGTCGATAAGCTCTTTTGTGCAATCCTTGGGATGCGAGGTCATAAAGCGTATTTTAAAATCACCGTCGAGCTTATTTATTTCCCTTAAAAGCGAAGCAAAATTCATAGGGCTTTTATTGTTCTTTCCGTATGAATTTACATTCTGCCCCAAAAGAGTTATCTCTTTATAGCCCTGCGCTATTATTTCCTCGGCCTCGCTTATAATCTGCTCGGGTTCACGGCTTCTTTCCCTGCCCCTTACAAACGGGACTATGCAGTAGGTGCAGAAATTGTCGCAGCCGTACATAATCGGAAGCCATGCCTTAACGCTTTTATCACGGTAAACAGGTATGTTTTCCGCAATTTCGCCCTTCATATCGGGCGCACACACAACCCGTTTATTGCCGCTGAGCGTCTTATATAAAAGCTCCGGCAGTCTGTAATTTGCATGGGTTCCGAAAACCAGGTCGACATACGGATAGCTTTTATGTATCTTTTCCCTGATATGCTCCTGCTGCATCATACAGCCGCACAGGGCGATTATCAAGTCCCTGTTTTCCTCTTTGTATTTTTTTAAAATACCCACATTTCCGAAAATTCTGTCCTCGGCGTGTTCCCTGACGGCGCAGGTGTTATATAAAATCAGATCCGCTTCCCCGATATTATCGGTAAAACCGTAGCCCATTTCCTTTAGCATACCCATAATTCTTTCGCTGTCGGAAACATTCCCCTGACAGCCGTAAGTGTGAACATATGCTTTAGGCTGTTTGTTATAATATTTTGCGGCGAGAACGGATCTCACTTTTTCCGCAAAATCCGCCTGCATTTTAATTTGTTCTTGTGAAACATTCGTATTTATCGACACTGCAATTCTCCGAGTTATTTAATATAAATTGAATTGAGCCACGAAAGCACATCGTTATATACAAGGGCGTTGTCGTCCTCGTTTAATATCTCGTGCCTGTCTCCGGGGTAAAGTATAACGGTTGGCTCTTTACCGCATAAGCTGAGGTTTTCGGAAACGGAGATGACCCCTTTTCCGTTAAAGCCTACCGGATCGAGAGCGCCGGAAATAATGAGTATGGGTAAATCCTTGGGAACGGTAGACGCCCAAACCTTACCGCAGCTTTCGTTTGCAAGCGAAAAGACATCACGGTATGCGCTTATTGTAAATGTAAAGCCGCACAGCTCGTCGCCATCGTATTTTTTCTGATTTTCAACGCTTCTGCTTATCCATTCAAGGTCAGAGTTCCTGTCCTTAATTCCGAGGCACTGAATTTTATTAAATAAAGCGCCCATTTTTTCAATTTTGGTATGGGGGTCAAATTTTTCGCAAAGCATATCAATAACGGGCTGAAGCGTTCCCACCGCCTCGGGAATTTCGGCGGTGCCGCAGTAAATTGCGCCGTTTAACTCGCTGCCGAAATGAGTTGTATATACCCTTGCGCAAAGCGAACCCATACTGTGACCGAAAAGGAAATAAGGAATATCGGGGTACTTCTTTTTCATAATTTTTGTGAGTATGTGCATATCGTCAACGAGCCTGATATGACCGTCCTTTTCCGCAAAAAAGCCGTACTCCGACGGGTCGTTTACCGATTTTCCGTGTCCGAGATGGTCGTTGCCGCATACAACGAAACCGTTTGAGGCGAGAAATTTCGCAAAATCATCGTATCTCCCGATATGCTCCGCCATACCGTGAGCTATCTGGACAACGCCTATCGCAGTCAAAGCGTCGTCTTTCCAAATTAAAGTTCTGATTTTATGAACCGAGTCGGACGAGTTAAAATAAGCTTCCGTGCGGACAACTGACATAACAATACCTCCACCGCTAAAATACATACATCAGATATTATACTATAGTTTAACTTTTTTGTCACCAGTTTTCGGAAATTATTATTTGTAAATTTTTTATTATGAACAATACAGCATTTTCTATAAAAATTTAAAATCCGTAACATTAATAATCGTTTTTTTAACGATTTAAAAAACTTGATAATAATGTGTTTTCGTGGTAAAATATAAAAAAATTCCAAAGAAGGAGCTTATTATTATGACTTACGAACAGGTAGTAGAAAAAATAAGAAGCAGATATTCCGATATCGACACTTCCTCAATCAATGGAACACAGGCAATTCAGGTAAACCTTTCGGGAAAAAATGCAGAAGGCGTTTTTTACATTGAAGTTAAAGACGGCAAAGTTAATGTTGAACCCTATGATTATCACGACAACTGGGCAACGGTTACCGTAAACCCCACAAACCTTTTCAAGATCCTTGATGGCAAGCTTGACCCCGTTCTCGCTTATACAACGGGCAAGGTTAAGGTAAGCGGCGACCTCCAAACCGTTCTTCGCTTTATCAACCTTACAAAATAATCTGCCGATATTTAAGGGCACGGTTTAAATGCCGTGCCTGTTTTTTAAAATACATAAAGGAATGATTTTATGCAAACTAAGCCTGTAACCGCCATAATTGTCGGCGCAGGTCACAGGGCTGTAATCTATTCAAAGCTTGCCCTTACCGACCCGGATAAATTAAAAATTGTCGGCGTTGCCGACCCCGATAAAATCAGGCAAAAAAAGGCAATGGAAATGTTCGGCTTTCCCGAGGAAAACTGTTTCAATTCCGCACAGGAGCTTGCAAAGGCGCCCAAATTTGCCGACGCAATAATAAACGGCACTATGGACGAACAGCATATAGAAACCTCTATACCCCTCCTTGAAAGGGGCTACGATATGCTTTTGGAAAAGCCCTTTGCCACCAACGAGAAAGAGATGAGAGAGCTTGTTGAATGTGTTAAAAAACACGGCAACAAGGTTATGATTTGCCATGTGCTTCGCTACACGCCTTTTTACCTGTCCATTAAGGAAAGAGTACACAGCGGTGAAATCGGCGATATTATCAATATACAGACAAGCGAGCATGTCAGCTACCATCACCTTTCCACCTCATATGTACGGGGTAAATGGGCAAATTCCGACAAGTGCCACACCACCATGCTTTTGGCAAAATGCTGTCACGATATAGACATTATGATGTGGATGATGTCAGAGACTAAACCCGTCAGTATATCGAGCTTCGGTTCAAAATTCCAGTTCAAGCCGG
Source organism: uncultured Clostridia bacterium (assembly GCA_947630285.1). Taxonomy (GTDB): domain Bacteria; phylum Bacillota; class Clostridia; order Oscillospirales; family Acutalibacteraceae; genus Fimenecus. The sequence goes on along the minus strand of CANRHD010000003.1, from coordinate 20,805 downwards.
AAAACGCTCCCAAAAACGCCGGCACAAGATGCCTTGTTGACTGTCCTCTTAAAGACGAGTGCAGATATTCCGCAAAGCGCCTTTACTTGGATCAGCCGGAACGCTGGGCTTTTTACATATGGGATAAGCTTGAGGGAATTGAAAACCCGACCGACGAGGACAGAATAAACCTGCTTAAAGGCGATTCCGATTACGGAAAATGTATCTACAAATGCGACAACAATGTTGTTGACCATCAGTCCGTGCTTGTAAACTTCGCAAGCGGCGCAACGGGCACGCACAATATGGTGGGCGGCTCTTCCAAGCCGCTGAGGAGAATACACATAATCGGCACGCTCGGCGAAATATACGGAGATTTTGAAGAGTCGAAATTCTATGTATCTAAGATCCACCCGACAAAGGACGATGAAAAAATCGTTGAGGAGGTCGATCTCAAGGTTACCGGCGATATGGTAGGCGCATACGGCGGCCACGGCGGCGGCGACGAAAAGCTTGCCGCAGATTTTGTGGAATATCTTAGAGGCGGAGAACCCTCACTCGCCTGCACTTCGATTTTTGACTCAGTCGCAGGCCATCTCTGTGTTTATCTTGCCGACAAGTCAAGAGAAGAAAACGGTATGCCGCAAAAGGTCAATTTATAAATTTCAATTTAATTTCAATTTTAAAGAGAGGAACAAATCGCAGTTCCTCTCTTTTTATTTTGCGGATTTTGATATTTTGCTTAAATAAAAACTGTTGATATTTTTTACATAATAATGTATAATGTTTTCATTAAGGCGAGGACTTATAACTGCGCCGCAATTTATACGGAAAGCTTCGGGTGATTTTATTGTGAAATTTGTAAATGACGACGGAAGCAATTTGTATTTTCCCGAAATAAAAAAGAATTTCGGCTTCGGCTGTATGCGTCTGCCGATGAAATTTAAGGTAAAGGTAGATTACGGGGAATTTTCCGCTATGATTGACAAGTTTATGGCGGAGGGCTTTAATTATTTCGATACCGCCCACGGCTATGTTGCCACGCAGAGCGAAACCTCGATAAGAGACTGCCTTGTAAAACGCTATCCCAGAGAGTCTTTTGTGCTTACAAACAAGCTCTCTTCAAACTGTTTTAAAAAGGAAGCCGACATACGCCCGTTTTTTGAAAAGCAGTTGAATGCCTGCGGCGTCGATTACTTTGATTTTTACTTGATGCACGCACAGTCAAGCGAAAACTACGGGCAGTATAAAAGCGCCAACGCTTATAAGGTTGCCCTTGAGCTGAAAAAAGAGGGAAAAGTTCGCCATATCGGCCTTTCTTTTCACGATAAGGCGCAGGTACTCGATATGATTTTAACCGAAAATCCCGAGGTTGAGGTCGTTCAGATACAATTTAATTACCGTGATTACAACGACGCCGGCGTTCAGGGCAAGGAGTGTCTTGAGGTTTGCAGAAAGCACAATAAGCCCGTAATAGTTATGGAACCCGTTAAGGGCGGTGCGCTTGTAAATCTGCCTGAACAGGCGTTAAGCGTTTTTAAGAATTTAAACAGCGGTATGAGCCCCGCTTCATATGCGCTCAGGTTTGCGGCCGGCTTTGAAGGCATTATGATGGTAATATCCGGAATGAGCGATTTAAAGCAAATGGAGGACAATTTAAGCTTTATGAAAAGCTTTGAGCCCCTCTCCGACGAGGAAATGGCCGCCGTCAACAAGGTCTGCGATATTATAAACGGTAATAACATAATCGAATGTACCGCCTGTAAATACTGCATTGACGGCTGTCCTCAAAAGATAAACATACCGGAGGTTTTCGCCTGTTATAATGCGAAAAAGCAGGACAAAAGTTTAATAAAATGGAATTCAAGGCAATATTACAATGCGCTTACCAAAAATATCGGCAAGGCTTCGGATTGTATAGGCTGCGGTAAATGCGAAAGCATTTGTCCCCAGCACCTTGAAATAAGAAAGCTGTTAAAATCCGTTTCGAGAGAATTCGGAAAATAATAAAATTAACAAATAACACTTTTAGGGGGAAACAAATGAAAAACGGAATTACATTTGACAAGTCAAAAAAAGTATTTCCTATGATTTTGGCGGCAATCGGCATTGTGCTGGCTGTTATCTTACAGGTTATGAGGCTTAACTTCTTTGCCGTGGTAAATGTTGCTTTTATGTGCATAGTTTCGGCCGTAATAATTATAGGCGTACTGTTTTTCAAGAAGCTGTATTTATGGAATTTTATAGCTTACTGTGCGAGTGCGCTCTCCATTGTAATTTATTACATAATTTGGGGCGCCGACGCAGGCTTCGGGGCTTTTACCTCCGGCCATGCCGGTTGGAAATCGGCCGAAAATTCCCTGTTTGCCGGTGAGGGAAACTTTTTGACAAGGCTCGGCGGAAATTTGCTTTTAATCCTGCCGTGCGCCGTTGTACTGCTTGCCCTTTACTTTGTAGGCAGGAAGAAATTTAAAAAGAACTCCGTGCATTTCGGCGTTACTGCGCTTATAAGCGTTTTACTTGCCGGAACTACGGTTTTTTATGTTCTTACCATGAACCTGCGTTCAAAGCCGAACACCCAGCGCCTTTGGGAGGGTCAGGACGACTACCTTAACAGCATAAACAAGGCTTCAAAGGACAGCCCGAATGTACTTTTCATACTTATGGACGATATGGGCTACGGCGACACTTCGCTCAACGGCGCAATTTACGATACGCCGGCTATGGACAGAATAGGCGAAGAGGGCTTGAATTTTGATAACTTCTATTCAAGCTATTCGGTATGCTCGCCTGCAAGATTTTCACTTATGACGGGACGCTATCCTTTCAGAGGCTATGCGGACAATGTTATGTATCCCACTCTTGATACATTCTCCCCGTTCGCTTCAACAAGAATATTCAACTCCATTGAAATGGGCGCCAACTGTGACGGTATGCTCGGCGACGAGATAACAATGGCCGAGGTTTTCAAAAGCGCAGGATACAACACGGGCGCTTTCGGAAAATGGCATTTGGGCGATTACGGCGAGTATCTGCCTACAAATCAGGGCTTTGATTATTTCTACGGCAGTCACCATGTCAACGATATGACGCCGTTCTATCATGTCAGCGAGGAAAACGGCGAATATGAAATCGTTCACGGCACGGACGAAATGTTTGTTGACGGTAAAAAGGACCAGAGCAAGCTCACCGAATGGATCAACGCCGAAATGACGGATTGGATTACGGATAAGGTTGAAAATTCAGACGAGCCGTTTTTCGTATATTACGCAACGCCGTGGCCGCACGCGCCTGTTTTTGCCGGCGATGATTTTGACGGCGAAAGCGGTATGGGCACTTATGTAGACTGCCTTAAAGAGGTTGACTATTACCTTGCAAAGCTCTTTGACACGCTTGAGGATTTGGGCGTAATGGACGACACAATTATCGTATTCACAAGCGATAACGGGCCTGCTCTTGAGGGCAGCGTAAACGAATTGAGAGGCGGAAAATACCTTGCGTACGAGGGCGGACAGAAGGTTCCCTGTATGATTCGCTGGGGCAATAACAACGGGCTTTGGAAAGCCGGTACTACAATTTCAAACAGCGCTACGCTTGTTGATATGTTCCCGACGCTTCTTGAGCTTTGCTCGATAACCACCTCCGACCCCGACGGGAGCAATTTGCCGAAAGACCGTGAAATTGACGGCATCTCAATGCTTCCCCTTATAACCGAGGATAAGGTTATACACACAAGCGAACACCCCATTCTTCATATGAAGCGTGAAAAGCTCAAGGCAATTCAGTACACCGTTCCCACAAGTGATATTTTGAGCCGTGAAGAATATAAGGATTATACCTATCCCGTTCTTACGGACAACGATTATATTACATTCAAATACTTTAAGAGCATTCAAAACGATAACTCTGCATTCTTTGATAAGTTCCGTAAAAATTGGCTTCACATTTTAAGCGACGATACGGGAGAAAATTACAACCGTTCGTCAACTTATCCTACGGTTTCCGAGGAAATGAACGGCAAGATGGAAGAAATTATGAAGAACTTTAAAGAAAACCGCAGAGGTATCAATCAGGAATACTATAATAACAAATAAATTTATTATCAAGTTTACGCCCTCCCCTTTTTCGAGGGCGTAAATCTTTTGGAGTGATTTTATGCCGCCGCTTTCAATAATGATAAAGCCTGCTTCAAGCCTGTGCAATTTAAGATGCAGATATTGCTTTTATCATAATGTTTCGGAACTCAGGGAGGTTTCCTCTTTCGGAATTATGAGCGAAAATACTGCGGACAATTTAATAAAAAAGGCTCTTGACTTTGCAGGCGGAGAAAGCGTTGTTTTCGCCTTTCAGGGCGGCGAGCCGCTTTTGGCGGGAATTGATTTTTTTGAGCATTTTGTCAAAAAGGTTAAAGACGAAAACAAAAAGGGCAGTAAAATCTACTACAGCGTTCAAACAAACGGCACGCTGGTAAATGAGGACTGGGCAAAATTTTTCAACAGGTACAATGTGCTTGTGGGTTTAAGTCTTGACGGCGACTTTGAAAACAACGGTTTTCGGGTCGATGAAAAAAGGAATAATGTCTTTTACAAGGTAATGAACTGTGCGAAACTGCTTGAACGGCACAAGGTTGAATTTAACATACTTACCGTTTTAACGGGGAAATGCGCCGATAATATAGATAAAATCTATGCCTTTTTTAAAAGCAAGGGCTTTCGGTACTTACAGTTTATTCCCTGCCTGCGTCCGTTCGGCGATAAGAGCGAAAGCGAGCTTTATATGACAAACCGGCAGTATGCGGATTTTCTTATAAAATGCTTTAATTACTATGTAAAAGACTATGTAAGGGGTCAATACACAAGCATAAGATATTTTGATAACATCGTCCATTTGTTTTTGGGCAATCCCACCGAGCAATGCGGAGTTTGCGGACACTGTATGCACCAGTTTGTGGCCGAGGGAAACGGGAATATTTACCCCTGCGATTTTTACTGTACCGACGAATGGCTTTTGGGCAACATTAACGGCGAAGATGAAAATTTCGACACCTTGGCGCACAGCGATAAGGCAATAAAATTTTTAAAAGAGAGCCTTGCCGTTGACGAAAAATGCAAAAAGTGCCGTTATTATCCCGTTTGCCGAGGCGGCGGCTGTAAACGGACAAGAGAGGACAGAGATTACTGCGAGGCATACAAAAAGTTTTTCGGCGCCTGTCTTCCCCTATTCAGAGTTTTTATTAACGAAAAAAAGCGCTGAAACCGTTTTAACACGGTTTGAAATAAAAAATTCTCCTGCACTTTCAATGTATTAGCAATAACAAAAAACGAGGAATTTTTATGGGAGAGAAAATTAAAAGGGCAATAGGCGTTGAGGGCGATTTCAAGTCCGCCATACTGCCTATGATTAATTACAGCTACGCAAATATTTTTATGGGCGGCGCCGGTTACATAATCAGTATGTATTTTACTATATTCTTAACCGATGTAATTAATATCTCTTTAAAGCAGGCCGGGATTGTAGTAATGATTGCTACGCTTTGGGACGCCGTTACCGATCCCGTTATGGGCATAATTACTGACAGGACACGCTCAAAATACGGCAAGCACCGCCGTTATCTGCTCTGGGGTATTCCGGTTCTCTTTGCCTCCTATTCTCTGCTTTGGAACGGGTACGGACTAAACGGAAAAACAAATCCCGTAACCGCAATGATATACTTTATTGCCGTTTATATGCTTTACAAAACCGCATACACTATAATATGCGTACCGCATACGGCAATGCTCCCCGAGCTTGCGCCCGAATACAATCTGCGTACCCAGTATAACTCCGTAGGCTATCTGTTTAATTCCGCCGGTATGGTGCCGGCTTTCGGAATTGTCGTTTTGATTTTAGGCCTTTTCGGTTCGGGCGATAACCTTACCTCGGGTTCAAAACAGCCGTTTTTGGTAATAGGAATTGTGCTCTCCGTTTTCTTCTCCGTCTCGGTATTTCTGACATTTAAGAAAACAAAAGAGCCAAGCTCTGTTGGTATGGAAACCGAAAAGCTTGACTTAAAATATGTTTTCCGCGAATATGCGCTTGTCTTTAAGAACCGTTCGTTCCGCCAGTATTTCTTTATGAGCCTGGCATATCAGTTTTCAACCGGATTTTATAACAATTCCAAGGTTTACTATATAAAATACCTTGCAAACCAATACAGTAAATACGCCTTTTTTAATGCGGTTGCAGGCGTTGCCGAAGCAGGAGCCTTTCCCTTAAACTATGCACTTACCATGAAATACGGCAAGAAAAAATGCGGAAACATAGTAACCCCTCTTATGATAGCCGGACTTGCCGTAGGTATTATAATGCAGTCAAGCGGCGGAAAAGGCTCGTTTATTTGGGTGGCGCTTATGCTTTTGAGTATGATTTTATATCCTTTCGGAATGTCGGGTCTTGGATTTGTTTCGACAAATATTTTCCCCGACCTCACCGATGTGGACGAGCTTATAACGGGCAGAAGACGGGAGGGCGTTATCTCGACCTTCAGCACGCTTATTAAAAAGAGCATAAGCGGCGTTATGGCGGCAATGGTAGGCTTTACTCTGCAAGGCTTCGGCCTAATAACGGGAGATACCGTAGCAAAATACGAAAGCGACACCGGAGAAGCCTTTGTGCAATCCGCAAACGCCATACTCGGCGTAAGGATATGCGTTGCCATAATCCCGATAATAACTGCCGTAATATCCCTTATTTTGCTTAAAAAATTCCAGATGACGGGCGAAGACCATACGATGATAAGGGCGGCAATAGCTACAAAGCACAAATACGGAAGCGTAACACTTAGCAAAGAAGAAATTAAGCGCTGTGAATTAATTTCGGGTCAAAAATACGAAAACACCTGGCTCGGTAAAAATAACTCTTCTCAGCAGGAGCATACGCTTATAAAAGATGAGAACGGAAAATATTTGATACTCTTGGAAAAAGAAGCGGAAAAGCAAAATACATGAAAACAGAACTAATGCAATAAATAAAGCCTCCCTTACGGGAGGCCTCTTTTTGTTATTATTTATCGAGATTTGCTTTAAGAGTTGCAAGGCTTTCTTCAAGCTCTTCGGGAACTTTGTCGCCGAATTTTGCGAAAAATTCCTCAATCCCCTTGGCTTCCTCTTTCCAAAGCTCCTTGTCTACATCAAGGATTTTTTCAAGAGACTCTTCGGTAACCTCGTCCTCAAGGCCCTCAAGGTTAATATCCTTGGCGTAAGGAAGATAGCCTATTGCGGTTTCCTTAGCCCCTACTTTGCCCTCACAGCGCTTGATTATCCATTCAAGAACACGGAGATTGTCACCGAATCCGGGCCACATAAAGTTGCCCTCGTCATCTTTTCTGAACCAGTTTACATTGAATATTTTTGGCGCTTTGTCGGGGTCAAGCGTTTTGCCTATATCAATCCAGTGCTGCCAATAGTCTGCCATATGGTAACCGCAGAAAGGAAGCATCGCCATAGGATCACGGCGAACAACTCCGACTGCGCCGGCTGCCGCCGCCGTTGTTTCGGAAGCCATTGTAGCGCCTACAAACACGCCGTGGTTCCAATCCCTTGACTGATATACAAGCGGAGCTAACTTAGCACGCCTGCCGCCGAATACAAATGCCGAAATCGGAACGCCCTGCGGATTTTCAAACTCGGGCGAAAGGCAGGGACAATTCTCCGTAGGAGCGGTAAAACGGGAATTAGGATGGGCAAGGTTTTTGCCTTCCGCTTTCCACTCTACGCCGTTTGTTTTAATACCTGTCCACTCCTCTGCATTGACGGGAGGATTTTTGTCAAGGCTTTCCCACCAAACGGTGTTGTTGTCAAGATTTCTTGCAACATTGGTAAAGATTGTGCCCTTTCTTGTAGCGGCAAGAGCGTTGGGATTTGATTTATCGTTGGTACCGGGAGCAACGCCGAAAAATCCGTTTTCGGGGTTGATGGCATAGAGCCTGCCGTCCTCGCCCTTACGAATCCAGGAAATATCGTCGCCTACGCACCAAACCTTGTAGCCTTTCTTTCTGTAACCCTCGGGAGGAATAAGCATAGCAAGGTTTGTTTTACCGCAAGCCGACGGGAAAGCGGCGCAGATGTATTTAACCTCACCCTGCGGATTTTCAATTCCGAGTATGAGCATATGCTCAGCCTGCCAGCCCTCGTTTTTGCCCTGATACGAAGCGATACGAAGCGCAAAGCACTTTTTACCGAGAAGTACATTTCCGCCGTAAGCCGAATTAACGGAAATTATCGTATTGTCCTCGGGGAACTGACAAATCCATCTTTTTTCGGCGTCAACATCGCATTTACAATGAAGTCCCCTGACCCAGTCGTTTGAATCGGCAGGGAAAGCGTCCATAACCTTTTTGCCTACACGGGTCATAATAGCCATATTGAGAACAACATAGATAGAATCGGTAAGCTCGATACCGACCTTTGAGAAAGGTGAACCTACCGGACCCATCGAATAAGGGATTACATACATTGTTCTGCCCTTATAAGAGTTCCTTGCAATATCATAAAGCGTTTTGTATGCCTTTTCGGGATCCATCCAATGGTTTGTAGGGCCTGCGTCCTCTTCCTTTTTAGAGCAAATAAGAGTTCTGTCCTCTACCCTTGCAACATCGTTGGGCTTTGTTCTGTGATAATAACAACCGGGAAGAAGCTCTTCGTTAAGCTTAATCATTTCTCCGCTTTCACAGGCCTCCCTGCGAAGCTCCTCAAGCTGTTCTTCGCTTCCGTCAATCCAAACAACGCTGTCGGGCTTGACAAGCTCAACCTTCTCATCAATCCAATCAAGTATGCTCTTGTTTGTTGTGAGTGCCATAAAATATTACTCCTTTGCAATCCGACCGTAAGTCGAAATAAATTAAACAAAATTAATGGCAAAATACAAAATCAAAATCTTCGCCATTATAAAAAATTATAATATATTTAGGAAAATTATTCAATATCTAATTGTTAAAAAAATATCAAGAATTTGTTGTTTTTATATTAAAAATAACAAAATGTTGTATTAATCGCTTTCGGTAATGGGCATAGTGGCAAAGGCGTTGAGCGACATATCCCCTCTTTTGCCGCTTATAAACTCATAATATCCCTGCGAAGCCACCATGGCGGCATTGTCTCCGCACAGCGAAAGCTCGGGCAAATACAGCTTAAATCCGTATTTTTTTGAGTCTGCAAGCATAGTTTCCCTTAACACGGAGTTTGCGGAAACTCCTCCTGCAAGCACAAGAGTATCGGCGCCGTATTTTTCAAGCGCCTTCAGCGTTCTGCTCTCAAGCGAATTTACTACCGCCTTGATAAAAGACGCCCCCAAATCCTCCGTCGGTATAGTTTCACCCTTTTGCCGTGCGTTATGTTTTATATTGATTACATTGGTTTTAAGTCCGGAAAAGCTGAAATCGAACGGGCTGTTCTCAACGCTCGGATTGGGGAATTTAAAAGCGTCCGCATTGCCCTGCCTTGACGCTTTGTCGAGGTTGACCCCTCCCGGATACGGAAGCCCCATGGTTCTTGCCGCCTTATCCATTGCCTCTCCTGCGGCGTCGTCACGGGTTCTGCCTACCACCTCAAAATCCGTATAATCCTTAACCATACACAGCATAGTATTGCCCCCCGAAACAACAAGGCACATGAACGGTGGCTCTAATTTGCCGTGAGTTATATAATTTGAAGCGATATGCGAGCGAAGATGATGTACCGGCACAATGGGTATGCCAGATGACAGCGAAAGCCCTTTTGCATAATTAACGCCCACAAGCAATGCGCCTATAAGCCCCGGTGCATAGGTAACGGCTATGGCGTCAATATCGGATATTACGGCACCTGCCTGCTTTAAAGCCTCGTTTACTACGAACGAAACAGACTCCGTATGAAGCCTCGACGCAATTTCGGGTACCACGCCGCCGAATATTTTATGCTTTTCTATTTGAGTTGAAACAATATTTGAAAGTACATTTCTGCCGTCCTCAACAACTGCGGCGGCCGTTTCGTCGCAGGAGGATTCGATACCGAGAATTTTCATACTGCGTCTCCCTAAATCAAATTAAAATAATTATACCAAATTCCGCCTTTTATATCAAGGAAAACAGCGTATAATGGCACAAAAAAACCGTTACAGCTTTTCTGCAACGGTTTTAATTTGTTTGTTAAATCAATCTTCTTTTTTATCTGTAGCTTCGCCGTCGTCGCTTACTTTAAAGCTTGACGCCCTGTCAATACTGTCCGCTTTAATAATTTCCGGTTCGTTAGCTTCCTTTTCCGCCCTTTTTCTCTCCTCGGCAAGCTTCTTTTTAAGCTCATGTTCCTTTTGCTTTAAGCTGATTTCCTTTGCCTTTTCCTCAATATCGACCTTATTTTTCTGAAGCCTTGCGCTCAGTCTGATTAAAAACAGGCTCATATCCCTTGGAGAAATATAGAGATACCTTTTTTCTTCCTCCTCGTCCTTATTGATTACTTTATAACAAATAACAATCCTGTCAAGCGAAAGCGCAACTATATTTTTGTTTTTTGTCTCAAAATCGCCGTCCTCGACATCGAAAATATCTTGGTATTTTATCTTAAAAAACCTGATGGGATAATCATGGACATAAAGATAATCGTCACGAAACTCGTAATAAGTAAAAAACGGCAGAGGCAGAATAAAAACGGCTTCGATAACAAGCAGAGCAATGCCGAATTTTACGGTAATATATGAATCAATAAAAATTTTGGCAATAAAGAGCAGTAAAATCAAAATATTTAAAATTACAACTAAAATTTTAAGCCAAAAATTTACACCCGATTTGAATTTTAATTGCATAGTATAATTCACTCCTTATTCCACAATATAAAAGCGGTGAAATTATGAAAAAATCGGTTTTATTTCTAAGCGGAATTTTAATCGGCCTGATAAATATAACTTTGGGCGCAGGCGCAGGAATAGTAGCGGTAAAGCTTTTAAACAAAGCCGGATTTACCCAAAAGCAGTCGCAGGCAAACGCCATAGCCGTAATTTTCCCGATAACAATTATCAGTCTAATTATATACTTTATTAACGGTCATGTCAATTTTTACGAAAACATTTATCTTATACCCTGCGCCGTTATAGGAGCGCTTATAGGGACGAAAATTTTAAGCAAAATTTCAAATAAAGCGGCAAAAATCGTATTCGGGCTGTTTATGATTTGGGCCGGAATCCGTCTGGCGGTTAAAACATGAACACTATTGACATTATTGCCGCAGTTATTTCGGCGGTTATCAGCTCCATGGGCTTGGGCGGCGGCGGAGTGCTGATACTCTACTTAACGCTTTTTAAAAACACTCCTCAGCTAAAGGCGCAGGGCAAAAACCTGTTTTTCTTTATCCCCTGCTCTATAGCCTCGCTGTTTATATATTATAAAAACGGGCTAATAAAAATCAAAAAAATTCTGCCCATGGTTTTCGGCGGAATTATAGGGGTTTTTGCCGGCAATATGTTTATCAAGGAAATTCCCGAATCAATGCTTAGAATAATTTTCGGAGTTTTTCTTGTAATTTCGGGAATAGGCACGGTTTTTTCAAAAAAGAAAAGTAAAGAATAAAATTATTGTAAAGCCGAATAATTTGTGTTACTATAATTTAGAAGGAAGAGGAAAATTTTATTGCTTTTTAAGAATATGAAGAAAAAAATTGTTTTTGGAGTTTTAACAATTTCATATTTTCTGATAACGGTTTTCGACCTGTTGCTGACATTCTTTGCCACACCTGATTTATCGCTCGAGGGCAACCCGTTGGTAGTTAATTTTAAAATGGATTGGTTTGGGCTTATCGCAATAAATGTTATCACCTTTGCGCTGTACTTTGTAATGGCTTACTACGCCTATATAAAGTATAAATCCCCTGTTTCCGGCGAAACCACGGATATGCGCCGATATTTGGCCGACATAACCTACGGCGACCCTGATGTTAAATCAATCGGAATGATAAAGTGGCCTAAATACTGGGCGCCGCAGATTGCCTGTCTGTGCTTTTCCGTTGCCACGGCTCTCCCGTTTGCAAGGCTGATTATAGTTGTGGAATGGTATCTTATTATTAACGGGATTGAAGCACGCACATTTTTTGATATAATTTCAATTTTCCCCTATGGCAGAATTGATTATTTTATAGCCCTTTTCATAGCCTGGGCGCTTACGGGCGTATGGATAAAGGTTGAGTTTAAAAACAATAAAAAAGTCAATGCCTATATATAATTTTCACGAAAAGCCTCCCGAACGCAGTAGCCGGGAGGCTTAAATTTTTAGCTGTCGCTATTTATATAACCGTTATATATATCAAAATCTTGTCACCGCAAATAAAATCAACCTTGCGTCGAGGATTGTAATTTTGCCGTCTTGGTTCATATCCGCCGCTTTCAGCGAGAGGCCGTCGAGCGAGCGCAGACGGACAATGTTTTGCAACACCCATTTAGCGTCAAGGATCGTAATTTCACCGTCCAAATTGACATCGCCTAAAATGTATCGCTTTTCGAGGGAATTTATTGCTTCAAGCAGAGCCTCAACCTGTTTGTCCGCCTCGTCCTGCTGGGTGATGTTTAAATCGTAGTTTAGACTTTCAATAACCGAATTAAGGCGTTCTACGCTTTCGTCGGTATAGATTGACAAGTCTTCCGGCACTTGTGCGAGAGCGGAATTGAGTTTGGAGTAATTCGCAGGCTTGTATTCAAGGGCGTTGATAGCTTCCTCTATTGCCTTTGTTTGTTCGTCAACTATTGCTTGTTCGGTTATGTTTTTATCTTTAACATCAACCGATAAGGCATTATCAAGGTCGGTTAAGTCTTGATACAAACTGCGGTCAAGGGCATTTGCCTTTTCGACTGCTTTGTTATACTCTGTGTAGTCCGCCGGTTTGTATTCAAGGGAGTTGATTCTTCCTCTATTGCCTTTGCTTGCTTGTCAATAACCGCTTGCTCTGTTATGTTTTTATCTTTAACATCAACCGATAAGGCATTATCAAGGTCGGTTAAGTCTTGATACAAACTGCGGTCAAGGGCATTAGCTTTTTCAACTGCGGCATTGTATGCGGTATAGTCGGCGGGTTTGTATTCAAGGGAGTTGACGGCTTCTTCTATGGCTTCTGCGTAATCGTCAACCTTGCTCTGCTCGGTTTCGTCCAAGCTGTAGTCTATGTTATCTAAAATATCTTGCAACGCCTTAACGCTTTCGTCTGTATAAACGGACAAGTCCTCGGGAATTTCCGATTTTGCTTTTTCGACTTTTGAATAATCGGCAGGTTCAAGCGTTGTATTTTCCGTAACTCCTGTGCGAATTTCTATTGGGTCGTAGCCTACATCGGTACTGGTGACAACACAATAGTAATACTTAGCCGCAGGGTAATCTTCGGGGTTAAACTCTCTATCCGTTGCGCCCTCTATGGGTGTGCCTGTTTCGTTACTGTCTTCTGTATTTGCATACCATTGATATGTTCGGTTAAAACCAATTACATCGGCAGTCAAAACATCATCCGCAACGGTGTACTGTTTTGGTAGCTGTGTAAGCACAGCCGTTTTCTGCGAAATTTCAGTAAACTTATGACCATTTTTATTAGCCCATTCTTCGGCATAAGTTCCCTTTGTACCATAGACTTTGTAATTCCTTCCTACCGTTTTTTCATTACATTTTTTAAATGTCGAGGGCATAGCAATTATACAGCCCTCTGTTTGCGGCAGGCTTTGGGCAGTTTCAAGATGAGAGAATTCAATACGAGCTGTTGGATGTTTTCCAAAAGCGTCCTGTTCAATTTGAGTTACGCTGTCCAAGTAAAAACTGCGAATATATGTGTATTTATTAAATAATGAGGACGATTTACTGCCAAAAGCCTGTTTTGGAACAGTAAGAAGCGCCGGCATATTTATATACTCTAATTCAAAACACTCATAAAACGCTTTTTCTTCTATCGTTTTTACATAAGGAAAATCGGCTTTTGATATTGAGGTACCATTAAATGCGTTATAAGTTAAATTGGTAATGAGCAGCATCTCTGCCCTTACCAATCGAGGGCAAGAATCAAATACTCCATTTGCTACTCCCCAAATTATATCAATCATTGTACATTGCGGAAAATATACATTTTCCAGTCTTGGACAACTGCCGAAAGCGCCATCCTCAATTGTTTGTATCTCCGGACCATAAAACGATATTATGTTTGAATATGAAAAGGCGTCGCTTTCGATTATTTCAACATTGGAAAAATCGCCGCTGCAAAGCTTTGATGTAACATAAAAAGCACTGGCTTGTATATGTTCGGCAGCAGGAAATTCAACATACATAATGCCGGACTCTAAAAAAGCATCTGATTTGACAGTAACAACGCCTTTTCCGCTAACAAATTCTATTATTGAATTTTTTGCAAAAGCGCTTACAGGTATTTCCGTAACGGTTTCGGGAAGCGTAAGGCTGACAACATTTACAAATGCCCCCTTCACAAATCCTGTAACTGTGATCCCATTTATAGTTTCAGGAACATACAAATCGGATATACTTCCCTTGTATTTTGTAATGACACCATTATTATCAATTACAAAATTATCATCGCTGTCGGTGTATTGAATACGGGGCGTCGCTTCTGCTTCGTCGCTGTAATATCCGCCGTCCGGATAGTATGCAACCGCACGAATACGGGTGCGTTTTGTAATCTGAAACGGTTGTGTATATACATTGGCGTTTTCAAAATCTGGATATGTGCCATCTGTTGTGTATAAAACAGTTGCATTTTTGTCCTCACAAGTGATTGTGCAGGTCTGCTCTCCAACATAGACTTTATCTTCTAAATTTAACACGGGCGCTGTAAGCTTTTCCAGCCCGAGAGCATCGCAAAACTGAATCATACCGACGCCGTCCCATTGAGAACAGTAATTATCCATAAAGCTGCCCTGTGACGACGGGCTTTTGTTATACCGTTTAGCGTCAAATGATGTTTCTTTTAATCGGGCGTCTATCTCATCTACCGTGATTTCAGGGTTAACCGATTTTAAAATCGCACCCAAAGCGGCGGTATAAGGGGTTGAATAAGATGTTCCCGAAAATCTGGTATAACGATTACCGGGAATTGCTACTGCTACATCCTCACCGGGAGCGGAAACATCAGAGTTTATGGTTTGAGTATTAATAGAGGAAGTCGTATTGTTAAAATCAGTAGCGGATACGGCAATACATTCAGGTACATTTGCGGGTACAGGGTCTGTTTGCATCATTCCTCTGTTTCCTACCGCAGCAAATATCGGAATATTTTTAGAGTACGCTTCCAGCACAATTTTTGTGATTAGTGATACATCACTCAAAGATGAAAGACTTGTGTTGATAATATTACATTTTTCAATTGCCGCCAGAAGTCCTGCCGCAATTGCGGTAACGGTCATACTATCATTATCACCGACTTTATATACGGCAACTTTAATATTTTCCGGTGAATTATTTACAATAACGCTGCTGACAGTAGTTCCGTGATAAGCAATTTCGTCATCCATTTCATCGTCCGGGTTGCCGGAAGCCGTCACATTAAAATATGTTCTTTCTACCCGACCTTCAAAAATTTCATGATTATAGTCTATGCCCGAGTCCACAACGCCTACAATGATCTCGTTTTTGGCAATATCCGATTCCGCCAAGTAATCCTGCAATCTTTTAGACTGCGTTCTGTCACGGCTCCAGTCATTTAAAAACTCGTCTTTTGATATAATATCCGGATTTTCCGGAGTACCTTCATATCCGCAATAGGTACAAACTTCATCGAGAGTAACTTCCGTTATGTTTTTTTCGCTTTGCAACAAATCATATGCCGCCATAGCTTCTTCAGAG
>CANRHD010000002.1 GCA_947630285.1 uncultured Clostridia bacterium | reverse complement strand
AAGGCGGGAAAATCATTATACCATATTGTTGCTTTTATTTTTACTCTAAATGGTTCATATCTATTTACAACGCAGAATAATTGCGGATTAAATTATAAAATATCTCTTTACATAAACTGTTATTTGAGATAAAATATATTTAATATGTGAGTGATTTTATGCGGAGGATTACACATGGAAACAGCGTATAAAAGAATCTTGTTAAAGTTAAGCGGAGAGGTCCTTGCCGGTGAAAACGGCCACGGCTTTGACTTCGCCGTTATAAACGAGGTTTGTTCGGTTATAAAAAAATGCGTCGAAGCAGGCGTTGAAATAGGCCTTGTGGTAGGCGGAGGAAATTTCTGGAGAGGCCGTTCAAGCGGAAATATGGACAGAACGAGGGCGGACAATATCGGTATGCTTGCAACCGTTATGAATTCCCTGGCGCTTGAGGACACTCTTGAACAGCTCGGCGTTGAGGCAAGGGTAATGACGGCCATTGAAATGCGCCGTATTGCAGAGCCTTTCGTAAAGGCGGAGGCTGTAAGGCATCTTGAAAAAGGCAGGGTGGTCATTTTCGGCTGCGGAACGGGAAGCCCCTTCTTTTCAACGGACACAACTGCGGCGCTGCGTGCGGCGGAAATAGGCGCAGATGTTATTTTTAAGGCTACGAATGTTGACGGAGTTTACGACAAGGACCCGAACAAATTTGACGACGCCGTTAAGTTCGACGCCCTTACGCACGCCGAGGTTTTAAACAGGGGACTGAGGGTTATGGACAGCACCGCCGCTTCCCTGTGCGGCGACAACAATATCCCCATACTTGTATTCAACCTTTCCGACCCGGAAAATATTTTAAGGGCGGTTAAGGGTGAAAATATAGGCACTTTGGTAAAATAACAAACAGACATCAATTTACAACAGGTAAGGAGAGTTTTTATGCAAGAAGTTTTTGATATTGCAAAGGAAAAAATGGAAAAAACCATAGCGGCGCTTTCACATGAGTACGCCGGTATGAGGGCAGGCAGGGCGTCCGCCGCCGTGCTTGACAAAATTATGGTCGATTACTACGGCTCGCCTACGCCTATTCAGCAGATGGCCGCCGTTTCCGTACAGGAGGGCAGGATACTTGTCATTCAGCCCTGGGACGCTTCAACTATAAAGCCCATTGAAAAGGCTATTCAGGCGTCCGATATAGGAATTAATCCCATGAACGACGGCAAGGTTATAAGGCTTACCTTCCCTCCGCTTACAGAGGAGAGAAGAAAACTGCTTTGCAAAGATGTCAGCAAGCTTGCGGAGGATTCAAAGGTTTCCATACGGGCGACACGCAGGGACGCTATTGAAAAGCTTAAAAAGATGAAAAAGGACAGCGTCATAACAGAGGACGATTTGCACGACGGAGAAGACAAAATTCAAAAATTTACCGATGAATATGTAAAGAAGACAGACGAGCTTTCAGCGGCTAAAGAAAAGGAAATTATGGAAATCTGATTTAATTGCAGGGCTGTGCCGTAAGGCTTCGGCTCTGCTTTTTCAGAATGAACACGGAGCATGGATTATGGACGCAAACAATTTACCGCATTTTGATGTTCTGCCCGAGCATATCGGCTTTATTATGGACGGCAACGGCAGATGGGCAAAGGAAAGGGGCTTGCCGAGGTACAAGGGGCATATCGAGGGCGCAAAAACCTTTCGTAAAATCGGCGAGTTCGCCGGGGACCTCGGAATAAAATACCTTACCTTTTACGCTTTTTCAACCGAGAATTGGAAACGCCCTCCCGAGGAAGTCGCAGCTATAATGAATCTTTTCAGGGAGTACCTGAAGGAGCTTGACGACAGGAAGGCGGAAAACGAGGAAAAGGGCATACAGGTTAATTTCATCGGCAGTAAAAAAGGGCTTCCCAAGGATATACTCGCCATGATGAAATACAGCGAAAAAATCACCAAGGACAAAACCAAGGTGTATTTGAATATCGCCATAAATTACGGCGGCAGGGAGGAAATTTTACACTCCGTAAAGTCAATAGCACAGCTTGTTAAAAAAGGAAAGCTAAAGCCCGAAGATATTACGGAGGATATGATTTCACAGGGGCTTTATACGGCAGGAATGCCCGACCCCGACCTGATAATAAGACCCAGCGGTGAGAAAAGGCTGTCGAATTTTCTGCTTTGGCAGGCCGCATATGCGGAGTTTTGGTCGTCCAATGTGCTTTGGCCCGATTTTACCGAAGACGATTTGGTAGAGGCTTTAAGAAATTTTGAAAAAAGAAATCGCAGATTCGGCGGAGTTTGATGAAAGGGATTGATTATGAAGAAGAAAGTTTTTGCAGGAATTTTATGCGCCATTGCCGGGATTACGGTAGTTGCGTTCAGAAATATTACGCCGTGGCTTTTACCTGTGGCGGCGGCGGTCGTGAGCCTGATGTCTACATATGAGATAAACCATGCGCTCGCAATAAAAAAGCTTCCCGTTAATATCCTCACGGGGCTTTCAAGCATATGTATTCCCATAAGCTTTTGGCTCAGGGAGCCAATAGCACAGCTCGGCGCAAGGGTGGGGCTTTCGTTAAATCCGGTTTGCTTTGTTTTGATTTTCGGCTTGCTTATTTTTATATTTGCCCTCTTTGATTTTGAGGAGGTCACCTTTGAAAAGGCTTCCACCGTAACCGTTTCGTCGCTTGCAATACCTTTTGCGGTAACGGTTTACCTGTATTGTAATGAAATTGATAAAATTTACCCGAACGAGGGATATACAAAATCGCACGGACTTTTCCTTATCCTTTTTGTAATGTTCTGTTCGTGGCTTACCGACACTTTCGCATATTTCACGGGCAGTTTTTTCGGCAAGCATAAGCTCTGCCCCAAAATAAGCCCCAAAAAAACCGTAGAGGGCGCCGTGGGCGGAGTTATCGGCGGAATACTCAGCGCAGTTATACTGTACGCTGTTTTTGACAGCCTTGTATTCCCCGAGCCCCACAGGAGATACCTTGAGATAATTTCGGTTTCCGCAGTTCTTGCCGTTTTGGGTATGTTCGGCGACCTCACGTTCTCGGTTCTCAAAAGGAATATGGGCATAAAGGATTTTTCAAACCTTGTGCCGGGTCACGGCGGAGTTATGGACCGCTTTGACAGCGAAGTTTTTGTACTGCTCGGATTTTATGCTATTGTAAACATTTTCGGAGTGAAATTCTGATGGCTACGAAAAATATATCTATATTAGGCTCTACAGGTTCAATAGGAAAACAAAGTCTTGATGTCTGCCGCAAATGCGGCTACAGCGTCAAGGCTTTGACTGCTTTTTCAAGCGTAAAGGAAATCGAAAATCAGGCGAGGGAATTTAAGGTGCAAACCGTCGCCCTGGTAGATGAAAACTCGGCAAAGGAGCTTAAAATAAAGCTTGCCGATACCGATACAAAGGTACTTTCCGGCGTTGACGGAGTGTGCGAATGTGCCGGTACGGAAAGCGCCGACACCGTATTGAATGCAATAGTCGGCATGGCCGGTCTAAAGCCCACCCTTACGGCGATAGGCGCAAAGAAAAAAATTGCGCTCGCCAACAAGGAAACCCTTGTGGCAGGCGGCCGGCTTGTTATGGGGGAGGCTGAAAAAAACGGAGTTCGGATACTTCCCGTGGACTCGGAACATTCGGCAATTTTTCAATGCCTTCAGGGAAAGCCGTCAAACAGGGCGCTTAAAAAAATAATACTTACGGCTTCGGGCGGACCGTTTTTCGGCAAAACCGCACAGGAGCTTAAAAGCGTTACGGTCGAAAATGCGCTCAAGCACCCAAACTGGTCTATGGGCGCAAAAATCACCATAGACTCCGCTACAATGATGAACAAGGGCTTGGAGCTTATCGAGGCGGTTTGGCTGTTTTCGGTAAAGCCGGAGGATATTGAAATAGTTGTGCACAGGGAGAGCATAGTCCATTCCGCCGTTGAATATGACGACAATTCGGTAATCGCTCAATTAGGGCTTCCCGATATGAGAATACCGATACAATACGCTTTAACCTATCCCGAAAGGTTTGAATCGCCGGTGGGCGAGCTGAGTCTTTCTAAAATAGGAAAGCTCAGCTTCTTTGAACCCGATTACGAAACCTTTAAGTGTATAAACATATGTAAAAATGCCATTAATAAAGGTGGACTGTGTACTGCGGCGGTAAATTCCGCAAACGAACAGGCAAATCTTATGTTCAGGCAGGGGAAAATCGGCTTTTTGGATATAGCCGAAAGGGTGCAGGAGGTTTTGGAGCGCACTCCCGTCTGCGATGAATATACTTTTGACGATGTAATGGAAATTGATAAATTTGCAAGAGAATATGTTATGAGGTGATCTATATACTTTTAGCAATAACCGCATCAGGAATTTGGTCAAAGGTTTGGACAATAGCGATAGCTATACTGTTTTTCGGAGTAATAATTATAATCCACGAATTCGGACATTTTACCACCGCCAAGCTTTTTAAAGTCAAAGTAAATGAATTTTCAATAGGCATGGGCCCGGCTGTTTTTAAAAAGCAAAGGGGCGAAACTCTCTATTCGCTAAGGCTTTTGCCGATAGGCGGCTTCGTCAGTATGGAGGGCGAGGACGAGGACAGCGACGCCGAGGGGGCGTTTAACAAAAAGCCCGTTTGGCAAAAGATGATAATTGTGGCGGCCGGCGCTTTTATGAATTTGCTTCTCGGCATCGTAATAGTTGCCGTAATGCTCTCCATCTCCGACGATTATATCGGTACAAACAGAGTAAACGAGTTCTATGACAATGCGGTAAGCTGTGAATACGGCCTTAAAGAGAACGACAGAATAGTTAAAATAGACGGCCACTCCGTTTGGTCGGAGAGGGATTTGAGCTTCCTTATGACAAGAAGCGAAAACGGCGTGTTTGACTTTGTCGTTGAGCGTAACGGCGAAAAGGTTAAGCTTGACGGCGTTAAGTTTAAGACGGAAAAGGTAAACGGCATAAATATGATAATCTACGATTTTTCAATAGTCGGAGAACCTGCCGGCTTTAAAAATGTGTTTATCAATTCGTTTACGCAGTCTGCCTCCATTGCCCGTATGGTTTGGCTGAGCCTCTTTGACATTGTGACGGGAAGATACGGCGTTTCGGAGCTTTCGGGTCCCGTCGGCACGGTCGATATTATTGCGGATATAACTCAGGATGCGGCCGACAGCGGAAGGGCTGACAATCTTCTGCTTATTATGGCGCTTATAACAATAAATATAGGCGTTGCCAATCTTCTTCCAATTCCGGCGCTTGACGGCGGCAGGCTTTTGTTCCTTGTTATCGAGGCCGTCAGGAGAAGGCCCGTAAATCCCAAGTATGAGGGCTATATACATGCGGCAGGGCTTGCGCTTTTACTGCTGCTTATGGTATTTGTGACATTTAACGATATTGTAAGAATAGTTAAAACTTGATTTCAGAGGGCGAAAGTATGATAAACAGGAGAAAGACGAGAACCGTAAGGGCAGGGAATACGCAGATAGGTTCGGGCAGTAAAATAACCGTTCAGTCTATGCTGAATGTGCCTGCCGAAAATGTTGAGGGCAATGTAAAACAGGCGCTGGAGCTTGAAAAGGCCGGCTGTGAGATAGTAAGGCTCACCGTTCCGAATAAAGAAGCGGTAAAGACCCTGTATGCGGTAAAAAACGCAGTTTCCATACCCGTGGTCGCCGATATTCATTTTGATTACAGGTGCGCCCTTGAAAGCGTTGAGGCCGGAGTCGATAAAATAAGGATAAACCCCGGAAACATAGGCTCCGACGACAGGATTAAGGCGGTTGCCGACGCCTGTAGGCTACATAATATACCTATCAGAATAGGCGTAAATTCAGGCTCTCTTGAAAAAGATATACTTGCAAAGCACGGCGGCGTTACTCCGCAGGCTCTATGCGAAAGTGCGCTCAGGCACGCCTCTTTACTGGAAAAATTTGATTTTTACGATATTGTAATATCAATAAAATCATCGAGCGTTCAAACCATGACCGCCGCATACAGGCTCATTGCCGATGAGTGTGATTATCCGCTCCATTTAGGCGTTACGGAGGCCGGTACAAGGCGTATGGGTATGATAAAATCCGCTGTGGGCATAGGCTCTCTGCTCCTTGACGGCATAGGCGACACTATAAGGGTATCACTGACCGCCGACCCCGTTGAGGAGATAAGCGCCGGCTTTGATATTTTAAAGGCGGCAGGGATTAAAACCGACTGCCCCCGGATAGTTTCCTGCCCGACCTGCGGAAGAACAAAAATTGACCTTATCGGGCTTGCCGAAAGGGTGGAAAAGGAACTTGGAGCAGTTAAAAAGCCTATCACGGTTGCGGTTATGGGCTGTGCCGTAAACGGCCCGGGCGAGGCCAAAGAGGCGGACATCGGGGTTGCCGGGGGCGACGGCTGCGGAATTATTTTTAAACACGGCGAGATACTCAGGAAAGTAAGCGAAGAAAAAATATTAGAGGAATTACTTAAGGAAATAGAGACTTTATAACAGAGGGTTTAGAATTTATATGAACGGATTTTATGATTTGTTTGCCGGTTGCAGGGATAAATTAACTGCATACGACAGGGCGCTTATGGGCGCAAAGGTGTTAAAGCTGTATGTTTCACGGCAGGATAACAGCGTTGCGGCGGATATTGAGTTCCCGATACTTTTAAAAGAGGAAACCTTGAGGACGATAGCCGAAACCGCCGCGGCGGAAATGGGCGTTTCCTCGCTTGAAATAAGGCCCGTTTTTGCACCGTCTCTGCTCACAAACAAATATGACGAAGAGCTTATAAAGCTTATAAAAAACAGGGTCGTTGTGGCGAACGGATACCTGAACGGTAGCGTATTTGAATACAGCGAAAGTAACGGCGAAAAGCGTCTTGATATAGTTTTAAAGGGCGCAGGCAAGGATATTTTGTCCTCGGCAGGCTGTGAAAAGACCGTCGAAGATATAATTAAGGAAAGATTTAATGTCGTCGTCAGGGTAAATATAATTCAGGAGGGGCAGGCAAAGGGCGACTCTCTCGATGAAATTCAGCGGAAAATCGACAGTGAAATTTTTGCCGCAATAGAGGCTTCAAGACCCGAACCCCCTGCGCCGATGGATTTCGGGTTGGACTTTTCCTCGGATTTTGCTCATGACGAAGCAAACGGCGAGGAGGATATAGGTAATTTTCCTTATCACACGAACAGCATTAAGCTCGTTTACGGAAGTAAAATCAAAACCGAGCCCAAAAAGATTTGCGATATAGACGAAAACGAGGACTTCACCTGCATATGGGGCAGTATTTTCGGCTTTGACTGTAAGCAGACAAAGAAAAAGGATAAAATTATTTTAAGCTTTAATGTGACGGATAACACCGGCTCTATAACCGCCGTTATGTTTATAAAGAACGAACACTCGGAAAAAATACTCTCGTCTCTTTCCGACGGCAAGTACATTACGGTTTCGGGCAAAATGGACTATGACAGCTATCGGGGAGAAACCATATTAAGCCCTAAAAACATCTGCCTTGTAGAGCCTGTGGAAAAAGAGGACAACGCCCCCGAAAAGAGGGTCGAACTGCATCTGCATACGAATATGTCACAGCTTGACGGTATGACTGCGCCGGCTCAGCTTGTCAAAAGGGCGATAAAATGGGGGCACAAGGCGATAGCGATTACCGACCACGGCTGTGTTCAGGGCTTCCCCGAGGCCGCCAACGCCGCAGGGGGTAAAATCAAAATAATCTACGGTGTGGAGGGGTATTTTGTAGACGATATGAGCAATCCCGACGCCGATTTTAAGGAACTGCCCTCTTACCACCAGATAATACTTGTCAAAAATTCCACGGGTCTGAAAAACCTTTACAAGCTGGTTTCGGACTCAAATGTAAACCACTATTACAAAAGACCGAGAATGTTAAAATCGGAAATCATAAAGCACAGGGAGGGCTTGATTATCGGCTCTGCCTGTGAAGCCGGAGAGCTTTACAGGGCGATACTCAAAAAACTGCCCGAAGAGGAGATAATGAAAATAGCTTCGTTCTATGATTATCTCGAAATTCAGCCCAACGGCAACAACAGGTTTATGATTGCCGCACACTCCGACCCCTCCGCAAAAAATCCGGAGAGGAATAAGATTTACGATGAGATCACCTGCATAGAGGATATTGAAAACATAAACAGGAAAATAATAGCTATAGCCGATAAGCTCGGCAAACCCACGGTTGCAACGGGCGATGTGCATTTCCTCGACCCGGAGGACGCACAGTACAGGGCTATACTTATGGCAGGTCAGGGCTATGACGACGCTGATAATCAGGCGCCGCTCTATTTTAAAACAACGGACGAAATGCTTGCGGAATTTGCCTATCTCGGCGAGGAAACCGCAAAAGAGGTAGTCATAACAAACCCAAACAAAATTGCGGATAAAATCGATATTATAAAGCCCTTCCCCGACGGAACATATCAGCCGTCCATCGAGGGAAGCGAGGAGCAGCTCAAGGAAATTTGCTGGGCAAAGGCCAAGGAATGGTACGAAAAGGACGGTGCTATACCGAAAATCGTTTCGGACAGGCTTACAAAAGAGCTTGATTCGATAATCAAAAACGGCTATGCCGTTCTTTACATAATCGCACAGAAGCTTGTGTGGGATTCCGTAGCCCACGGCTATCTTGTAGGCTCAAGGGGTTCGGTAGGCTCGTCGTTTGTCGCCACCATGGCAGGCATTTCGGAGGTAAATCCCCTTGCGCCCCATTACAGATGCCCCAAATGCAGGTACTCGCAGTTCTTTGAGCACGGGGAATACGGTTCCGGCTTTGATATGCCGCCGAAAAACTGCCCCGAATGCGGTACGGAGCTTATCAGGGACGGCCACGAAATACCGTTTGAAACCTTCCTGGGCTTCCACGGCGACAAGGCGCCCGATATTGACCTTAACTTTTCGGGCGAGTATCAGGGCAAGGCTCACAGATACACCGAGGAGCTTTTCGGAAAAAGCCATGTTTTCAAGGCGGGAACTACTGCGTCCGTTGCGGAAAAAACGGCTTACGGCTTCGTAAAGAAATATCTTGAAAGCAAGGGCCGCCATGTTTCAAAGGCGGAGGAGGACAGGCTCACAAGGGGCGTTACGGGTGTTAAAAGGACTACCGGCCAGCACCCGGGCGGTATGGTTGTTGTGCCGAATTTATACGATGTCTATGACTTTACTCCCGTTCAGTACCCTGCCGACGATGTTTCAAGCGATATGGAAACAACGCACTTTGACTTTAACTCTCTGCACGACACAATTTTGAAGCTTGATATTCTCGGCCACGATGTCCCGACGCTCTATAAGCACCTGGAGGATTTAACGGGCATACCTGTAATGGAAGTAGATGTGTGCGACCCGAAAATTGTAAGCCTCTGCACAAGTCCGAGCGCTCTCGGCGTTACGCCGCAGGATATTGACTGCGAAACGGGCACTCTGTCAATTCCCGAAATGGGCACTCCGTTTGTGCGCCAGATGCTTCTTGAAGCACAGCCGAAAACCTTTTCCGACCTGTTGCAGATTTCGGGACTTTCACACGGTACCGATGTTTGGAACGGCAACGCCCAAGACCTTATACACAGCGGCACCTGCACAATTTCTTCGGTTATAGGCACCCGTGACAGCATCATGATTTACCTTATGCACGCCGGTCTTGAACCGAGCCTTGCGTTTAAAATTATGGAGCTTACCCGTAAGGGAAAGGTTGCAAAAAACGGCTTCCCGGAGGGGGCGGAGGAGGCTATGCGTGCCTGCAATGTTCCCGAATGGTATATGGAATCCTGCCGTAAAATAAAATATATGTTCCCCAAGGCTCATGCGGCGGCATATGTTATTGCGGCATTGAGGCTCGGCTGGTACAAGATATACAAGCCCCTTGAATACTATACGGCTTTCCTGACCGTTCGAGGGGGAGATTTGGACGCCGCAACCGTTATAAAAGGCAGGGAAGCGGTAAGAGAAAAAATGAGGGAAATAGATTTCAAGGTAAAGGATAAAACGGCAAGCGCAAAGGACAAGGATCAATATACCGCTCTTCAGGTAGTAAATGAAATGATGGCGAGAAATGTTGAGCTTTTGCCCGTTGATATTTATAAATCAAGGGCCAAGGAATACATAATTGAGGACGGTAAAATCCGTATGCCGTTTACCGCTCTGTCGGGTATAGGCGACAATGCGGCAATTCCGCTTGCAGGCGCAAGGGACGACGGCAAAGGCGAGTTTACTTCGATAGAGGAGTTTGCGGAAAGGTCAAAGGCCGGAAAAAGCACAATCGAGCTTTTAAAGGAATGTGGAGCGTTCGGCAATCTTCCCGAATCATCTCAGCTTTCTCTGTTTTCATAAAATAAATTTTACGGGGGTTTAAAATGGAAATTGTTTTTGTTGTACCGGGCATTATTGCGGCGCTGATTGTTATTACGGCGGTGAGGGCGATATTTTTTGTTCCCGGCAAAAGCTCCGCCGGCAAAAAGGCGCAGGACGATGAAAAGGTCGATGTAGAGCGCTTTTGTCAAAATTTAAGCGACGCCATTAAAATTAAAACCGTTTCAAACTATGACGAGAAGCTTGTGGACTGGAACGAGTTTAAAAAATTCCACAGCTTTCTTGAGGAGCGCTATCCGCTTATACATAAGACGCTTATAAAAACCGAGATAGCGCAGGCGAGCCTTATATATAAGTGGGAGGGCAGCGACCCGTCGCTTGACGCAATAGCCATGCTTTCGCATCAAGATGTCGTACCCGTTGCGCAGGGTACGGAAAAAGACTGGGAACACGGAGCCTTTGAGGGCTACAACGACGGCGAATTTATTTGGGGCAGAGGCGCCATGGATATGAAAAACCATCTCATCGCCGTAATGGAGAGCGTG
This sequence comes from uncultured Clostridia bacterium, assembly GCA_947630285.1. Classification (GTDB taxonomy): domain Bacteria; phylum Bacillota; class Clostridia; order Oscillospirales; family Acutalibacteraceae; genus Fimenecus. The sequence goes on along the minus strand of CANRHD010000002.1, from coordinate 172,227 downwards.
GAACAGCTAATTGCCGACGGCTACAAGCCTGTACGGACGGTGTATCTGTGCTTCGGCCACAACGAAGAGGTTGTCGCCTCCCCCGACAATGCTGCCAAGAAAATCGCCGCATATTTAAAGGCTCAGGGCGTTCATCTGGAGGCCGTTTTGGACGAGGGCGGCGCAATTCTTCCCGTAAATGTAAAGGGCGTGCTCAACTGCAACCTTGCAGGCGTCGGCGTTGCGGAAAAGGGCAGTATAAATTATGAAATCAGCGTAAACGCCAAGGGCGGACATTCTTCTCAGCCGCCCAAGCATACTGCGCTCGGCTACCTTGCCGATGTTATAAAGGATATAGAAAACCATCAGTTTAAGGCGCATATGCCCAAGTTTGTATATGAGCTGTTTACCGAAATAGGCAAACGCTGTTCGTATCCGGCAAGGCTTGTCACCTGCAACATATGGCTGTTAAAGCCGCTGATACTTAAAATAATGACGAAAATACCGCCTGCCGCATCGCTGATACGCACCTGCACGGCGGTAACGATGGCCTCGGGCAGTCCGCAGTTCAATGTTCTTCCCCAAAAGGCGAGCATCACCGTAAACTTCCGCACAATGCCGGGAGTTACCGTTTCCGATGTTGAAAAGCATATAAAGGACTGCGTCCGTAATAAGGATATTGAGGTAAAATTCCTTGTCGGCAAAGAGGCTTCAAAGGTTTCGCCTACGGATTCAAGGGCGTTTAAGACAATTAAGGAGCTCTGCATAGAGAGCGATGAAAAAAATCTTGTTGCGCCGTTTCTTGTAATGGGCGGAACGGACGCATATAACTATGAGGAAATATGCGAAAACATTTACCGCTTTGCGCCGTTCGTCGTCGATACAAAGCTTTTGCTCTGCACCCACGCAACAAACGAAAGGCTTCCTATCGCCAGCGCCGAGGGAGCGTTGAAATTCTTTAAGCGATATATAAAAAGTATGACACGGCAGTAAATTATTTTTCCAAAAAAAATATATTGATTTAATAAAAAAACCGTTGTATAATCTAATCGGTTCCTGACTAAGAGGAATTTTCCGACGAGAAAGGCACGCTCATAACCGATATTATATTGAATTTAAAAAAATTCGGTAATTTTGAACTGTGCTTTTTTGGGCGCAGTTTTTTGTTTTAAGGAGAGAGGAATATGGCCGAAAACAGAGCCGATTACCGTGTTGCGGTGATTGGGATTATAGTTGAAAATACCGACAGCGCCGAAAGCATTAACTCCGTTTTGCACGAGTGCGGAAAATATATAGTCGGCAGAATGGGTATTCCGTACAGGGAAAGAAATATAAGCATTATAAGCGTCGCCATTGACGCACCGCAGGAGATTATATCCGCAGTTTCGGGGAAAATAGGCAAATTGGACGGAGTAAGCGTGAAAACCGCATATTCCAATATAAAATAATCGGGCTTATGTTAGACGGTATTTTACTTGCGGATAAACTTCTAAAAACACATTCCCTTGAGGAAAGCGAATATAAATATCTTATCGACAACAGATCCCCTGCGCTTACGGAGTATTTGAGGGAAAAGGCGGTTTCGGCGAAGCGTGCCGTTTATTCAAATTCCGTTTATATAAGGGGCTTGATAGAGATAAGCAACATATGCAAAAACGATTGTCTCTATTGCGGAATACGGCGCAGTAATAAGAACTGCGAACGCTACAGGCTGACTGCGGCGCAAATTCTTCAATGCTGTGACGAGGGGTACTCTTTAGGGTTCAGGAGCTTTGTGCTTCAGGGCGGCGAGGACGCTTATTTCACCGACGGTATACTCTGCGGCATAATAGGCGAAATCAAAAAGAGCTATCCCGACTGTGCGGTTACGCTCTCGCTCGGCGAGAGGGGATTTGAAAGCTATAAAAGGCTTTTTGACGCAGGTGCGGACAGGTATCTTCTCCGCCACGAAACGGCGGACAAGGCGCATTATTCAAGACTGCACCCGAGTAATATGAGCTTTGAAAACAGGATAGAGTCGCTTAAACAGCTAAAACAGATAGGCTATCAGACAGGCTGCGGTTTTATGGTGGGTTCGCCGTATCAGACAAGTGATTGCCTTGCAAAGGATTTAAAATTTATCGAAGAGTTTTCGCCGCATATGTGCGGAATAGGCCCGTTCATACCGCATCGCCAAACACCGTTTGGCAACGAGAACGGCGGCAGCGCAGAGCTTACCTGCTTTTTGCTTTCTGTTATAAGGCTTATTAAGCCGACAATACTCCTGCCTGCTACCACGGCGCTCGGAACCGTAAGGCAAAACGGCAGGCAAATGGGCATACTTTCGGGCGCAAATGTCGTTATGCCAAATCTTTCTCCCGTTTCGGTAAGGGAAAAGTATCAGCTGTATAACGGCAAGGTCTATTCGGGCGGCGAGTCCGCACAGGGGCTTGAAATTTTAAAAGAGCAAATGCACGAAATCGGCTGCGAGGTCGTGGTCGACAGAGGCGATATAAAAGAATTTTAATTATGAAAGGAAAATAAAAATGGCAGTTTATAACCCGAAATCACTTAAAGCAGAGGAGTTTATCAACGACGAGGAAATCAGGGCAACCCTGAAATATGCAGAGGAGAACAAAAACAATGTCGAGTTTATCGACAGCATATTGAAAAAGGCCCGTCCCTATAAAATCGGGAACGCAACCAGGTGCAACGGCCTTACTCACAGGGAGGCCTCTGTTCTGCTCGCCTGCGATATACCTGAAAAAATCGAGGAAATTTATAAAATAGCCGAGGAGATAAAGCTTGCCTTTTACGGCAACCGTATAGTTATGTTTGCACCGCTTTATCTTTCAAACTACTGCGTAAACGGGTGTCTATACTGCCCGTATCACATGAAGAATAAGCACATACCCCGTAAAAAGCTTACCCAGCAGGAGGTAAGGGACGAGGTAATAGCGCTTCAGGATATGGGCCATAAGCGGTTGGCTATCGAGGCAGGCGAGGACCCTGTAAACAATCCGATAGAGTATATTTTGGAATGTATCAAAACCATTTACGGCGTTCATCACAAAAACGGCGATATAAGGCGTGTTAATGTAAACATAGCCGCAACGACCGTTGAAAATTACCGCAAGCTCAAGGAGGCAGGAATAGGCACATATATTCTGTTCCAGGAGACTTATCATAAGCAGAGCTATCTTGAGCTTCATCCCACAGGGCCGAAGCATGACTATGATTACCATACGGAGGCCATGGACAGGGCTATGGAAGGCGGCATTGACGATGTCGGTCTCGGCGTGCTGTTCGGTCTTGAAATGTATAAGTATGAATTTGCCGGCCTTATAATGCACGCAGAGCATCTCGAGGCTGTCCACGGCGTAGGCCCTCACACAATAAGCGTTCCCCGTGTTAAGCACGCAGACGATATTGACCCGAGCGCATTCGACAATTCTATTTCAGACGAAATTTTTGCAAAAATTACGGCCTGTATCCGCCTTGCCGTTCCGTATACTGGTATGATCATATCCACAAGGGAATCGGAGGAGGTCAGGGAAAAGCTTTTGCGCCTTGGCATTTCACAGGTAAGCGGAGCTTCAAGAACCTCTGTCGGCGGATATACTCAGCAGGAACGCCCCCACGATACCGAGCAGTTTGATGTTTCGGATCAGAGAACTCTCGACGAGGTTGTAAGCTGGCTTATGGACAACGGGCATATTCCGTCGTTCTGTACCGCCTGCTACAGAGAGGGCAGAACGGGAGACAGGTTTATGAGCCTTTGCAAAAACGGACAGATATTAAACTGCTGTCACCCCAATGCGCTTATGACCTTGACCGAATTCCTTGTAGATTATGCGAGCGAGGGAACAAGGAAAAAGGGCTATATGCTGATTGAGGAGGAGCTTGAAAAAATACCGAACGATAAGGTAAGGGAAATTGCAAGGCGCAATATTGAGGACATTAAGAACTCAAACAAGCGTGATTTCCGTTTCTGAGGTGATAAAATGGGACTTAACGAAACTGTCAGCGCAGAGAGAGTGCATATCGCCTTTTTCGGAAGAAGAAACGCCGGCAAATCAAGCCTTGTAAACGCCGTTACGGGGCAGGAGCTCGCCGTTGTTTCGGAGGTTGCCGGTACTACGACGGATCCGGTCAGGAAGGCTATGGAGCTTTTGCCCTTGGGTCCGGTCGTTATAATAGATACGGCAGGCATAGACGATGAGGGCAGGCTCGGCGGACTCAGGGTGAAAAAGACAAGACAGGTTTTAAACTCTGCCGATATAGCCGTGCTTGTTGTTGACGGCACAAAGGGTATGGGCGAGAGCGACAGGGAGCTTTTGGAGATAATTAAGGAAAAAGGACTGCCCTATATAGTCGCCTTTAACAAATCAGATCTGCTTGAGGACGGCGGCAGAGAGGGCGGCAAAAACGAAATTTATGTAAGCGCCGTTAAAAATAAAAATATTTACGAGCTTAAAGAAATGCTCGCAAACCTTGTGAAAAACGGCGACGACGGCAAAAAGCTCGTTTCCGACCTCATAGAGTGCGGAGATAAGGTAGTGCTTGTTGTGCCTATTGATAAGGCCGCACCTAAGGGCAGGCTGATATTGCCGCAACAGCAGACCATAAGGGATATATTGGAGGCAGGCGCTTCGGCAGTGGTATGCCGTGATACGGAGCTTGCCGATACCATAGCCTCGCTTAACCGAAAGCCGAAATTAGTCATAACCGATTCACAGGTGTTTGAAAAGGTTTCAAAAACAGTTCCGCAGGATATAATGCTGACTTCGTTTTCAATACTTTTTGCACGCTATAAGGGCGAGCTTTCGGAGCTTGTAAGGGGCGCAAGGCAAATAGAAAAGCTTTGCGACGGCGATAAGGTTTTAATATCCGAGGGCTGTACTCATCACAGGCAGTGCGGCGACATAGGCAGTGTGAAGCTCCCCAAGTGGCTGGAGGAATACACGGGAAAGAAGCTTGAATATAAATTTTCCTCGGGCAATGATTTTCCCGAGGATTTAAGCGAATTTTCACTTGTTATACATTGCGGCGGCTGTATGCTCACTCCAAGAGAAATGCACAGGCGTATGGGCGTTTGCACGGACAATTCCGTACCCATGGTAAACTACGGCGTTGCAATAGCGCAGATGCACGGCATTTTGGACAGAAGTTTAGAGCCGTTTGAAAATTTGATAAATAAATAAAAATTAAAAGAATAGATATTCAAAGTTTCGCACAAGCCTTTTCAAAAGGTAATTCCCCTGATAGGGGCAGCGTGTAGAAAAAGTATGTTTCACTTGGCAATATGCACAAAAGGAATAAGATTATGGGAAACTCTCGCCGGGGGTTTCCTGCGCTTTTGAAAAAAGCAATTATTACATAGTATTTTTAATATGATATTATGATAAAATTATATTTTTATAAGTAAAACCAAAGCGGTTATACCAAGGAGAACAAGGTATAACCGCTTTAACTTTATTTTTCTTTTTTCTCTTTGTACCGCTTAACAACCTTGAGCCTGGTGAAATCCTCCCTCTCCTTTTCGTCAAGAGCCTCCGAAATGCTTTTAACGGTTTGGGTGAATTGGGGAATCATAATGTTGTTTAAGGCGTTGGCCCTCTTTTGCGTTTTTTTAACGGCGTCAGCAAGACGGTAAATCGCCGTTTGCGTTTCGGCAAGCTTTACGGTCATTTTTTTCGCCTCGTTAAAATTAAAATACGCCTCGTCAAGATAGGAGTTTGTCCCGTCAAAGCCGTAATAGTTCTTCAAAATCGGCTCCCGTGCGCTTACCACGGGTATTTCAACGCCCATAATGCTTTTAAAATCAAGCTCGATGCTGTTATCTATCGGAACACAGCGAGCGTAATCGGAACACAGGCCGAGCGTGATGTTGGCTTTTTGCAGGGATTTATATGCCTTTTCGTAGACGGCGTTAATGTTTTCCTCGACTTCCTTGGCTTCGTCGATAAGCGCCATCATCTCACGCACAAGTATATTTCTCTTTCTGTCCATAAGCTCATAGCCGAGCTTTGCAAGCGAAAGAGATTTTTGCGTAGCCATAAGATTGGCCTTGGTCGGTACTACATTTGCCATTTTACACGCTCCTTTCCCGTTACCCGTATTTAATCGGCAGTATTCGGTCTGTAGTGCTTTTCTATTGTCTTGTCGTCAACACGGTCAAGCATATTTCTCGGCAAAAGCGAGAGCAGTTCCCAGCCCAAGTCAAGGGTTTGCTCTATGGATCTGTTTTCCTCCGGGTTCTGGTTAAGGAATTTTCCCTCAAATTCATTGCCGAAAGTAAGCAACAGTTTATCCTCATTGCTTAACTCGTCTTCGCCTATAACCGAGGCGAGAGCCTTTGCGTCCTGAACCTTAGCATAGGTCGCAAGGAGCTGGTTTGCAAGCGTCTGATGATCCTCCCTTGTAAAGCCTTCGCCTATGCCGTCCTTCATAAGACGGGAAAGCGACGGCAAAACGCTGACAGGAGGATAAATGCCCTTGTAGTCAAGCCCCCTGTCGAGAACTATCTGACCCTCGGTGATGTATCCCGTAAGGTCGGGAACGGGGTGGGTAATATCGTCGTTGGGCATGGTTAAAATAGGTATTTGAGTTACCGAACCCTCCACGCCCGAAATCATACCTGCCCTCTCATATATGGAGGCAAGGTCGGAATACAGGTATCCGGGGAAGCCCTTTCTGCCAGGAATTTCTCCCTTTGAGCTTGAAAATTCCCTCAGAGCTTCGCAATAGGAGGTCATATCCGTCATAATTACAAGTATGTGCTTGTGAAGTGTAAATGCAAGGTATTCGGCGACGGTCAGCGCACACTTGGGGGTCATTATTCTTTCGACGATGGGGTCGTTTGCAAGGTTGAGAAGCATTACGACCCTGTCCATAACATTCGCCTCTTCAAAAGAGTTTCTGAAATACATGGCTACATCGTTTTTAACGCCCATAGCGGCAAAAACAATGGCAAAATCCTCGCCGTCGGAAATTGTGGATTGCTTAACCAACTGAACGGCAAGCTCGTTGTGCTTCATACCCGAACCTGAAAATATGGGAAGCTTCTGCCCCCTTATAAGCGTTGCAAGGGCGTCTATGGAAGAGATGCCCGTCTGTATAAAATTCTTTGGATATTCACGGGATACGGGGTTTATAGGCGAGCCGTTGACCTCACGCCTTTCGTCCGGGTAAATCTCGCCCAGACCGTCTATGGGTCTGAAAAGGCCGTCAAAGGTTCTGCCCAAAATTTCGGGGGAAAGGGGGATTTTCATCGCCTCTCCCGAAAGCGAGGTCGTTACATTTGTCATGGAAAGTCCCCGTGTTCCCTCAAAAACCTGAACGGTTATTCTGTCGCCGTCGATTTTTACTATTCTTCCCATTCTCTTAGTACCGTCTTCAAGCTCAAGCGTAACTATTTCCTCGTTAGATGCGTCTTTTACGCTGTCAATACTCACAAGCGAGCCGTTGATTTCATCAAGTTTTAAATGTTTAATAACCAAAAAGCCCACCTGCCTTACTTTAATATCTTATCAAGCTCTTCGTCGATTTCCTGCATATAGAGGTCGAACATCTGAAGCTTGTCGTTGGGAATATCGTATTTTATCTGAATAAGCTTATCAAAAAGCCCCGTTGCCGTAATTTTTGAAATGGGTATCTGCCTTTCCGTAACCGTTTTTGCACGGTGGTAGAGATGAAGTATAACCTCCATCATTTTAAACTGCTTTTCAAGCGGAACAAAGGTGTCGTCCTTGTGAAAAGCGTTTTGCTGTAAAAAGCCCACCCTGATTACCCTTGCAATTTCAATAATCAGCTTTTGGTCGTCGGGAAGAACATCTGAGCCTATAAGCTTTACAATTTCCATAAGCGAATTTTCCTCGAGCAGTAACGAGCAAATTTCATCTCGGTAGGACATGAACAGGGGGGAAATATTGTCCCTGTACCAGTTTGAAAGGTCGTTTGTGTATTCGCTGTAGGAAAGCGTCCAGTTGATTGCCGGATAGTGCCTGGCGTAGGCAAGCGCCTTGTCAAGCGCCCAGAAGCAACGGGTATATCTTTTTGTGTTTTGCGTAACGGGTTCCGAAAAATCCGAGCCCTGCGGAGAAACGGCGCCAATAAGCGAAATAGAGCCCTCCGTGCCGTTGAGATTTTCAACATAGCCCGAACGCTCGTAAAATTCCGAAAGACGGGAGGGCAGATAGGCAGGGAAGCCTTCGTCTGCCGGCATTTCCTCAAGCCTGCCGGAAATTTCCCTCAACGCTTCCGCCCAACGGGAGGTGGAGTCCGCCATCAGAGCGGTGTGGTAACCCATATCCCTGTAATATTCGGCAAGCGTTATGCCCGTGTAAATGGACGCCTCTCTTGCGGCAACGGGCATATTTGAGGTGTTTGCAATAAGTACGGTTCGGTCTAAAAGAGGCTTTCCGCTTTTGGGGTCGGTAATTTCCGAAAACTCGGAAAGTACCTGCGTCATTTCGTTTCCTCTTTCGCCGCAGCCGACATAAATAATAATATCGGCGTCGCACCACTTTGCAAGCTGATGCTGGGTCATGGTCTTTCCCGTTCCGAAGCCTCCGGGTATCGCCGCAGCGCCTCCCTTTGCAATGGGGAATACCGAGTCGATTACCCTTTGACCCGTGATAAGCGGCTTTGTTGCAGGAAGCCTTTTTTTAATAGGACGGGGAGTTCTTATAGGCCATTTTTGCGAAAGCGTAAGCTCCTCGATTTCCCCGTTGTCCTTTTTGAGTTTTACTATCGTATCGTTTACCGTGTATTCGCCGTCAGCGGCAACCTCCGTTACCTCTCCGCAAATATACGGGCTTACCATGGCCTTGTGAACGATTGCGGAGCTCTCGGGGCAGGTTGCGAATATATCGCCGCCCTTTAATTTGTCGCCCGGCTTTACGGTAACGGTAACGCTGTATTTTTTCTCGGTGTTTATGGCGTTAAAGTCTGCGCCCCTGCCTATAAATGCGCCGAATTTATTTTTAATTTCGGGGAGAGGGCGCTCGATGCCGTCAAAAATATTGCCTATAATTCCGGGACCGAGGGTTACGCTCAGCGCCGAACCCGTTGAAATTACCGGTTCGCCCGGCTTAAGCCCCGTGGTTTCTTCGTAAACCTGGATTGTGGTCGAGTCGGCGTTTACCTTGATTACCTCGCCTATAAGCCTTGCGTTGCCGACATATACGGTTTCCATCATACTCAAATCCGTATGACCCTTAACCGTTACAACGGGGCCGTTGATGCCGAATATTAAATTTTCACGCATAGCAAACTACCCCCTATATTTTAAGTCCCGAATTTTCAACAAACCAAGCCTTTTGCTCCTCTAATTTAATATCAAAGCTGTTGTCATAAAGACAGCCCGTTGCATGGTTTACTGCTTTAATACCGCCGATTTTTATATCGTCGGATACGGAAATGTGAATATACTTTTTTACAGAATCGTTTATTTCTTCTTTTAAAATCAAATCCTCGGGGCGCACAAAAAACTCAATGCTGTCCCCTTCGGGCGTTTCATCATAAATTTGCTTAACGAACTTAACAAGCAGATGAAGATAGCCGTCGGTCTTTGTAAATTCCGATAAATCTTCCTTTACCTTTTCAAAGACTTTGTCCGTAAGCTCTTTTCTCAGGTCGGCAAGGTTCTTTTTGGACTGCTCCTCGGCAAGCGAAATTTCCTTGTTTTTGTCGGAGAGTATCCTTTTTATTTCATAGCTGACATAGCCGGAGTAACGGTTCTCCGCCTCTTCGTTGGCCGCCTTAATGCGCTGAGTTCTTATCTGTGCGGTTTCGTTGTTTATTTTTTCACATTCGTCTGCCGCCATCTTTTTAATTGCGTCAGTAAATGCCTTAACATTGTCTGTTGAAGTGCTCAATAATTACACCTCCGTTTAGTCAATCTTTATACCTATGGCGTTGGCAATATAGTCGGTTATGGCGTTGCTTATACCGCTTGCCTTGTCGGAATCGGGAACGGTTGAAATCAACGGCTTCCCGGCCTGCCTTACGGCGTCCGCTTTTTCCTTACACATCTTTTCAATCCCGGAGGTTATCAGAAGTATGGCGATACTGCCGTCGGACAAGGCTCTGTCAAATTCTTTTTCCGCATCCGCTTTGTTCCTTGCCAGCGCAGTTTCAACGCCTGCAAGGCGCAGACCTATAGCCGCATCGGTGCGGTCGGTAATAAGTAATATCTTCATATCGTTATATCTTATTGAGTATAAGTATTGAAATAACAACGCCGTAAAGCGCTATTGATTCGCCCAAGGCAACGAAAATGATTGACTTACCGAATGATTTTGGGTTCTCGGCCGTAGCCGCAATGGCCGCAGGAGCGCCTGCCGCAACGGCGATACCGCCGCCGATACCTGCAAGCGATGTAACTATTGCCGCTGCAAGCAAGCCCATACCTTTTGAAAAGCCCTCGTCGTCTGCCTTTTCCTCGGTCTGCTGTGCCTGTTCCTGCGTTTGGGTCTGTGCGCCGGCTTCGTTTGCGGAAGTGCTTGCCCCCGTAGCGAAGGCGTTGACGCAGATAAAGGTCATAAGGATTGCAATTACTGCAAATACGGCAATTCTTAAGCTGAATTTTCTTTGATTGAGTTTCATTTTAAATTCCTCCGAATAAAATTAATCTTTTTTTGCTTTTAAGCTTATCGGCGCAAAAGAAACGCCGCTTCCGTCAAAAAATCTTGAGAACATTTCATAATATTCAAGACGCAGAGCCTGAATACCCGTTAAAAGTCCCTCAAGTGCGACAACAAGTATGTTGCCGAGTATTACAACAAAAATATTCCCGTTTTCGCCGGCAAGGGAGAAAACAACCATCATCATACCTGCGTGAACAAGAACGAACGCCCCGACTCGCAGGAAAGAAACGGTGTTGCTCAAATACGAAAGTATATATTCGAGCAGTTCAAAAATATTTTGAAGTACGAAGTCGGAAATGCTGTCAGGCTTGAATTTTGTGTGTCTGTCCATAATTTCAATGGGTATCTCTTTAATGAACAGAAGCACGGCGCAAACAGCCATTAATATAATTGAGAGCTTATTGGGCATCGGCTGAGGCCCACCCATAAAGCCCGAAGCTAAATTAACGCCCGAAATATAGAGTATTAACCCCGATATTCCGTTTTGGCTGAACAGCGCCTCGCCGAAGTGTCTGCGCTTTATGCAGGCGTAGATGTTTAAGAGCATTGCGACCACCATAAGCCCCACGCCGATACCTATCGCCACAAGCAAAACGGTGTTTATGCTGTCCATAACCGAAAGCGGCTTTCCCTGCCAGCCCAGCTTTTCGTAAACGGGGTCAAGCATTTCCTCGTAGCCGAATACACTTCCGAAAACGAAGCCGAAAATCATTGATGAAATGCCGCAGGGGATAAGAATTTTGCCAAGCCCCATTTTCTTTAGCTTCCACATAAGAAATCCTGCGACGGCAAGCACGAAGCCCTGCCCCAGGTCGCCGAACATAATGCCGAAAAGCACCGTATAGGTTATTGCGACAAACGGGATGATGTCAAGGTCGTCATAGGACGGGGTGCCGTACATATCAATGTAGAACTTATAAGGCTCTATAAGGAATTTAGACAGTCCCTTTCTCTCCTTGTACTTTACGGGTATAACAATGTTTTCGTCCTTGGTGCTTATTTCGTCTTCAAAGCTCACTCCCTGTGTTTCCAAAAGCGAGGCTTTAAATTTTTCAACGCTCTTTTGGGGGACAAAGCCCATAAACACAAAGACCTTTTCATTGTGCAGTGCATAGGAACGAAGCTCATACATCGAACTTAGATAAACGAGAGAAGAATAAATAAAATTAATATGTTCCTTTTCGTTATTGAGGAAATCCGCCATTTCCTTATAAGTACCGTCAAGCTGGGCGTTTATTATGCCGATACTTCTTTTAAATTCCTCAATAACTTCGTCGGGAGTGCCCCAAGCGCCGGGCACGACAATCGGTTCAAAATAGAGAAAAGCGAAAATCTCGTCAATTTCTTCCACCCTGTCAACGGGCGCAAAGTAAGCGCCCCAATAATCCGTTTCGTCCTCGGAACAAATATGGAAAATGATATACGGGTTGTCGCCGTAGACCATATTAAGGCGTTTGTAGCTCTCTTTCGGCATATGTCCGAAACGAACCTTAATGAATTTACATTCGGAAATGTCCTCAAGATTGACATCAAGCCCTTTAAAATGCTCAAAGCTGAGTATCCCCGACTCGCATATGCCCTTTTGCTCGTTGAGCGAGGAAATCAGCTCTTTGTAGCTGTCGGTCTTCTTTTTAACGGATTCGATATATTCTATGTCTTCGCTGTCAAACTCTTTTTGCTGTCTGGAGGTGCTCAACAGCTCAAGCTCGAAATCCGCATTTTTAGCAAGCTCCGTAAGCTCGGAAAGCTCGGTGGAATAAGGGTTTTCTTCGGTAAAAGGTACCAGCCCCATTTCGGCCGAAACAAGCTTGATAGCGGATTCGGGATGAAAACATTCGCTTTCATATATCTTTCCGCTGACTTCGGTTATTTTGTCAAGCGGACCGCTGATCTTAACGGGCTTCATTTTTTCTATAGCCATTTTATTCTCCTTTCGTTAATTTGTATTGTAAATCAGGAATTTTGCTGTCTCTTCGGGCGCAAGACCGTAGTTTACGCACTCGATTATATGGATAAGGTTTCGGGTTTCGTTTTCCAACAGGCCGATAAACGAGAACATTACGACCTCTGGAATAACGGAAAACCTTAAATTTTTTTGATTGGTTTTGAACAGAGCCGTGCGTGTAAAGGTTTCTATCCTGTCCCTGTACTGCTCCTCAAAAAATTTGCCGTATGCGGATTTTTGCAAAATTTTGAAAAATTCACCGGCGTTTTTGGAGTTGATGAGGCTCAGTGTCTGCTTTGGCGTGAACGCCGAAAGACCGGTATAAAAAATATTTGAAAAATCAAGCGCTTCGTCGGGAAAGTATTTTTTCATTCTGTATATGCTTTCAATCATTTTAAAATCGTATTTCATTTTAAATATTTCAAGCAGTTTTTCTTCGTCGTTTCCGTCGAAATTTTCCTTGATAATTCTCTTGGTTTCGCCGCAAAGATATTGGTACAGCGCATTTTCAAGCGAGGTTATGGTAAATACCGCATTGCCGTTTTTGAAAATATCGAGCGGCTTTTGGAAGCGTGTGCCCGATAAGGCGTCGTAAAACTCGTCGAAGCTTGAGGCCCTTTCAAGGGCTATCGGGTCGATGCGCCGGGTTTTAAAATAAGCCTTCGGGGTAAACAGCGAAAAATCGGATACGCTGTTTGTGTCCAAATGATTTGCGCAGTTTAAAATCAGCTCCACATCGAAATTGAGATAAATTATTTCGTGCATTTTTTGGCCTATGGCGCTTTCAAACGAGGCGAGCTTGGTTATCTTTTCAATATTGAATTTGCGTATGTCGGCCTCTATTCTCGACCTGTAAAGCCCCATGCCCGAAGCGGTGGAAAGCGCATTTGAATATGCCGTCCTGTTCTTTAAATAGCTGACGGCTTCGGAAAGATTACGGCAGCCTATCAGCGCAGAATAGTCCTCGCTTTTTAAAATGTCGTTTGTCATAGCTCTTGACTTTGCGAGAATTGCGTTGTCTGCAAGCGAAGCGATTTTTTTCATAGCCGCACTCCTTTCCGAAAAAAATAATTGACCGCTCAGTTCTCGGTTATATTCCTGAATATCTCCTTTTCCCACGATTTGTGGTTTTCCTCATATCGGAGCCTTAATTTGTCCGCCTTCGACTTCTCTATGACGCGCAGTCTCTCTTTAAAATTATCAGTCTCTTTTTGGGCGATAATTCTCTCTTTTGTAATTTTGCTGTCGGCGTCGTTTTTATATTTCAAATCAATCTGCTTTTCCGCCAAAGCAAGCTGGGCGGTCAGGTCCTCACGGCGTTTGAGCGCCTTGTCAACCTCGTTCCGTGACGCCTTGTCTGTTTCGACTATAAGCTTTATCATCTGTTCCGTAAAAATGCACATCCTTTCGTGCGAAAATGTATACTTTACCAAAACGCTTTAAATTTTATTATAGCACTATTTTTATAAAATACAACCGAAATAATTTGAAAAAACTACCGAAAACAGGCGCTTTATTCCTTTAAATTATGTAAAATTTTCAGGGAGTTTTTTGTATATTTTTTCCGCCGCCTTATTATTGTATTGAATTATAAATTATGCTAAAATTTCTTTAGAATATTTTAAAGGGAGTGTTTGTTTTGGATAATAGCTGGTATAAAGAAATGGCGGTATATCAAATTTGGTGCAGGAGCTTTAAGGACGGCAACGGGGACGGCGTCGGCGACCTCTACGGTGTGCTTGAAAAGCTCGATTACATAAAGAGCATCGGCGTTGACGCCATTTGGTTTTCGCCCATTTACCCGTCGCCGCTTGCGGACTACGGCTACGATATTTCGGATTACAAGGATATAGCCGAAGAATACGGCGGACTTGAAACATTTAAAAAGGTTCTTGACGGGGCGCATAAAAGGGGATTAAAGGTAATTATGGACCTCGTTGTAAACCATACCTCCGACGAGCATGAGTGGTTCAAAGAAAGCAAAAAAGGCAGGGACAATCCTTATCACGACTATTATTTTTGGAGAAAGGGCAGGGGAAAGAACGGCAAAAAGCCGCCCAACAACTGGCTTTCGACCTTTGAGGGCGGAGCATGGGAGTATGTGCCGGAGCTTGACGAGTACTATTTGCATGTGTTCGCCAAAAAACAGCCTGACCTCAATATGGACAATCCCAAGGTTCGTGAGGAAGTCAAGTCCATTATGAAATTCTGGCTTGATATGGGCGTTGACGGCTTCCGTGAAGATGTTATCACCTTTATTTCAAAGAAAGAGGGCCTTCCCAACGGCTTCCCTCTGCCTATAGCAACCGGCATAGAGCATTACAAAAAAGGGCCGCATGTCCATGAGTATTTAAAGGAATTCAGGCACGATGTAATTGATAAATACGATTGCTTTGTAGTCGGCGAGTCGCCTATGTCAAATACAAAGGATTGCCTTGAATTTACCGCCGGCGACGACCCGGAGCTCGATATGATGATAGGCTTTGACCATATGCAGGCGGATTGCTTTGTCACCGATACCATTGCAATGCCTTTTAACCTTAAAAAGCTTAAAAAGGCGTTCACACGCTGGCAGAAAGACCTTTACGGCAAGTCCTGGAACGCACTTTATATCGAAAACCACGACCACCCGAGAATTATAAGCCGTTACGGCAACGAAAAATTCCGCCGTGAAAGCGGTACCATGCTTGCCGCCGCCTGCTATATGCAGTCGGGAACGCCGTTTATTTATCAGGGTCAGGAAATAGGAATGTTGAACAACCGCCTTGACGATTTAAGCAAGTTTAAAGATGTTGTGACATTCAACAACGAAAAAATATTTAAAAAGCTCGGTATTAAGGGGCAGAAATATCTTGACATCGCCAATAAAACAAGCCGTGAAAACGCCCGTACACCCGTTCAGTGGGATTCAAGCGAATATGCCGGATTTTCGACGGTTGAGCCGTGGTTCGGCGTAAACCCGAATTACAGGGAAATCAATGTTGAAAACGAGGAAAAGGATCCCAACTCCATTCTCAATTTTTACCGTAAGCTGTTAAAGGTGAGAAAAGAGAACAAGATAATTATTTACGGCGATTACAGGGAGCATTTTGCGGACAGCGATGTAATTTACTGCTACGAGAGAAATTACGAGGGCAAGAGGGCGCTTGTGGTTTGCTCGTTTACGGACGAAACCTTTACCTTCCACGCCCCCGATACCTTTGACCTTACAAAGGGCAAGGTTATACTCTGCAATTACGAAAATCCCGAATCAAGGCCGTCCGTATGCGCTTTAAGGCCGTATGAGGCAAGGGTTTATCTCTATGAGTAAAAAAGAGATTAAGACCAATGCCATGAGAATACTCGACAGGGAAAAGGTCGGCTACAAAACCTATTTTTACGAGCATGAAGAGGGCGTTGCGGTTGACGGGGCGAGCGTTGCGAAAATGCTTTGCCAAGACCCCGAAAAGGTGTTCAAAACCCTTGTTACGCAGGGAAAGAGCAAAAATTATTTTGTCTTTGTAATACCTGTGGAAAAGGAGCTTGATTTAAAATCGGCGGCGCTTGCCGTCGGGGAAAAAAGCGTTGAGATGATCCCCGTAAAGGAAATAAACAATGTTACCGGGTATATCAGGGGCGGCTGCAGTCCAATAGGTATGAAAAAGCAGCTTGTGACCGTCGTTGATATTTCTGCCCGTGACAAAGAAACAATAATGGTAAGCGCCGGTAAAATCGGGGCGCAGGTTGAGCTTCCGCCCGACAGTTTAATTGCATTGACCAAGGGCAAATACGCCTCCGTTACATTCCAAAGCATTTAAAAGACTTAATCCTCCTATCACGACAGCTGTTTATTTTTCATAAAATATAACAGAAAACGGAAAGGAGGATTTTGCTTATGTTAAATAAAAAATGTTGGGTTTGCACGCTTATAGGTTTTATAATCAGCGTTGTTGCGGCCATTGTTGCAGGCGTTTTGATAACTGCCGCCGGTTACAGCTGGCTTAGATATTTTGTTATCGCAATTTGGATATTGACGGCGCTTTCGCTTCTGGGAGCTACAATTTCGGCTATAATAAATGTATATTACGAAAACAGAAAATTTGCAAAAATGCTGTCCGAGCATATTTTGCTTTTAATAATCGGAGCGGTATCGGCAGTAATCGCAACCGCCGTTTTAACTCTTATTATAAGAATGGGTACGGTTACGGTTGTAACGCTGAAGATTTTGACGGCTGTTTCCGCATTTGCGGCAGGGCTTGTTATGACGGCGGACCTTTGCTTTGTTTACGGACTTGTCACGGGCTGCCGCAATCGGGTTTTGACCGTTGCGCCGCCGGCGTGCGAAGATGTAAGGGCAAGAAAGCCCGAATAATACGAAAATCATATAAAATAAAATTTGCGCTATGCCGTTTTACGGCATAGCGCTCGGTCTGTCGATAAATTGTTTTGCGATAGCAAAATGTCCAGAAGTTTTCGTTCGCCTTTAAGAATGTCGGCGACACAGCAGGGACAAGGTCATTTATCCAATTCCTCAATTATCATATGTGCGGTCTTGTAAATATCGCCGCAGCCCAGTGTGATTATGAGATCGCCCGGCTGTGCGTGCCCAAGCACATAGTCCGCAACCTCTCTCTGGGTGTTAAACCATACGCTTCCGGGGATTTTTTCGGCAAGCTGAGAGGTGTAGATATTGTAGGTGTTTGTTTCACGGGAGCCCATTATTTCGGTCATAACGCATCTGTCGGGAATTTTCAAAACCTCGACAAATTCATCAAAGTGCATAGCCGTTCTCGAATAGGTAAACGGCTGAAATACCGCCCATACGGTTTTGTAGCCCAATTTCATAGCGGCCTCAAGCGTAACCTTTAACTCCGCCGGGTGGTGGGCATAGTCGTCGATAATATCAATGCCCTTGTGCGTTCCGAGGTGTTCAAATCTCCTGCCTGCGCCCTTAAACTCCTCAAGACCCTTAATGCAGTCCTTAAATTCCGCACCCGAATAGGTAGCGCAGGCAACGGCGGCAAGGGCGTTTAAAATGTTATGCCTGCCCGGAACGGAAAGCCTGATATTTCCGAGCTTTTCGCCCCTGTATATTATGTCGAAGCGTGTGTAAGCCCCGTCTACCTCCTGTATGTTTGCGGCATAAAAATCGTTTGTATCGCAAAAACCGAAGGAAATTAAAGCCTTGCCCTCAATTCCCTCTACGGCCTTTAAGGTGTTGGCGTCGTCGCCGTTGTAAATTACAGCGCTTTTTGCAAGCGCAGCAAATTTGTGAAAGCTTAGAATTAAATTGTCAAGGGTCTTAAAGTACTCCATATGATCCTCGTCAATATTGAGTATTACCGCAACATTCGGGTAAAGATGGAGAAAGGTATCAACATATTCGCAGGCCTCGCACACGATGGTTTCGCTGTTTCCCACCCTGCCGTAGCTGTTTGTAAGCGGAAGCTTGCCGCCTATAACCGCAGAGGGGTCAAGGCCGGCTTCAAGCATGGTTTGTACCGTCATCGAGGTTGTGGTGGTTTTTCCGTGCGTTCCGCAAATGCCTACGCAGTTTTCAAAATGTCTTGTTACCTCGCCGAAAAGCTCAGCCCTCGTAAAGCAGGGAATATCGCTGTTGAGAGCCGCCTCAAGCTCCGGATTGCCCCTTTGAATTGCGGCGGAATAGACTATCATATCTGCGCCGTTTATGTTTTCCGCCCTCTGCCCCATCATAACGGGAATGCCCATATTTCTTATTCTTTCCAATATCGAGCTTTCGTTGTTGTCGGAGCCCTGCAGGGAATATCCCTTTGCGTGGAGGATTTCCGCAAGCGGACACATACCGCTTCCGCCTATGCCGATAAAGTGTATCCTTTCGGCGTTTTTCAAAACCTTTGAAATATCTGCCATAACAATTACCTGCTTAATAAAAATATTTACATATATTATATTGCATTTTTGTAATAATTTAAACCCCCAATTTTATTTTCACATCAAATCTTCCGTTTTCATACTATGTATTGTAGAATTAAAGCGGAGGTGTTAAGATGAACAACGATAAACTGCTCTTTATCGGCGGAGATAAACGCCGTTTATATACAGAAAAATATCTCGTTTCAAAAGGATACGAGGCTGTAAGCTATGAAGAAAATCCCACCGAATTTTTCAAAGCGGCAAAAGAGAGAGCCGTAATAATTTTACCCTTGCCTTTTTCCCGTGACGGTGAAAATATAAATATCGACAAAAGCTGTGACGCATTGAGCATTAAGGCTTTTTTTGCTTTGGTAAAAAAGGGCGATAAAATTATAGGCGGAATGTTGAGCGAAAGCTTTAAATCCGAAATAGAAAAATGCGGTGCGGAAAGCTTTGATTACTACAGCGAGGAGCTGATAGCCGAAAACGCAGAGCTTACCGCCGACGCTGTTTTTGAGGTGCTTTCGCAAAGAGATATTGACATTTTTAAAATGAAAACAGCGGTTACCGGCTTTGGAAGAACGGCAAAAGCCCTGGCAAAAAGATTATACAAAAGGGGCATAGACTTTACTGTTGTCGCAAGAAGCGAAAAGGCTCAAACCGACGCTGTTTCAATGAATTACAACTATGTAAAGCTTTCAAACTTTACAGATAAAATACACGAATTTGACATTATCATCAATACAGTCCCCGCTTTAATTCTCGATGAAGGCTTATTGAGAAAAGCAAAAAACGATGCGATAATTGTCGATATAGCTTCGGCGCCTTTCGGTGCGGAGGAAAGCACAGTCAAAAAATGTTCGCTTACTCTTATCAGAGCGCTCGGGCTTCCCGGAAAGTATTATCCCGAAAAGGCGGGAACGCTAATCGGCAAAAAAGCAGAAAGTCTTTTTTAAAGGAGGACTGCTATGACAAATGTCGGATTTGCAATGTGCGGTTCATTCTGCACATTTAAAAAGGCGGTTGAACAGCTTAAAGTTCTTAAAGATGAAGAGTACAATGTAATTCCGATAATGTCGGAAACGGCATATATTACAGACACAAGGTTCGGCACGGCCGAGAGCTTTAACAGGGAAATAAGCGAAATTACGCACAATAAAATAATCCATACCATAAAGGGCGCAGAACCCATCGGCCCAAAAAAACTGCTTGACATTCTTGTTGTTTCTCCCTGCACGGGAAACACCCTGGCAAAGCTTGCAAACGGCATTACCGACACGCCCGTTACGCTTGCGGTAAAAGCGCATTTAAGGAACCAAAGACCTGTTGTAATTGCGGTTTCCACTAACGACGCTCTGGGAACATCGGCGAAGAACATAGGCACGCTGTTAAATGCAAAACATATTTTCTTTGTACCTATGCGGCAGGACGATTATATCAACAAACCCAATTCAATAGTTGCCGATTTTAAAAAAATCCCCGAAACCGTTAAGCTTGCTCTTGACGGAAAACAAATTCAACCCATTATCACGGCCTGAATAATATCGGCAAGACCAAGTAAAAAATAAGGCGTTTAATGCGCCTTATTTTTTTAGTATATAGAAAAAGTATGTTTCACTTAGCAATATGCACAAAAGGAATAAGATTATGGGGAACCCCCGGCGAGGGTTCCCCTACCGCAAAACAGTTCACTGAACTGCTTTGCACCCCTCCTGCGCTTTTTTGAGTATAAGAATTTCGCAGTCTGTGGACTGCGCCGGGGGCGTTGCCCCTCGACCCCACCGCCTTTTTGAAAAAAGACGGACAAAAACTTTTGGACATTTTGCTATCGCAAAACAGTTTATCGACAGGCTGGAAAAATAAGGCGTTTAATGCGCCTTATTTTTTTATTTAACTGTTGACTTGTTAAAAAAGAAAATTTATGTTAATCTTAATAAAAAGGAGGAATGAAAAGTGGATTTTAAAACCGACGCACTGATGTATATACTTGCATTTGCGGTAATTGCGTTTGTAATCGCACAGTCCCTGTTCTTTATGATAAAGGCATGGAGAAGGGGAAAGGAAATCGGCATAGAAGAGAGGAAAATGAAACAGACGGTAATATCAAGTATTCTGTTTACCGTTGCGCCGGCCGTTTCAATTCTTGCAACGGTGCTTGCGCTGGCCTCTGCGCTGGGAATTGTTTTGCCGTGGATAAGGCTTTCCGTTATAGGCAATCTTGCATATGAAACCGTTGCGGCGGAAAACGCCCTGAGCGTTTTGGGCTCATCGCTTTCAAAGGAGATAACAGATGTCAGGCAGTTTTCAACCGTCGCCTGGACTATGACGATAGGCTCCTGCTTTCCGCTTGTATTGCTCCCCATATTTTGCAAAAAGATACATAGGGCAATGGGCAAGGCCGCTTCAAAAAGCAAGGCGGCAGGAGCGCTCGGCGATATACTTGCCGCTGCGGCGTTTATAGGGATTATTGCGGCGTTTATTTCACGCTCTGTTGCCGGAGTTCCGTCCGACGGCCCTTCGGCAGGCGTAATGTCGGTCGCAACGCTTTTGTCGTCAATGATTTTCACCATAGCGCTGGACAACCTTTGCAGAAAAAAGAATTTGAAAAAGCTTGAACCCTTTGTTTTGCCTATAGCTATGTTCGGGGCGATGGGCATAGCGGTTCTGCTCACTCAGGTTCTGCCTGCGGAAATAGCCGCCTATACCTGGAGATAAGGAGGGGAGATTATGAAAGAGAATAAAACCTATTTTGATAAACTGCACACCTGGGGCAGTATATGGTCGGTAAGTGCGCTTGCGGTGCTTTTTGCAATACCGCTCGTTTTCTCGATTTATCATAATGCTTTCCCCGAATTTAAGGTGCTTTTAAAAGCGCTTGCGGCGGTTATACCTATTTACTGGTCAACCGCAATAATCGAGGTGCTGACCTATACGCCCATAATGGGTGCAGGCGGAACTTATCTGTCGTTTGTAACGGGAAACATAACTAACCTCAAGCTTCCCTGTGCCATGAACGCCATGGAGCGTGCAAATGTCAAGGGCACAAGCGAAGAGGGCGAGATAATTTCAACCATAGCCATAGGCGCTTCGGCGATAACCACAACCATTGTTATTGCGGCAGGCGTGCTGTTGTTCGCACCGGTTCTCCCCCATATTACTGCGGAGGACTCTGTGCTCAGACCGGCTTTTGAATATGTAATCCCTGCGCTTTTCGGCGCATTGGGAGCTTCGTATTTCGCAAAGTATTGGAAAATTTCAATTCTGCCTATCGCCGCCGGCATAATAGCATATATTTTCGCCCCGTCAATTCCAGTAGGCACAATGATTTTTGTAACCATAGTCGTAAGCCTGCTCGGCGCATTTGCAATGTTTAAATTAAAGTGGGTAAAGTAAAAGGCAATTAACGGAATTATTAAAGCTCCTCGTAAAAATATGATTAAATAAAAAGATAAATCTTTGGGGAACCCCCGGCGAGGGTTCCCCAAAATTTTAATCTTTTGTGCAAGTCTGATAAAACCTGCATTTTTTAGCCCTGTACTCCCACCTTTTTTAAAGAGGAGCTTTTTATGTTGAACTATTGAGTTAAGAATTATAAAGTCTTATCTGTCCCATTTATCGCACAGGGCAATTATCTGGTCCGTAAACTTGGCAAGGTCCTTGTTTGCGCCGCCCTCGTTGTGCCTGATAACAAGCTCAAGACGCTTGCCTGCGTTGATAAGCCGCTGGAAAACAGGCGAAAGCCTTGCCGTGTTCTGCTTGAAGTCCCGGCTTTTTTCGATTTTCTTTTTATTGCCCTCGTAAACGCATA
This sequence comes from uncultured Clostridia bacterium, assembly GCA_947630285.1. Taxonomy (GTDB): domain Bacteria; phylum Bacillota; class Clostridia; order Oscillospirales; family Acutalibacteraceae; genus Fimenecus. Next base: position 149,990 of record CANRHD010000002.1, on the reverse strand, counting down.
CGCTCCTTGTAAGGTCGTATTCTGCCGCATTGTAGGGAGCGGTGGCGTTCAGCTTTAATTCGTCACGCAGACGGGAGGCGAAAATCTCGCACACAGCGTCTTCGCCGTGGTTTACAAATACCTGCTTCGGCTTTTGCTCAAAAGAGGAAATCCACCGTATAAGCCCGTTGTTGTCGGCGTGTCCGCTTATTCCGTTTACAACGCAAATTTCAGCGGAAACCTTGATTTTTTCACCGAAGAGCTTGACCTCCTCTGCGCCCTCTACAAGAGCCCTGCCGAGAGTTCCGACGGATTGATAGCCGACGAAAACTACCGTACATTCGGGCCGCCAAAGATTATGCTTTAAATGATGCCTGATTCTTCCCGCTTCGCACATACCGCTTGCCGAGATGATAATTTTAGGCTCGTTATCAAAGTTAATAAGCTTTGAGTCGTCGGAGCTTACGGAAATTTTAAGGCCGTTGAAATGAATGGGATTAATTCCTGCGTTTATAAGCTGTGAGGCTTCCTCGTCAAAATCCTCCGTGCTTATGTTAAAAACATTTGTGGCCTCAACCGCAAGAGGGCTGTCAACATAGACCGAGAAATTCTCATGGCCTTTAATAAGCCCCTCTTCCTTAATTTGACGGATAAAATACAGAAGCTCCTGCGTTCTGCCGACGGCAAATGAGGGTATAACAACATTTCCGCCCCTGTCAAAGGTGCGCTGAATAATGGGAACTAATTGGGAAACGGAGTCCGCCCTTTTTTCGTGGCTTCTGTCGCCGTATGTGCTTTCCATTATTACAAAGTCGGCCTTTTTCGGGTAACTCGGATCTCTGATTATCGGCTGGTCTGTGTTGCCTATATCGCCGGAAAAAACAATAACCGATTTTTCGCCGTTTTCGGTTACGGTAAGCTCAATGCTCGATGAACCGAGAAGATGCCCTGCGTCTATAAAGCGGATTGACAGGTCCTCATATACATCAATTTTTTCCTCGTATTTACAGCCTGTAAAGTGGGTCATTGCGGCGAGGGCGTCGTCAACGGTGTAAAGAGGTATGTATTCTTCCTTGCCGGAGCGTCTGCCCTTGCGGTTGCGCCATTCCGCTTCAAATTCCTGTATATGCGCCGAGTCCTGGAGCATTATCTTGCACAGCCTTACGGTTGCGTCGGTGGCGTAAATTTTGCCCGTAAAACCGTTTGAGGTCAGCACGGGAATTTTGCCGGAGTGGTCGATGTGCGCATGGGTGAGTAGTATGCAGTCGATTTGCGACGGAGCGATGGGAATTTCGCAGTTTTCGTAAATATCCGTTCCCTGTTCCATACCGCAGTCGATAATAATTTTTTTATTGTTGAATTCAAGCAGGGTACAGCTTCCCGTAACCTCGTGAGCCGCTCCCAGGAATGTAAGCTTCATAAACAGAGCCTCCCGTCAAAAATTATCTTTAATTATATTATAATTGATAGAAACCGTTTTTCAACAAAAAAATCAAAAGTTTAATATTAAAAGTTTAAATAAAGTATTTTAATAGACTTGCAGAGCCCGTTTATTTGCAAAACCGATACACTAAAAAAGCGGTTATACCGAAGTTTTCCCCGGTATAACCGCTCGGTTAAATTTTAAAGCATTTTTCTGAAAAAGCCTTTATCAGTCTTTTTTAATCTGAAGCTTTTTAACAACGCTTGTGAGCTTTTTATCGTCCCAAATTACCGGAACGGGATAAAGCGGATGAGCCTCTTTCATGGCACGGGAAACGATGGTGGGAATGTCGCCGTCCTCAATTTGCTCAAAGCCCTTCGGTATAGCCATTCTCTCGTTCATGGCGTAAATTTCCGCAATGAAATTCTTTGCCTTTTCTTCTATAGTCTGACCGGCAATTCCTGCAATGTCGGCAAGCTTTGCAAGCGAGGGATAAATCTTGGAGCCGAATTCCTCCAAAACTACGGGGAGGATAACTGCGTTTGCAAGACCGTGCGCAATACCGTACATTCCTCCGAGGTTATGCGCTATTGCGTGAACATAGCCTACATAAGCCCTTGTAAACGCCATACCTGCGTAATATGACGCCAAAAGCATCTGGTTTCTTGCCTCAATATTTTTGCCGTCGTTATAGGCCGTTTCAAGATTTTTGAATATAAGGTCAACCGCCTTTTCGGCATATTCAACCGTTGAGGGTACATTTGAAAGACCTATGTATGCTTCAACCGCATGTGTTAAAGCGTCAAGACCGGTTGTAGATGTGATTTTCGGGGGAAGACCTACCGTAAGCTCCGGATCGAGAACCGCAAATTTAGGACGGAGACACGGGTCGTTTATTGCGTATTTCTCGTGAGTCTGCGTGTTTGAGACAACAGCCGCAACCGTTGTTTCGGAGCCTGTGCCTGCCGTGGTGGGAACGGCGAAGAAGGGGGGAAGCTTACGCATAACCTTCATAACGCCCCTCATCTGCGGAATTGTCTTGTTGGGTCTTACAACCCTTGCACAGGCGGCCTTTGCACAGTCCATAGGCGAACCGCCGCCGAAAGCTATCATGGCCTCACAGCCGTTTGCAATGAAAAGCTCTCTTGCCTCTTCAATGTTTTCAATAGACGGGTTGGGCTGAACGCCGTCATAGACGACATAGTTAATTCCCTGCGCCTTGAGCTCGCCGAAAAGGCCGTCGAGCAGGTTAAGGCTCATAAGTCCCTTATCCGTAACTATCATAACATTGCTTATTCCCTTTTCCTTAATTACGGTCGGAAGCTTTAAGATACAGCCGGGTCCCGTAAGAAGCTCCGGCTCTGACCAGTCAAGGAAATAGAGTGCAATTTTCATTATTTTTTGATATGCACGGTAGTATGCTTTTTTTAATGCCCACATAGTTTTAACACCTTCCAAAAATAAATATCAAATATATTTTACAATCTTTATTGCAATTTTTCAAGTGCATTGTAAAATATTCCCACAGATTTTTTACAATCCTCGTTAATTGCGGCGGAAAGCTCGGCCGTACTTCCGAATTTTTTTTCGCTTCGCAGATATTTTAGTATCATTACTTCGGCGTTTTTGCCGTAGAGATCTCCGGAAAAGCCCTCTATATAAGTTTCGCTTCTCAGATTTTTCCCGTTTACCGTGGGACGGCTTCCGAAATTGGTGACGGCAGGGTACAGCCTTGAGCCGATTTTAACGGCCGAGGCGTAAACGCCGTGCTTCATTTGAACAAGGTCGTCGGGGATTATTTGGTTGGCAGTCGGGAAATTGAGCTTTCTGCCTATCCTGTCGCCGCTTATAACCTCAAGGCTGTAGGAAAACGGCCTTGAAAGCATCTGAGCGGCTTCCTCCATTTCCCCGTTTTCGATAAGACGGCGTATCCTTGTTGAGCTGACAGGCTCGCCCTTGTATTTTACCGTTTCGACCGTGTTCAGCTTTATGCCGCTTTTTTCGCATAAGAGACTTAGCGTTTCACAGTTACCTGCGCCGCCTTTGCCGAAGGTATAGTTCTCGCCGCAGGTTATTTCGCCGGCGTTCAGTTCTTTTACGAGAATATCGCAGAAAAACTGTTCGGGCGTCATATTGCAAACTTCGGAAAAGTCAATAAAACGGCAGTTGAGCTTTTTTTGGGCGCAAATCCTTTCAAACACTCCGTAAGTCATAAGCTTAGGCGGCGCTTTGCCCTTCAAGACCTTAAGAGGGTGTTCGTTAAAGAGCAGAACCAGAAGCGGAAAATCGCTTTCCCTTGCCTTTTCTATCACAGCCATATGCCCCTTGTGAAATCCGTCAAAGGCGCCCAAGGCTATAGAATTTCTACCCATTGACAAACACCTTCTTTACGGTGAGGGCATTTCCGCCGTCCTTAATTTCTCCGAGACCGAGGAAAATTTCCTCCTCGGAAAACACCCTGTAAACGCCGGGCGGATAACTGCCCCGAAGCCTGTCCGAGGAAAGCTCCCCTCCGTTGGAAAAACGCCTTGCCTGCGCCGGGGTAACCGTGATTTTACCGTAGGCGGAAAAACAGTTTTCTACGGGTATGATACAGTCTTTGATTTTGCCGTCCGCAAAAATTTCTTCAATTTCTTTAAGCGTGCGGCAGTCCCCGATTGAAAAGCCGTTCGCCCTTGTCCTTTTAAGCTGTGTAAGCGTTGCGCCGCAACCGAGCGCCCTGCCTATGTCGTCGCAAAGCGAGCGTATATATGTACCTGCCGAACACTCTGCGGATATTTTAAAATTTACGCCGTCAAAGTCCAAAAGCTCAAGCGAGAAAATCGTTATCTTCCTTTTTTCCCGTTCAACCTCGATGCCGTTCCTCGCAAGCTCATACAGCCTTTTGCCGTTTTTGCTTATGGCGGAATACATCGGAGGAGTTTGCAAAATTTCGCCCCTGAAGCTTTCGCAGGCGTTTTCAAGCTCCCGACGGGTAATGTTTACGCTGTTTTCGGACAGCTTTTTCCCCGTGATGTCCAGCGTATCGGTCGTAATCCCAAGCCTTGCCACGGCTTCATACGCCTTGTTGCCGGTGGGAAGCAAATCTATAAATCTTGTGGCAGAGGACAGCGCAACAGGAAGAACGCCCGTAGCCATAGGGTCGAGCGTTCCCGTGTGACCCGCCTTTTTTTCGCCGAGAATACGGCGCAGTCTGTTACACGCCGAAAAGGAGGTCATATTCTGTTCTTTGTTCAACAAGATTATTCCCGTCATATTTTATCAAGTTCTTTTTTTATAGACTCTAAAAGCTTTTTTCGGTCCTCTTCAAAAAAATCTGTTCTCATTTCACAGCCTGCCGCCCTCGCATGGCCGCCTCCGCCCAAAGCCGAGCAAATTTCGGCGCAGTCAACCGGAGCATGGGAGCGAAGCGAAACCTTAAATGTGCCGTCGCCCCGTTCACGCAGAGTTGCACCAACAAGAACGCCGTCTATTTTTCTCGGAATGGAGGCTATGCCGTCGCAGTCGCTTTCCGTTGTTCCCGACCTTTCCATCATCTCACGGGTGACGGTCATAACGGCGCATCTGCCGTCAAATAACAGCTCGATACTGTTAAGGGCGGCCGCCTCAAGCATCAGACAGCCCATTGTTTTTGTTTCAAACATAACCCTGTTTATCATGCAGTGGTCGGCGCCTGCCTTAATAAGCTGAGCCGCCGCCGAATGTGTATTCTCGGTTGTGTTTGAAAAACGGAAACAGCCCGTGTCCGTTGAAATGCCTGTATAGAGGCAGTCGGCGATTTTTTTGTCGATTTCTGCGCCCATGGCCTTAATAATATCGAGAATTAATTCACATGCCGCGGCACAGTCCCGAAGCACGAGGTTTTCAGAAAAGCCCGTATTTGAAATATGGTGGTCTATGCACAGACCCACACGGCCAGCAAATTTGTCGGAATATTCCGAACCCGTAAGCTTAATGTCGGCAATATCAACGGCTATGATATATGCGTCGCCGTTTGCTTCGCTTAAATCCTCCGGGCAGAACATATAGCCGTATTTTTCGGGAATTTTGTCACAGCAGAAAACCTTTGCCTCTATCCCGAAAGCCCTTGCGGCGTGCATAAGGGCAAAGGCACAGCCCAGGGTGTCGCCGTCCGGGTTCCTGTGGGTTAAAATCAATATTTTTTTCTGCTCTTTAATCAGTTGAGCGGCCTGGCTGACGCTAAGCGTTTTCATCTTCTGTCACCGAACCCCTTTTTTCGATTTTTTTGAAAATTTCTATGCCGTGCTCAACGGAATTGTCCGCAATAAATTTAAGCTCGGGAGTTTTGCGAAGCCTGAGACGGGAGCCCACCTCATGGCGGATATGACCCGTTGCGCTTACAAGACCCTTAACCGCTTCCTTTGCGCTCTCAATGCCGTCAAGCGCACTGACATAGACCTTGGCGTAGGAGAGATCACTGCTCACCTCGACCCTGACGACGGTCAGCAGCTTATCCTTTACCCTCGGGTCCTTTAATTCCCTTGTTACGGCTATAATTTCTCTTTTTATATCTTCGGCAATCCTGTCCGTTTTATATCCTGCCATTTTCGGCCTCCAAAGTATTATTAAGCCTTGCTCTCTTCCATTATAAACGCTTCGAGTATGTCGCCTTCCTTAATGTCGTTGAACTTTTCAAGCCCTATACCGCACTCGTAGCCGGAGGCAACCTCCTTAACATCGTCCTTAAATCTTTTAAGGGAGGCTATGGCGTCCTCGAAAACCACTATTCCGTCACGGACAACTCTGATCTGCGAGTTCCTTGTAACCTTTCCGTCAAGAACATATGAGCCTGCGATAAGGCCGGCGGAGGAAAGCTTAAATACATTCCTGACCTCGGCTCTGCCCTGAAGAACCTCATGGAACTTGGGCGCAAGCATACCCTTGATAGCGGCCTCAAGCTCCTCTATGCAGTCATAGATGACCCTATACATTCTCATATCGATTCCGTCACGCTCCGCAATTTCGGCGGCAACGGGGTCGGGACGGACGTTAAAGCCGACTATAATGGCGTTTGACGCATTCGCAAGCATAACATCGGATTCGCTTACTGCGCCGACGCCGCCGTGAATTACCTTAACCTTAACCTCTTCGTTTGAAAGCTTTTCAATGTTTTGCTTGAGCGCTTCAACAGAGCCCTGAACATCGGCCTTGACTATAACATTGAGCTCTTTCATTTCGCCCTGTGATATGGAGTCAAAGAGGTTGTCAAGGGTGATCTTCTGATACTGCTTAAATTCCTCTTCCTTGGCCTCTCTCTTTCTCTGCTCAACAAGCTCACGGGCAAGCCTTTCGTCGGAAACGGCGTCAAAGGTGTCGCCTGCCTGGGGAACCTCGGCAAGTCCCGTAATCTCAACGGGAACCGATGGGCCTGCCTTGTCAAGCTCCCTGCCGTTTTCGTTTGTCATAACTCTTACCCTGCCGACCGCCGTGCCTGCAACTATAGTGTCGCCGGCTTTAAGCGTTCCCTTTTGAACCAAAACGGTGGCGACCGGGCCTCTGCCCTTGTCAAGCTTTGCCTCTATGACAACGCCCTTTGCCGCACGGTTCGGGTTCGCTTTAAGCTCAAGCATTTCTGCGACAAGGTTAATTGCGTCAAGCACCTTGTCAATTCCCTGTCGCATTTTGGCGGAAACGGGGATACAGATTACATCGCCGCCCCATTCTTCGGGAACAAGCTCGTGTTCTGTGAGCTGCTGCATAATTTTATCGGGCGATGCGCCGGGTTTATCCATTTTGTTGATTGCCACGATTATGGAAACACCGGCGGCCTTTGCGTGGTTAATCGCCTCAATCGTCTGCGGCATAATGCCGTCGTCTGCGGCGACAACCAAAACGGCAATGTCCGTAGCCTGTGCGCCCCTCGCACGCATCGAGGTGAACGCCGCATGGCCGGGAGTGTCGAGGAAGGTGATTTTTTTATCTCCCGTGCTTACCCTGTAAGCGCCTATGTGCTGTGTAATTCCGCCTGCCTCCGTCTCTGTAACGGAGGTGTTCCTTATGGCGTCAAGCAAAGAGGTTTTACCGTGGTCAACATGGCCCATAACAACAACAACGGGGTCACGGGGCAAAAGATCCTCCTCTGCGTCCTCGGTGTCGTCGATAATTCTCTCCTCAATGGTAACAACAACTTCCTTTTCCACCTTTGCGCCGAGCTCTGTGGCGACAATTTCGGCGGTGTCGTAGTCTATAACTTCGTTTACCGTTGCCATCATACCCAGGGAGAAAAGCTTTTTAATAACCTCTGCGGCGGTCATTTTTAACATTGACGCAAGCTCGCCGACGGTTATCTCCTCGGGTACGGTTATTTTTATCTGCTTCTTTGCCCTTTCTGCGGCAATTCTCTTGAGCCTTTCCTGCTCCGTCTCACGCTTATGGCTTCTCATGCCCTGCTGTCTGCGGTACTGCTGTGATTTTTGCTTTAATTTCTGTTTGCGTACCCCGTTATCAACATTTCTGTCGTTTGCGGGCGCAATGTTTTCATATCTCTCGTTATATTTTTCAAGGTCAACGGAACCGGCCCTTGTGTCGATATGGCGCATCTCGCCCTTGGTTCTCGCCTGCATGGGCTTATTGGGATCCTTTACCTTCTTTGCAGACTGCTGTTTTTGCTGTTGCTGAGGACCGTTTTGCCTTGCCGGCCTGTCGCCCTTGTGCTGTTGCCTTTGAGCAGGATTTTGCTGTTTTGCAAAGTTTTGTTTGTTATTGTTATTATTATTGCCCTTATTGTTTTTATTTCCGTTATTATTGTTATTGGTATTGTTGTTTTTATTATTTTGAGGCTTTTGAACCTTTTCCGGCTGCATTGCAAAATATTTGTCGAAGCTGTCAACGGAATTTTTCAATGTGAGAACCTCAAAAATCACATCCATTTCCCTGTCCTCAAGCGTTGCCTGTGATTTCTTTTCAACATTAAAATGCTTTGCCAACAGTTCTGTAAGTACTTTAGCCGGAACATTGAAGTTTCTTGCCACTTCGTTAAGTTTGTTCTTTTTTACTGCCATATATTCATTCCTCCCGAGTCAATTCTATAATTCTTTTTGCAAATCCTTCGTCATTTACAGTAAGGACGGCTACCGATTTGGAGCCTATGCTCAATGCGAGTTTTTCCATAGTATATGAGCTTAAAAATATTTTTGTACCGAGCCTTCGGCAAAGCCCGTTCATTTCGTCTTTCAGCCTTTGTGAGGCGTCGCCGCTTAAAACGCAGAGCTTTGCCTTGCCCGATTTTAAGCAGCTTACGGCGGCGTCATGGCCTATGGACAGCTTTCCCGACCGCCGCACCATTCCCAAAAGGCCGAGAACCTTGTCATTCACCGTTTTTAAGCTCCTCCTCCATTAAGGAATAAATTTCTTCGGATATTGAGCAATCGAACGCCCGTTCAAAGCGTTTCGCTTTTTTTGCTTTATTAAGGCAGGAAACATTTTTACAAATATAAGCACCTCTGCCGCTCTTTTTGCCTGTGAGGTCAAGGCTTATTTCGCCCTGCGGACTTCTTACCACCCTTACAAGCTCCTGCTTCGGCTTCTGCTCGTTACAGCCGAGGCATTTCCTTAAAGGTATCTTTTTGTGTTTCAACAGTTTCATCTCCCTAAAATAAAAGCTTAATCCTTAATTATAAATTAACCCTCATAAAAGCCGCTTTCGGGCTTAATGTCGATTTTCCAACCGGTCAGATGAGCCGCAAGACGGGCGTTCTGACCCTTGTTGCCTATGGCGAGCGAAAGCTGATTGTCGGGTACGGTAACATGGCAAATCTTCTTTTCCGCATCCTCAATTTCAACATTCACAACATCGGCAGGGGCGAGAGCGGCCGCAATAAATTCCTCGGGCTTTTCGCTGTAGGTTACGATGTCGATTTTCTCGCCGCCGAGTATGTCCACAATGTTCCCGACCCTTGTTCCCTTAGGACCTATGCAGGCGCCTATGGGGTCAACATTTTCATCTTTGGAGTGTACGGCTATTTTGGTTCTTGCACCGGCCTCACGGGATACGGAGTCTATTATTACCGTGCCGTCGTAAATTTCGGGAACTTCAAGCTCAAACAGACGCTTGACAAGACCGGGGTGCCTGCGTGAAATCATAGCCTTGGGGCCTTTTTCTGTTTCCTTAACATCAACGATAAATACCTTTATAAGCTGATCCTCCGTAAGCACCTCGTCGGGTACCTGCTCGGACTTGGGAAGTATGGCCTCCGCCTTGCCTATTTCAAGCGTGGCGTTGCCCGTAACGGGGTCTATTCTCTGGATTTTCGCCGTTACAAGCTCCTGATTTTTGGACTGGAACTCGTGGAGGATCTGGCCTTTTTCGGCGTCCCTTATTCCCTGGCGGATAACATGCTTCGCCTTTTGTGCGACTATTCTGCCGAAATCCTTTTGCGTGAGCTTGATTTTAACGGTGTCGCCGAGCTTGTATTTCTTTTTTATTTCCTGCGCCTGCTCAAGCGAAATTTCCGTGTCGGGGTCTTCAACCTCCTCCACAACGGTACGGCAGTAGTAAATGTTCATTTCAAATTTTTCCGGCAAAATCTCGCACTCTATTACATCTTTGCCGTTGTACTCTTTTTTCACTGCGGTCAATATGGCGTTTTGAATTTTCTCGTAAAGGAACTCGGCAGGTATGCCCTTTTCCTTTTCCATCATATTTACCGCTTCAAAAAATTCCTTATTCATTTTCTCCAAAACCTCCAAAATCATCAAGCTTTATCCATGATGCTTCTTTTTTATTAAATTCGAGAACCTCCCCGTCGGGGAGAGTCAACGAAATTTTTCCGTTTTGATAAGCGCTCAGAACTCCCTTATATTCCCTTTGTGAGTTTAACGCCCTTATAAAGCGAACCGTAACTTTTTCGCCTATATTTTTTTCAAAGTGAAAATCCCTTACAAGCTCACGCTCAATTCCCGGCGACTGAACCTGGAGGGAATAGCTTGTATCTATGGGATCGGCCTCGTCAAGCGGTCCGTCAATGGCGTGGCTCATATTTACGCAGTCGTCAATATCGACGGGTCTGTCGTCACGGTCGATTATGATCCTGAGATAATAATTCGACCCCTCCTTTAAAAAACGCACGTCCCACAGCACAAGACCGAGCTTTTCGGCTATCGGTTCGGCAATATCCCACACAAGCGAAACGGTATTTGCCTTTTTCTCTGCCATAATACCTCCGTACATAACACAAGAGAGCAGGTCGCAACCTACTCTCAGCCTACAAATATTCTTACTTTGTAATAATAACATACTATAATAACTATTGCAAGAAAAATTTTAAAAATTTTTTTATTTGCGCTTTTTGGGCCTGCGGACTGCGCCGGCTTATAAATCGTCGGCGTCCTGCACGGGTCTGTCCGTTTCGGTGGGATTGCCCGTATAACTGCCCAATACATCGGAGGAAATCTCCTCGTTGGTGTCGCCGGACCATATCTCGGCTATTTCTTCGGATTTTTTATTGATTTTCTTTATTGCTTTTTCAGACGGCTTTTCATTTTTTCTTTTCATCATAAATTTTTCCTTTCATTTATTGCAGTATCAATAGTATTTCCGATTTTCCAAAAAAAATTATATAATTTGATAACATTTTTTGTTGACATAATACAAAATAACTGCTATAATTCCAAGTGTATATAAATGAAATATTATCTGTTTATATAGTTGTTTACAGTAAACTTAGAAGGGAATAGCGAGACATGAAAAAGATTTTATCTATTTTGGTTGCAGTTTCTTTGTTGATGGCGATTGCAATTCCGGCTTTTGCGGGGGAGAAGGTTGACGCCCTTACGGACGCACAGCAAAAGGAGATAGCAACGCTTATCCTTGAGTCCATTGAGAAAGGAAATGATGTTGAAACCGCCCTGGGTCGTTCCGACATCAAGAAAGATGTCATATCCGGCATCGGCGACTTTACACCCTACAGCACATCTTACAAGGCAAATCCCGATTCAATTAAGCTTACGGTAAGTCTCGCAGTCACCGCAGTTAAGGAAGATGTTGCTTTTTCAAATTCGGCGGCCGGTATGCTTACAACCCTTATCTCAAAGGCCATTGCAGATGAGGTTGACCCTCCGGAAACCGTTACGGCGAAACCCGACGACAGCAAAGAGCCCGACGAAAATGTTGAGCCGACCAGAGAAATCGAGTATTACGCCAATGTTCTTGCTAACCTTAATTACAGTCAGAAAGAGAGCGTGCTTGTCTCTCTTGTAGGCAACGGCGTTCTCACCGTTGAAAAGGCAGAGCTTGTCATCAAAACTCTTTATAAAAACGGCTCTGTTACCCTTGACGAAAGAGATAAACTTATAACGGCGGTCAATTCCGAGGAAGCGAACACCAATGTTGTGGAAAATATATTCCAGGGCTATACTCCCACGGACCTTGCCCAGCTGTTCAGGGGCTTCGGCGACGCTATAAGCTACATAACGAACGGACTTGCGGATTTGCTCAGAGGTTCAAACCCTGTAAATCCCGACAATAATCAGAACAATACCGACAACAACTCCACACCGTCCAACCCGACCGACATACCGCCCACAGGCGACTATGCGGTAGCTTCGGTAGCGGCAATAGCCGCAATGGCAGGTCTTGCTCTTGTACTTACAAGGAAGAAAAAAGACGACTGATAAAGCTTAAATATGTAATTTAGAGCCACAGCATTTGTGGCTCTTTATTTTTCCCGAAAAATTAAAATGTGAACATATTATAAAAATTAATTTTACTATGGAAATTTACGATTTTATATGATAAAATTAACTTGTATATCCCTTTAACTTTATAGAGCGAAAGAGGTTTTAAAATGGCGTTTATTGAAGTGAGAAATATAACCAAAACTTACAAGACGGGCGAGGTCGAAATTAAAGCGCTTGACGAGATAGGCTTTGGTATTGAAAAGGGAGAGTTTGTCGTTGTTGTCGGCCCGAGCGGCGCAGGCAAAACCACCATACTCAACATTTTGGGAGGTATGGACACGGCGACCTCCGGCAGTCTTTATGTAGATAATGTCGATATTACAAAATATAACGAGGCCCAGCTTACCGCATACAGAAGGGACGATGTAGGCTTCGTTTTTCAGTTCTATAACCTTGTGGGCAATCTTACCGCAATAGAAAATGTAGAGCTCTCCATGCAGATTTCAAAAAATCCTCTTAAAGCCGCCGATGTGTTAAAGGAAGTCGGCCTTTCCAACAGGCTTGACAATTTTCCGGCTCAGCTTTCTGGCGGCGAACAGCAAAGGGTGTCTATCGCAAGGGCGCTTGCCAAAAATCCGAAATTGCTTTTGTGCGACGAGCCCACGGGAGCGCTCGATTATATTACGGGCAAATCAATACTTAAGCTTTTGCAGGATACCTGCCGTGAAAAGGGTATGACGGTAGTTGTCATTACGCATAACTCCGCGCTTGCTCCCATGGCGGACAAGGTCATTAAGGTGAAAAACGGCAGGGTAGATAAGCTTCTTTTGAACCAGAAGCCTACGCCTGTTGAATATATTGAATGGTAAAGGGAATAAGCTATGACTAAACCTATGAAAAAGGAATTCAGGCGTGAAGTTAAGGCAAGCTTTATCAGATTCCTTTCAATAATTTTAATAGTTACCCTCGGAACTGCGTTCTTTGCAGGTATAAAGTCTGCCGCTCCGGCTATGCGTAAGTCGGCGGACAGCGTCTATGATGTTGAAAATTTAATGGATATTTGCGTTCAGGGCACTCTCGGCGTAACTGACAGCGATATTAAAGAAATAATCAAAATCAGCGGCGTTTCGGGCGCAGAGGGCGCATATAACGGAGATTTCCTTTGTTCGAGCGATAAGGCGGAGCTTGTTACCTCGGTCATATCGCTTAACGACTCCATAAACATTGTTAAGGTAAATCAGGGCAGGTTCCCCGAAAAATATGACGAGTGTATTGCCGATAAGAAATTCCTTGACGAATCGGGGTATAAAATCGGCGATACAGTTAAATTGACAACGGGCAACGATTCGGAAGTCAGCGAAACCCTTGCAACCGACAGCTTTACCATAGTGGGCGTCGGCACAAGCTCATATTACCTTGATAACGAACGGGGAAACGCCTCCATAGGCGACGGCACGGTTGACGGCTTCTTAGTAGTTCCCAAGGAGGCTTTTTCGCTCTCCTGCTACACTAAAATTTTTATAACGGTTGACAGCGCCATGGCTTTAAACTGTTTTTCAAACAAGTATGAGAATTTGGTTGAGGGCGTTGAGTCCAATATCAGAACCATTGCCGAAACACGCTGTGCGGTCAGGTTCGATGAGTTTAAAAAGGAATCGGTCGATCTGATTTCAAAGGCGGAAGATAAATTTGAAGCGAGAAAGCAGACTGTAATGGAGGAGTTCAGGAAGTCCTATCAAACCCTTTCCGACAATCAGTCCGCACTCGATACCGCACAGGCGGAAATTGACGCCAAAAAGCAGGAAATTGCCGACGCCCAGGAAATACTTAATATGCAGGAAATGACTCTCGACGACAGCAAAAAACAGCTCGAAGAGGCAAAGGTGACCCTGGACGACCTTAAAATAAGGCATGAAACCGCAAGCAAACAGCTTGAGCAGGCAAACAAAACTATCGAAAAGCTTGAAGAGGAGCTTAGGGTCAACGCCGCAAATATGACCAACGACGAATATGCGGAGGCGGCGTTTACCGTGTTCGGCTACAAGGCGACGGCGCAGGTCTATCAGACACAGCTTGACACCCTTGCAAGAAGTATTCAAACTGCACAGCAGAGGATTAATGACGCAGAGGCCATAATAAACGGAAGCCCCGAAACCATAGCGCAGGCACGCCAAAAGCTTGCCGACGGCGACAAGGAAATTGCCGAGGCTCAGAAAAATGTCACCGAAAAGCAGAACCAGTTGAATACTGCCAAGGAGGAATACGAGCTTTCCAAAGACGAAATTGTTGAGGAATTGAACGACGCCGAGGCAAAGCTTGACAAATATAAAGAAAAAATCCGTAACACGGAGGAGCCGGTTTGGTATGTTACGGGCAGGGAGGCTATCGCCTCTTACGCTTCGTTTAAAAACGACGCAGACGGCATTTCGGCCGTAGGTCTTATGTTCCCGATTATTTTCTTCCTTGTTGCGGCGCTTGTAAGTCTTACCACCATGACAAGAATGGTTGAGGAGCAGAGGACGCAGATAGGCACATTTAAGGCTTTGGGCTACAGCAAATTTGAAATTACAAAAAAATACTTCCTCTATGCCTTTTATGCGACGCTTGCAGGAAGCGTTATAGGAGTCGTTTTGGGCGAGGCGCTTATCCCGAGACTCGTTGTGGAAACATACAAGGTGGTTTATGTAAACCTTAACAAAACTATCGTTTCTCCGAACCTTGTATATGCTTTGACAGCCATTGTCATTGCGGTTATATGCACAACCGGTGCGGCGCTTATTGCAAGCAGAAAGTACCTCAGGGAAGCTCCGGCTTCGCTTATGCGACCCGAAACACCCAAGGTCGGCAAAAAGATTTTGCTTGAAAGAATTGACGGCTTTTGGCTTCGTCTCAATTTCTCGCAGAAATCCGCTTTGAGAAATCTTTTCAGATACAAAAAACGCCTGTTTATGACCGTTTTCGGAGTTGCCGGCTGTATGGCTCTGCTGCTTGTCGGCTTCGGCATAAGGGACTCGGTATCCTCAATGACCGACAATCAATTCAATAAAATTTGGAATTATGACGGTACGGTTACGGTAAACGAAGCCCTTACAAGGACGGAGCGCAGGCATCTGCTTGCAGAGATGCAGAGAACTCCCGGGGTAAACGATTATCTTCAGACCTACAGAACACTCAGCTATGTTGACGCAGGCGATAAGGAAAACGATTCATATATTGTCGTTCCGCAGAATGTTGATTTTCTCGGCGACTATATCACTCTTAAATCGAGAACGGGCAATAAATCCTACACCCTTACCGACAACACGGTGCTTATTACCGAAAAGCTCGCCGATTTGCTCGGAGTAAAGGCAGGGGATAAGATAAAGCTTAAAACCGAAAAAGAGGGCGAGCCTACGGTCGAAATACCGATAGCCGGCATTGTCGAAAACTATATATATCACTATGTATATATGTCGCCCTCAACATATAAGAGCCTGTTCGGGGAAGCTCCGGCGCTTAACACCCTGCTTTTGAGAAGCGGCGCGGACAACAACGGGGAGCTTTCAAAGAACATTCTTAAAATTGACGGCGTTACCTCGGTGACGATGAACGCCGACACTCAACAGCAGGTTGACAGCACGATGGATAAGCTTATGATTATAGTTGCGCTTATGATAATATCCGCCGGATTGCTTGCCTTTGTAGTCCTGTATAACCTCAATAACATCAATATTACGGAGCGGTCAAGGGAGCTTGCAACGCTGAAGGTTCTCGGCTTCTTTGACGATGAGGTTGAAAAATATGTTTACCGTGAAAATATTATCCTTACGGTAATGGGCGGAATAATAGGTATTGTTCTGGGAATAGTGCTTCATATTTTCGTTATGAGGTCGGTTGAAACGGATACCATGATGTTCGGCAGGTATATAAGCTGGTACAGCTACCTGTTCAGCATTGCCCTGACTGCAATATTTGCGGTATTTGTCAACTTCCTTATGAGCTTCAGAATAAAGTCCATAGATATGGTTGAATCGCTTAAAAGCGTTGAATAATTAAACAGGAGATTAAAATATGATTGATCAGCTTGCAAATGCTTCTGCAGGAGAGCAGATAGCGGTAATGAAAACAAATATGGGAGAAATTAAAATCAAGTTTTTTCCCGAAGCGGCTCCCAAGGCGGTTGAAAATTTCATAACCCATGCCAAAAACGGATATTATAACGGGCATATCTTCCACAGGGTAATAAATGATTTTATGATTCAGGGCGGCGACCCGACAGGCTCGGGTATGGGCGGCGAGAGCATTTGGGGCAACCCGTTTGAAGATGAATTCAGCCCGGAGCTTCACAATATAAGGGGCGCTGTTTCGATGGCTAACGCAGGTCCGGGAACAAACGGCAGTCAGTTCTTTATAGTCCAGGCGAAAGAGGTTTCCGATGATATGCTTGACCAGCTCAGGAGCGCAGACGAGGCTTCTTATCCTACAAGCTGTATTGAAAATTATGAAAAATTCGGCGGCACGCCGTGGCTTGACTATCATCACACCGTGTTCGGCCAGGTAATCGAGGGTATGGACACGGTAGACAAAATTGCCGGAGTCAAGGTGGATTTCTTCCAAAACAAGCCTATAAACGATGTTGTAATCGAAGAGATTACAATAGAAGCAGTATAATTTTAACCGACAATGCGGCAGATGCTTTTTCTGCCTTTTAAGGGAAGCCGAATACACGCCGATTTACGCAGGCTCTTTTCGGCTTCCCTCGTCTTAATCAGGAGGAAAAATGTTATTTCAAAACATAGGAATTGCAGACGAAAATTTTGAATATAAAAAAGATATGTTCGTCGGCGTAAAAGATGATAAGATTTGCTATGTCGGGGCGCAAAAGCCGCAGGGCGATTTCGGCAGAGTATATGACGGCAGGAACAAGGTGCTTATACCGGGTCTTGTAAACGCCCATACCCACTCGCCCATGACACTATTGAGGGGCTATGCCGAGAACCTGCCGCTCGACCGCTGGCTCAACGAAAGGGTTTTCCCCTTTGAGGACAGATTGAACTGCGACAGGGCGTATTACGGCACGATGCTCTCTGCGGCGGAGATGCTAAGCTGCGGCACAACGGCGTATTCGGATATGTATTTCTTTGCCGACGGCGTTATAAGGGCGGCTGCGGAAAGCGGAATGAAAACAAATTTCTGCCGTTCCATAACCTCTTTTTCCGATGTGGATTTTTTAAAGGACAGCAGGGTTGCAGAGGCTATTGACGCCGCCGAAAAATATCACAACACTCAAAACGGAAGAATTAAAATTGATTTTTCCCTCCACGCCGAATATACAAACACTCTTTCAATGATTGAGCAGTTCGGCGAATATACCCGTACAAGGGATTATATAACCCATATCCATATGTCCGAGACAAAATCGGAGCATGAAAACTGCAAAAAGAAATACGGCAAAACTCCCGCAAGGCTTTTTTATGACAGTAAAATTCTTGACTCAAAATGCCTTTTCGCCCACTGCGTTTGGATTGAGGACGAGGACCTTGAAATACTTAAAGAGAAAAATGCAAGCATAGTCACCTGTCCGGCAAGCAATTTAAAGCTCGGAAGCGGCGTTTGCGACAGCTATAAGATTTTAAAAAGCGGCGTAAATCTTGCACTGGGTACGGACTCCGCTTCAAGCAACAACGGCCTTGATATGCTCAGGGAAATGTACCTTGCCGCCATACTGCCTAAGGGCATTAACCGTAAGGCGGATATTGTAAGCCCTAAAGATGTGCTTAAAATGGCAACCCTCAACGGCGCCGTCGCACAGGGCAGATACGACTGCGGAATTATCAAGGAGGGCTATAAAGCGGACCTCGCTGTCATTTCGCTTGACGGGCCTAATATGTATCCAGATTACAATGTTATCAACAATATAGTCTATTCTGCCGAAAAATCCGATGTAATTCTCACCATGGTTGACGGCAGGGTGCTTTATGAAAACGGAGAATTTATGACCATTGACATCGAAAAAACAGGCAGTCAATGCAACAAAACGGTAAACGAGATTGTAAGGGAGCTGGGCAAATGATAAAGAGCGCAGTTGAATACATTAAGGCAAAAATAAATTTCACGCCGGAAACGGCAATTATACTCGGCTCGGGGCTCGGCGGACTTGCCGAAGCCGTTGAAGACCCGGTTTATATTGACTACGCAGAGCTTGAGGGCTTCCCCGTTTCAACCGCTCCCGGCCACACGGGCAGGTTTGTTTTCGGCACGCTTTCGGGCAAAAAGGTAGCCTGTATGCAGGGGAGGTTCCATTTTTATGAGGGATATTCCATGGAGCAGGTCGTTACGGGCGTAAGAACGCTTTTTTTGCTCGGGGCAAAAAATCTTATTGTTACCAATGCCGCAGGTGGAATAAACACTCAATTTACGGCAGGGGATATAATGCTCATTACCGACCACATAAATTTTATGGGTACTAATGTGCTTATAGGCAAAAACAACGAAAGCCTTGGAGTCAGGTTCCCCGATATGAGCTTTGCGTATGACCCCGGTTTAAGAAAAATTGCCGAAAAATGCGCCGGGGAGCTTAAAATAGATATTAAAAAAGGCGTTTATATCGGCTGTACCGGGCCTTCGTATGAAACGCCTGCGGAAATCAGGGCGTTTCGCCTGCTCGGAGCAGATGCGGTAGGTATGTCAACCGTACCCGAGGTAATTGCGGCCAACCATTGCAAAATGAGGGTGCTTGCCTTTTCGCTTATAACCAATATGGCGGCAGGAATACTCAAACAGCCCCTTACCGAAGAGGAAGTGCTTGAAACGGGCGCAAGAAAGGGCAGACAGCTTCAGAGCCTTATTGAAAAAATTGCCGGGGAAATGTGATTTTATGTTTGATATGAGGGGCGAAACCGTAAGCTATGATACGCAAAACAACGCTCTGGTTATAATTGACCAAACCGAGCTTCCCAACAAATGCGTTCAGCTTTCGCTGAAAACAAGGGAAGAGATATACAATGCAATAAAGCTCCTTAAACTGAGGGGCGCACCCTGCATAGGGGTTTCTGCGGCCATTGCGCTGTCCGTGCTTGCGAATAACAGCGAGGCTCGGACAAAAGAGGAGTTTTTAAAGGAATTTGATTTTAACTGCGAGTATTTAATTTCGTCAAGACCGACCGCCGTAAACCTCTCATGGGCGGTAAACGAGATGAAAAATACGCTTTTGCTATGTAAAGGCAAAAGCCTTGACACAATCAAAAAAGCCTTACAGGACAAGGCTTTGTCAATACATAGCGACGATATACTCCGCTGTAAACGGATAGGGGTCTGCGGTGCGGAGCTTTTAAAAAACTGCAAGGCGGTTTTAACCCATTGCAATGCCGGCAGACTTGCCTGTGTTAAATACGGAACTGCGCTCGCACCCGTTTATGTATCATATGAGCAGGGCAACAGGCTAAAGGTCTATGTAGATGAAACACGGCCTCTGTTACAGGGCGCAAGGCTTACGGCGTTCGAGCTTGCAAGCGCAGGCGTGGACACAACCGTAATCTGCGACAATATGGCGTCATATGTTATGAAGAACGGCCTTGTCGATGCGGTAATAGTCGGAGCAGACTCAATAGCCTTAAACGGCGATACCGCAAATAAAATAGGCACTTCGGGGCTGTCGGTGCTTGCAAGGTATTACAATATTCCGTTTTATGTGTGCGCTCCGTTTTCAACCTTTAACAAAAACGCTTTAACGGGCGGCGATATAGTAATTGAAATGAGGGACGAGAGCGAGGTATCCGAAATGTGGTACTCTAAAAGAATGACGCCAGAAGCTGTCGGTGCGCTAAACCCTGCGTTCGATATTACGGACGCTTCGCTCATATCGTGCTTTATAACCGAAAAGGGAGTTATCAGGCCGGAGGATATAAAAAATTTAATTTAACGGGAATTGAGCTGATATTATGGGAAAAACTAAACTGACATTCATAGCCGATACGCACCATTATTCAAAAAGTCTCGGCGTCAGCGGAAGCGCTTATGAGAGAAGAAGCGCCACTGACCAAAAATGCCTTGCCGAAACCGGGGCAATAATCGACAGTGCGCTTGAAACAATAGCGCAAAGCGATACCGACGCTTTAATGATAGTGGGCGACATCAGTGACGACGGCGAAAGGGCGAGCCATGAGGAAATGCTCGAAAAGCTCTACAGGTTCAAGGAAAAGAAGCCGGTTTATGTCACCTTGGCAACCCATGACTGGTGCTGTGACCGAAATGCAAGAAGATATTGCGGCGACGAGGTTTTTCATGATGTGGAAACCGTCGATCATACCGAGCTTCGGCAAATGTATTACGACTTCGGCCCCTGCGACGCAAAGGCGGAGTTTATAACACACCTCGGCACCTCGTCATATAAAATTGAATTTCCCAACGATGTTGTGCTTTTATCGCTTATTGACGACCAGGACGGCGAGGGCGCTTCCGGCTTTACCGCCGACCACCTTGAATGGATTTTAAACCAAATCAGGGAGGAGAGGGAAAAGGGCAGGCTCGTTATCGGTATGGAGCATCATCTGCTGTATCAGCATATTTCGCCCCTGCTTTCGGGGCACGGGCTGTGTTGCGGAAAGCATGAGGAGTATATAGAAAAATTCTGCGAGGCGGGAATGAAATTAGTCTTTGTGGGCCACAGCCATATGCAGAGAATTGACCGCTACACCTCCAAAAACGGAAATGTGCTTTACGAGGTCAATGTAGGCTCGCTCGTGGGCTATCCTGCGCCTATGGTGAATGTGAGCATAACAGATGAAAAAATAGAAATCAAAACCGAGCATTTAAAGCAGTTTAACTATGACGGCAGGGTATGCACGCAGGGGTATTTAAAAAAGCATGCGACAAATATAATTACAAGAACTCTCTCCCTTGCAAAAAGAGGACAAAAAGAGGAATATTTAAAAACTATGGCGGAGCTCGGAGTAAAGCAAAACACGGCGGAAAAGCTCAGACCCGTATTGAACATTACAGGCGGATTTATCACCAAAACGGGCGTAACCTCTTTCGGAGAATTTATAAACTTGTGTTCTTTTAACAAAACTTTTGAAAAATCGGATTTAAAAAAGCTTAAGGACAAGAAAATAATAGACATCGTAAACGAAAGCTTCCTGTCCCTGCTCGACGGCTCGCTTACAAAACGCCCCGAGGGAGGCGCTTATTACAATGTGGTTACAAGCTTTTCAAAAATACCCAAAAGGCTTGTAAAGGCTTTAAAAATCAAGAGCGAAAAGGCTGTATTTTTGAGCGACGAATTTGAAAAGCTTATGTGGGAGATTTTAAGCGGAGGCGAAATAGATAATAATTATCTAACAATAGATAGAAATTAACTAACGACTGATTTAAAAAAGTGCAACTATCGGTTGCGGTTTGAAAAAAGCAACAAAAGTAGGTTGAAATTGTGTGCAAAAAGTAATATTATTAGGGTATGAAAACATTATTTTAATAACGGAGGCGAGATATAATGGCATATCTTGATAAAATCAAACTTGCACAATATACAAGAAAAGAGGATTGGCTCAATTCCATTTCCCATATGGTAGGCGGCGGACTCTCGATAGTTGCGCTGATACTGTGCCTTATAAAAGCATATATTCTAAGGCGTTGGGACTATGCGTTTCTAAGCCTTATATATTCCGTTACAATGATAGGTATGTATACCTGCTCCTCCGTTTACCACGCCCTAAGGCCCAATAACGGCAAAAAGGCCATGCGCATGGTGGATCACTCCATGATATTCCCCATGATAGCCGGTACTTTTACCCCGTATGCCTGGCTCATTATAAGACCCGTAAGTCCGACTACAAGCACGGTTTTGCTTTTAATAGCATGGATAACCTCGGCAGTTGCGATAGCCCTTACAATGACGCTGTTCAATCAGACAAAGGCGCTCCAAATGGTGCTTTACCTCGCAATGGGCTGGATGGTAGTGGTGTGTATTAAAACGCTTTGGGTTCATTTCAACAGGATAGGCTTCTGGCTGCTCGTCGCAGGCGGAATAGCCTATACCCTGGGCGCAATAATATACGGAATGGGAAAAAAGCACGCCTATTTTCACTCGGTGTTCCACTTTTTTGTGCTTGCAGGTTCGATTTTACACTTCTTTTCAATATTTATGTATGTGTTTGTATAAATCACTTGACAAGCATTGACTTTTTTGATAAAATACCATTTGCCGCATATTAGGGGGCAGTATGTTTTCATACCGGTAAGCGTTAATTCCGCCCTCAATAGCGAGACTATATTAAGGTAGGTAAAAAAATGTACGCAATCATCGTAACAGGCGGTAAGCAGTACAAGGTAGAAAACGGCGATGTTATCTATGTTGAAAAGCTTAACGCAGAGGACAATGCCGAAGTAACCTTTGACAAGGTTCTTGCAGTAGGCGCAGACGACGGTATCAAGGTCGGCTCTCCTTATGTAGAGGGCGCAACGGTATCGGGCAAGGCGCTTAAAACAGGCAAGGGTAAGAAAATCACGGTATTTACTTACAAGTGCAAGAAAAACGAAAAGCGTAAAAAGGGTCATCGTCAGCCTTACACAAAGGTAGAGATCTCCGCTATCAACGCTTAAAAAATGATAACGGTAAAATTTATTTTCGGCAAAAATTCTTCGGTTACGGGCTTTGAAATCAGCGGTCATTCGGATTATTCACGGCAGGGGAGCGATATTATATGCGCTTCGGTTTCCTCTGCGGCATATATGGCGGCAAACACTATAACTGATGTTATTAATTTGTCCGCCGATATAAAAACGGACGACGGCTATATGCTTTTAAGGCTTTGCGACGGGGACGCCGAAAAGGGCGCAGATATTCTTAAGGGCTTTATGCTTCATATTAAGGAGCTGCAAAAGGAATATCCGCAGTATATAAATTTTGAAAGAGGTGCTTATAATGCTTAAAATAAACATTCAGCTGTTCGCTCATAAAAAAGGTATGGGCTCTACAAAGAACGGCAGGGATTCGGAGTCAAAGCGTCTTGGCGTTAAGCGTGCGGACGGTCAGTTCGTTCTCGCAGGCAACATACTTGTCCGTCAGCGCGGCACTCATATCCACCCCGGCGAGAATGTCGGCAAGGGTTCCGACGATACGCTCTTTGCCAAGATTGACGGTACCGTTAAATTCGAGAGAATGGGCAAGGACCGTAAAAAGGTAAGCGTTTACGCTGTAGAGCAGTAATTTTACAAACAAAAAACTTAACGGCAGGAAGCAATTTCTGCCGTTTTTCTTTTGTTGCTTTCGGCGCAAAAAGCATATATAATATAGTCAATAAATAAAAGGCGGTAAAGACAATGCAGATAAATATGGCCGCACCGTGTATTTTCGGGCTTGAAAGCCTTGTGCGCCGTGAGCTTGAGGATATGGGTGCGCAAAATGTATCGGCCGAAAACGGCAGGGTGTTTTTTTCGGGCGATGAGAGTATGCTTGCAAGGGCGAATATCCGCTCAAGATATTCCGAGAGAATTTATATTGACCTCGGCTCGTTTGAAGCTCACAGCTTTGAGGATTTGTTTCAGGGTACAAAGGCTTTAAAATGGGAGCAATGGATTTCGCAGTACGATGAATTTCCCGTAAAGGGCTACAGCGTCAATTCCGATTTGTTCAGCGTAAGCGATTGCCAGTCGATAGTGAAAAAGGCCGTTGTGGAACGGTTAAAGGGCGTTTACGGCATAGATTGGTTTGAGGAGACGGGCGCAAAGCATCAGATAGAATTTTCAATTATTAAAAATACGGTTCACCTTATGATAGATACTACCGGCAACGGACTGCATAAGCGAGGCTACAGACCCGTTGCAAACGATGCGCCGCTTAAAGAAACGCTCGCCGCCGCAATATGCAGTTTTTCACGGCTTCGCCCGTATCACACGCTGTACGACCCGATGTGCGGTTCCGGCACCATACTCATTGAGGGCGCTATGCTCGTACATAATATTGCACCGGGAATTAACAGGCACTTTTCCGCAGAGAGGTTTGAGCAGATCGACTTTTCCGTATGGGAAAAGGAGAGGGAGGAAGCAAGGCAGGCGGAAATTTGCCAAAGCGATTTTAAGGCTTACGGCTCGGATATTGATTTAGATGCGCTTGAAACCGCAAGGCAGAACGCACAGAGGGCAGGCGTGGAAAAATACATCGAATTTAAGCGTGCGGATATAAAGGATTTCAGTCCGATAACCGACAGGGGAACGGTAATTTGTAATCCCCCTTACGGCGAGAGAATGCTGACAAAGCCGCAGGCGGACGGCCTTATCAAGACCATGGGCGAGGTATTCCCCAAAAGGCACAGCTTCAGCTATAGCGTTATAAGCCCGAACGAGGACTTTGAGGAGCTGTTCAAAAGAAAGGCGGATAAGCGCAGAAAGCTCTATAACGGAATGATCAAGTGCCAGCTTTATATGTATTTTAAATAATGCCAAAATCTCGGCATTGCTATGGACGATATTAAATAAAAATAAAGGACAGACGCTTTTGTCTGTCCTTTCAGTGTGTCGATAAACTGTTTTGCGATAGCAAAATGTCCAAAAGTTTTCGCCCGCCTTTTTCAAAAGGCGGTGGGGTCGAGGGGCAACGCCCCCGGCGCAGTCCGCAGACTGCGAAATTCTTATACTCAAAAAAGCGCAGGAGGGGCGCAAAACAGTCCGGTGAACTGTTTTGCGTTGGGGAACCCACGCATGGGGTTCCCCATAATCTTACTCCTTTTGTGCATATTAACAAGTGAAACATACTTTTTCTACACACTAAAAGGACAGACGCATTTGTCTGTCCTTTACTTTTGCGATAAAATCTTTGCCTCGGCGAAATTAAAAGTTTCGCTCAAGCCTTTTTAAAGGCTTGCAGTCAAATTATAAATACGGATAAGGCATAAGAGCTTTTATATATCGTCGCCTAAATCGGTATTAATATTAGCTTTTTGTTGAACATATTTTGTACCTATTTTGATTTACTCTTTAAATAACTTCTCGGCGGCGGCTAAATCCTCGTGATTGTCTATTTCAAACCATCTTCCGTCCAACGGGCAGGCTCTAAATTCAACCTCGGGCAGAATATCGTTGAGCGCCACCTCGCTCCACTTCTTTAAATCTCGGTTCTTTTCAATATACTCTGTGCATTTGTCGAAAAACGCCCTTGAGCCGTCGGCGTCAAATTTATACACATCTATTGACGCCCCCAGAGCGTCCTGCTCTTTAACCGTCTTTGAAATTTCCGTAAGGCGGCCGTCCCTTTCGACCACCTTCATTGACTCTTCAAGGTATGTTCCCATATCTACGACAATGGCGTTTGAATGTTCGCATTTTAACAGCGCCGATATAACGGAAGCGTCAAAAAACACATCTGCGTTCATCATCAAAAATTCACGGCCGTATAAGACCTCTTTTGCAAGGTATGCCGAATACATATTGTTTGTCGTTGCGTAATCACGGCTTAAAATAATCTTGACATCGGGAAAGCTCTCATGCACGGCCTTTTCAAGCACATCGCCCTTGTATCCCGATATTACCGTAATATCGTCTATAGAGTTGCTTTTCAGGTTTTCAAGCTGTTTTATCAATATGGGCTTTCCGTTTACGGGCACAAGTGATTTTGGGCAGGAATCGGTAATCGGCGCAAGACGAGAACCGAAACCGGCAGCTAAAATTAATGCCTTCATTTATAATTCCTCCAAAAGTCTTTTGTATATGGTTTTTAAACGCTCGTCCGACAGCTCACATTCATGCAGATATGTATATCTGTCATTGCGAACCGTAACGGATTTCTGCATACAGCTGACAAATGTTTTTTCGTCAATTCCCAAGCGAACGGGATTAACATCAACTTCAAATTTTTTAAGATAATTTACTACGGGGCGGTAATCCTCCCCGATAAGCATAAGCGCCGCAACCGTGCCGAGAGCTACCTGCAAGCCGTGCAAATTCGGTTTTTCGCTATACATATCAAGCGCATGGCTGAACAGATGCTCAGAGCCGCTGACAGGACGGCTGCTTCCCGCAAAATCCATAGCTATTCCCGAAAGAATAAGCGAATTTGCAAGCACCTCGATAAACTCCGGACAAATTGAATCATACTGCGTTTTCATCAATGCGTCAAGAGAGGTCTGGGACATAAGATAAGCATAGCCGTTTATATCCTCTTTTCCGCAGGAGTAGGCAAGCTTCCAGTCAAGGAGCGCCATATAATTGGACATGGTGTCGCCGATACCGGCCTTTATAAGCTCCTTGGGACTGTTCATAATAAGCTGTGTGTCAAGCAAAAGCATAGTCGGCACAGCACAGCCCAGGCTCTTCGGCTTGCCGTCACGCCTTTTAAGAACCGCTATGGGTGAGGCAATACCGTCGTTCGCCATTGTGGTGGGTATGGATAAAAACGGCTTTTTCGATATATATGCCGCATATTTGCAAACATCAAGCACCTTGCCGCCGCCCATACCGATTATACAGTCAATATCGGTAGCTATAACCCGTTCGGCAAGGGACATGGCGTAGTCGATAGTGTTTTCCGTAACGAAAACTTCCCTGACCTGCCCGGCTTTTTCAAGCTGCGGACGGACTAAGGCCCCGAACAGCCCGTCTACAACGGGGTCGGAAACATAGAGGAGCTTGCCGCTTATTTTCTGTTTGGAAAGCATTTCGCTTATTTGCGAAATTGTACCTTCGCCTATGTTCAGCACTTTATTGGTCAGCATAGAGCTTTAATCCTCGCTTTTTTTCTTGGTTTGGATAAAGTCGATTATATCGTCGGTAATATGTTCGCAGGCATGGCCGTCCTCAACATTTCCTATGTTTTCAAGCAGCTTGTCCACGCCCGACTCATATTTGCTTTGGTCAAAATGCCCAATTTGATATAAAAGCTCCTCCTCGCTGTTTCCGCTCGGGAAAGGAAGCGTATTTAAGGGGAAATAATATCCGTTTTCGTATTCGTCCCTGTCTGGAGTAAAAAGGAAGCAGGGCTTTTTGGTAAGCGCAAAGTCAAACATACTGCTCGAATAATCGGTAAGCAGTATATCCGACAGGACGAGATATTCCGCCATATCGTCGCCGATATTTCCGTTAAAAATCCCAACGCCGCTTTCGCAGGCAATCTCGTCAATATTAATGTGCGACAATGCGATATGGTGCGCCCTGATAATAAGCCCCCATTTTCCGCCGAAGCTTTTTTCCAAGGTCTGCGTAAGACGGGTTAAGTTAAGCATTTCAAGCTGAGCGGCCGCACTCATTCTTTCGTTATCCGCCCTGAATGTAGGGGCGAAAAGGATAAATTTATAGCCGTCGGGAAGCTGTAATTTTTTCTTTAGGGCCTCGGTATCGACCTCTTTGTCAAACAGTATATCGTTTCTAGGAGTGCCGTAGTACTTGATTTTTGTATTGACCTCGTATGCGCTTGCCATCTTTTCCGCAGTAAATTTGTTGCCCAATGACAAAACATCTAAGTTTGAATTGTAAACAAAGGCGCGCCCGTCGGATTTTACATCGTTACCCAGCCTTTTGAGCGGAGTACCGTGCCAGGAAGATATGCAAAGCTGATCTTTTCTAATTTTAGAATAGAGCTTTGCCGATTTACCGCCTCCGCTTGTAAGCCTGCCGCCCAACTGATTGTCAACCACAACACGGGCGTGCATAAGCAGAATAAAATATCTTAACGATTGGTAATCAACGGTCTTTAAGCCCTTGAAGGCGGCCTTATTATTTTTCTCGGCAACCCAAATGATATTGGCGTTCGGCATCTTTTTGAGCAGGGAAATTTCAACATATTTCGGGTTGTCGCTCAGCTTCCCGTGAAAGCTGTCGAAAAGGATTGTATTGTTGCTAATCGGAATGAAAAGAAAAACATAGCTTATAAGTTTAAAAATTTTTATTTTCAATAACTTTAAGTTCTTCATATTTTCCTCAAATCAAGTGTATTTTGATAAACGCAGGGGAGTTTATTTGCTCTTTTTTTCAGGCGCATTTTTTGCGGCGCTCTTTTTAACCGACGGCTTTTTTTCGGGCTCCGGTTTCTTTTCCTGCGCCTTTGCGGCAGGCTTTTTTGCAGGTGCCGTTTCGTCCGAAAACGCCGATTTTGTGTGCCAGATGTTTTTGGCGTATTCGTTTATCGCCCTGTCTGCGGCAAATATGCCGGAGCTTGCGGTGTTTATAAGCGACATTCTGTTCCAGCTGTCACGGTTTGTATAGGCTTCGGAAATTTCATGCTGTTTTCTTCTGTAATCCTCAAAATCAGCCAAAACCATATACGGGTCGTGATAAATAATGCTTGAGGTTACCTCGTGGAAGAACTGTCCGCCGATGCCCGTCTGATTTGCGAAGTTCAGAATTTTCTGAATTTCCGCATTGTTGTTGAAATACTGCCGGGGATCGTATCCGCATCTCTGCAAATACTGAACCTCGGGCGTACTCATACCGAAAATAAAGATATTGTCCTCGCCTACGGCGTCATAAATTTCAACATTTGCGCCGTCCATAGTGCCGAGAGTAACAGCGCCGTTTAACATAAATTTCATATTGCTTGTGCCGCTTGCCTCTGTGCCGGCGAGAGAAATCTGCTCGGAAATATCCGCCGAGGGTATAAGCCTCTCCGCCATTGTCACATTGTAATCCTCAACATACACTACCTGAAGCTTTCCCTTGCAGTCGGGGTCGGTGTTAATCATCTTTGCAAGCGCACAGATAAAGGCGATTATTTTCTTTGCCATAAAGTATCCCGAAGCCGCTTTTGCGCCGAAAATGTATGTGTGCGGAATAAATGCGGCGGTGGGGTTATCCTTAATGTAAAGGTACTGCGACAAAATGTTGAGGGCGTTAAGATGCTGGCGCTTGTACTCGTGAAGACGCTTTACCTGAACATCAAAAATAGAATTGGGGTCAAGCATAATGCCCGTCTGCTTCTTGATGTAATTGGAGAAATTCTCCTTGTTTTGGCGTTTTATTCTGCCTATTTCGTCAAGAACGCTCTTGTCGTCTGCATACGCTTTGAGCTCGGAGAGCCTGTCGGCGTTTTTAACAAAGCCGTCGCCGATAAGCGAAGCGGCGAATTTTGAAAGCTCGGGGTTTGACTGGCAAAGCCAACGCCTGTGAGCGATGCCGTTTGTAACATTTTTAAATTTATTGGGAGTGATTGCGTAAAAATCGTTGAAAACGGTTTCTTTGAGTATCTCGGAATGAAGCGCCGAAACACCGTTTACCGAATGTGAACCGGCAACGCAGAGGTTAGCCATTCTGACAACGCCGTTTGAAATTACGGCCATTCTTTCAACCTGGTCGGCGTTTCCCGTAGCCTGCCAAATAAAGTTTCTGAACCTGTTGTCGATTTCCTTTGTTATCTGCCAAATTCTCGGCATAAGGCGTTTGTAAAGGTCCTCCGGCCAACATTCAAGAGCCTCTTTCATAACCGTATGGTTAGTGTACGCAACGGTTTTTGTGATTATATTCCAGGCGTCGTCCCAGCCGTAACCGCATTCGTCGAGCATTATTCTCATAAGCTCGGGTATCGCAAGGGTGGGGTGCGTGTCGTTTATGTGGATTGCAACCTTGTCGGGGAGATTGTCGAGCGTTCCGTAGGTACGCAGATGCTTATGGACAATATCCTGAATTGAAGCGGAAACAAGGAAATACTGCTGACGGAGCCTTAAAGACTTGCCCTCGGGGTGATTGTCGGCAGGGTAAAGAACCTTTGAGATAACCTCCGCCATAGCGTTTCTCTCCATAGCACGCATATAGTCGCCCTGATTGAACAATGTCATATCAAGCGCAGGAGCCTGAGCCTTCCAAAGGCGGAGAACGGAAATGCCCTTGCCGTCCTTGCCGGCAACGCACATGTCGTAGGGTATTGCCTTAACGGGCTTGTAGTTTGCAAGCTCTACATGGTGGAACTGATTTTCCCAGGAGTCGAGAACCTCGCCCTCAAAACGAACCTCAAGCGCACTCTCCTCGTGCGGTACAAGCCAAACTTCGCCGCCGGGAAGCCAGAAGTCGGGAAGCTCCGTCTGCCAGCCGTCAACAAGCTTCTGTTTAAAAATACCGGCCTCGTAAAGAATGGAGTATCCCCTTGCCGGATAGCCCTGTGTTGCAAGGCCGTCAAGGTAGCAGGCCGCAAGCCTGCCCAGACCGCCGTTGCCCAAGCCTGCGTCGGGTTCGCACTCGTAAATGCTTTCAAGCTTTACGCCGTAGTCTGCCAGCACGCTTTCAAAAACCTCGGTAAGGTTTAAATTGTAAAGATTGTTTTTAAGCGAACGGCCCATAAGAAATTCCATACAAAGGTAGTAAACACGCTTTGTGCCTTTCTTTTCGGCGTCGCTTGTAAATTCCGCCCTGCCGGCGCTCATCATATCCCTGATTATAAGCGCAATGGCCTTATAGTACTGTTCGTCCGTAGCTTCCTCGGGGCTTACGCCCATATTGTGTGAAAGCTTAGCCTTAACAAGCTCCTTTGCTTTCTTCTTGGTAAGCGAATAATTCATAATATATATCCTCCAAAACAGTCTTATGACATATTAATTTTTAACTTGTATATATTATACTATTTTTAATGTGATTTCAATAAAAAGAAAGGCAAATAAATAATTTTCGGCTTTTTAACCAAAAATCATAAATTTTTCGGCTTTGAGTTGGCAATGAAAAAAGAAAAAAGCGGCTCTGTTAATATTATAATCAAAAAACAGAACAATAAATCGGGCGCAAAATTATAAAACCGGGGCGGTTTAGGAATATTAAAATTCGGCGGCGCATAAACGGGCAAAACGGATAAATAATTTTTCTTGACTTTAAAAATTGTTTGATATATAATACTAAAGCAATACGGCATTACGGAATATGGCGTAAACTTACACGGTTAAGTGTTCACCTGTACCTTATTCTGTTGTGAGCGTAAGTAATTTTAAATGAGGTGAAAGAAAATGACACAGTCGGAAAAGCAGGCCATTATGGCAGAGTATGCAACACATGAGGGCGATACCGGTTCTCCCGAGGTACAGATAGCTGTCCTTACAAAGAGAATTCAGGATCTTACCGAGCATCTTAAAACTAACCAGAAGGACCACCATTCAAGAAGAGGTCTTCACAAGATGGTTGGCCGCAGGCGTAACCTTTTGGCATATCTTCAGAAGGTTGACATTGAAAGATACCGTTCAATAGTTGCCCGTCTCGGACTTCGTAAATAAGACTTATTTAAGGCAAGCAGTTTTGACTGCTTGCCTTGAATTGCTTTAAGTGATGTAATTTTCAGGGCAAAATCCGTAAAGTTTAGCGGTAAACAGAGCGTTTGGAAAAGCAAGGGCTGTGTTTATTGCTAAAACAGGATTTTTGCCTTGATAAAATAAAAAAAGAGAGGTAAAAATTTATGTTCTTTAAAAACTTTAAGGTTTGGGAAACCGAGCTTGCCGGGAGAAAGCTCTCCATTGAAACAGGCAAAATGGCGGGCCTTGCAAACGCCGCCGTTATGGTTCGCTACGGCGATACAAATGTGCTTTGCACGGTAACCGCTTCGGCAACACCGAGGGAGGGCGTCGATTTCTTTCCGCTCTCGGTCGACTATGAGGAAAAAATGTACTCCGTCGGCAGAATACCCGGCTCTTTCCAAAGGAGAGAGGGCAAGGCAAGCGAAAAGGCCGTGCTCACCTCCCGTTGCATAGACAGACCTATCCGTCCGCTCTTCCCCAAGGATTTGAGAAACGACTGCACGGTAGTCGCAACCGTTATGTCGGTTGACCCCGATTGCAGTCCCGAAATCTCCGCCATGATAGGCGTATCCGCCGCCATAGCCATTTCGGATATTCCGTGGGACGGCCCCATTTCGGGAGTAAATGTCGGCATCGTTGACGGCGAGATAGTCATTAACCCCACACTTGAACAGAGGGCAAAAACAGAGCTTAACCTTACCGTTGCGTCCACAGCCGACCTTGTTGCCATGATCGAGGCAGGCGGCAACGAAATTCCCGACGACCTTATGTTTGACTGCATTATGGCAGGCCATGAGGAAAACAAAAAAATCGTAAAATTCATTCAGGGCATAGTTGAAGAGGTAGGCAAGCCCAAATTTGCCTATGAGTCGTCCGACCCCGACCCCGTTATTTTTAAGGAGATTGAGGACTTCTGCATAGAAGATGTTAAAAAGGCTCTTGATACCGACGACAAGCTTGTCCGTGACGAGGCTCTGCTTCCCATATATGCGGCGGTTCACGAAAAGTTTGATGAAAAGTTCGAGGGCAACGAGGGCAAAATAGAGGAGATTATGTACCTCGTTCAGAAGCATGTTGTCCGCTCATGGCTCAAGGACGAGCATAAGCGTGTAGACGGCAGGGGAATTGATGAAATCCGTCCCCTTAACGCCGAGATTGACTTGCTTGCAAGGGCTCACGGTTCGGGTATGTTTACAAGAGGCCAAACCCAGGTTCTTTCGGTTGCGACACTCGGCCCGATAAGCGACGCACAGATGCTTGACGGACTTGACGAGCAGAAGGAAAAAAGATATATTCACCATTACAATTTCCCCTCGTATTCGGTAGGCGAAACAAAGCCGTCAAGAGGCCCCGGCAGGAGGGAAATAGGCCACGGCGCCCTTGCCGAAAAGGCTCTTATCCCCGTAATTCCGTCGGTTGAGGATTTCCCCTACGCTATCCGTGTCGTTTCGGAGGTTCTCTCTTCAAACGGTTCAACCTCGCAGGGCTCAATCTGCGGTTCAACTCTTGCGCTTATGGCGGCAGGCGTTCCGATTAAGGCCCCCGTTGCTGGCATTTCCTGCGGACTTATCACGGGCGACGAGGGCGTTTACGGCGACTTTATGACCATGGTGGATATTCAGGGACTTGAGGATTTCTACGGTGATATGGACTTTAAGGTTGCCGGTACAAAGAAAGGCATTACCGCCATTCAAATGGACCTTAAGGTACACGGTCTGACCCCTGAAATTATTAAAGAGGCGTTTGCAAAGACGCATAAGGCGAGAGAATATATACTTGACGAAATAATGCTTCCCGTTATTTCCGAGCCGAGAGCCGAGCTTTCAAAATGGGCTCCCAAGATGCTTACAACAAAGATTGACCCCGAAAAAATCGGCGAGGTTATCGGCAAGCAGGGCAAGGTTATTCAGAAAATCTGCGCAGAATGTGACTGTAAGGTCGATGTCAACGACGAGGGTCAGGTATTTGTTTCCTGCCTTGATATTGAGAACGGCAAGAAGGCAATTTTCATTATAGAAACGATTGCAAACGGTCCGGAGGTCGGCGCAGTTTACAAGGGTGTTGTAACCCGTCTTATGAGCTTCGGCGCATTTGTTGAAATCGTGCCCGGCGTTGAGGGTATGGTTCATATCAGCCATCTTGATGTTAAGCGCACCGAAAAGGTTGAAGATGTAGTCAATGTCGGCGATGAGATTATAGTTAAGGTTCTCCCCGTAGACGAGCAGGGCAGGCTTAACCTTTCACGCCGTGAAGCGCTTATTGAGGTCGAGGGACTTACACCCGAAAACGATATAACCCCGAGAGCGCCGAGAAAAGACGGCAGAAGGGGCTTCCGCAGAAACAATAAATAATAAGAAAACAGAAAAAAAGCTTCTCCGGTCGGGGAAGCTTTTTTATGTCAAAACCGCTTTACGCCAAAAAGCTAATTGCCTTTGATTTTATCTATCGCAAATTTTTCGAGCCTTGATACCTGCGCCTGGGAGATGCCTATTTCATCGGCGACCTCCATTTGCGTTTTACCTTTCATAAAACGCAGGGACAGGATTTTCTTCTCCCTGTCCGAAAGGCTGTTAATGGTTTCCTTTATCATTATTTCGTCAAGCCAATCCTTGTCGGTGTCCAAGGAGCTTACCTGGTCCATAACAAAAATGGTATCGCCTCCGTCCGAATAAACCGGCTCGTAGAGTGATACGGGCTCCACTATTGCCTCGAGGGCTATAACAACGGAGCTTGTGTCCGTGCCGAGCTCCTTTGCAATTTCCTCTATTGTCGGGTCACGGTGAAGCTCGTTTTGAAGGCGCTCCTTTACCTGCATTGCGTGGTACGCAGTATCCCTCATTGAGCGTGAAA
Organism: uncultured Clostridia bacterium; assembly: GCA_947630285.1. Taxonomy (GTDB): domain Bacteria; phylum Bacillota; class Clostridia; order Oscillospirales; family Acutalibacteraceae; genus Fimenecus. Next base: position 115,931 of record CANRHD010000002.1, on the reverse strand, counting down.
CACGAAGCGTGTTGTTGTCCCTGAGATACCGCCTGATTTCTCCGATTATCATAGGTACAGCATAAGTTGAAAACCTTACATTTTGGGAAATGTCAAAATTGTCTATTGCCTTTATAAGCCCTATACAGCCTACCTGAAACAGGTCGTCAAGGTTTTCGCCCCTGTTTGTAAAGCGTTGAATTACAGAGAGCACAAGGCGCAGGTTACCGTTGATGAGCTGTTCCCTTGCGAGTGCGTCGCCGTTTTGCGACCTCTTTAAAAGCTCTATTTTTTCGCTTTCCTTTAAAACTTTAAGCTTTGAGGTGTTTACGCCGCATATTTCAACTTTACTGTACTGCAAAATATCATTTCCTTTTAGTTTTATGTACAGAAAGCTTTTCGGTTATATTATTGTCATAAAAGAGGTAAAATATGAAAGAGTGTTTAAATATTATTTGCGCTGTGCTATTATATATTTGAAAGCAGGTGATAATATGGGATATATCGAGGATTTAAGAAAAATTATCGGTCACAAATGTATAAACTTAGTGGGAAGCGTTGTAATAATTAAAAATGAGAGGGACGAAATCCTTTTGCAGAAAAGAACCTTTCCCGTTGATACCTGGTCGTTCCCGGGCGGCCTGTCGGAGCTTGGGGAGAATACGCTTGATACCGCCGTTAGGGAGGTTCGGGAGGAAACCTCGCTTGAGGTTAAAAACCTTGAGCTTTTCGGCTTTTATTCCTCCGACGGCGTGTGCAAGGGGGAAACGGGCGACGAGTGGTGCGTTTATATAGCGGCTTATGTTTGCCGTGATTTTTCGGGCGAGGTAAAAATAAACGACGGGGAGTCCGCCGCACTCGAATGGACTGCGCTTTCAAATTTGCCCGAACGCTTCGGAAAAAGCCAAAAACGAATTTTAGACGATTATGTAAAGTCCCAAACCTTAACAGGGCGTAAAAACACGGACAGCGTTTAGCTGTCCGTGTTTTATTAGATATAAAGGCAGATGTGCGTTAATGAGCCGTCAGGGCTTGTTAACGCTGTTTTTAAATAAAACATCGGTACTCACATCAAGAATTTTTGCCGCATAATACACCTCTTTATCGGAAGCCAGACGAATCTGCCCCTCTAACTTTGAATAGCTCGTCGGGTTAATGTCAAGCCCCATAGTTTGCATTTTTGATATAAAATCTTTTTGCTTGATACCCTTTTCTTTCCGCAGCCTTTCTATATTCCTGCCTACCATATTGCAATCGCCGTATTCTCTTTTTCTTATTTTCATAATGCTTACGAAGTAAACGGGAAATTTAAAGGATTTTGCCGTATAACTCCGTGTTATATCCCTCCCATATTTATTTTGTCCTATATAGGAATTATATTTCGCAATCCTCTTGACAAAATTCCGTTACGGAATTATAATTCTATAATAGAATTATAATTTTGCCGTAATTCACAAAAAGAATACGGAATTTAAAGCGTTGGCATTTGAGTGCGGCCTGTTTGTTCACGGCAGGCAACTCTTTACCGATGCAATTATGGGGCTTAAAGGGGTGTGCAATAGAATATGTAAATCAAAGGGCGTTTTGTGAAAATTTATATTAAGGGGAGTTTGTAAAATGATTTTTAAAAACGGAAAGTCTTTGTTTGCAAAAAGAACGATAGCCGTAGTCTTACCGGCTATTATCGTTATTGTATCGGTTTTATTTGTCGCTTTTCACAAAAGCGATGAAGATAAAATTATGTCGTTGACTAATGAGCTTGCTGTCGCTTTGAATGAAGGGGACTCCGAAAAAATGCTTGCTTGCTTTGAGCCGTCGGTTCAGGCGCAAATGAAATCACTAATGGGCTTAGGTTCTGATTTATCCGGCGTAAATTTGTGGGATTTGTGGTCGTTAGGTTCTGTAGGAATTTCAAATTCGTCAGAAGATTCCAAGCTATACATAACGGTTTACGATATATCCATAAAAGACGATACAACCGCCGAAGCGGATATTGCTATAGATTATGGCAAGATGGGTGATGATCGTGATTTAATGAAATGTGTAAAAATTGACGGTAAATGGTATTTTGCCGAAAAAAGTTTCTTTTAAAAGGGGAGTATTAAATGATTTGTAAAAATTGCAATAGAGAAATTTCAGATAATATTGAATTCTGCGGCTTTTGCGGAAGTCCGACAGGCGTCAGCGAAAATAAATCGGCAAGCGAGACTTATACGCCGGGGAGCTTTTGGGAAAGATTTGCCGTTTCTTTTACCGCTCTCGGAAGCAGCCGGTATTTGTTAGTATGCACTTTGGTTTTACTATTGTTAAATCCCATATTAGCGGCCTTTAAGCTTTTTAATATTTCAGCAAGCTGGGGGGAAGTCAAACTTATATCTCTGTCATATTCCTTTTTTGACTTTCTCAACGAAATGGCGGAGGATTTACCTGTAATTTATTTCTTGGCGGCTCTGGGAATAGCGCTGATTATAGCGGCGGCATTGCTTATGTTATTACCGCTGTTTAAAGGTAAAAAGTATTCAACCAAATATGTACTGCTTACAAAAATTATGTCTATTGTTGCATTCGTTGTATTAACGGGCTGGTACATTTTGATGTACGCAAGTTCTAATGATCAAAATCTGGACAGCATTGCACCGATTAAGATGACATTTTTCGGGGTGCTTTTGATTTTAGACAATATCGCACTTGTTATTACATCATTCAAATTTTCCCACGATGTAAAATTTTATATATAGGAGATGAATGTGGCATGATACGAGCAGGAAAAATGTTCCGTTCAGGTGTGTTGATTGTTTTGTGTATGCTTTTAATCTCCGGATGCACACATAAAAATCAATATGTCATTGACGCCAGAGATAGGAAAGAGGAAGCAACAGGAACGGGTGAAGATACAAACAATGCCAACGCAATAGACCCTTTTGAGGGACTTGTCGTTGACTTTGACGGCATATCTCCGTTTTGCACGGTTTCTTTCAATAATTCAAGATGCAGCGAGGCAGTGCAGACAAATGTCGTATATTCTCTTTCCCCCGATAAAACTACAACCGAGGGATATTTTAGTATAGGCGATGAGGTAACCGTTTACGCCTCATTGAGAAACCAATATGACGATACGCAGGAATACTCCCTGTCCGATACATCGAAAAAATATAAAATCAGCGATGTTCCCCAATATATCACGGAAATTACGCAAGATATGGATTTGACGAATTTTAAAAAAGAAGCACAGGATTATTTGGAGTCCATAACGGCGTTTAAGACCGGGGAGGCAATAGGTGATTGGATTGGTATAGGAGATCAGAGCACTAATATTTGGGGTCATTATAAAAGCAGTAAGGCTCCTGTTCAAGATAAAATATATTTTAGCGCATTGAAGAAAAGCTCTTACAGTCAATATCCGAGTGAAAAAAATTATTTTAACAGGATAGATATTACATATTCTATCGCAATAAAGGGCGAAGAAGAATCTCTTAATGAAAAATACCAAAACAGATATTTTACCATTATCGCCAAAAATATTGTTCAATATCCTGACGGAACGATTGGCTGGGGAAAAAGCAATCCGGCTGATTTGGATTTTGAACATAATATTGATTGGACAAATATGGAAAGCTTGATTAATGTAAATATTACAGCGAATAAAGCCGATTATAATGTAACGGATATATCGGAACACTTAAAATAGAAATTTCGGGTAATCGCTTGGAAAGTTTGCATAAATTCAGTCTTAAGCATAAAAACATACGGTGCAGAGCCGTTTTCGGCTCTGCACCGTATTCCTATACAACAGTTTTCATATCTGACATTTTATTTCTGCCGATAACCCGTATTTACTGCTTTTCGCTGTTTAAAACCTCAAAAGCCTTGGGATAAGTTTTGTAAAGCTTGCTTGACGAAATAAACCTCTTTGCGACCTTTTGGGTTCTCTCCTTTAATATCTGCGGAACATGGTTAATAAGCGTGTCTGCGGCGCTCTGCGTGCCCTCTCGGCGCTCTTTTTCCGCTTCCCTGAGTTTTAATAAAAACTCTTTTCTCGAATAGAGCTTTACCCTTTCAACGCCCAATTCTTTCGCAAGCGCTTCAAGCTGGGCGCAGGCCTCATAGCCGTATTTTTTAAGCATCGAGTTAAATTCACGCTTAGTAAAATAATAGTTAAATCCGCCTATATAGCTGAAAGCCTTTTTTGTATCAAGATAGCCCATATCCATACGCCTTTGGTTTGTTTCCCTGTCAAATTCAAAGGCTTCGCCGAGATCCTTAATATCGCTCGGCCTTATGTAGACAAAATCCGCACACGAAAGCTCTTCCTTATGGCCCATGCCCTTCATCTGGGTAATATCAACAACTATAAGACGGTTTATGCCCCTTTTTCTTAGAAGCCCTATCGGGGCGTTGTCGTAAACTCCGCCGTCAAGATAATGGCTGTTGTCGGGTCCCTGATTGGCAAGGCCGGGAAACCTTGCGGACGCCATAATGTAGTCTATTAGCTGACCCTCTTTCATTTCTTCAACGAACAGCTCAACTGGCTTCATACTGTTAAGCTGGAAAGTGACTATACCGAGCGGAATATTGCTTTTGCGGACAAGCTCCTCGCTGATACAGTCCTCAACCATCTTTTTTGCCGGCGTGATGTCAACGCCGCCGTTTTTTATAATCTCGTGAAAAATTTGGGGAAGATTGCTTATAGAAAAAAGATTTTCCGTTGATTTCAGTTCCTCGGAAAAACTAATGCCGTTTGCGACCTCTGCGCTGTCCCAGAGCTTAATCGCTTTGTCAAAATCACCCTGAGCTATCATAGCGCCGTTTATAGCGCCTATAGAGGTGCCTGCAATAGCCTCGATTTCCACACCAAGTTCAATCAGAGCTTTCCAAGCGCCTATTTCGTAAGCGCCCTTAGCGCCGCCGCCGGCCAAAACCAATCCGTAGGGCCTCATTTTCTCACTTCCTTAATATTTTAATAATTAATCAATTTAATTTTATTCCTTTTATTGACAAATATCAATAATATTTTTAAAGAAATAGAAAAAATCGCTGAAAATAAAGAAATGAAAAAGCGAGAGCAAAGCCCTCGCTTTAATTATACCGTTTATACCGTTTCATACAAGACCGAAGCTCACTGACAGAGCGTGGTCGATTTTATTCATTTCAGTTTGAGGGAGGTTCCCCATTCTTTCCTTTAAGCGTTTCTTGTCAAGCGTTCTAACCTGTTCAAGCAAAACAACGCTGTCCTTTTGCAGTCCGCAGTTGTTGGCGTTTACGCTGATATGAGTGGGAAGCTGCGTCTTGTATTTTTGACTGGTTATCGCTGCGGCTATAACCGTCGGACTGTATTTGTTGCCTACATCGTTTTGAACAATCAGAACGGGTCTCATTCCACCTTGCTCAGAGCCTATTACGGGACTTAGATCCGCATAGTAGATTTCCCCTCGCTTAACATTCATTTGTAATCACTCTCCAAAGGTAATTCATTATGTTTACAAAAATAGTTTTACCCGTAAATTACCTTTATAAACATTTTCGGGGAGCAATACATTATATTATTTTTTTATGCTTTCGTGAATGTAGAGGCTACTTGTCCCAGCTTAAATTATGCAGTTTTCCCTCGCACAAAAGCTCAGGAAAATCCCATTGGCGAAGCACCTCGTACACGGCAACGGCAACCGTGTTTGAAAGGTTAAGACTTCGTGCATGCTCGTTGTTAAGCATGGGGAGCCTTACGCAGAAATCGGGGTTGTTGTAAAGCAGTTCTTCGGGCAGACCCTTGGTCTCCTTGCCGAAAAAAAGATAGCAGTTGTCCGGATATTTTGCGTCGCAATAAATGTTTTTGCCCTTTGTGGTAAAGAAGAAAAAGTTGTTCTCATTCTTTGTCTTTTTAAAAAATTCTTCAAGATTTTCGTAGTATGTAATATCGAGCAAATCCCAATAGTCAAGCCCGGCTCTTTTGAGCTTCCTGTCGTCAATTTTAAAGCCCATAGGCCCTACAAGGTGAAGCCTTGCGCCCGTAATTGCACAGGTCCTTGCTACATTGCCCGTGTTCTGCGGTATTTCCGGCTCAACCATTACAATGTTAATCGTCATTTCATTTTCTCCGAATATAAAAAAGCTTTTTTACTATTTTAGCATATTTTTGTTTTTTTTAAAGAAGAAGACAGTAATTTTATTAATATTTTTACAAAAAATAAAATTATCAAAGAAAGAAGAGGGTGAGAAAATGAAAAATTCAACAATGAAAGCGTTGGGAATAAGTCTTGCGGCAGGTACCGCAATGGCGATTATGGGCTCGACCATGATGAATAAATCTGCCAGAAAAAGCACTAAAAAGCTTGCCAAAAAAGCTGTTAATACTTTTTCCGATATAGTTGATAGTATGCAGAGTATGATGTAAAATAATATAAAAGTCCGTCGCTTTTTGCGGCGGACGGCTTGAGGGGTAAAATATGAAAAAATTTAAGTATTTACTTACGGCCTCGGCGCTGTTGCTGTTGCTTTGCTCTTGCTCAAAGGATATAAAAAACCAAACCTTAACCGGCACAACGGCCGTCACGACCGAAGAAAACAGTATAGCGCTTACCACACAGGCCGGCAGTCAGTTAAATACCCAAAACCAGACAAAGCCCGAAAACGAAACCGCTCCTACGGCGGAGGTTTTGCAGGCAGGCTCCGGTGCGGCCGTGCTTGGCGGCGGAAAGACCTATACGGGCAAAAAGGCGCTTCCTTTAAGGAGCTTTAAAATCGAAGACCCGGAAAATACAAGGGGGCTGTCCGAAAAGCTTAACGGCTATGGCTACGGCGTAGCAAAGGACGGAAAGGCGAATGAAATATCGGTAAACAATCAAAAATATTTCGACTCAAAGGGCTTTAACGCATTAAGCCTTGATTTAAAGTCAAACGACAAGGCGCTTTACCTGACCTTTGACTGCGGATACGAGAACGGCTACACGGCAAAAATTCTTGACACGCTCAATCAAAAAAATGTTACTGCGGCATTTTTCTGTACCCTGCCGGAGGTAAAGGAAAATCCCGAAATAATAGCAAGAATGATAAACGAGGGCCATATAGTGGGCAACCATTCCGTAACGCACCCGTCGTTTCCGACTATAACCAGAACAGAAATGGCGCAGGAAATTAAGGGAATGGACGATTATTTGAGAACAAATTTCGGATATTCCGAACCGTATTTCAGATTTCCCAAGGGCGAATATTCGGACTGTGCGATAGATTTGGTAGGCTCGCTCGGCTATAAATGCGTCTTTTGGTCGCTTGCGTATTCCGATTGGGATCTCGATAAGCAAAAGGGAGCGGATTACGCCTTTGATACCGTGACCTCAAGACTGCACCCCGGCGCCGTTATACTGCTTCACGCAGTTTCGCCCGACAATGCAAACGCCCTGGGCAGAATAATAGATTACGCCAAGGAAAACGGTTACACCTTTAAATCGTTAAGGCAGTACGGTAATTGACATTAACGAAAATTTATAATAAAATATTACCGTGAGCAGTTTGAGCAGTTGCGGGGGCGCATATGCGCCCATGAGGAAAGTCCGAGCACCATACAGCAGGGTAACGGCTAACGGCCGCCGAGGGTGACCTCCGGGAAAGTGCATAGAAATATACCGCCGTATTTTACGGTAAGGGTGGAAAGGCGAGGTAAGAGCTCACCGGGATATTGGTAACAATATTGCCAAGTAAACCCTACCCGGTGCAACATCGAACGAAGTTGTCAGCTGGGCAGATACTTCAAAAGATGGCTTGAGCGCATCGGTAACGCTGCGCCTAGACAGATAACTGCTTTAAAAGACAGAACTCGGCTTACAGGACTACTCACATTTGTAAATTCGCCTCATACTATGTTATGGGGTGATTTTAATGTTGGAAGCTTTTTTTGCGGCTGTGTTTTTGGGACTGATACTTTTGGGCCTTGTGTGTGCGTCTTATATGATTATGTTCAAGATGCTTGTGCCCAAGAAGAAGTTTGATTACTACATAGTTATAAAATCCGACACCTGCGAAAAAGAGGTAACGGAGGCGGCATACTGCGCCAAAATGAAAATCAATATGATAGGCGACGAGGACTACGGAAAGGTACTTGTAGTGGATACCGGAATGAACGAGTCCCAAAAGCTCAGCTGTCTCAATGTTTGCAGAAAAACGAACGGAATATATCTTATCAATAAAGATGAATTAGAGGAAATACTCAAATGACGGAAGGCTTTGAAAACGAAATAATTGAGGGTACGGTCGAGGAAATCCGCTTCAGGAACGAGCAAAACGGCTATACCGTAATTGAGATAAGCTGTGATGATGAACTCGTCACGGCTGTCGGCGTGTTTGCGGATATTTCCGTGGGCGAGTCCGTAAAATTAAGCGGCGCATGGAGTTATCACGCAACCTTCGGCAGGCAGTTTAAGGTAAACGAATATGAGCGCTCAATGCCGCACACAACCCAACAGCTTTACAATTATCTCGCCTCCGGGGCGGTAAAGGGTATTGGCCCGTCCACGGCGGAAAAAATTATAGCAAAATTCGGCGAAAAGTCCTTTGACATACTTGAAAACGAACCCGAAAGGCTCGCTTCGATTAAGGGCATATCCGTTAAAAAGGCAAACGATATGTCGCTTGATTTCAAACGGCAGTTTGCGGTAAGGAACATAATGATAGGCCTTGAAACCTACGGAATGACGCCCGGCGAATGTATTAAGGCGTACAAGCTTTTCGGCTCAAATGCGGTCGAAAGGGTGCTTGAAAACCCCTACGATATGTGCGTTTCGGGTTCGGGGATAAGCTTTGAAAGGGCGGACGCAATAAGCGAAAATCTGCCAAGCCCTCCGAGGGATTCCTACAGGCTTAAGGCAGGAATATTACATATTGTCACTTATAATCTTTATTCCGACGGACACACCTGCCTGCCCAGACACAAGCTTATCAAAACCGCCTGCGATTACCTCTGCACCGACGCAGACAGTATCGACATTTTGATTGACGAGCTTTGCGGTGAAAAAAGACTTGTTTCAATGGAAATCGGCAAAAAGGAGTTTATTTTTTCGCCGGAGGCCTATCACGATGAAAAATCTATAAGCGACAGAATAAAGGTGTTCCTTAAATTCCCTCCCCCGGAGAGAAAAACACTCTATAAGGAGATAGAGACTGTTGAGGCACAGCTCAAAATAAAATATGCCGAAAATCAGAAAGAGGCAATACAGACGGCGGTAAATAAGGGTATGCTGATATTGACCGGCGGACCCGGCACGGGAAAAACCACAACGCTCAAGGGAATTATCAAGCTTTTTGAAAACGAGGGGCTTGAAATTGCACTTGCCGCACCGACAGGCAGGGCCGCAAAGAGAATGAGCGAGCTTACGGGAAAGCAGGCGAAAACCATTCACAGGCTGTTGGAGGTCGAGTGGGACGAACAGGACAAGCCGGCGTTTAAAAGAAATCTGAGAAACCCTCTTGAATGTGAGGCTTTGATTGTAGACGAGCTTTCCATGGTGGATATAAATTTGTTCGCCTGCCTGCTTGCCGCACTCCCGTTCGGCTGTCGGCTTATAATGGTGGGCGACTCCGATCAGCTTCCGGCGGTGGGCGCAGGCAATGTCCTGTCGGATCTGATAGCTTCGGGGCTTCTGCCGGTTGTACGCCTTAACGAGGTTTTCCGTCAGGCTCTTGACAGCCTTATCGTAACCAACGCCCACAGAATAGTGAGGGGCGAGGAAATTATTATAGACAATAAGGACAGCGACTTTTTCTTTATGGAAAGGCGCTCCGCTTACGATGCGGCGCAGACCGTAGCGGCACTTTACTCAAAACGCCTGCCGGACGCTTACGGGTATTCTCCTTTCAGCGATATTCAGGTCATTTGCCCGTCACGCAAGGGCGAGGCAGGAACGGTAAGGCTCAATTCCGTTTTGCAGGAGCTTATCAATCCGCAGACAGGCGGCAAAAACGAGCTTACGGTGGGCTTTCGCCTTTTCAGAGAGGGCGATAAGGTCATGCAGATAAAAAATAACTACAATATAGTTTGGGAAAAGGGCAAGGAAACAGGCGAGGGAATATTTAACGGCGACATAGGCATAATTACCCAAATAGACAAAAAGGGCGAATTTGCCGTAATAAAATTTGACGATGACCGCTGTGCAACATATATGAGGGATCAGTTTGAGGAAATCGAGCTTGCATACGCAGTCACCGTACACAAAAGCCAGGGCAGTGAATTTAAGGCGGTTGTTATGCCGGTCGTTTCGGTGATACCGCAGTTAAAATACAGAAACCTGTTATATACGGCGGTGACAAGGGCGAGGGAAAGGCTTATTCTGGTCGGCTCAAGGCAGGAAATATTTGAAATGGCGAAAAACGATAAAAATATGAGGCGTTATTCGGCGCTCAGGACAATGCTGATGGAGGGCGAAATTTGAATTTTAAAAAATTTTTTGACGCCGTCGGTTGGATTTTCTTTCCCAAAAGGTGCAAATACTGCGGCTGTGTGATAGAACCCGACAGGGCTTTATGCTCAAATTGCTCAAACAATCTGCCCGAAATTTCAGACCCGGTGTGCGGTTTTTGCGGACACAGCAAGGCGGACTGCATATGCAAAAGCAGGAAAAGCTATTACTCCTCGGTCTTTGCGCCGTTTTATTATGAGAATATGATAAAAACCGCCGTCGGCAGAATGAAATTCAGGGAAAATCCCGCCCTGTGCAGGGATTTTGCCGAGGATATGTATAAGGTGTTTTTGCAAAAATATGCGGATATTGATTTTGACCTCATATGCTATGTGCCGTTTTCTCCCGACAAAATAAAAAGCAGGGCGTTTAATCAGGCTGAGCTTTTGGCAAAGCATCTTTCCGAGAAAACGGGAATTAAGCTCTCGGACTCCCTGTGCTGTCTTTATAATATCAAGTCCCAGCACCGTATCGACGGCGCCGACAGAAAGGGCAATGTGTTCGGCGCATACGGGGTCGTCAACGGAGAAGAGGTAAAGGACAAAACCGTTTTGCTTGTAGACGATATTAAAACAACGGGCGCAACGCTTGACGAATGTGCCAAAATGCTCAGGCTTTACGGCGCAGAAAAGGTGTACGCAATCACCTTTGCGGTGGCAAAAGCGCAAAAAAATATAACTATTGACAGTTAATTACTATATTGTTAAAATAAACTTGAGGTGAGCCGTATGAATAAAAAAACGAGAAAAGCCTTTATGACGGTTATAGGCATACTTGCCGTTTTGATTATATTGGGAATGATAGTATTGGGTATAAACCTATACAAAAACCGCTGGCACAGGATAAACTTTACCGTTGACAGCATAAGCGTTATAAAGAACGACGATTACGGGGAATACAAGTACCATGCGGTCGTTGTGGGCAGCGCAAAGACTTGGTTCTATGATTTTAATACCTATGAGTTCAACCTTACCCAGTCGGCGGACGGCGATATTGCTCCGTCGAATGTTGAAAACAGCTCGCTTATTGTGGCAAACCACAAGGATAACGGAAAATTCAGGTTTTCCTTTGAGACTGACGATATATCCGAGATAGGCTCGTATGTGTTCAAGGCGGAGAATATTTTTATTGATGGCAACGAAAAGAAAGGAACGGATATAAGGCTTTTTATGTCCGAATATACGGACAAAATAAAAGAAGATAAGGGGAATTAAAAAATAAAAGGGGGATAATTTGAAATGACGAATAATGTCGCTATTGTAAGAAAAACAATTTATACATTGATTTATCTTATAATTTTTTCTGCCTTTATATATTATATATACTACAGATCATACAGCTTTCCCTTATCGGGTATGATTTTTTCTGTACTGATTTTGCCTATCTCGATACTGATATTCATACGCAAGATTATACAGTACATAGTTTATGTTCTTTCGGTTTACGACAGCGATATAGAATTTACAAAGTATAAGGATACCAAAAGCGCAATTTCCGAAAAGGGACAGAAAATAGTCAAAATGAGTACCCTTATAACGCTCATCATTTCCTTTATTATGTGCGTATATGCCGGATTTTCCGCCTTATATTTAAAAGAGCCCCCTAACAGCGAGCTTATGTCAGAGGTTACATTATCAAATTTGAGTAATATTGACTGCGATTTTTCGGACAGCAATATGAGAATTAAAGATTTAAAAATAATCTGGCCTGCCAAAATGTATAAAGATTTATCTTCTTATTCTTTAACAGGTAAGCGAACCAAGGACGGCGATAAGTTTGAGACGGGGCGTGCGCATTTAATATTTTACAATATTAAGAACTTTCCTAAGTGGTATTTAAAGGTCTATTTTAAAACGGCTTATGAGGATATGTTCAAGGGGCATATGCTCAACGAGCAAGAGCCAATCACAACGGAAATAAACGGTGATGATTATTACGGATACTGCGTGTATAAGCCCGATGACTACGAGGTTCAGGTACTAATTGCCGACGGGCACAATTTAGTCTATATAAGTGTCGGCGCAGGGCCGGGATTGACCCATGTATATAAAGAAAAGGTTATAAACACCGCAGCTTCTTTGCTTAAAGGTTAGCGGAGGGGTTATATGAAACATTTTGTTTTTAACGGGATAAAGGCTTCTTTTGTTTGGCTGTGGTTCAACGCCTTTTTTTCGTTGCTGAATTTTTTTCTTTCAAGCACTCTGTATATTGCCGCCGAAACCGACTTTGCAATGAAAATACTCTGCATAGTTGTGATTTTGGGCATAATTATCGGACTGTGCTTTTGCGCCCGTATTTTTTATAAATTCGGGAAAGGCAGTTTATATAAATTTAATAACAAATTACTGAATTTATTTTCCGTCGTATCCGTTCATTTTATAGTTTTGCTTCTTTTAACCCTGCTCATAGCTTATATTGATGTATTTAATTTAAGTCTTAATTGGTTCCTTTATACCGTTGATGCTTTCTTTTCGGCGGCGTTTAATATTGATTTTGGCATATATGATAAATTTTATTTGAATGTACTGCTGTCTTTCGTTCCCTATGTTTTTATGTTCTTGGGGCTGTGCAGGCAAGTTAAAACGGACAGCTCCGGGGAAATTTGCCCGGACGAATAAACACGGCCTGCGAATTATAGAGAACTTACATTGTTCGAAATATTCAATTATTCCTAAATGATAAAAACAGGGGGACAATATGAAAAAAATTACTGCGAAAAAGATCATTGTATCCGTTATAGGATGCATAGGTTTATCATTGCTTGTCATTTTTGCTGTTGTTCTGTTATACACAATACAAGATGAAAAGCAATTCAGAATATATTGCAACGCACCGACCGAAACCGTAAAAATAGACGGTCTTACTACGGATTACAAAAGAATAGAAAATCACCGATTTTACGATTCAGACCTTATCGATTGTGATTTTGGCGTGGGACAGCTTGCGAAAAAGGTCAAAGGAGCTAATTTATATACGGTATCTGAAAGTCAGGATGTCTTAGTGAATCTTAAGGAATATAAGGGTTTAGAATCCCAAAGTAAAATATATGTAAAAGTAGACAAACTCAAATTGTTGCCGGGTACCCTTTCCGATGCGGATGTTTCCTATATTTCTCTCGGATTTTCAAAAAGTGACGAAGAAGGATTTAAAAATAAACAGTTTATTTTGGATTTGACGCAGAACGACATTGCAAAAGCAATTTCCTTTTGCAAAAACGAAAACAATCTTTTAAAGCCACCTGCCGAAACGGAAAAAGTCGAAATGGCCGAAGGCAATACTTATTCAATATGCTGTCACATTAAAGGTCTTGAAGAATTGTTCTATGATTATCCCTGCTTTTGTGTGCAAAACTTAAATGACGGAAAATATTATCTGAGCAGCAAATTTTCTATCGATGTCGTTTATGAAATACCTGATGAGTATCAAGATATTATAAAGGCAGCGATTAACTGAAATTCGATGACCTTATGTTTTGTTCATCAAAGAAAAAGGGAAATATGAAAATCGGGAACGGTTCTATGAAGAAAGGGGCTCTTTTCTGTATGTCTACATTGAAACATGGGATGAAGACTTTCGGATTGATGAGGAAAAAGCGTTAGAGTATTTTAAAACAGCAGGGGAGGAAGCCCTCAGAAAGGTAAGACCCGGCGCTTGAATGTGTAAAATTATCCATTCATTGCGTAAAGATATGGTTCGGCATACCGAAAAATAAACAACATCTCATTTAGAACATAACCGCTTATTCATCTAACCTGCATAACACGGATTCCCAAATTTTATGTAAGTTGTATAATTGACAGGCTTTTTATATTTTGTTACAATGAGCCTGTGGGGTACTTGCGGAGTTTGGAAAACAGAAAATTTTATAAAGCATAACTTGTGTAATTATGAGCCGCACTGTATCTTTGTAACACAGTGCGGCTTTTTGTCGGTGTTTTTTAGGAGAAAATATGCTTAAAATTTTTCAAATAAAACAAATCTTTCGCTTCTGAATACAGCTTTTTCTTTTTAGCATGTTTGTTTTATCTGAATATCTCGGACGGAATTTATATCTATAGAAAGGATAGGGAATTTAATGCGTAATATATGTTATTATCTGCAAGTATCCGTAAACGACACAGAGAAATTAAACATGAAAAAAATCATGGATCGCCTGTTTTTAGATAATATCTAAGCGAGGTTAGTTATGAAAATATTTGAACACTCATTTAATTCCGGATTATAATGACATAAAAAAATTCGGAGAAATAGAATGAAGAAAAAAGTTACTAAAGTTATTGTTAACAGTATTTTTTTAGCATTATCGGTTATGGCATTGGCATTTAGCATATATTTACTTAGCTGGCAGCCGACTGAAAATACTTTTATTTACTATGTATTCACGATACCGTTTTTGCTCGTTACACTTTTATTCACGGTCAAATTAGTCCTCATTTTAAAATTTGAGTTTAGCAAAACATATAAAATTATTTGTAATACGGTTATTTGTGTAATTTTACTTTTTATGTGTATTGAATTTTTCTATTTCAATATGAACGGCAGTTATAAAGCTGTTGCGCAGGCTGAAAATTACAAATACTGTAACTCGTCGAATTTTGTTGACTACGAAGAAAACGAAACAAGCGTATACTTAGAGGACGCATATATCACGACTTCGGATATATACAATTCAAAAAGCACCAATGTATGGAAAAGACTTGATATTGACGAAAAGAAATGTGTTTTGGTAATTGAAATGACCAAAATCGACACAAAATCATTCATATTAAAAAATCTCAAATACTACATTTTAAAAGCTTTGTATTTTAATGATTTTAAAGATGAAGATATATCGAAAAATGGTAATTTTATCTGTTATTACTATCCGGGAATGGTTGGTAGCGGTATTGTAAAAACAAATAAATTAATAATTTTGGACAAGACCAAAGATTCATTGATTTTTTTAAATATTGAATCTACCGATTCTTCACTGTCAATTGACAAGGCTAAAACATTGGAATTTTTCAGGGATATGTCAGCGCAAGTTAAATCTTATTAATTTAGCAGGGCAAAAATGGCGAAAAATATATAAAAGCCATTTTAACGGTTATCTTTATAATTATTTGTATTTGCTTTCCTCGGCGGATTGAGCAAAAGAAACAGGGGAAATAAAAATAACACGGCGGTCATTTAAAATTTATTAATTTCGCAAGGGAAAGAGGCGATAAAATATGTTATCAAAGCTTATGTACCTTTTGGAGGGGCTTCATTCTGTCAGAAGTTTAATTTCCGTAATTGCCCTTATAGCAGGAATAGTTTTAATTATTATTTGGAAAGCTAAAAGAAAAAATGTTTCCGTTTTGATATGCTCCGCAGTTTTAATTACAGTCCCCGTAATTGTGATAGCCCACGGCTGTTACAGCGCATATTTAAGACCTGCAAGTATGGAGGTTGGGCTTACCGAGCAGGAAATTAAGGATTTCAGCGAGTATTTATTGGAGAACGACAGATTTTTAGATACAAAAAGCTTTCTGCCCAACAACATAAAAAGCTTTTACTCCAACGGCAAAAATGAGAAAAAAGACCGGTACGATGAAATTTCATACTGTTATGACAGCACAGAACAGAGCGTTACTTACAGACCCAACAGCGATATAATCTATTATTTGTATTCATATGAAGATGCAAAAACGGCGGAAAATGTTTTTAAAGAAGAATATTTGCCCGATGTCAACAACAAAATTACAATGGAAAATAAAATTTATATAAAGGGCGATGATTACTCGGTTTACGCAGGTCAGAGCTTTGAGTCCACATTCTTCGATTTGCACCAAGGCGAGCACAATGTTACTGATTTGACATTTGTTATTCTTCACGAAAATTATATTATTTTAATTTCCGAAGTCACGGAAAGCCACACCCCGAAGCTCTGTTCCCTTATAAAAGAGGAAAAGCTGTTTGACCGAGATTATAAGCTGAAAACTTGGGTGGAGGCGTAAACAAAAAGCATGGCAAAACTGTTAAAAGCGAAAAGAAAAATAGAATATTTTAATTGACATTGAGCCTTTAAAATGTTAGAATACAACAAAACGCTGAGAAGAAGTTAAGGTATCGGAGCTTCGCTTTAAGAGAACTGCCGTCGGGTGCAAGGCAGTACAGGCCCTTTACCGCCGTCGCTTCGGAGCGGCTGTGCCTAAGGTTTTCCGTTAAGCGCAGACGGTCTGCCGCCGTTACTGGTATCGAGAGGGCGCCGTTTGGCGTCAATTTGAGTGGTAACACGGATATTTTTATTCGCCTCATACTTATGTATGGGGCGTTTTGTTTTAAATTTCACTTTATAAGGAGAGAAATATATGTCAAAGGAGCTTGAAAAGCAGTACAACCCTAAAAATGTTGAAGAACGCATTTATAAAACCTGGGTTGAAAACAAGTACTTCCACGCAAAGCGTGAGCAGGGCAAAAAGACTTATACTATTGTTATTCCGCCCCCCAATATTACGGGTCAGCTCCATATGGGTCATGCGCTGGACAATACCTTGCAGGATATTCTGATAAGGTATCACAGAATGGCAGGCTTTGATACGCTTTGGCTTCCCGGCACGGACCATGCGTCAATAGCGACCGAGGCCAAGATAGTTGAAGCTATGAGAAACGAGGGCCTTACCAAGGAGGAAATCGGCAGGGAAAAATTCCTTGAAAGGGCATGGGATTGGAAAGAAAAATACGGCGGCAGAATTATCGAACAGCTTAAGAAAATGGGCTCGTCCTGCGACTGGGACAGGGAGAGATTTACCCTTGACGAGGGTTGCAGCAGGGCCGTAAGAGAGGTTTTTGTACGCCTGTACGAAAAGGATTTAATTTACAGGGGCAACAGAATGGTAAATTGGTGTCCGCATTGCAACACATCAATTTCCGACGCCGAGGTTGAGTATGAGGAAAAGGACTCTAACTTCTGGCATTTGCTCTATACGGTTAAGGAAACGGGCGAAAAGCTTGAGCTTGCAACTACCCGTCCCGAAACAATGCTCGGCGATACGGCGGTCGCAATAAACGCCGACGATCCGAGATATGCGCATCTTCACGGCTGTCATGTAATACTTCCGCTTCTCAATAAGGAGATACCCATAGTATGCGACGAGCATGCGGATATGACAAAGGGAACGGGCGTTGTTAAAATAACCCCTGCCCACGACCCCAACGACTTTGAGGTAGGCCTCAGGCACAATCTCCCGATAGTCCGCACATTTACCTATGACGGGCATCTGACGGGCGCTGAGGAAAAGGCGCAGGCAGATGAAATAAGAGCGTCGGGAAAGGCCGCGCAAAACGAGCCGGAGGTTCTTGACTGCGGAAAATATGCCGGTATGACCACTCTTGAAGCGAGAAAAGCCATACTCAAGGACCTTGAAGAGGGCGGATATATTAAGGAAATCGAACCCATTAAGCACGATGTAGGCACTTGCTACAGATGCCATTCAAGCATCGAACCCATGGTTTCAAAGCAATGGTTTGTCCGTATGGAGCCGCTTGCAGGCCCTGCGATTGAAGCCGTTGAAAAGGGCGAAATTAAATTTATACCCGAACGCTTTACAAAAAATTATATGAGCTGGATGAGGGGAACACGGGATTGGTGCATTTCCCGTCAGCTTTGGTGGGGTCACAGGATACCTGCCTGGTACTGCGACGACTGCGGCGAAACGATTGTTTCAAAGACGGACGCAGACGCCTGCCCTAAATGCGGTTCAAAGCATTTACAGCAGGACCCCGACACGCTTGACACCTGGTTTTCCTCTGCGCTTTGGCCGTTTTCAACCCTCGGCTGGCCGGACGAAACGGAGGATTTAAAGCATTACTATCCTACAAACACCCTCGTTACCGGCTATGATATTATCGGCTTCTGGGTTTCAAGAATGATTTTCTCGGCGCTTGAGTACACGGGAAAACCGCCGTTCGATACGGTGCTTATCCACGGCCTTGTGCGTGACGCCTTGGGCAGAAAGATGTCAAAATCTCTCGGCAACGGCATCGATCCGCTTGAGATTATTGACAAGTTCGGCGCAGACGCTTTGAGATTTACCCTTGCAACGGGCAACAGCCCCGGAAACGATATGAGGTTTTCCGACGAAAAGGTTGAGGCAAGCCGTAACTTCGCAAATAAAATCTGGAACGCCGCAAGGTTCATTTTGATGAATCTTGACGAAAACGAGCCTGCTCCCCATATACCCGAGGAGCTTGCAATCGAGGATAAATGGGTGCTTTCCCAGTACAACGACCTGATAAGGTCTGTTACCGATTCGCTTGATAAATACGAGCTCGGTCTTGCGGTACAAAAGCTGTATGACTTTATTTGGGATGTTTTCTGCGACTGGTATATCGAGCTTGCAAAAATCCGCCTTAATTCCGACAGCGAAAAGGCGAAAGCGACGGCTAAGGCTGTTTTGGTATATGTAATGAGCAACACGCTCAAGCTGCTTCACCCGTTTATGCCCTTTATCACGGAGGAAATTTGGCAGACGCTTCCGCATTGCGGAGAGTCCGTAATGATTTCCGACTGGCCCGTATATTCAAAGGAACTTGAGTTTAAGTCCGAAGAGACTGAGATGGAAAGGGTTATGACCGCTATCAAGGCCGTAAGGAACAGGAGGAGCGAGATGGGCGCAGCGCCGTCAAGAAAGGCTAAGGTCATAATTGATACGGCGTTCACGGAAACCTTTAAAAACGGGGCGGATTTCTTTGTACGCCTTGCCTCTGCAAGCGAGGTTGAAATAATACCCGGCTACGAGGACGATACGGCGGTAACCGTTATAACCGCCGACGCAAGGATTTATATACCCATGGACGAGCTTGTTGACTTTAAGGCGGAGCTTGAACGGCTCGCCAAGGAAAAGACGGCGGTACAAAAGGATATTGACTTCATCTCCAACAAGCTTAACAACGCCAATTTTGTCGCCAAGGCTCCGGCAAAGCTTGTTGACGAACAGCGTGAAAAGCTTGCAAAATATACGGAAAAAATGAAGATGATAGACGACGCCATAGAGAAAATTAAAAACAGATAACAGTATCCGTATTTCAGGGGGCTTTGCCGAAACGGCCGGCCCTCTGTTTTTGTTTTTAAAAGCTATTGCGGCGGACGGGGCGCTGTTTTACGCAAAGATTGCTAAAATAACAGTTGCAAACTGCAATTTGATATGTTAAAATAATCTCTGTTAGAAATTTTATATGAACAGGAGATTTAACTATGGCAAAATTAAACGATATTGACAAGGCTGCCGCTTCCAAGGGCAAGGGCATGGAAACTCTTTGGCAGTTTGTCAAATTCATTGTTGTTTCTTTGGGCGCATTCGTAATTCAGACCTTCCTGCCTATCCTTATAAAGCTCCCTATGTCGGAGTCTTTTAAGCTTCAGGCGTTTGACTGGGGGCTTTTCAAATCAACTGCGGAGGTCGGCCTCGGAATTTGGCTTGCCGCCAACATCAGTAATGTTATCGCACAGATTGTCTCGTTCTTTATTAACAGGGATAAAACCTTTAATTCAGACGCCAATGTCGCTATAACGCTCCCGATTTACATAGTATTCACTATTGCGCTTATCTGCTTCTCCGCATGGCTTTCTCCCACGCTTATCACTTTCTTTATGAAATATGTAGGCGAGAGCACGGCGGTAGCCATTTCCGGCGCATGCTGCGGAGCAATTCAGTTCTTCCTCTATTTCCCCGTTGATAAAATCCTCTTCTCAAAGAAGAAAAAGCAGGACTGATTTAAAACAAAAATATACGCACCTCCGAAGGCAAGGCTTAGGAGGTGCATATTTTATTTTATTTCAACCCTGAAAAATATCATCTCGCCGTTTGAATAAAAAAAGCATTTTGCCTTCATAATTTCAAAGCTTTGGGTGTTGTCCTTAAAATCAAATTTATCCCTGTTAAAATCTGTTTCGGCAAGCTCGGCGGAAACCTCCGATTCTTCGCAGTTGCAGATAACGCTCAGCATTGACGAAACGGTTTTCAGCAGTTCGTCCCTTTGCGTGTCGTCAAGGGCTTTTGAGTCCTTTATAACCGTCATCTCGGCGCAGACAACATATAATTTTTCGTTTTGCTTAAGCGAGATCAGAACTTCCCTGAGGCTGTCGGAGCCTGCAAAAAAGCAGAATTCATTGTCCTTTTCGTAGTATTTGTCCTCACCGAGCTTTACGCTTTGGGAGCCTTGGTTAAATCTGCTTACAAAATCGTTCTGGCTTATGTATCTTTGCCTTGAACAGGCGCTTAATAAGAGTACGGATAAAAAAATGATTAAAAATTTTTTCGTTTTTTTCATTTTGCCTTTCTTTCTGAAAAAAATTAATAGTTTATTAACACACCGATTACAAAATTAATAGTAAAATATACTATGTATAAAAACGAACAAATATGAATCTCCGGTTGTAATTTTTTTGAAAGCGGTGACTTTTTTGCTTAGTAAATTTAAAAAAATGAGCAGGGGCAGGCAGGTGGGCCTTATTGCGGCGGCAGCAGTAATTGCTGCGCTTGTTGTCTATGTGGTTTATACAAACTTTAAACCCGAACCGCTGCCCGAATACAATGTTTCAAAAATCTATCAGGGCGATATTCAGACCACTTACGAAACCAAGGGCACGGTATCGTCTGATAACACGCTCACTTACAGTGCGGCAAACGGCGTAAAGGTTAAGGAAGTGTTTGTCGGCGTGGGCGACAGGGTGAAAAAGGGCGACAAGCTTGCAAGCTTCGATACCTCGCCGCTTTCGGCAACGCTTGCACAGTACAGCGAAGCCTATGAAAAAAGCGCCGCCGCATACAAAAAAAGCGTTTCCGACGCAGAGCAGGCAAAACAGAATATAGCAGTTGCAAGGAGCAAAATGCAGGCGCTTGACGGCGAAATAGCCCAGCTTCAAAACGATATAGATGCGGCGGAAAATGTTTCTGCCGGAAGCGTTGACGCTTCAAGTGAGGAGTCGATAGCCGGCGGCCTGTCTTCGGGAGGCTTTTCGCAGGGAATGATAAGCGATATACTCTCCGCTCTGACGGGTTTGGGCTCAAGCTCAAATCTTGAGGACGCTATACTCGATTCAAAAACCGCAAAGGAATTTACCCTTGAGCAAAAGCAGTCTCAAAAGCAAATGCTTGAAGCACAGATTTCGCTCTATGAAATGCAGGCGGAGGGAACGGCCTCCGATATTTATAAATCGGTTATGGAAAGCAAAAAGGCCGATTATGAAAATTACAAGGCTATGGTAAACGAGCTGAGAAACGGCTGGACTGCCGGTGCGGACGGAATTATAACCGAAGTAAACCTCACTCCCGGCGAGATTTTCCTGCCCGAGACAAAAACCTCCACAACAACCGACCTGTCCTCGATTATGGGCCTTGTTTCCGGCGACTCCGATATGAGTTCGATACTCTCCGACATACTCGGCACGGTGTCCTCCGGCAACCAGGGTGCAGGCACGGGAATTGTGCTTGAGGATTCGGGCGCCCTTATTGCGGACTTCTCCGTAGGCAAATACGATTTACTCAATATCAAAAAGGGACAAAAGGTTAAGGTTTCGTCCCTCGGAAATGTCTATAACGGCGAGGTCGTATATGTAAGCGCTACCGCAACAAGCTCGTCCTCGATAGATATAAGCACTTTAGCTTCCACCTTTACGGGAAGCGCTTCAAACAGCTCAAACGGTGCGCTTGTTAAGATTAAGATAACAAATCCCGATGAAAAGATAGTCATAGGCTTTGATGTGGATATCAGCATAGATACCGAAAAAATATCCGGCGTCAAGGTTCTTCCCATTGACGCTGTTGTCACCGAGGACGGCGTAAACTATGTGTTTACCGTGAACGAGGACAACGAGGTAACCAAAAAGAAAATCACGGTGGGTTCATATTCGGACGATTACTATGAGTTGCTTGAGGGTCTTGAAATAGGCGAAACCGTTATTGATAACCCCAAGTCGTCAATGGCGGACGGCGATAAGATAAGCGTAAAAGAAGTTTTAACGGACAAATAATTTTCGCATTGGCAGAAAGCGGTGAGCTGAAAATTGAATATTAAAGAAAATATAAGAATTGCGATTTTCAGCATCAGAACAAATCTTATGCGGTCGCTTTTGACTATGCTCGGTATAATTATAGGCGTAGCTTCGGTTATCGCCATTGTCACCGTGGGCAACGGCGGCAGGGATTATATAGTCGGTATGATAAGGGAAATGGGCTCAAGCGCAATAACCATTGCGGTTGACGCAACCACCGCTACAAATTCCGATTACATTACCGACAATGATATTGAGGCGATAAAATCCCTTGAAACGGTAGACTATGTTTCACCCGTCGTAATGTCAATGGGCTCTATAAGCACCGACAAGCAAACGGGCATAGGCCTTGTGATGGGCGGCAACGAAGAACTGCGTTATGTAATGGGCGGCGAGTGCGTCTACGGCAGGTATTTTACCGAGGCCGAGGCGCAGGCAGGCAAGGCGGTGTGCATTATCGACTCCTCCTCTGCGCTCCAGTTCTTTGACGAAAAAAACTGCGTAGGTAAGTATATTAACTATACCGTCGGCGATGTGAATACAAGCATTAAGATTATCGGAGTTACCGATATGGCAAGCACCTTCGGCAGCGATTCCGAGGAAATGATGGAGTCCATGCAGGCCATGGGCGGAGCTTCAATATCGGGCGGTATGATTTTGGTGCCGCTTAAATTCGCCACAAATGTTATGGGCATGAGCGACAGGTACGACACCGTTTATATAATAGCTTCCGATGAAAACGAGCTTGACACCGCCGGCAATGCGGCGCTTAACAGAATAAGGGCAAGACACAATAATTATGATAAGGACTGCTATATCTTAAATAATATGGCGACATATATCGACCTGCTCGATACGGTAATAAATGTTTTCACAATATTTATTGCGGCGGTAAGCGCAATTTCGCTTGTTGTCGGCGGTATCGGCGTTATGAACATTATGCTCGTTTCCATTACCGAGCGTACAAGGGAAATAGGCATAAGAAAGGCGTTGGGCGCAAAGACCTCCAATATCCTGTTCCAATTCCTCACCGAGTCGGTCATACTCTGCGCCATAGGCGGTCTTATCGGTCTGCTTTTGGGTGTGGCAGGTGCGGCATTGATTTCAACCATTATGAAAATTCCGCTGTATGTTAAATTTTCCACGGTTGCGCTTGCGATAGGCTTCTCGTCGTTCATAGGTATAGTTTTCGGCGTATATCCGGCAAGGAAGGCCGCCAAAATGCCGCCTATCGAAGCCTTGAGAAGAGATTGACGGGCGTTTACATTCGCTTTACGGCTCCTCCCTGCTATCGGGAGGAGCTTTTTAGTTGTAATTTTACTCGGTTTGAAGCCGGGACAAAAAAATGTTGCATATTTTATTTTGAATAAAATGAATTTTTTTAAAGCTTGATGTCATTTTGGAACATTTTTTGTTGATTTTTGGAAAAACTTTTCAACATTCAAATTGTTCAAAACTCTGTTCAAATTGTTAAAAACTCGTATTTTCAAGGTTTTTAATTTAAAAATATGTAAAGCTTTCGGCTTGTCAATTTTGAATATTTGATTTTTAACTATGCAGTTTTTTAAGTTAGTTTTTAACTCCCTTTGCAGGAAATTTTGCAAAATAATCTTTCGTTAAAAATATGTTAAATTTTCTAAATATCATTGTAAAAGGCAAAAATATCTGATATAATTAAATAATTATAATTGGAGTAATTCGGGTGGTGCAGAGTGTCTCAAACGCTGATAGTAATAGAAGGGCTCGACGGCAGCGGCAAATCGACGCAGGTTGAGCTTTTAAAGCAAAGGCTTATTTCAAAAAATATTCCCGTCAGGCAAATAAAGCTTCCCGACTATGACGACCCGTCAAGCACGCTTGTTAAAATGTATCTTAACGGCGGCTTCGGCAAAAAGGCGGACGATGTAAATATTTACGCCGCCTCGTCCTTTTATGCGGTTGACAGGTTTGCAAGCTATAAACGCCATTGGGAAAAGGATTACCTTGGCGGCACGGTAATTATCGCCGACAGATACACAACTTCAAATGCGGTTCACCAGTCGGTAAAGCTCCCCGAGAGCGAGTGGGACGGTTATCTTTCCTGGCTTACCGATTACGAATATGTTAAAATGCGTATTCCAAAGCCCGACGCTGTGGTTTTTCTCGATATGCCGGTGGATATTTCGCAAAAGCTGATGTCAAAGCGTTACGGCGGCAACGAGAGCAAAAAGGATATACACGAGGCCGATGTCGAATATTTGAAAAAATGCCGTAAGGCGGCCATGTTTGCGGCGGAAAAATTCGGCTGGAGCATAATTAAATGCTCGGACGGCGAAAATCCTTTGCCGATTGAGGAAATAGGCGAGAATATTTACAGAGAAATAATTAAAAAAATCGGGAGATAGTTTTTGTGTTGGAGTTCAGAACGCCTGAAATTTCAGATATGGCTTGGGTCAGGAACGCAATGAGGGCGTCCGGCGAGCAGGCGTGCGAGTACTGCTTCGGTAACCTTTACATCTGGTCAAGGGTTTATAAGAATATGATAGCCGATTTTAACGGCATACTCTTGGCACGGGATTGCACCGAAAAATCAAGTTATCTGTACCCCTGCGGAACAGGAGACAAGAAAAGCGCCGTCGAGGAGCTGATAAGATTTTCCGAAGCCGAGGGCGACGGCCCTCTTGAAATGTACTGCTTAACCGCAAAAAGCAGGGCGGAGCTTGACTCGTTGTTTCCGGGTAAATTCAGCTTCGTTGAGGAGAGGGCGTATTTCGATTATATTTATAATTGCGAGGATCTCATAGACCTTGCAGGCAGAAAATATCATTCAAAGAGAAACCATATTACATACTTTAAAAATAACTTTGACTGGGCTTACGAAAAAATAACCCATGAAAATTTGGCCGAGTGCTATGAAATGAACAGAAAATGGGAAAAGCTCCACGCCGGCGAGAACGATGCGGCGCTTGACGATGAACTTGACGCAATAAGGCGAGGGTTTATTAAGTTTGAAGAGCTCGGCTTTGTGGGCGGACTTCTGAGAAGGGACGGCGAGGTTATAGCCTATACCTTCGGCGAGGAAATTAACAGCGAGGTCTTTTGCGTTCATGCCGAAAAGGCTTATTCCGATATAAGGGGCGCTTACCCTATGATAAACCAGCAGTTTTGCGAGCATGAGCTTTTTTCCTATAAATACATAAACCGAGAGGACGATACGGGCGACGAGGGTTTAAGGAAGGCAAAGCTTTCGTACAATCCCGCAATTATACTGCCTAAATACAGGGCGGTGCTTAAGGGCTGATTATGAATTTTCGTTTGGCTGAAAAATCTGATAAGCAACAGCTTTACAGGCTTTGGGAAAGCGCTTTCGGCGACTGTGAAAGCGATATAGACTGTTTTTTTGACGGCGTGCTGGAGTTTGAAAATATTGCTGTCTGCCATGACGGCGGAAAAATATTGTCTATGCTCTCTCTTTTACCTGCAAGCATTGTTTTTCCGAACTCCCGAAACGCCCGTGCCTACTGCGTGTATGCGGCGGCGACGGATAAGCGGTACAGAAAAAGGGGCATAATGTCAAGGCTCATTGATTTTGCGGCCGAAACGGCGGCAAACAGAAAAGCCGATATGCTTTTTTTGCACCCTGCCGACGAAAAGCTGTACTCATATTACGAAAAAAACGGCTTTAAAAGGGCTTTTTATATCGGAGATGAGATTAATTTTTCCGATATTAAAGACGGCTTTAGCTACCCCTATGTCGCTTGGGACGGGCAGATTATAAGGCTTGCCGAGCGCTTTTGCGAAAACCGTTCCCTTTTATGCGAATACGGTTACGCGGATTATTCCCATGCGGACAACGGCATAAGAATAAACAGCTTTTTTTCAGGCAATATAAAGGCTCTGGCAAATGAATTAAGCCATAAAACTGGCTGTAAAAATATATATGTGCGCCTGCCCGAGGACAATTTGTCAAAGGCTCGGCCGCAGGGTATGATAAGGTGTTTAAACAACAGGTCTTTCGATAATAATATATATTTGGGAATTACATTGGAATAGAGGTGCCAATATGCTTTATATGTTTTTGGCCGAGGGCTTTGAAGAGGTTGAGGCGCTCGCTCCGCTTGACCTTTTAAGAAGAACTCAGTTAAGCGTTAAAACCGTCGGAGTGGGCGATAATTTCATCACGGGCGCTCACGGCGTAACGGTGGTTTGCGATTTGTCCACTACCGGTCTTGAAATACCCGAATTTTTTGACGGCATAATTCTTCCGGGTGGTATGCCGGGAACGGAAAACCTTGAAAAAAATAAAACCGTTCAGGCGTTTATCGACTATGCCTATCAGAACAGCAAATATATTTGCGCTATCTGCGCCGCTCCGTCAATACTCGGTCACAAGGGTTATTTAAAGGGGAAAAAGGCGGTTTGCTTCCCCGGCTATGAAAAAGAGCTTGACGGCGCCGAGCTTTCAAACGACAGCGTTGTGAGAGACGGCAAAATCATAACCGCAAAGGGTATGGGCGTCGCAACGCAGTTCGGGCTTGAAATAGTTTCGGCGTTTTTGGGAAATGAAGAAGCACAGGAGCTTAAAAGAAAAATTCAGGCAATATGAACACAGCTAACGACATAAGACCTGTCAAGGACAAGCTCAGACGCCTTTCAAAAGACTACAGGCTGTCCCTTTCAAAAGAGGAAAAGGCGAGAATTGACAGAAAAATCGAAAATAAATTCTTAAATATGTGGCAGTACCGTGACGCAGAGTGCATACTTCTTTATGTTTCAACCGATATAGAGGTGGACACAAGATATATCATCGAAACGGCGTTGAAGGACGGGAAAAGGGTTGCCGTGCCGAAATGCGTCGAGGGTACAAGGAATATGGAATTTTACCTTATAGACGGCTTTTCCTGCCTTGAAAGCGGAATGTTTTCGGTGTTGGAGCCTCTGGCGGAAAAGTGCGAGAGGCTTGAGGATTTCACGGGCGCCGTCTGCATAGTTCCTGCCCTTATGTTTGACCTCTCTGGCTACAGACTGGGCTTCGGAAAGGGATATTACGACAGGTTTTTAGCAAAATTTTCAGGAAAAACGCTTGGTTTGTGTTATAATGAATGTGTAAAGGAAAGCTTGCCGCACGGAAAGTACGACAGGCGTGTTGAAAAAATAGTAACTCAAAGCAAGGTTATCATTACAAATGAGCCGAAAGGAGGCAGAAACCGATGAATAAGAACGACAGCGCTTATGATGATTTGTTAAGCTCTATAGAAAAAATTTCTCCGTCCGAAAACAAGGAGAAAAAAGCCAACGGCGAGTTTAAACTGGATATAAAAGGACTTGACGAAGAGTTCAGCCCGAGCAGACCCCAGCGTATGGCAAACGCCCAGGGCTACAGGAGAACGGAGCCTGCGGACAGAAGAAAGCAAAGCGCTGTGCAAAAAAGGCCTTCTGCCGGCAGAACAACTCAGAGCGCCAAAAGGGAGACGGGAAAGACCGCTCCTACCGTTTACGGCAGAACTCCCGACGCTCAAAGGAGCGCCAATCAGCAGAGGAGAGGACAGTATTCTCCCATAAATCAGGCGCAGCAGACCGCCTCGCCCAAGCGCAGAACGGGCGGCGCAAATGTTGCAAAAAAGAGCGGCGCAAAGAGAAAGAGGAAGAAATTTGATTTCAAAGCCTTTATAAAAGAGAGAAAGAATGCCATTTTGGTCGTGCTTGTATGCACCGTCATTGCAATTTTGATTTCAAGCTACACCATAAGCTGTATCAATGATGTTCTGGCGATAAGACGGGACAGCGAGAATATCGTAACGGTAAATCTTCCCACTTCGATAGATACCAACAAGGCTATAGATATTTTAAAGGATAACCACCTTATAAAGCACAAGTATTTCTGTATGGTATTTGCAAAGTTTATGCAATACCGTGACGATAACTACCTTACGGGAATATATTACCTTACGCCGAGCATGGGTCTTGAAAATATGCTTTCCGCATTTAAGGAAAAGCCGATTTCCGGCGAGACCGTCACCTTGGCTTTCCCCGAGGGCTATACAATAATGCAGATTGCCGATAAGCTTGAGAAAAATGAGGTTTGCACCGCTAAGTCTTTCTACGCCACCATAAAGAGCGTGGATTTCAGCAAGGAATACAGCTTCATAGCCGAGCTTGACAACAAGTCAGACCGCTTCCAGCTTCTTGAGGGTTATCTTTATCCCGACACCTATGAGTTTTATGTGGGCGAAAACGCCGCAAATGTTGTGCGTAAGTTCCTGGACAATTTCGCCAAAAAGTGGACCAAGCAATACGCCGAGCAGGCAAAAAAGCTTAATATGAGCGTCGATGATGTAATAACCTTGGCCTCGCTTATTGAAAAGGAGGCTTACGGAAGCTCGCAGATGCCGCTCGTTTCCTCGGTATTCCATAACAGGCTTTCAAAGCCGGGAATATATCCCACTCTTCAGAGTAACGCCACAAGCGATTATGTAAACGAGTACATTTCAAAGAATGTTACCGATTCGACAGCCCTTACAAATTATATGGAAAATTACAGCACATATAAATGCGAGGGACTTCCCGTAGGCGCTATATGCAACCCCGGAAACGACGCAATTCACGCCGCCCTGTATCCCAAGGATACAAATTACAACTACTTCCTGCACGACAACAACAAAAAAATATATCTTGCTGAAACCGACGCACAGCACAGGGCAAATTCCATTGAGGCGTTGCGTGCAAACAGCAGTAATAAGGACGATGAGTAAAGGGCTGTAAAAAGCGGAATTTAGCTTGACGATAAAAGCTATATATTATTCGGCACACAAAAAAAGCAATAAATTATGGGGAACCCCGGCGAGGGTTCCCCTCCGCAAAACAGTCCGGAGGACTGTTTTGCGCCCCTCCTGCGCTCTTTGTAGCGCAAGAATTTCGCAGTCTGCGGACTGCGCCGAGGGCTTTGCCCCTCGACCCTTACCCTTTTGTCTGCTTCGCAGACATTTCCCCTGTCAGGGGAATCTCTTTTTGAAAAGGGCGGCCGAAAACTTTTAGTTCGGTTTATTTACAGATCGGGGCTGTTTTAATAACAGCCCTTTTTTTAAAATATTGAGGTGAGGTTATGGAAAAAAGACCCGAGCTGTTGTCGCCGGCAGGGGATAGGGAACGCTTTGACAGCGCACTTGAGGCCGGCGCAGACGCAATATATGTCGGCTCTACAATGTTTTCGATGCGCTCTGCACCGAAAAACTTTGACTTTGAAGAACTAAAGGAAATTTGCGATATTGCACACGGCAGGGGCGTAAAAATATATCTTACCATGAATACGCTTCCTAAAAATTCGGAAATTTGTGAGCTTCGCCCCTATATAGAAAATTGCGCCGAGGCAGGCGTAGACGCCTTTATAGTCGCCGATATAGGCGTGCTGAAATACTGCAAAATGTATGCGCAGAATGTAGATGTGCATATTTCCACGCAGGCAGGTATCGTAAATTATCTCAGCGCAAATGAATTTTACAATATGGGCGCAAAGCGCATAGTTACCGCCCGTGAGCTTTCCCTTGAGGAAATAGCGGAGATACGGGCAAAAACTCCCGACGGGCTTGAAATAGAGTGCTTTGTTCACGGCGCAATGTGCGTTTCGTTTTCGGGCAGATGCCTTCTGTCAAATTATCTTGTAGGCAGGGACGCAAACAGAGGGGAATGTGCCCAGCCGTGCAGGTGGGAATACTACCTTATGCAAAAGGACAGGCCCGGAAACTTTTTCCCGATAGATAACAATAATAACGGCACATATATTTTAAATTCAAAGGATATGTGTATGATAGAGCATATTCCCGACCTTGTTAAAGCAGGTGTGGACAGCTTTAAAATCGAGGGCAGGGCAAAATCCGCATATTATACTGCGGTGATAACAAACGCTTACCGTGCCGCCATCGACGGCTATTTGAAAAACCCTGCGGACAGCTATATGCCGGAGCAATGGATAATTGACGAGGTTAAAAAGGTAAGCTACAGGGAGTACTGTACGGGGTTTTATTACGAGCCGCCCACGGTTGAAGCAAATATTTCGTACGAGGGAGGCTACCGCAGGGAATGGGATGTCATGGCCGTTGTGGAAAAATGCGAAAACGGCTACATTTTTGTCGAACAGCGCAATAAATTCTCTGTCGGCGAGGAGCTTGAAGCACTTGAATTCGGTGTAAAGCCTGTTAGCTTTACAGTTACGGAAATCCTTGATGCAGAGGGCAATTCAGTAGAAAGCGCACCCCATGCAACAATGAAAGCAAGGATAAAATCGGATTTGATTTTCAAACCCGGCACGCTGTTGAGGAGACAGGCGTAAAACCGGTTAAAATCATATAATTATAAAAACAACACCTCTGTTAAATAATATAAACAGAGGTGTTTTTATGTGTAAAAGAACGGCGTCTTTGTTTTTTGTATTTTGCCTTTTGGTGGGCATAGTTTACGCAAGGCTTATAATTATTGTCGAGGGAGGGTATAACACCGCCTCCGTCAGAGGGCATACGGTATCCGCAACCGTCTCCGAAAGCCGTGGAATGATATATGACTGCCGATTAAGGCCGCTTGTAAACTGCGAAAACGAAAGCTTTATTGCCGTAAAGCCCTCGCTTCGCTCCTTTGAGAGCGTAAAGGAAAAAATACCCGAACAGTTAAGGGACAATGTTTTAAAGGAAATTTCGGGCGGCAGAATAGCGGTTTTTAAATCCGCAGGCGTTATTTCAAATACGGACGCAGTCAGCTTTTCCGCAGTCAAACGCTATTCGGACGACGGGCTGTGCGTACACACCGTGGGATATATCGACTCTGATAAAAAGGGCGTCAGCGGAGTTGAAAAATATTATGACAATCTGCTTAACAGCAAAAGCGGAAGCTTAAAAATCATCTGCGATGTGGACGCCCATTCAAACGCCCTTGAGGGTGAAAAGCTTAAAGTACAAAGCGAAAATTACAATTCCCGTGCAGGGGTTGCGCTTACGGTTGACAGGGACATACAGAAAATTTGCGAGGACGCCCTGGAGGAGTACGGCATAGAAAAGGGCGCCGCAGTAGTGCTTGATGTAAAGACGGCGCAGATCAGAGCCATGGCAAGCGTGCCGGAGTTTTCCCAAAACGAGCCGGCAAAGTCGTTAAACGACAAAAACTCGCCGTTTATCAACAGGGCGATAACCCCCTATGCCGTGGGTTCGATATTTAAGGCGGTAGTTTCTGCGGCGGCATTGGAGAGCGGAATTGAAAGCAGTACGCAGTTTAACTGCGAGGGTAATATCAAGGTCGGCAGTCAGGTTTTTAACTGCCATAAAAAAACGGGTCACGGCGTGCTTAATTTGTATTCCGCAACCGCCAATAGCTGTAACCCGTATTTTATAAACCTTGCCTTGATGACTGGGAAGGAAAAAATCTGCGAAATGGCAGGAAATCTCGGGCTTGGCAAACAAATAGAGCTTTGCGACGGCTGGTTCGCTCCGGGCGGAGTACTTCCCGACGCCGCTTCGCTGGTTTCGCCCCAAGACCTCGCAAACCTGGCGTTCGGGCAGGGTAAATTGCTGGCGTCGCCCCTGCAAATGGCGGCGGTTTATGCGGCGGTCGCAAACTCCGGCGTATACAGAACGCCAAGCCTTATGCAGTCGATTACAGATGAAAACAGGATAGAAATTATGCGTGCCGAGCTGCCTGCAAACCGCAGGGTGATGAGCGAAAGCACGGCGGAAATTATAAAAGGGACTCTGCTTGAAACGGTGGAAAACGGCAGCGGCCGTGCGGCAAAGCCCGACGGTATAAAGGTTGCCGGCAAAACGGCCACGGCACAGTCGGGCGAATTTGACGAAGACAAGAACGAGATAGTCAGAACATGGTTTTGCGGATTTTTTCCGTATGAAAGCCCAGAATATTCCGTTGCGATTATAAAAGAGGACGGCAATGGGGGCGCCGCAGACTGTGCGCCCGTCTTTAAGTATATAGCGGAAAAAATTTCGCAAATGTAATATTTTATGCTTTTTGAAAAATAAAAACCGGAGGGAGAGGCAGTTTTTAAGCCTCTTCCTCCGGCAAAAGTTTAGCGGCAAGCGGGAATATGATTATTCCCTTGAAACAAAATGTTTCGTCGGTTCGTTTAGACGATAGATTTCTTCTTTCAAAAACGCAGGATATATGGTTACTTTTTGGAGTTCTTCAATCAGTGTCTCGCCTACTTTTATATGACCACCCGGCAAAGTATATTCATTTCCGTCCTTATCCTTCTGCACTAAAATCATATTATTTCTAATCAAAACTCCGGCGGCTCTAAGACCACAAACATATCCTTCACCGGTAAATAACCAATCTTTATTCATAAAACCTCCAAACGCCGATTTATCATTCCTCGTTATCCGGCGGCATATCACGCAACGCTGAAATCTGATCTCTCCGTCCGTAAATCACCGCCGTTACCCACACGGTTTTATTTTCCTCGTCAACAAGATAGTAAACGAGGAAATTTTTAACGGTCATTTTGCGGATTTTCTTTGTGCGCCACGGTTCTTCCTCGGTAAGGGGGTATCTTGACGGCATAAAATCCAACTTTTCAATTTCGCTTTGCAGCGTATCCGCCCATTTTCGTGCGGTTTCAGGCTCTAAGAGGATTTTAGAGATATACTGCACCGTTTCCTTGATTTGATGGGCTGCCTGCTCGGTCAGCTTCACCTCATACCGCATACTCAAATATCCTCACGGATTTTGGCAAAGGCTTCGTCCACGGACAGTCCCTCGCCGGATTTCGCTTGATTGTAGCCTTTTTCCATCACGGCGTTAAACTGCTCGTCGGTCAAGCTGTCTCTTGTTGGCAGTTTGGGTACGGTAAGGGAATACGGAACGCCGCCCGTCATAATGATTTGTCTGTATAAGGTATCGATCAGAACCGAAACGGGCAAGCCGATTTTGTCCAAAACCGCCTCTGCCTGCCGTTTGATTTCCGGCTGAACACGAGCCGTTACATTTGCGCTTTTATTTGCCATAATAAGCACCTGCCTTTCTGCTTCCGATTATACTATATTGTATGGCGAATTGCAATACAATATTCGAAAGTTCGCAAAAATTTCGCAAATGTAATGTTTTATGCTTTTTGGAAATAAAAACCGGAGGGAGAGACAGTTTTTAGGCCTCTTCCTCCGGCAAATGTTTATTTGTAGGTTCGGTCTTCCTCGCCTTATGCCAGCTTAACTTTTTCCCAAAGCGATGAGAGCAGGTCAAGTGTATCCTGGTCAAGGTTATGGAAAAATTCCGTTTCAACGGGCTCGGAGGGATAGAGCACTTCGTTGCCCTTATAGTCATACCTGTCGTCGTTTACAACTTCGGTAATCGGGCAGAGATAGCCGAGATAATTGGCGTTTGCAAGGGCGATTTCGGGGTCGCACATAAAGTTGATAAACAGCTCCGCCGCTTCCTTATTCTTGGCGCTTTTCGGGATACACATAGCGTCAACGAAAATATTTGTGCCCTCCTGCGGATATACAAACGCAAGGTCGGGATTGTTTGCGTACATTGCAAGGTAATCGCCGGCATAGTAGGGGGCAATGGCCGCTTCGCCCATTTCCATCTTGTTGAATACCTCGTCCATAACATAGGACTGAACAAGCGGCTTTTGCTCTATAAGCTTTTCGGCGGCGTTTTCCCATTGGATTTTATCCGTAGAATTTACGCTGTAGCCCAAAAGGTACTGCGCAATGCCGAAAGCGTCTCTCGGATTGTTGAAATTGAGGATTTGTCCGTCATACTTTTTGTCCCACATTATGCTCCAGCTTGTCGGGGTTTCGTCAACCATTGTAGTATTGTATATAAGGCCTACCATGCCGCCCGTGTAAGCGACCGAGTATTTGTTGTCGGGGTCAAAAAACAGACCCTTGTAATCGTCGGAAACATATTTGTAGTTTGGAATTTTATCGAGGTCTATGGTTTGGAGCATATCCTCTTTTATCATTCTCTCTATCATATAATCGGAGGGGATTATGACATCGTAGCTTATTCCGCCGCTCTTCATCTTGGAATAGAGGTCCTCGTTTGAGTCAAAGGTGGTGTAATTTACCTTAATTCCCGTAAGCTCTTCAAATTCTTCGACAACATCAAGAGTTCCCTCCGAACCGTCGGAAATATATTCGCCCCAGTTGTAAACATTGATTTCCTTTGAGGACATGGCGCTCCCTGCCTGCGAGTAATCTTCTTTAAGGGCGGAGGCGTTAAACTCCGTTTCGCTGTCGGAGCCGTTTTTTCCTCTACAGCCCGAAAATCCCGTTACGCAAAACAGCATAACCAAAGATAAAATTACAGATAAAGTCTTTTTCATTTTTGACCTCCAAAAAAATTATTCAGCCTTTTTGGCTTTTAGTTCTTTCTTTTCCGCCCTTGCCTGCAAAACATTCATAATTATAAGAAGGAGCAGAACGGCGGCGAAAATAACCGTGGAAAGGGCGTATATATCGGGGGTGACTCTTTTCTTGGTCATTGAGAAAATGACTATCGGCAGAGTCTGGAACTTTGCGCCGCTAACAAAATAACTTATTATAAAGTCATCAAGCGAAAGGGTAAACGCCATTATAAGCGCAGTAACTATGCCCGAGCTTATATTTGGCAACACTACCTTAAAAAATGCCTGAAACGGGGTGGAGCCTAAATCCTGCGCCGCCTCGGCAAGGTGGGGGTCCGTTTGCCGAAGCTTGGGAAGCACCGACAAAATAACATAGGGCAGGTTAAAGGTGATATGCGCTATGAGCAGGGTGGGAAAGCCGAGGACATCTCGTGCGCCCACAAATTTCCCCACGAATACAAACAACAGCATCATTGAAACACCCGTTACTATTTCGGGGTTCATCATAGGGATATTTGTAACCGTCAGCACGGTTGACTTAATCCATTTCCTTTTCATCATATCAATTCCGACTGCCGCCGCAGTACCTATAACCGTGGAAATTGCGGCGGAGATAACCGCCAAAATCAGCGTATTGCGAAGCGCCGTAAGGGTTGTGCTGTTTTTAAGCATTTCCCCGTACCATTTCAGCGAAAATCCCGACATAACGCTTGTTGAGCTTGACGAGTTAAAGGAAAGCACTACCATAACTATCATAGGAGCATATAAAAATATCATTATGAGAGCTATGTATATGTTTGAGACGGTCTTTTTCATATTATTGCCGCCCCCTCGTCGTCCGCAAATTTATTCATAACAAACATACAAGCAATAATCATCAGCATAAGCACAAGAGAGAGCGAAGCGCCCAAATTGTAGTTGTATGCCGATTGGAACTGCATTTCTATCGAGTCGCCTATAAGCAGATATTTTCCGCCGCCGAGCTTTTGGCTTATATAGAAGGTGCTGACGGACGGGACGAAAACCATAGTTATGCCGGAAATTATGCCGGGCACGCTCAACGGGAAAATTACCCTGCGGATAACCTGAAAGCCGTTACAGCCCAAATCGCTTGCCGCCTCCGTAAGGGAAAAGTCAAGCTTTGACATAATGGAGTAGATAGGCAGTACCATATACGGCAAAAAGTTGTAAACCATACCTAAAATTACTGCGCCGGGCGTGTTTATCATATGAAACGGCCCTAAGCCTATTGCGCCGAGTATAGTGTTTATTACGCCCTTGTTTGCAAGCAGGGTGAGCCACGAATAGGTGCGGATAAGGAAATTCATCCACATCGGAAGCATAATGAGCATCATCAGAGTACTGCGCTTGCTCGCCCCCGAACGGGCTATAATATATGCCAAAGGATAGGAAATTACAAGGCATATCAGGGTTGCGACAACGGCATATAGTATAGAACGGCCGAATGTTTCGCCGTAGTTCTTAAGCGCAATAATGTTGTTCCAGGTAAAAGCGCCGCTCCTGTCGGTAAAGGCATAGTAAAATACCATTATCAGGGGTGCGATTATGAAAATTACCGACCACACTATGTACGGGGCGTTTAAAATCTTTTTTGCAAAAGAGGTTGTTTTCATGATTATTCCTCCTCTTGCGCATTTTCATCTTCAGATTGCTCTGTATTCGGGTCGGAAAGCCCGTCAAATTCATCGCTGAAAGAGCTGTAATCGCCGTAAAGACCCGAATATTCACTCTTTTTCATAACCTGAATTTCCTCGGGCTTTATGGAAATGCCTATTACATCGCCGACCTCCGACTTTTCGGTAGTCTGAATCATCCATTTAAAGCCGTTAATATCCACAATTATTTCATAGTGAACGCCCTTAAATGTAACGGAGGTTACCTCGCCCCTGAGCATACCCTGCTCCGACGGCACTATATCCACATCTTCGGGCCGTATGACAACATCAACGGGTTCGTTTTTGCCGAAGCCCTTGTCAACGCACTTAAAGCGCATACCCTCAAACTCAACATAGTAATCGTCACGCATTATGCCGTCGAGTATATTGCTTTCGCCTATAAAATCCGCAACAAAAGCGTTTACGGGTTCGTTATATATATCGGTGGGAGAGCCTATCTGCTGAATTTCGCCCGAATTCATAACGACAATGGTATCGGACATGGAAAGAGCCTCTTCCTGATCGTGGGTAACATAAATAAAGGTTATGCCCAGTCTCTGCTGAATGTTTTTAAGCTCAAACTGCATATCCTTGCGGAGCTTTAAGTCAAGAGCGCCGAGAGGCTCGTCAAGCAAAAGAACACGGGGACGGACCGCCAAAGCCCTCGCTATGGCAACCCTCTGCTGTTGGCCGCCGGAAAGAGACTCTATATTCCTCTTTTCAAAGCCCTTGAGGTTTACAAGACCGAGCATTTCCGTTACGGTCTTGGAAATTTCGTCCTTTGGAACTTTTTTGTTTTTAAGCCCGAAAGCGATATTGTCATATACATTCAAATGCGGAAACAGCGCATAACGCTGAAAAATGGTGTTCACCTGACGCTTATATGCAGGCACACCATTAATAGTTTTACCGTCAAAAATAACCTCGCCGCTGTCAGGCTCCAAAAAGCCTGCAATGATCCTAAGCGTAGTGGTTTTTCCGCAACCCGAAGGACCTAACAGTGTTACAAATTCACCGTCACGGATAAAGAGGTTAATGTTTTTTAATATTTGTTGTTCATCAAAGCTGACAGAGATGTTCTTTAAATTAATAATGATCGTTTTTTCGTTCAATTTACAGCCCCTTTCCAACCGATGGATATAGTTGGGAATGGACAAGTCTGCCCACCCTAATTGGTATGAGATAAATATAGAGGTAAAATCGAAAAATGTCAATATTTTTTAATAAAAAAACTATAATTTTTTATATAAATTTACAGCCGTAAAAGACAATATTTGCAAAGTGCGGGCAATATCTTATTTTAAATCGGAGATTATAAGCCGTATTTCCTCCTCGGCCTGTTTTACCTCCTCCAAAAATTCCCTTGACGACACACGCAGAGCGCCGTTTCCCAAAATTATAAGCTGTTCAAGCGCATCGGAGGTTACGACCCTGACTTTCCTGTCCGAGGCGAGCTCGTGGGCGACCTTTTCAATATACATATCGGCGGTTTCGGCCTCTTTTGTATAAACTATGTTTATGCCGTTAAGGTTTTCGGTTTCCCGATTGTTCCCCTTTACCTTGTAGGCGTCAAAAACAAGTATGACCTCGCACTTTTTAAAGCCTCGGTAATTACACAGTATGTTTTCAAGCACGCTCCTTGCGCTCTCTATATTTTCCCGTGCAAGCTCCCTTAGATTATCCCAGGAGAAAATCACATTGTAGCCGTCTATCAAAAGATATTCCCTGCCGCTGTATTTGTTTGGCGGCGCAGAGCTCTTTTTATCGGCTTTATCGGTACTCTCTGTAAAAGTAAAGTGGTTTTCCGTCTTTAAATTGTGATATCTCGGTTTAATCGGGCCGTAGGTCTTTTCAAAAATCTCCATAAGCTCTTTATCGAGCGCAAAAAGGTCTTTGCTGTCCTTATATCTTGACAGGGACTTTGTACCGTACTCTTCGGCGGAGTAAAGCTTCCTTGCGGACAATACGCTTTCAAGGTGCATATGGCTTTTTACCTTGTCCCATTTGACGGTATATCCTGCGCCGTGCGAGCAGAAAACGGAATCGCAGGGGTTATCGGTATCTGCGTCGCAGTCATAGCCGATTTCCGCTATAACTTCCTCGCTGTTATGGCATGGCTCATAGCCCTTTAAGCTGTGCGTAAGCCTGCCTTTGCCGTGGGTGTAGCGTATTACCTCATTTGCGTATTCAATCATTTCGGAAACGGGGGCTTTACCCGTCAGTACGCAGAAATCCCCGTGCGTTTCGGGAGGGTTAAAGCTGCCGTGCATATTTTGTATATCGGATATAGCCCTGCCTATGTTTTCGGCAGGTACTTCAAGCGTAAATTCATACACAGGCTCAAGCAGTACGCTCGAAGCGCTGCGAAGCCCCTGCCTTACCGCCCTGTAGGTCGCCTGCCTGAAATCTCCGCCCTCGGTGTGCTTCGGGTGAGCCTTGCCGGAGGCCAGGATAATTTCAATATCGGTAATCGGAGAACCCGTCAGCACGCCTATGTGCGTTTTTTCATACAGATGCGTAAGTATGAGCTTCTGCCAGTTCCTGTCAAGTAAATCCTCTTTACACTCGGATTTTATTACAATTCCGCTGTCCCGTTTGCCGGGCTTCATAATCAAATGCACTTCCGCATAGTGGCGGAGCGGCTCAAAATGCCCGACCCCCTCTACGGTATCGGATATAGTCTCCTTGTATATAATATTTCCCTTTCCGAACGAAGCGTTAAAGCCGAAGCGCTCGGCAATTATTGATTGCAGTATTTCAAGCTGAATTTCACCCATAATTTTAAGCTGAATTTTGCCGGAACGCTCGTTAAACTCAACCTTAAGCTGTGGGTCTTCGCTCTCAAGTATTCTCATTTTCTCAAGCGCCGTGTGAGCGTCAACGCCCTCGGGCAGTTCAAGCGTGTGCGTTAAAACAGGCTCAAGAATGGGAAGCGCCGAGTTCTTCTCTGCGCCCAAACCGTCGCCGGGGACTGCAAAGCTTATGCCCGTAACCGCACAGAGACTGCCTGCCTCGGCAGAGTCCGCCGTAGTGAATTTGTCGCCGGAATAGAACCTTATCTGATTTACCTTTTCGCCGTTTGTATTTTTACTGCTCTTAAGCACATCTTTTACTTTAAGACTGCCGCCCGTCAGCTTTAAAAATGTGAGCCTCTGCCCCTTGTCCTGCGATATTTTATAAACCTTTCCGGCAAATTCGTCGGGATAGGACGGGGCTTCGCAGAAGCAGTCGAGGCAGTTGAGAAATTCGTCTATGCCCTCAAGCCTGAGCGCAGAGCCGAAGCGGCAGGGGAAAAGCTTTCTGCGCTTTACGGCCTCGATTATATCCTTTTGACATATGCTGTCGTTTTCAAATTTTTCTAAAAGCTTTTCGTCGCACAGGGCTATGTTTTCAATGAAAGCGCTCCTGTCGTCAACGCCGAAATCAACGCAGTTATCGCTGAGCTTTTCTTTAAGCCCTTTTAAAACAAAATCCCTGTCCGCACCGTCCAAATCCATTTTGTTTACAAAAATGAAGCAGGGAATGTTGTATTTCTCAAGCAGCTTCCAAAGCGTCAGGGTATGGCTCTGTACGCCGTCCGATGCGCTTATAACCAAAACCGCATAGTCCAAAATTTGCAGAGTGCGCTCGGTTTCGGCGGAAAAGTCAATATGGCCGGGCGTGTCCACAAGCGTAAATTCGGTATCGCCGTATTTTAAAACGGCCTGCTTTGAAAAAATCGTTATGCCTCTGGAGCGTTCGAGGGAAAAGGTATCCAAAAATGAATTTCCGCTGTCAACCCTGCCGAGCTTTCCTATGTTGCCCGACTTATACAGCAGAGCCTCCGAAAGAGTGGTCTTGCCCGAATCCACATGCGCCAAAATGCCGATAACTATCCTTTTCATTCCTCTCACACCTCCTGCCGAAAAAGCTTTAATTTCAGTTAGTAATTTATATCTGCTTTATTATAGCCTATCCGTATGTAAAATTCAACTTGATGAACATAATTTTAACCCCGTAAACCCTGCCTTTTTGTATAAGTCAGATAAAGCTGATTTTTTCTGTAATTACTGCTGGACTTTTCCTCTGTTACATGCTATAATTTCACTGGGGATATAATTTATAAAATACAATTATTAAAGGAGGACTGTACTTGTGAGCCGACACAAAGACTCTGTTAAAAAAGACAAAAGCCTTTTGGCTACGGGCATCGTAATCG
This sequence comes from uncultured Clostridia bacterium, assembly GCA_947630285.1. Taxonomy (GTDB): domain Bacteria; phylum Bacillota; class Clostridia; order Oscillospirales; family Acutalibacteraceae; genus Fimenecus. The sequence goes on along the minus strand of CANRHD010000002.1, from coordinate 75,298 downwards.
CCGTTATCGTGGCGTCATTGCTCTTTGCCTATTTTCAGATCAATGCCAACCTAAGACAGCGCTCCCTTAGCCGAATGGAGGAGGGCGCCAATAACGCCATTGAGGAGATAATCTCAAAAATTGAGCGTGACAGCAACATTTTAAACGCCACGGCAGGCATTATCGCTCAGGCGGACAAGCCCGATATTGATTCGGTACTGGCGATAATGAAAACCACAAACCCCCTGCTTGAAACGATGAATGTCAGCGTCCTGTTGCGTGACAACAGCGTATTATCATATAACGGAACTATCACAAAGGCCGAAGACAGCGGCATTTCCTTTGAAGAGGAGGCTGCGCTGGGCGAGCATATCTCAAACCGCATCTACGATTCCGCAACAGGCAGGCCTATCCTGCGGCACTATGTACCTATAGTACGGGACGGGAAAACCGTCGCCATGCTCTACGGCGTCAGCGACCTTGAGTGCTTGCCGGAAAATCTTAATATTGACAGTATCTTCAATTCAAGAGCCTTTGTCTATATTATCGACACCAGAACCGGCGATTTCATTGTAGATACCTGTCATGACAAGCTGGTCAATGTTTCCGACTTTTCCTCTGCCAACAACGGCAGAGAGACTAAGGGCGAAAAAAGCTGGGTCGAATGCAGGGAAGATCTCGCCAATATGAAGACCGGTTATGTTATCTATCGCACGCCCAACACCGACGGTTGGGAGTATATGTATTACGCTCCCATCGGGGTAAACCAATGGTCGATTGCCGTAGATGTGCCGGAGAAAGTTGCTTTTGCCAGCGCCTTTGCCGTACAGCGTATTTGTATTCTTCTCGGCGTTATGCTGGCTCTTACGGTCGTCATATACTATCTGTGGGTACGGCGCAACTCAAAGCGGGCTACGGACAGAGCCGTCGAGCATGCGGTGCTTGCCGAAAAGTTGCAAAAGGCCGAGGCCGCCGACCGTGCAAAAAGTATATTCCTTTCCAATATGTCCCACGATATTCGCACGCCCATGAACGCCATAATAGGCTATACAACCTTGGCTCAGGTCAATATTGACAGTCGTGAGCGGACGCAGGAATATCTGCAAAAGATTATGTCCTCAAGCAACCATATGCTCTCGCTTATCAACGATGTGCTGGATATGAGCTGTATCGAATCCGGCAAACTGAATATCGAGGAAAAGGAGTGTTCAATCTCGGATATTTTCCGTGATTTGCGCAATATCGTCCAAACGCAGATACAGTCAAAGCAGCTCAACTTCTATATGGATACGGTAGATGTTGTAGACGAGAATATTTACTGCGACAAGCTGCATGTGAACCAGGTGCTTTTGAACCTTTTGTCCAATGCCATTAAGTTTACAAACTCCGGCGGAACCGTGGCTCTGACCGTTAAACAGAAGCCGAATTCGCCCGAGGGCTACGGCTCCTATGAGTTTCGTGTAAAGGATACGGGCATAGGTATGAGCCGTGAGTTTGCAGAGCATATTTTCGAGCCGTTTGAACGCGAACGCAACACAACCGCCAGCGGCATACAGGGCACAGGGCTCGGTATGGCGATTACAAAAAATATTATTGATGCTATGGGCGGAACCATTGAGCTGAATACCGAGAAAGATAAAGGCACGGAATTTATCGTCAACCTGGATTTCCGCCTGTGCGACGAACCGAAGAAGGTGGAGATTGTTAAAGAGCTTCAGGGTATGCGTGCCCTTGTGGTTGACGACAGCTTTTCCACCTGCGACAGCGTTACTAAAATGCTGTGCACAATAGGTATGCGCTCCGAGTGGGTAATGCACGGCAAAGAGGCCGTTATGCACGCCAAACAGGCGTATGAGATGGGCGACGAGTACCGCGCCTACATAATAGATTGGTATATTCCGGATTTAGGCGGCATTGAGGTTGTACGCCGGATACGCTCCATAGTGGGCGACAGTGCGCCGATAATTATCGCCACCGCCTATGACTGGACCGCATTTGAGGAGGAGGCACGGTCGGCAGGTGTAAGCGCTTTCTGCAACAAGCCGATATTCCTCTCCGAACTTTGTGATCTTCTTATAACGGCAACCGGCAATTCGCTCAACTCACAGCCGGAGGAGTCTGCTCCCAACCTGTCGGAGCACCTGAGGGGCACACGGCTTTTGCTGACCGAGGACAACGAACTCAACCGTGAAATTGCGGTGGAAATTCTGACCGACAGCGGCTTTATTGTGGAGACGGCGGAGGACGGCTGCGTCGCTGTGGAAAAAGTGAAAAACGCCGAGCCGGGCTACTACTCGCTCATTCTTATGGATATTCAGATGCCTAAGATGAACGGGTACGACGCCACCAGGGCAATCCGTGCGCTGGACGATCCCGAGCGTGCGGGCATACCGATTGTTGCCATGACTGCCAACGCCTTTGAGGAGGACCGCAAAAAGGCGTTCGACTCCGGCATGAACGCCCATGTATCCAAGCCTATTGATGTTGAAAAGCTATTGGAAACGATCACAGCCGTTTTGAGCTCTGACGGAAAATAATCTTGCAAAATTTTACGGCATAAGACGGCTTTTCGGGCGTGCGGCAGCTTGCAATTACATAGTTTTATATGAGGGGAAATATAATGTGAAAAGAGAATCGGTTAAAAGCATTAAGAAAACTACAGTCATCGAAACAAATAAATGACTGCGTGTTACAGGTATGGCCGGTTATGGAAAAGGTTTTGATAAAATCTGTTTTTATTTGTTTGTATTGACATAATACCAATCATCATTTACAATCATAGCGTCAAATAAGCAAAAGGAGGTTAATTATGGGAGTTACATTTTTTGAGGTGGCTGTTAATTAAAAGCTTATACCGGGTGACTTTACGCATTAGATGCGTTTATTCGGGTTGCCTATCAGACCTTTCGTGAATACTTTTATAAAAGGCACGGCAGGCGTGCCTTTTATTATACCTGTTTTATGGAGTCGAATAAAATGCTCCTTGTGCCGGTCGTTTTGGCCTTTTCTTCTTTACGGTCGTCGGTTTATATCTTTTTTAACAGCCGCTGTTCTAAGGTAATAAGTTTATAAATTTTTAAGGTTAATGTTTTAAGGAGATATAAAAATGGAGAAATTAAAGCTTAAAAGGAAGCTGAAATGGCTGTTTGCGCTATTGCCTGTAGCGGCAATAATTGCCGTGTGCGTTATTTTGCTTGTAAACCGTTCGTATGTGTACGATCCTTACGGAACAGATTATATTATTCAGCCAAACGAAAAGGGAACTTTAACATTGTATTACAATGGTGCAGAAGGCTGTCCAGACAGCGGCATAATCACTTATAACGCATATGAAAAAATTGAGTTGCCGACATTGAAAAAAGACGGGTACAAATTTATCGGTTGGGGCAATTACGGCGCATTTGTATCAACGGAAATAATCTTGAATTCAAAAGAGGACTCCGTAAGCGCCCTGTTTACAAAGGATTTCGGTAATATCAATTCGTCTGTCGCTGTATTTTCCGATGAAAACAATTATGATGAATTTGATGCAGGCGAATATCCGAGCGTTTCATATGAAGATTTTAAGCTGTATGTTGACGGCGGTTATGAATTACATACTTACAGTAAAGAGAACTTTGGCGGAACAGAAAACATATATGTGTATTCTACGCTGTCAAAAGGCAATTTTTATGCAATAGAGGATAAAATAAAATCAATAAAAATACTGCCGATTGAAAGCGAAGCGGTTTCTCACGGAGAAATTGACGATAATAAAAAGGCGGAATTACTAAATGCCTTTGCTCCGAGAATTTGGTGGGCTGAGGAGGAACGCTTCTTTGCAACTTCTGTTGAGGACGCCGCCGACAATATGAAAAGGGTCAAGACCGACAGCGATTATCGCTATATAATTACACAGCTCGACGATCCTAAATACATGAGCGATTATTTATACGGAAATCTTGATAAGGCGAAAGCTTATGCCTTTGCCATAGAAAAGGAGCAGAAGTATCTTGATTTAAGCTATTTTGTTTTTACGCCGTATAATAAATCAAAAGAAATACTGGGCATGGAGTTCGGAAATCATATAGGCGATTGGGAACATATAACTGTTCGCCTGATGAAAGAAATTGTTAGTAACGCCGTTTCTTGGCGGCCAATTATCGTGTGCTACAGCGCTCATGATTTTGTTAATTGCTATTCGTGGAACGATGTTGAAAAAATCGGCTCAACTCACCCTGTTGCATTTACTGCGTCAGGCAGTCACGGAATGTGGTCAACCGAGGGAAAGCATGTTTATATTAATGCCTTAGTAGTTAAGCTGACCGATGAATGCAGTCGGGGAACTGCTTGGGATTTGTGGGAAAAGAACGCCCTGGAAACATATTCTTATGATAGCTTGAGCCATACGGGTCACGGTATCGGAAGCAGTAAATGGAACGATTGCTTTAATCTGAATTACTATGATGAAAACAGCAATGCCGTCTGCCGTTGGGGTAATTACGGCTATTATCCGCCGATATGTATCTATCCGAGCCTGTCGGGCGGCCCTACAGGCCCTCAACATAAGCAGGAATTGTTTGATTGCTATTCGTTGGATTAATATTGAAAACGGATTGATAATTTAACTCAATGTAAAAATACAGCCTACTTCTCAACTTACAGTCCATTGGATAACCTGCCGTAATAAATTAAAAAGCCTGTAGTTTCAACAACTACAGACTTTTTTCTTGGTTTGGTCGGAGTGACAGGACTTGAACCTGCGGCCTCTTGACCCCCAGTCAAGCGCGCTACCAGCTGCGCCACACCCCGTTACAGTTTTTTACTGCCCGAATATTCTAACATATGTTTTTGAAATTTGCAAGGGCTAATTTGATGTTTTTGCATAATTATTTTTTTAGGATGAATTCTTAAAGGAAAAAGGGTGAATTCTCAAAGGAAATAGGGTAAATTTTTAAAGTAGACAGGATAAATTCTCAAAGTAAATCAACATTGCGATTTAAGAGTTGTATTCGGTGTGAGAATTTAAAAATAATTGTTTTTCATATTTTTTGATTGTATTTTTCCGTATATTTTGTTTTTTTACGCTTGAATTTTCCGCTTGTATTTTGCATATTTTTGCCTGTATTTTCACTTATGCTTTTAATATATTTGCTTAAACATTTCGCCATATTTTCATACATTGTTTTAAAGAAGCTCTGTATTTTATTTATAGCGGAAATTTCATAATTTGAGGTGCGCCGAACCTTAAATAAAGCCGTAACCGTGTATTTTCGTTCGGTTACGGCTTTAAAAGCGCTCTTTAATTTTCCGTTATCAAAGCATTATATAGAGCAGGGACATAAGCAATTCTTCGTCTGCATTATCGGCTTGCAGTAAGAGAATCAGCGCAAGCAAAAGCGCCTTGTCTGGCTCGTCGGTAATTGAGCCTGCCTTAATATCCGCATTTGCCGAAACAGCCCTTTCGTCACGGCGCATGGGTTCAGCCTGCGTGCCGTTATCCGCTTCCCCGGCTCTTTCGTTTTCCTCATGGATTTCAATGACGCTATCTTGGATATTATCGTCCTCCCTTTCGTTACTGTCTGCGCCGAAATATTTTTCAAAGGATTCGTAGTCGGAGATCTCCTCCGGGTATTCTACGGGCATTTTGATATAGTCGGCCTTTGACGCCGATTTGACCGCATTGTAGAAATTTTCACGGTAATTTTTCTGCTCCTGCGTCTTTTCGTTTTCGCCGCTTATGAGCTGATGCGTCTTTAACTGCATATCCTTTACCCGTTCAAGCGCTTTTTCCTGCATTTGCTTAATTTCATCGTAATTGTATTCTTTCATCAAAACATTCCTTTCAGCAAGGGTAAGGCGTCCATAAGCCTTAAAAATTTCATGGCCTCGTCTGCTTTATGACGGCGTTCCTCGCTAAGCAGGGGGCGCAGAGCCTTTATAAATGCGGTCTTATCGTTTTCCCTGTTCATGGCGGAGGCGACCCTCATAATCAAATCGCTTGTTTCGTTGGCGTTTGATGCGCCGGCAGACTGCTGTTTTGTGCCGCCGTTCCCTGCGGAGCCTGCGCTGTTGTTATTGTTCATCAGAGAATTTGCTACGCTTTTGAGCTTTTCCATATCCTCCGGACTTATTGAGTTTAGCAGGTCGTTAATATTATCCATCTTTTTCTCCCGTCAGTTTTTTCAGGATTTCCTTTGCCCTGTCGGTCGAAAGCAAATCCTTTAAAGCCTTGTCGTCGTTTAAAATTCTGTGAAGCTCGCTGTTCTGCTCGTTTGAAAGCTTTGACATAAGGTATTTGCCAAGCTCGTTTTTGTTGCCTTTACCCTTGGCGTTTTCCAAAATGTCGTTAAAATTATCTGAATTATCTTTCGGCATTTAATTGCTTTACCTCCTTTAATATGGTACAATATTCAAATATAGGGCAGTAAATACTATGTTTTGTTTAGGGAGAATATGAATGAGAGCTGTTGTAATTTCTGATTCGCACGGGGATATGGCGTCGGTAAATATGGTTTTGTCACGCCACAGGACGGCGGATATGGTTATTTTCCTCGGCGACGGGGAAAGGGATATTTACACTAAGTCAAATTCATTGCTGTTAAGCGATAAAACTCTTGTTGCGGTTGCCGGTAACTGTGATTTTTCTTCAAGCCTGCCCGATGAGGAGATAACAGAGCTTGCCGGCAAAAAAATCTACTGCCTGCACGGCCATACAAAAGGTGTAAAATTCGGCACCGAAATACTTGAGCAGGCGGCACGGGATAAGAGGGCGGATATAGTTGTGCACGGTCATACCCATGTGCCGAGAACGGAAAAGGTTGACGGCATATATTATATGTGTCCGGGAAGCGTCCGTGAGGGAGCTTACGGCATTATAGACATTGACGAGCGGACGGGCGGAGTTCTGTGCTATATAAACTACCTTTATTAAGAGGCGTTTTAAATGGTTTTATATAAAAATGTTAAAGTAATCGGGGAAAATGAAATAACAGAAGCCGAGGTTCTTGTAAACGGTGAAAAAATCGAAAAGGTCGCAGGGCGCATAGACGCCGAAAACGCTGAAATTATAGACGGAAAGTCTCGGTATCTTTCGCCGGGCTTTATTGATTTGCATGTTCACGCAGGCGGCGGTTTTTCCGCAATGGGCGGAAAAGACGATATACTCAAAATGGCTTCGGCGCACGCAAAATACGGCACAACGGCAATTCTTCCGACGGCTCTTTCCGCTCCCCTTGATGTTCTTTCGGGCGTTTCGGAAAGCGTAAAAGAGGCTATGTCGGTGAATAAAAACATACTCGGCGTGCATCTTGAAGGGCCGTTTCTTTCTCCCGAAATGAGCGGAGCGCAGAAAAGCGAAAATATTTTTACGCCGCAGAATACTCGGTACGACGGCTTTTTGGAGCGGTACAAGGGCGTAATTAAAATGATGGGCGTCGCTCCGGAGCTTGACGGGGCGTTCCTCTTGGGCGAAAAGCTGAAAAGAAACGGCGCAGTCGTTTCCATAGCCCATTCGTGCGCCGATTACGGCGTTGCGGTCGAGGCTTTAAAGCACGGCTTTTCCGATATAACCCATATCTATAACGCCTGCACCTCCTGCCATAAAAGGGGAGCGTTTCGCTATGCCGGTACCGTCGAGGCAGGGCTTGTAAACGATGAATTTACCGTTCAGGTCATAGCGGATTTAAAGCATTTGCCGCTCGGCGTTTTGAAGCTTATATACAAGGCTAAGGGAGCGGACAAAATGTACCTTATCACAGACGGGCTTGAATTTTCCGCAAGTGAAATTGAAAACGGCACAAGGATAATACAGGGTAACGGAGTTGAGGCGGTTTACGAGGACGGCGTTATGCTGCTGGCGGACCGTTCAAAGCTTGCCGGGAGCGCCTGCAACAGCGCCTCGCTTGTGAGGAATATGTATAAGGAAGTCGGAGCTTCGCTCTGTGACGCAGTTAAAATGATGACCCTTACGCCTGCAAGGGTTATCGGTGCAGACGCCAAGGGCAGGATAAAAGAGGGCTTTGACGCAGATATTATACTGTTTGACGAAAATATAAATGTCAGCTCCGTTATGGTACGGGGAAAGATAATTTGTTGATTTGAGCGTGTAATACATTTGGTTTTACCGCCGTACATAATATAAAGATAAAACGGAAGTGATCGGTTTGCAGCAGGAGTACATAAAAGCGGCGCAGGTAGTGCCGTCAAAAAGACAGCTTGAATGGCAAAAAAACGAGTTTTATGCCTTTTGCCATTTCGGTATGAACACATTTACGGGAAAGGAATGGGGAGACGGTACGGACTCTCCCTCAAAATTCAACCCCACCGAGCTTGACGCCGAACAATGGGTTAAAAGCATTAAGGCAGGGGGAATGAAAGCGCTTATACTTACCTGCAAGCACCATGACGGCTTTTGCCTTTGGCCGAGCAAGTACACCGACTACAGCGTTAAGGCAAGCCCGTTTCGTGACGGCTATGGCGATGTTGTAAGGGAGGTCTCCGACGCCTGCCGAAAGCACTCAATTAAATTCGGCGTTTACCTTTCGCCGTGGGACAGACACGACGAACGCTACGGCAAGGGCGAAGAATATAACGAATACTATAAAAATCAGCTTCGGGAACTGCTCACAAATTACGGCGATATATTCTGCGTATGGCTTGACGGCGCCTGCGGAGAGGGTAAAAACGGCAAGGTGCAGGAGTATGACTGGCCGGGATATTACAAGGTTATAAGGGAGCTTCAGCCGAACGCCGCAATATGTATCTGCGGACCCGATGTGCGCTGGGTAGGCAACGAGGCCGGCGTTGGCAGGGAAAGCGAATGGAGCGTAGTGCCGTCATATTATGCGGTCAATGAGTTTACGCAGGAGAGATCCCAAAAAGAGGACAGCAAAAAATTCAGAAAAAAGCACAACGAGATGGTAATGGATCTCGGCTCAAGGAAAGCCATAAGGGGAGCGCAGGAGTTTGTTTGGTACCCGTCGGAAACGGATACCTCCATAAGACCCGGTTGGTTTTATCACGAAAATGAGGATTACAGGGTAAAATCCGTCGATAAGCTTATGGAAATTTATTTGAACTCCGTCGGCAACAATTCGGCTCTGCTTTTAAACATTCCGCCCGATACAAGGGGGCTTATCTGCAAGACAGACGAGCTTGCGCTCGATTCCTTTGCAAGGCAGTTAAAAAGGTCGTTCCCCGAAAACCTTGCAAAGGGCAAAACGGCACACGCCTCTTCCCAAAAGGACGAAACGCATGCCGCAGAAAATGTACTGTCGGACTCCGATGATTATTGGGAGTGCTCTGCGGACGACGAAACTCCCGAAATTGTAATCGACCTCGGGGAGCTTACCCAAATCGACAGCGCGGTACTTATGGAAAACATAGCGACGGGACAGCAGATAGAAAGCTTTGAAATAAGCTATGAGAAAAGGCCGGGCAGGTGGAAAACGGTTGCCAAAAAAACCGTTATAGGCTACAAAAAAATAGTGCCCTTTAAAAAGAGCGTGCGCACCCGAAAAATCAAAATAAAAATAACCTCTTACCGTGTTAAGGCGACCGTTTTGAAGCTTGAGCTTTACAAGTCGGAATAATAAGGCGAGAGGAGCGAACCTTAAGCTATGATTAAAATTATGCCTGATTTTTATGCTCGGTTTTCCTGTAAGGCAGGCGATTGCTCGGACAACTGCTGTATAGGTTGGGAAATTGACATCGACGGGGAAACGCTTGAAAAGTATAAAAGTGCGGACGATGAAATCGGGGGCAGACTTTTAAAAAATATTTCCCTCGAGGAAACGCCTAAATTTATTTTAGACGAAAACGAACGCTGTCCGTTCTTAAACGGCGGCAATCTGTGTGATTTGATTATAGAGGGCGGCGAAAGCTTTTTGTGCGATATTTGCCGAGAGCATCCCCGTTTTTACGAGTGGTACGGCGATTACAGGGACTTTGGGCTGGGGCTTTGCTGTGAGGAGTCGTGCAGACTGCTGTTTTCGTCGGATAAGCCGCTTGAATTTATAAAATCCGCAGACGATAATGAGGAAAAGAACGATATTGACAAGGCAACGGCGAAAAGGGTTTTTGAAATAAGGGAAAAGCTTTTTGAAAAGCTGAACGGCAGAGACGGCGTCTCTTTAATCGGGAAAATAGAGGACTGCTGCGCTTACATAGAGAGCCTTCAAAAATCATACGCCTGCAAAAAGACCGTCGGCATAAACGAGCTTGAAAAGACAATATCGGAAATTATCGGGCTTTCAGAGCCGTTTGATAAAAAATGGAGCGAATATGCGGCAGGCTTTTCGTTTGAGCTTATTGAAGAACGCTCGGATATAAACGAAAACGATATGCTCAGGCTCTTTTCGTATATTGTTTTCAGGCACTTTGTAAAAGCCGTGTATGACAACGATTACATTACGCATTTTAAGCTCTGCATTTTGCTTTTTGACCTGTTCGTTTTATATATTAAAACAAATAAAAGCTTCGGCAAAGAGGAAGCTGTAAAGTACATTTCAAAGGAATTTGAATACAGCGACAGCAATATGGAGCTTTTGGAGTTTGAGTGTGCGGACAACAGACTGCTCAGCTTTGAAAACCTTATTTCCCTTACCGAGTTTATTTTATAATTTATTAACTTTAAAAAAAGGGGCATTGTTATGGAAAAGATTAAACTCAGCAAAAAGCTCGTAATAAGACTTGTAATTGCTCTGATTGCGGTAATAATTGCGGTAGTTGCGATTGTTCAGGTCAGGTTTTACGCTTACTACCCGTATTATGAGAGCCATAAGCACGCAATTACCTACACCTCCAAGCCTGCCGACACCGGCACCATCAGGGTAATGAGCAGTAATGTTCGCTGTATCAATACCACCGATCTCGGCAAAAAAAGCTGGTTTTACAGAGCCGATTTGATAATCAAAAACATAGAAAATCAAACCCCGTCAATAATAGGCTTTCAGGAGGTAACCAAAAAGCAGTACGCCTATCTCACCGAATGTTTGACAGGCTTTGACTCTGTAATTGAGTACAGGGACAACGCCAAAAACACGGAGGGCTGTCCTATTTTTTACAGAACGGATTGCTACAAGCTCATAGACAAGGGTTCTTTCTGGCTTTCCGAAACGCCCGAGAAGATGAGCAGGGACTGGGGCTCGGCGTGCTACAGGATATGCAGTTATGTAATACTTGAAGACCTCTCTTCGCAAAAGCAGTTTGTTGTGTTCAACACTCATCTTGACCATATCAGCGACGAGGCAAGAATTAAGGGCATAGGTGTTGTGCTCGATAAAATTGCGCAGTTCGGCGGACTTCCGAGTATGATTATGGGCGATTTCAACGCCGGAGAGGATAGCACCACATACAAAAATGTCACCAAGGATTTCCTCGACGCAAAATATCAGCTTGAAAATCCCATGATCTCCTGCACTTTCCAAGACTTCGGAAAAGACCTTGACCATGAGTGCTTAGACTACTTTATGATTTCAAAAACAGGCATTAAGGTTGAGGATTATAAGGTCGTTACCGATACATACGACGGCGTTTATCCCTCCGACCATTTCCCGATATTTGCGGAATTTAAGCTGGAAGATACAGCGGCAAAATAATAAATACGGCAAAACGGTTTATATAAAAACGGACGGCGCAGAGTTGTTTTAAACTCTGCGCCGCAGTCTGTCGAGGAACTGTTTTTCAATAATAAAATGTTTAAAAGTTTTTGTCCGTCTTTTTTCAAAAAGACGGTAGGGTCGAGGGGCAAAGCCCCCGTCGCAGTCCGCAGACTGCGAAAAACCTGTCCTTAAGGCGAAGGGAGCCGAACACACGCCGCTTCACGCAGACTCTTTTCGGCGCTTTTACGCTTCTCCTCGTTGCCTTGCGTCAGCAAGGCTTCCTCGTCCGCACGCAAAATCACACGAAAAATAGCTCTGCGTTAAGTGCAAAGCAGTTTTCACCGAGCGGATTTGCGTTCAGGCAAGGAAGCGTCCGAAGAAAATACTGTCGTATTGTCAAGGGCGATGACACAGCATGGGCGTAAATCCGCCGTTGAAAACCGGTGTGTGTTCGGCTCCCCTCGCCTTAAAAGCGCAGGAGGGGCGAAAAACAGTCCGGTGGACTGTTTTTCGGTGGGGAACCCTCGCCGGGGGTTCCCATAATCTTACTCCTTTTTGTGCATATTGCCAAGTGACATATACTTTTTCTATACACTACGGCGCAGAGCGGTTTTAACTCTGCGCCGTTAAATATTTGTTTAACTGTATGCTCAATTATTTAATTTCAAAGCTGTGCATTTTCTCTATTTCCTTAATGGGCTGTGTAAAGCATGCCGGCAGGGACGGCGGAAGCGCTCCCAGGCGTTTAACAAACATATCGAAATTAATTGCCTTTTTGTTGTTATTGCCCTGGAATTTTGAAATAAGCTCAATCAAATTCTGCTTTTTGTCGCCGTTGTCGGCAACCCTGACATTTTTAAGCTCTACCCTTACCGAGTCCGCAGGCTTGATCCCTTTAACGCACAGGCAGAGCGTTTTGCCCTTTAAAATTTCCGCCTGCGCAGGTTCGCCGTTAATATAAACCGAGGCGTCGGCGCAGACTATATCCTTAAAGGAAAGCTTATAGCTTCTTGCTTCGGGGAGAACACCTGCGTCGCCGGCGGCGGGGCTTATCGTAAATTCCACGCCGGTATCGCTTTCCTTAACTTCATAATCGGTAAACGCATATTCGCCTTTTTCAAAGTTCATGGTTTCGCCGTCGTCCTCGTACATTGAGAATTTGTTGTTCCCCCTGTATATGAGCAACTCAAGGCTGTCGGGATTTTTGCTGTCGTTCGTTCTGTAGTTTACACTAAGTGGAATAATTGCGCCCTCTTTTGCAAGCACGGGGATAGAGGAGCAGTCTCGGAACATTTTAATTTTCCCCTTGCCCTTGTATATTCTGCCTGTGAATATGTCGGTATATCTGCCCTCGGGAAGCCATACCTCCACGCCTGCAAGATTTGTCTTTTTGTTCTTGGGTTCGGTTATCGGGGCGGCAATAAGCTCCGAGCCGAAAAAGTATTCGTTCGGACAGCCGTAGGCGTCTTTTTCTTTCGGGTAACGGTAATACATGGGCTCGCACAGCGCAACCCCGTCGTGATGGGTGCGGTAGTTCATGGTATATATGTAGGGTATCATTCTGTGGCGCAGGCGCAGGGCGTCAACTGCGGCCTTTTCGGTAAATTTATTGTACTTCCACGGTTCCTTGCCCATAAACTCGTTTGAGGAGGAGTGAAGCCTGTTCACCGGGCTGAAAATTCCGTACTGTACCCACCGTGTATAAAGCTCGTCGTCCTTTTTGCCCATATGGTGACCGCCTATGTCATGGCTCCACCAGGTATAGCCTATGTTAGAGGCGGTTGCGGTGAAATACGGCTGAAATTTAAGCGAACTCCAGTTCTGTGCGGTATCACCCGAAAAGCCCAGGGGATAGCGGTGCGAGCCTGCCTCGGCAAACCTCGAAAGTATAAGAGGCCGCCTGTCCGACTCCCTTGCTATATCCATTGAATGATAATGGTTGAGCGCCCAAAGCGGATCAAGCCCCGGGGTATTCGTCTTTTTTCCTTGCTGCCAGTCTATCCACCAGAAGTTTACGCCGTCGTCCTGCATGGGCTTATGCAGAATACTGAAATAGGCCTCTGTAAATTTTTTGTCGGTAATGTCAAAGAAATAATGCTTTCCCTGTTTCGGGTCGTCGCCCATAAAACGGGAAAATTCTCCGTACTTATCCTCAAACCAACGCACTCCCGTCGCAGGGTGAAGATTAAGCGTCACCTTGAAATTTTTGCTGTGGAGCCAGTCAAGGAAGCCCTTGGGGTCGGGGAAAAGGTCGGTATTCCAACTGTAGCCCGTCCAGCCGCCTCTCGAAATGGCGTCGTAATATTTTTGGATGAGCGTATGGCTGTCGTTGATTTTTGCCTGCTTGCCGAATTTCCCCACGATGTCAACCCAATGCCAGTCCATATCGACGGTGGCGACGGTTATGGGGATTTCTTCGTCAATAAACCTCTGCATAAGGTCAATATATTCCTGCTGTGTGTACGCTTTGTATCTTGACCACCAATTCCCCAGCGCAAACCTCGGAACAAGCGGAGCGTGTCCCGTCAGATTAAAAAAGTCCCTCACGGCTTCACGGTACTCGTAGCCGTAAGCAAAATAGTAAATATCCTTTCCCTTGCTCTTTCTGGGTACAATTTGGGCGTTTTCGTCAATTACAAGGGTTTTGCTGTCGTCAAGTATAGCGACGCCGTTTTTTGAAATTATGCCGTCGCCCAGGCTTACCGGCCCGAAGGTTTGGTCAAGGGTTCTTCTTGTGCCTTTTAAATTGCCCGATTTGTAATCTTTTACAACTCTTGAATCGGCAAGCTTTATATACTCCATTTTCTCGGCTTCGGTATTATAGCAAAACTCGGCCTTTTCGGTTTTTATGACTACGGTATTGCCCTGCTGTGTTTTTTCAAACTCAGGCTCGTCAAAATCCCTGAACCATACCGCCTGAGTGGGCTTGTTGCAGAAAATGCCGTTCGATGTGTTCTCAACACGGACAAGCGACGGCGTTAATACCGTAATTCTCGTGTTGCCCGAAACAACGGTGCATTTTTCCTTTGCCACAGGCGAGCATTTGATTTTAAATGCGTCAAAATAATCGCTCATTTTTAATACCCCTTTTCTTAATATTGAATATCGCCTTGATTTTTAATACGGTTGACTGTTCGGAAAGCTCTTTTTCAGCCGCTCGTATTCTTCGTCCGTAATGTTGATTGCATGGCCGTGCTTAAAGCCGTAGGGAAAGGTGAATTTATCCCTCGAAAGCTCAAAATGTGCGTCGCCGGCCTCCTTTGAGACAAAGGGCACATAGCCCATTTTTTCCCTCTCACAGCCGAAAAAATCCAGCATAAGGCACCACCTGCCGTCGGGGAGGATATAGGTGGTCGGCGCTTCGTATGAGCCGGGGCGTTCGAGCGACGCCATATAGTTTTCAAAATCCCCGTCGTTTACATATTCGCCGTAAATGCCGTCTTTTGAAACGCTGTGCATATTCATTGCCGGATTGCTCGAATTTTTGTAAAACAGATGATAGCGGTTTCCGTGCTTAACAATGTGGGAATCAAGTATTTCGTTGTCCTTTTCAAACAAAAGCTTCGGTTCGGAAAAGCTTTTAAAGTCCTTTGTGACGCAACAGTATATCGCCATATGTGTAAAGTTATCTTCCTTTACAGTTGAACCCCAATGAACAAGGTACTCTTTATGCTCCTCGTCAAAGCATACCTCGGGCGCCCAAAGACAGCCGAAATCGTCCCTGCCCATAAATATAAGCTCCTGCTGTGAAAAATTAACAAGGTCGTCGCTTCGCCAAAGCGAGAGGTACTTGCTTGTTGAGGAATTTATCTTTTTCCAGTCAACATTATGATTTTCGTCCATATGTTTTACAATGCACAGGTCGGTTGTAAGGATTACAAAACCGCCCTCGTTTATTCTGACTATTTCAATGTCACGGCAGCCGCCGGTACCCTTGTCGCAGGTGATAACGGGCTTGCCGTCGTTGAGCATTTCCCAGTTAAAACCGTCCCTGCTAACCGAAAAATGTACCTGCTCGCCGTCAACGGTCAGCTTTTCTCTGAAATGAACAAACAAATATGCCATATAAAAACCCTCTGATTATATTTTTTCCAAATGAGCGCCGCAGTCCTTGAGCCTTATAAATTCGGGGCGCTCAAAATTCGTTTTGTTAGGCGTATGGAAAGTAAGATAAAGCCCGTTTTCCGCTTTAAAAATCATTCCGTGGCCGCCGTCGTTGTCAATTAAAGGCTCTAAATGCTCAAAATCGCCCTTAATACTGCCGCCGTTGAACCTGACGACACATTCGGCGTATTTTCCTTCTATAAAGGTTGACCAAATCATCAGCAGAACTCCGTCTTTAGTCCTGAACATAAAAGGACCGTCAGTAATGTAGTGCGTTAAAGCGTCCCGTTTTTTTACCCATACGGGGTCGGAGGCTCTGAACAGCGTAACGGGTTCGCCCACGCTGTGCTTTAAATCGCCGCTTAATTTTATATAGCACATGGCGCCGTCAATAATCTGCGTATGCTCGTGAGGGAAAACGAGATAAGGCTCGCCGTTTTCTATGTAGAGAGTGCCGTCAAGACATTCCCATTCCTTTGGTGTTACGGCGCCGTCGCTGTGGGGCGTAAACGGGCCGAGAGGGGAGGAGGCGGAAAGCACAAAAGTACCTCTTAATCCGCATTCCCTCGTAAAGGTGGCGAACATATAGTATTTACCCTTGTATTTGTGTACCTCGGGTGCCCAGTTTACCTCTTTGTCAAGTCCGTTTTCACGGGAGTTAAAGCACTCGTGCGCCCCACTCCAATTTTCAAGGTCGTCGGAAACATAGACATCAAATCCGCCCGTGTGTCTGCCGAAGTTTTCAGCCCTTGTGCCGTAAAGATAATATTTTCCGTTTTCCGAGAGCACAAAAGGGTCCCGTATATTAATATCCGATTTTTTCATAATTGCCGTTGCCTTTCCGAAGTGAATTTATCAGTAATCGGCGCCCCTGCCGTTGTCCCTTATAAAATGGTCCTTGTCGTTGAGGTAGCGGCGCTTTTTAAGCTTTTTGTAAGCCTTAAGCTCGATGTCTGTCAACTCAAACTTAAACGGACGCCTGTTTTCAACCTTGTCAAAGACCTCGCTTACAAGCCTTGCGCCGCTTTCAAAAGCTTCGCTGACGGCAAGTATAATAATATCGCCGTCGCAGGGCAGGGTAACCTCGTTACAGCCGTCTGTTTCAATCTCCTCTATGTAAAAGCAGAGGCTTTTTGCTATTATATCATTTCCGCTCATACTGTGGGCGTGCGTGGCCTCCCAGCCGAGCTTTCCGTCCTTTATATAGGCGGTTTCGCCGAAATCGTATAAATCCCAGCGAGCAAAGCGCTCGGTCATAGAATTAATTTGCGCTTTTTTAACAGTACCGTCCGCCTTAAATTCAACGCTCTTGTCGTTTCTCAGAGAGGCGCACAAAATCAAAAGCCTTTTACTGCCGGGAGAGAGCTTAATTTTTTGCCCCTTTGCCAAAACGGCGTTATAAGAGTCCTTTTTAATTGTGAATTGCACGCCGCAGGCGTTTATTTTTTCGGGAATAATCTCATAGGGAATGTTTAAAAGAAAATCGCCCTTTTCGTTTTGCCTTGTTATGAATTTCTTGTCAAAATCCACGGCAACGGGTCTGCTCGCCGCCTTTTCGGCCGCAAAGGAGGGCTTTTTAAGCTTTAGGGCAAAGCTTTTTATTTCATACGGCTTAAAACTGCAAACCAATTTTGACCCGACAACGCCTGCCGGACGCAGTTCCTCCTCGTCGGCATAAATCTCCCTTGCGCTTTCAACGCCTCCGCCGAGCGACAGGGTGAAATTTTCAATATGCCTGTTTTCACCCTCGTTAAGCCTTACGATAATTTCGTCCGTGTTTTCCGCTTTCTTTACGGCACGGATAATAACGCCGTTGTCGGAAACATCGCAAAAGCTGTATTCGCCTGCCAAAACGCCGCCGTGCTTTTGACATTCATATGCCGTCAAGGGGGTGACAAACTCCCTGGCGGCAAGCTGGGTCTGTGCGCCGACTTTTCCCGAATGGCTGAAAATCGCAAAGGAATATCTGTTAAGCCCAAGATCCATAAACGACTGCATAGAGTCTATTTTATAGTTCTTTTCGGGCGTGTGCAGAACCGTAAGGCGCAGGGTGTTGTCGTTGAATTTATCCCAGCCGTATTTACATTCGCTTATTACCGAAACGCCGTAAGAGCCGTCGCTGTCGGTTATATCCGCCCATTTTTGTGCAGGAACCTCAAAGAGGGTTTCGTTCATATTCCCACGCTCTATTACGCCGAGACCCAGGTCAAAGCTCGCCTTTTTATCGGCGCAGGTAAAGGCAAATTTTTGCTTTGCCATGGTCTTTAAGGACTGCCATTCAATTTCCGAATACACCTCTACGCACTTGCCGTTGTCGGTAAGCGCTATGATAT
The DNA here is from genome assembly GCA_947630285.1 of uncultured Clostridia bacterium. GTDB lineage: Bacteria > Bacillota > Clostridia > Oscillospirales > Acutalibacteraceae > Fimenecus. The sequence continues at coordinate 57,300 of CANRHD010000002.1, read as the reverse complement.
TTTCAAATGTGCTTTTGCCGTGCTTTTGCGTAACCTTTACGGCAACTCTCGCCTTGCCGTTTTCGATAATTTCCGAATTGACCGCTTCCGGGATATAATCCGCCTGCTTTGCGGCCTGGCTGTAATTCATTTCCCATGCCGGCCAGTCCTTTGACCCCGTGTACCTGAAAAGGCCGAGGCTCACAGGCTCTTTCAAAAGCTCGATGTTGCCGAGGCTTTTATCCTTAACGGAGGTTATATCTCCGTTCCTGTTGAGCTTAACCGTGTACTTGGAGTTTGAAAGCATATTTTTGCCGACTTCAAGCTCCGAGTGCGCCCGGCAAGGTATATCGCTTTCTCTTATATCGTAAATTTTAACGCCCAAAGACGGCATATCGGCGCAGAAAATTATCTGCGTGCCGCCGTCCGAAAGTCTTTTTGACTGTGCCGTTGTCTCGTTCCCGTCCCTGTCAAAAACTCTTACAAATTCGCCCTTTATGCCGTTAAGCGTAAGGCTTACTGCGCCGTTTCGCCGAGCCTCGACGGGGTTGAATACGCAAACGGCTCTGCCCTCGCACCAAGAGGTGTCGAGAAGCAAAGATATTGAGGAAACGGAGGCCTCAAGCTCGTTTTTAAACTGGTTTGCGGACATTGCGTAGTCGTTCCAGGAACGCTTATATACCCTTTGGCAGGAGGTGCCCGGTATATCGTCGTGGAACTGGTGCGCTATAAACCTTTTCCAGGAGCGTGTGAGCGCCTGCCTGTTGTAGTCGGAAACGCCGAGATATTCCGAAATTACTCCGGCACGCTCCGCAAGGTCGGCAAGCTCTTCACAGCGCCTGTTCCAACGCTTACCGACGCTCCTTGAGGTGTAGCCGCCGACGGCGTGGTTAGTCATAACAAGCTCGTTTTTCCAAACGGGCAGAGCCGCTTTTTGTTCGGGGGTAAAGCCCTCGTCTATATCCCTGAAAATCTCATCGGCAAAGGCGCAATGTATTTCAATATCGCTGTCGCCGTTCTTTTCGGCCTGCTTTTGCGTGAATTTAACCGATTTTTCCTTGGGCGCTCCGCCCCTGTCGCCGGTGCCGTGGAAAACGCAGGTTAAATCGAGGCCGTACTTTTCGTTTTCCTTTAGCTTGTCGAGTAAAAAATCCCAGTCACGAAGCTTCCTGAAAGAATAATTATAATCGTGAGGGTTCAGGCAGGCGTATATTTCTTTGCCGTCAACGCCCTGCCATCTGCCTATGTCAAAAGGTATTTTGTATGCGCTTCCCCAGGCTAATTTTTGGGTGGTAAAGCCCAAAAGATTGCAGTGGTGCGCAATGCTCGGCAACGCAAAGCCGAAGCCGAAGCAGTCGGGCAGGAAAATATCCTTTGAACGCTCGCCGAACTCCTTTTCAAAATACGAATTTCCTATAAGTATATTCCTTATGAGCGCTTCGGGAGAGGGGATATTTACATCTCCGTTTTCAAAAGCGGAGCCGCAGACATGCCATCTTCCCTTTTTGATATACTCTTTCATTTTTTCAAACAGCTCGGGATAGTATTCCTTCATAAGCTCGTATCTGTACGAGCCCTCAAAAGAAAAAGTATAGCTCGGATATTTTTCAAACAGCCTGAAATTATCCGTAAGTGTGTTATACAGATATTTTTCTATCGTCTCTTCAAGGTCCCAGCTCCATACCGTGTCAAGGTGAGCCGTCGCAACGGTATATATTTTTTTCTTCGGCATACTGTCTGCTCCTTATGCGTTGATTTTTTTATTAACTGCAAAGTGAAGAAAATCACAGATAAGATAAATAAAAAGCGTAACGGCAAAGCCTATACCGGGCGTTCCCCCGAGAATCAGTACCGCCGCCGAAAGCGATAAAAACACGGCAAGGTTTACCGCAGAAAAGGCGATATTCCTTTTAAGCCCGTTTTTCCCTGCGCTGAAAAGGCTTGAAATAATTTCCGCAAGCGAAAGCAGAATTATAAATACCATTGTAAGTACCGAAAGAAAATACGGCGTATCTGCGGTCAGAGCGCCCATGCTGAAGCCTCCGCCGATAATTTCCTTTATCAATGAGATAAGGCTTACGCCCCTGCCGTTTATATTAAACATGGTAAGGCACATTGACCCCAGCGGCGTAAAGAACAGTACAAGCCGTATTATCTGAAGAAGCGAGCCGACCGACGAGGTCTTTATCATATTTGAGAAGCGGTTAAACGCCTCGACCTGCGCCCGGGCGTCTTCGGCGTCCGCCCTGAGCCTTTCGTCAAGGTTGTAATAGAGAATATTTGCGCCGCAGCCGGGACACTCCTGCTTTAAATAAAAAATACTCAGTTTTTTGCCGCATTTAGGACATCTGTTATCAAGCATCTGCGTTACCTCCCGACATTTGGGTTGAAAGCTGTTCGTGGCGAAGCCTTAAATCCTCTCTAATTTTTTTAAGATTTTCGCCCGTAAGGTTATACCAGATATACGGGACAAGGGAAATAAGACCGAGAATATGGGGGATAAGCGTAAACAGGGCCCAGATATACAGATCCGTGTTTGCGCCCTTAACGGTTATTGTGCCGCCCGATTGCACAGTCTTGAACGAAAGCCCTATCAAGGGCAGAATTGCGGCGCCGATTGAGGTTGAAACAGAACCGGTAAGCTTGCCTACAAAGGTTAAAACGGAAAACGAAACGCCCTCGTTCCTCTCGCCTGTTTTCCATTCCATATAGTCAACCGTATCGCCTATCATCTCGGTGGGAATAACCGAATTTACGGTGTTGAAGAAGCTGAAAACAAGGTTCTGAACCATCAGCAGGGGAATGACGACATAGTAATTCGTAAAGCTTTTAAATCCTATCAGGAAAACGGCCGTTCCGACTATAAGCCTGCTAAAGCCGTTTAGGAAAATAATCTGCCTGTTGTCAAACCTCGCTTTGAGCTTCGGAATGAGCAAATATGTAATAAAGCCCAATATTGTACCGGGCAGGGAGATTAACAGCGTAAGGGAGTTTAGCTCGATGACCTCCGAATAGTAATATGTTGCGAACACGCCGGACAGACCGCTTACAGAACCGATAACATTTGAAATTATAATTATAAACAGGGGCTTGTTTTTAACCATCAGCTTAAAGCCCTCTAAAACGCTCGGCTCCTTGACGGATTGAACGACTCTTTCCCTTGTGCATATACCGGCAAGCGAAAACAGACCCATGCCCACAGTTGCCGCTATAACGGCCAAAAGCAGAAATACCTGGGAAAGCGAAAGTCCTATAATGCCGTTGTTGCTTAAATCCATTAAAACGACCAACAGCGTGGTGGAAAGTCCGCCGATAAGTCCGGTGGTAAATCTCGCCGAGGAAATAGCCCTTGTCCTGTCGGACGGCGAGGGGCTTATCGCCGCACTCATGCCCCAAAAGGGTATATCCCCTATCGTGTAGAAAAATTCCCACAGGAAATAGGAAACATACATATATATAATTTTTATCGCCGTGGTTTTTACATCCTGCAAAATTACGGGGCCTGCAAACAGCAGTATTGTAAAGACGGAAAGCGGAAGCGGAACGAAAATAAGATACGGGCGCAGTTTTCCGAACCTCGTCCGTGTTTTGTCAACGACAGCGCCCATAAGCGGATCGTTTACGGTGTCCCATATGCCCAGCACAAGTATCATAAATGATACCGCATTTTCGGGCAGACCGAAGACCTTTGTAAAAAACAGCAGCATATATCCGCCGGCTACCAGGTTGTAACCGAAGTTTTGACCTGCGCACGCAAGACCGTATGCAACATTCTCTTTAATGCCCACATAGCGGATTTCTTTTTCATCGCTCATAAAAATCACCTTCTCGCAGATTTATTTCCATTCTCCCGTATATTTTCGGTTAAGCTCTATGTATTTTTCCGTAAGTCCGCATGCCAATGAATAGGAATTTACAAGAGGGTGCAGGGTCAGCGCCTCAACGGCCGCCTGCCTGTCTTTTTCCCTTATTGCCTTTGAAGCGAGGCGTTCGTATATCTTAACACGCCTTATTATTTCAAGGTTCTGTTCGTCAACCCTGCCGAATTTGTGTGCGGTACAGCCGTCCTTTGAAACATCACAGCTCACCTCAATAACATCATCGTCGGAAAGCCCCTCGACAGCGCCGTTATTGGGTATGCACATTATCATTGTGCCCTTGGTGCCGCTCTGGGCGTTCTTTATGTATTCGAGCGCCACTCCGGCGTAGCCGCCGTCGTCTTCCCCGTATATGTCAAAATGCCAGTCGGAGTTTTTCCTTATGCCCGTTTCCTCCGCCATATAATTGCTTTCCCGAACGCCGTACCATTTGCAGAAGATGTCAAGGCAGGCGTCAAAATCATTTTCTACATTCATTTTTGAAAGCTCTGCGGTCATATTTTTGTTGACCTCGCATATCAGCTCGCCTCTGGTCTTTGGGCTTTTTAAAATATTTTCCACGGCCTTTTCACGGTAATAAAAGTAATAGAGATATTCGTTTAATATGCTTTTGCGCTGACGAAGAAGCTCTTTGTCAAAATAACGCATATCGGTTTTTCTGTACGCCTCGTCGTTTTCTATAAGCTCCGGCAGAATTTCCTTTCCGCACAGCTTAATGCTGTTGAAAAACGACAGGTGGTTGAGCCCGTAACATTCGCCCGTAATGTTGACGGGGTCTGTATTATAGAGCTTGGCAAAGCTTCTGAGCATACCCGACGGGGCGTCGCAGATACCGTAGGTAAAATCATAGCCCATATCCCTGAGCGCCTGTGATACAACGCCGGCAGGGTTTGTAAAGTTAAACACCTTTACACAAGGACTGGAGTATTTTTTTATAATTTCGCAGTATTCTTTGAGTGCAGGTATGCTCCTCATGGCAAAGGAAAATCCGGCGGCTCCCGTAGTTTCCTGACCGAGAACGCCGTATGACAGCGCAATTCTTTCGTCACGCACTCTCATTTCATCTTCACCGACCCTTATTGTGGTTATAACATAGTCGGCGTTTCGCAATGCGTCCACGGGGTCGCCCGTCAAAACAAATTTAAGCTGCGGATTGAGCCTGAAGGCGACCTGCTTTGCCATCTTTCCGTAAATATTAAGTTTCGTTTCGTTTATGTCCTGAAAAACCAGCTCGTCAATATAAAGCGCCTTTGATTTTTGCGCTATGCTTTTTGCCAGGAACATAGAGCGGACTCCGCCTCCGCCTATTACCGTGATTTTAATATTAACACCCCGTTTTTATGTAATCATTTTAAAAAATAGGCGTTTGAATAAGCCTTATAGCCGTACAGATCGCACACCGTTATTCTGAAAAATTTTTCGCTTTCTTTCACCTTGAATTTCGCTTCGTTTATGCTTTGCGAGTGCGCCGCATTTTTTATCTGACAGTCGCGCGAGCAGGGAATGTAGGAAATGCTCCTTGCATCGCTCGTCTTAACGGTCACCTCGTTGCCGTCAAGCACAATGCTTTTTATTTCTGGGCCCGTGTGTATGTTCGTCCCAGTAGACGAATAAAACGCTCCGCTTTTAAGCGCCTTGATAACATCGCCGTATTTTAAGGAGGGAGAGGCTATCATAATATAACCGCCGTAGGAGTCGCAGTCGGGCGAAGAGTCGGGGAAAACATTGTGGTTGTCGTCGGTGGAAATACAGTAAAGCTTTCCGCCTGCTCGGAGCATATCGTCGTATGCGTGGCCGTTGTCGTCGTCATATCCGCACACAGCGCAGCCGTAGTTTGTGATCTCCATGGCGTTTGCGCCCGTGCACCTTGTGTATTCGGGGTAGCTCTCAAGGCTCCAGGTAGGGTGATTGTATGTTACGAAAAAGCCGTGCTTTTGACCCGTTTTTATCAGCTTTTTGATGCCCCTATCCGTGTATTTCCTGTAAAGCATACTCTCTTTTTTGTTTACCTTGGCATATTTGCTGTTCTTCTTAGCGTTGCCCCATAGGTATGAGGGGCTGAAGCAGACCTGTTCGTCCGTGCTTTCGCTTTCCGCAATAAAACACAGGTGGCAGGTCTTTGAGCCCAAACCGCTCGCCTCTATTTCATATCCGCCCAGCATAAGAAAATCGCTGTCGCTTAAATCCCCGTGCGGAATAAAAACTTCATGGTCTGTTATCGCAAGTATGCTGTAGCCGTGAGCTTTGTAATCCTCTTTGAGCTGTTCGGGCGTTTTCCTGCCGTCCGAGATTGTGGAATGACAGTGCAAATTTGCCTTGTAATATTTCAGGTTTTCGCTCTGCTGCGAGAGTAAAATCTTTTTCATATCCGCCCCTCCGATACAAAGGCTTACTACAAAACAATTTTATCAAAATTTAAACCTACGGTCAATTCGGCATAATACATAATTTAAAAATTGATTTATTGTAAAAAAAGTAGATATGTGGTATTATAATCAATATAAAAAAGAAAAGGGGCGTCAAAATGATTTATACCGGGTGGATGTCATTTATCAGGGATTCCGCCAAGCTTAACGAAATTGTTATTCCGGGCGCTCACAACGCCGGAAGCTATTCAATGAAAAAGCTTGCAAAATGTCAGTCGGACGACCTGAAAACACAGTTTGAATACGGCGTCAGGCAGTTTTGCCTGCGGCTGAACCAATCAAGGCAGGGCGCAATTTACCTTGCCCACGGCGTCACAAAGGGAGATCTCTTTGAAAACGCCCTTAAAAGCATTAAGAGCGTTTTGGACTTGTATCCGGGCGAATTTCTTTTGCTTGATATAAGGGAATATCAGCCCCAGCAATTCGGACCTGTAACGCTGAAATACAGGGCGGACCCGGATAAGGTGAACGCTTTGCTTGAAAAGTACATAGAGCCTTCAAAAAACGCCTTCTGCGAATTTGAAAACATAGGCGATGTCACCTTGGGCGATATAAGGAAGTCGGGCAAAAGATATATTTTGATAAACGAGGCGCAAAGCTATAAATTCAGCAAAAACTGCAAGCAGATTTTGCCCTGGGACAAAAAAATCAATGGTATGAAAGCGGAAAATTTTAAAAATCACGCCACGGATTTTTTTGATACCTGCCATACGGACGGCCTCTATTGGTTCCAGACTCAGCAGACGCCGAACCCCTCAACGGAAATAGGCGTTAAAGCGCCCGAACTGCTTGATATGCGGCTTCGCCCGTACTTTGGAGAGATAATAGACAAAATCGCCCGTACTCCCGAATATCTTAAACAGGCGAATATTATAGCAGGCGATTTTATGACCCGGGACTATATGAAATGCGAATTGATTTTACGGCTAAATCTTTTGAAAAACACGGTAAAGCAAGAGCTTGCCGACGAATTTTCGGAGGGACTTAAATGGAACTGACCGTTTTGGGCAAATACGGCCCTTACCCGAACGCAACAGGCTGTGCAAGCGGATACCTTGTTAAAAACAGGGGCGATTTGCTTGTTATGGATATGGGGAGCGGAACGCTTTCAAGGCTCATGGCGCTTACCGATATAAGAGAGGTGCGGCATATATTTATATCGCATCTTCACTACGACCACACAAGCGACCTGTTGCCGTTTCGCTATCTTCTGGAGGAGCTGAACCACAGCGTTAATATCTATGTTCACAGGGAGGATACGGCTTGGTACAGACTGCTGTTTTCGCACCCCAATTTCAAGGTTAGGGATATTGACGAAAATACCGAAATAAAAGCAGGCAGTATGACCCTCAATTTCTTAAAAATGGAGCATACCTCGAACGATTACGCAATAATCGTCAGGGGCGAAAAAACGCTTTCATATACCGGGGATACCGTGTATAACGAAAATGTTTTAAAATGCCTGCGGCTGAGCGATACCGTTTTGGCGGATTGCTCAAAGCCGGAAAGCTTCAAAGGGCCTCATATGACCGTCGGGCAGGCAAAGGAGCTCGCCGAAAAGTACGGCGCCGAAATAATAGCGACGCATCTTTCAGCCTCCTTTGACCCGACGAGGGTGCTTGAGGGCTTTAAAAACATAACCGTGGCTCAAGAGATGAAAACATATATAATTTAAGGGGAGAAAAGCAATGGAGCATTATCGGAGCATTATTATAGGACATATTTCAATGGATAACAATATAGACTGTACGGGTAAAGGCGCATTTGTCTGCGGCGGTGCGGTGCTTTATTCCTCCGCCTGCGCCCATGCTCTCGGCCACAGGGTTGCGGCAGTCACCAAGCTCGCAAAAAAGGATTACAAAAGGCTTGAGGAGTTTACCATAGACAAAAAGGATATTTACGCCGTCGAGTGCGAAAATTCCACCACCATGAAAAATGTGTACCTTACCCCCGACAAGGAGAGGAGAAATACACGGTGCCTTTCGTTCGGGGACCCTTTTGACATTTCCGATATACCGCAGAATATCAGCGGAGAAATTTATCATTTTGCAGGGCTTATTTACGGGGATTTCCCAAACGATATGATAAAGGAGTGCGCAAAAAGGGGAAAGGTTGCGCTCGATGTTCAGGCCTGCCTGCGCCGAGGCGACAGAAACAGCGGAAAAATGTTCTTTGAGGATTGGGAAAGCAAGTATGAAATGCTCCCGTACATACATTTTCTTAAAACAGATGCGGCGGAGGCGGAGATAATGACAGGTACCTCCGACCGCAGAGAGGCCGCAAAAAAATTGTACGGGTGGGGCGCAAAGGAGGTTATAATCACACATAATACCGAGGTTTTGGCATACGGTGGTGAGGAAATTTATACCTGTCCCATAAGGGCGAGGAATTTAAGCGGCAGAACGGGCAGGGGCGACACGACCTTTGCCGCATATATGAACGAAAGGCTCTCGTCTGATATAAAAACATCTCTTCTGCGCTCGGCGGCGGCGGTTTCTCTTAAAATGGAAACACCCGGCCCTCTCAAGGCAAAAAGAGAGGATATAGACGAATATATCAAAAACTTTTACGGAGATTTTATTAAATAAAAGCAAAAGGTGAAAAAATGAAAAGCGAAAAGCAAGGCAAGCATCTTTTAAGGCGTTTTTTATCTTATTACAAACCGCATATGAAGCTGTTTCTATGCGATATGGCGGCGACAATGTCGCTCTCGCTGATAGGGATAGTCTATCCCGTGCTGACAAGGAAAATGCTCAACGACTTCATACCCGACAGAAAGTATAAGCTTATAGTGATTTTCGGGCTTGTGCTTTTGGGGCTCTATTTTGTCAAGATGCTTTTAAACTATTTTGTGCAGTATTACGGCCATGTAATGGGCGTAAGAATGCAGGCGCAGATGCGTTCCGATATGTTTTCAAAGCTTGAGGCATTGCCGTTCAGCTTTTACGACAATCACGAAACGGGCAAAATAATGTCAAGAATGACCAACGACCTTATGGATATAAGCGAGCTTGCACACCACGGCCCGGAAAATCTCATTATTTCAACCGTTTCCATAATAATCTCGTTTATATATTTGAGCACCATAAACATTTACCTTACGCTTATAGTCTTTTCCTGCGTTCCGTTTTTGATAGGCGTTTCGGCGGCGTTGCGTAAAAAGATGAAAAAGGCGTTTATGGACAGCCGCACCTCCGTTGCCGAGATCAACGCCTCGCTTGAAAGCAGTATTTCCGGCATAAGGGTTACAAAGGCCTTTAACAATTCCGAAAAGGAAAAAGAAAAGTTTGAAAAGGGCAACAGGAAATTTGTCAGGGCAAGGAAAGACGCCTATAAGGCCATGGGGCAGTTCCATTCCGTCAACACCTTTATCACCGATATTTTTAATGTTGTAGTGCTTATCGCAGGAGGGCTATTCCTATACAGCGGTTCGATTAAGCTGGGCGATTACTCGGCGTTTATAGTTTCGATAAACATATTTATTTCACCCGTCACAACCTTAATAGGCTTTATGGAGCAGTACCAAAACGGCGTTACGGGCTTTGAGAGGTTTATTGATATTATGGACGCAGAGCCGGAAAGGGACAGCGAAAACGCCGTCGATGTTGAAACGATTGAGGGCCATATCGAGTTTAGGGGCGTAACGCACGCATACGACGGCAAAAACGATGTGCTTGACAACATACAGCTTGACATTCCCAAGGGCAAAAAGTTTGCTCTTGTGGGGCCGTCGGGCGGAGGCAAAACGACAATATGCCATTTAATTCCCCATTTTTACGATGTCACCGAGGGTCAGATTTTAATAGACGGCAGGGAAATTCACAGCTTCACCCTCGAATCGCTCAGGAAAAACATAGGCATAGTACAGCAAGATGTCTATCTCTTTAACTCGTCCGTCAGGGAAAATATAAGGTACGGCAGGCTTGACGCAAGTGATGAGGAAATTACCGAAGCGGCAAAAAGGGCGAATATTCACGACTATATTATGACCCTGCCCAACGGCTACGAAACCCGTATAGGCGAGAGGGGAATAAGGCTTTCGGGCGGACAGAAGCAAAGGCTTTCCATTGCCAGGGTGTTTTTAAAAAATCCCCCCATACTTATTTTGGACGAGGCGACAAGCGCACTTGACAACACAACCGAAATACTCATACAAAAGGCGCTTGACGATCTGTGTGTGGGCAGAACTACGCTTGTTGTGGCGCACAGGCTTTCAACCATAAAGAACGCCGATGAAATCGCCGTTGTGGCAAACGGAAAAATTGCCGAGCAGGGCAGTCACGAGCAATTACTGAAGCTCGGCGGAATATATGCGGATTTATACAATTTACAGTTTAAGAACAACAGTTAAACGGCAATCGGCGCTGTTTTGGAAGCTTGTTTTCATCGGGCGTTAAAATTTTACCCGTGCAAAAAAATCACTGTGAAATAAGCACAAAAACAGACCCTGTTTTAAGATAAAAATTTATGTCAATAAATCAAGCAATTTGTTGACACATTTCGCTTTAATATGATAGAATAAGGATACAAATTTTATTATATTCAGTTCTCTGCAACTGACGGAAAAAAGTGGGGCACCACGCTGGAACAGAGAATTTTTAGCCGACCGTCTGGGCACACTTATTCTCTTTGTGAATGAGTGTGCCCTTTTAGATTTTATACATATTTTTTCAGGAGGCAAAACTATGAAAAAAGTCGGTATAGTTATGGGAAGCGATTCCGATCTTCCCGTTATAAAAAAAGCTGCGGATACTTTAAAAGCTTTGGAAATTCCCTTTGAGGTTCATGTCTATTCTGCGCACAGAACGCCTGAACAGGCAAGGGATTTTGCCGTTAATGCAAGGAAAAACGGCTTTGGCTGTATTATAGCGGCGGCAGGTATGGCGGCTCACCTTGCAGGGGCGATAGCCGCAAACACTACCCTGCCGGTAATAGGAATACCCTGCAAATCATCGGTTCTTGACGGTATGGACGCTCTGCTTTCAACGGTGCAGATGCCAACGGGCATACCCGTAGCCGCGGTTGCGATAAACGGCGGCGCAAATGCGGCGCTTCTGTGCGCTCAGATACTTGCCGTGGAGGACGGAGAGCTTGCCGCAAGGCTTGATAAAAAAAGGAAGTCCGACGCTGACGCCGTCCTTGAAAAGGACGCAGGCATCGGGCAAAGACTTTAATAAATCATTTTTATTTTCAAAAGGCGGTAATTTCAAATGGGTGGATTTTTCGGAATAGCTTCAAAAAAAGACTGTATGTTAGATGTTTTCTTCGGCGTAGATTACCATTCTCATCTTGGTACACGCAGGGGAGGGCTTGCGGCCTATGATAAGGAAATAGGCTTGCAGAGGAAAATTCATAATATAGAAAACGCTCCTTTCCGCACAAAGTTCGAGCATGTGCTTGAGGAGATGAAGGGCACTTCGGCAATAGGCTGTATCAGCGACACCGATCCCCAGCCCCTGCTCATACGCTCAAGGATAGGCACTTACGCAATTTGCACGGTGGGTATAATAAATAATTCCGAATACCTTATTGAAAAATATCTTATAAACGATTGCGGCCACTTTGATGCAATGACGGGCGGAAAGGTAAACTCAAACGAGCTTGTCGCCGCTCTCATAAGCTTAAAGGGCGATTTTCTAAGCGGCTTGGAATTTGCGCAGAGGGTGATTGACGGCACCGCTTCGATACTTGTGCTTACGCAGACGGGCTCTATTATCGCCGCAAGGGATAAGTTCGGAAGACTGCCCATTCAAATCGGCAAAAACGAGGACGGGTTCGCCGTTTCGTTTGAGTCCTTTGCCTATGAAAAATTGGGCTATGAGTTTTTAAAGGAATTGGGACCGGGGGAGATAGTCGAAATTACCCCCGATGAAATAAAACAGCTTAAACAGCCCGGCAAAAAGAAAAAAATATGTGCGTTTTTATGGAGCTATTACGGCTATCCGACCTCTACCTACGAGGGCGTAAATGTTGAGAAAATGCGCTATGACAACGGCAGAATTATGGCTAAGACCGATGCAGAGTCCGGCGTGTGCAAGGGCGTTGACTACATAGGCGGCGTACCCGATTCCGGCACGCCCCACGCAATAGGCTATTCAAACGAAAGCGGAATACCTTTTGCAAGGGCGTTTATAAAATACACTCCCACCTGGGCGAGAAGCTTTATGCCCACAAACCAGTCCGAAAGAAATAAAATCGCAAAAATGAAGCAAATTCCCGTAAAGGAACTGATAGTGGGGAAAAACCTTCTGTTTGTCGATGACTCCATAGTAAGGGGTACACAGCTTAAAGAAACGGTTGATTTCCTCTACGAAAGCGGAGCAAAATCCGTTCATATGCGTTCCGCCTGTCCGCCTATCATGTACGGCTGTAAGTACCTTAACTTTTCAAGGGCTACAAGCGAAATGGAGCTTATCGCCAGAAGAGTTATAGTAGAGCTTGAGGGCGAAAAGGGCTTTGACTACATAGAAGAATATGCTGACTCCTCAACTCAAAGAGGAAAAAAATTAAGGGCCAATATCTGCGAAAAGCTTCATTTGGCGTCGCTTGAATTTCAGAGCCTTGAGGGCATAATCGAGGCGATAGGGCTTGACCCCGACGAGCTTTGCACATATTGCTGGAACGGAAAGGAATAAGACTATGAACAACAATTCTAAATCAGATGTTTATGCGGCGGCAGGCGTTGATATTACGGCCGGCTACAGGGCTGTGGAGCTTATGAAAAAGCACATAGCCTCTACGATAACCCCGTCGGTTTGCTCCGATGTCGGCGGCTTCGGCGGACTTTTTGAGCTTGACCTCACAGGCATAACAAGACCCGTGCTTGTAAGCGGAACGGACGGCGTCGGCACAAAGCTGAAGCTTGCCTTTTTGATGGACAGGCACGATACCGTCGGCATCGACTGCGTTGCGATGTGCGTAAACGATATTATCTGCTGTGGGGCAAAGCCTTTATTCTTCCTCGATTACATAGCCTGCGGCAAGAATGTACCGGAAAAGATTGCCGACATCGTAAAGGGCGTGTGCGACGGCTGTGTGCAGTCGGGTGCGGCGCTGATAGGCGGAGAAACCGCCGAGATGCCCGGCTTTTATCCCATCGACGAATATGACCTTGCAGGCTACTGTACGGGCGTTGTTGACAAGTCAAAAATCATCGACAACAAGACAATGTGCGAGGGCGATGTTATAATTGCGCTTCCCTCAAGCGGCGTTCATTCAAACGGATTTTCCCTTGTGAGAAAGGTGTTCGATGTTGAAAACAGCGATATTAAATCCCCCGTGGACTGCCTTGGCGGCAGGTCGATAGGCGAAACGCTCCTGACGCCCACCAAAATCTATGTAAAACCCGTCCTTGCTTTGCTTTCCGAGCTTTCGGTAAAGGGAATTTCCCATATCACGGGCGGCGGATTTTACGAGAATATACCCAGAAGTATTCCCGACGGCCTGTGTGCAAGGATAGAGCGAAGCGCCGTAAAGGTTTTGCCGATTTTTGCTTTGATTGCAAAGAAGGGCGGCATAGACGAAAGGGATATGTTCAACACCTTTAATATGGGCGTCGGTATGAGCATAACGGTTGCAAAGCAGGACGCCGACAGAGCGCTTGAAATTTTAAAGGCAAACGGCCAGGACGCATACATTATAGGCGAAATTATTAAATCGGAAAGTAAGATAGAGATATGCTGAAACAGATAATTAACGGTATTTTTGCAGGCGTGCTTATTTCAATAGGCGGAGCCGTTTACCTCTCCTGCGACAACAAGTATGTGGGCTCTCTGCTTTTTACGGTGGCGTTGGTTTGCATTTGCTATCAGGGCTATTCCCTATATACGGGCAAGATATGCTACATACCCGAAAAGCACACCAAACAGGAGCTTTCGGTTCTGTTTACGGGGCTTCTGGGCAATGTCACGGCTACAACCGTCTGCGGTTACGCTTTGGCGTATGCCGTACCCAAGCTTCGTCAGGCGGGCTTTGACGCTTGCAGTTTAAAGCTTGAGCAGGAAATCCCCCAAACGCTTATAAGGGCGTTTTTCTGCGGAATACTCATATATTTGGCGGTCGATATTTTTAAAAAGAACAAAACCCCTTTGGGGATTTTACTGTGCATACCGGTTTTCATATTAAGCGGCTACGAACACTCTGTTGCGGATATGTTTTATTTTGCGGTTTCGGGCATAGTTTCCTTAAAGGCGTTCGTGTTTATATGGCTTGTTATATTGGGAAATTCGGCAGGCGGAATGTTGCTTCCGCTGCTGTCTATGGCAGGAGGTAAAAAGGTTGACGGGCAAAAAGGCTAAAATAGCTGTTTTGGTATCGGGCGGCGGCACAAATTTGCAGGCGCTTATAGACGCCCAAAACAGCGGTATTATCACAAGCGGAAAAATCGAGCTTGTAATATCAAATAACGCAGACGCCTATGCGCTCGCAAGGGCGAGGAACGCAGGTATAAAAACATTTACCGTGCTTAAAAAACAGCTCGGCTCTCAGGAGGCTTTCGAGGACGGAATAATCTCAATACTTGACGAAAACGGTATTGATTTAATAGTCCTTGCCGGCTTTATGTCGATTTTAAGCGCAGAATTTACCTCCCGTTACGAAAAAAGGATTTTAAATGTCCACCCGTCGCTGATACCGTCGTTTTGCGGCGAGGGCTTTTACGGGCTTCGTGTGCACAGGGCGGCGCTTGAAAAAGGCGTTAAGGTTACGGGCGCAACCGTTCACTATGTAAACGAGATACCCGACGGCGGCGAAATTATAATGCAGAAGGCTGTTGAGGTTGAGGAGGGCGACACCCCGGAAACCCTACAGAGAAGAGTTATGGAAAACGCCGAGTGGATTATTCTCCCAAAGGCTGTTGAAAAGGTTTGCGGACAAATTATTTCAAAATAAATCAAATATTAAAAGGGGCTTGTACTTATGGAAATCAAATCTATCAAAGAAGAGCTTAATTCCCTGGCGTATCACGGCAGAGGAATTATAATCGGCAAAAGTGCGGACGGCAAAAAGGCGGTTACTGCTTATTTTATAATGGGCAGGAGCGAAAACAGCAGAAACCGTGTGTTCGTTGAGGACGGCGAGGGCATACGCACTCAGGCTTTTGACGAGTCGAAAATGGTCGATCCGCATCTTATAATTTACGCTCCCGTAAGGGTGCTTGGCAATAAAACCATTGTCACAAACGGCGACCAGACCGATACGATTTATGAGCTTATGGATAAGCAGATGACCTTTGAACAGTCCCTGCGTACAAGGGAGTTTGAGGACGACGCCCCAAACTACACTCCGAGAATTTCCGGCATTATTCATATTGATAACGGCGAAATGAATTACGCTTTGTCAATCCTTAAATCGGCCGAGGGCGACGCAAGCTCCTGCCAAAGATATACTTACGCCTATTCAAATCCCGTAAGCGGCAGGGCAAAGTTTATCCACACATACAGCCGAGAGGGCAATCCTCTCCCGAGCTTCGAGGGCGAGCCGAAGACCTTAGAGCTTCCCGATGTCGGCATTGACGAGCTTACACAGCTTATTTGGGAAAATCTCAACGGGGACAACAAGGTGTCGCTCTTTGTAAGATATATTGATATTCAGACAGGCAAATACACTTCAAGAATAGTAAATAAAAATAAGTGAGGGAATTAAAATGAAAGAATTTGAACTTAAATACGGCTGTAACCCTAATCAAAAGCCTTCAAAAATCTATATGCACGACGGCAGCGAGCTTCCCATTGAAATACTTTGCGGAAGACCCGGATATATAAACTTTCTCGACGCATTTAACTCATGGCAGCTTGTAAAGGAGCTTAAAGAGGCTCTCGGGCTTCCGGCGGTAACCTCGTTTAAGCATGTAAGCCCCACTTCTGCGGCTGTCGGCATACCGCTTTCCGACACTCTTAAAAAGGCCTGCTTTGTAGACGATATTGAGGACCTTGACTCCTCTGCGCTCGCCTGCGCTTACGCCCGTGCGAGGGGTACAGACAGAATGTGCTCGTTCGGCGACTGGGTTGCGCTTTCCGATATATGCGATGTTACCACCGCAAAAATGATTAAAAGAGAGGTTTCCGACGGAATTATCGCCCCCGGATATGAGCCGGAGGCGCTTGAGATTTTAAAATCCAAGAGAAAAGGCAATTACAATATAGTAAAAATCGACCCCGACTATGTTCCGGCGCCGCAGGAGCATAAGCAGGTTTTCGGCATTACCTTTGAACAGGGCAGAAATAATTTTAAAATAGACAAAGAGCTTCTTTCAAATATAGTTACGGCTAACAAGGATATGCCCGAAAGCGCAGTCCGTGACCTTATAGTTGCGCTTATCACGCTTAAATATACGCAGTCAAATTCCGTCTGCTATGCGGTTGACGGCCAGGCCATAGGCGTAGGTGCGGGCCAGCAGTCAAGAATACATTGCACAAGGCTCGCCGGCACAAAGGCGGACACATGGTTCCTGCGTCAGGCCGACAAGGTTATAAACCTGCCTTTCAGGGACGATATAGGCAGACCCGACAGGGATAATGTTATCGACGGCTACATTAATCAGAACGAAGAAGATGTCTGCGCACCGGGCGTTTGGCAGAAATATTTTACCGAAAGACCCGAGCCCTTCACCAAGGAGGAGCAGGCGGCATACCTTGCGACAAAGGATAATGTTGCTCTGGGCTCCGACGCTTTCTTCCCGTTTTCCGATAATATCGAAAGAGCGCACCGCTCCGGCGTAAAGTACATAGCCGAGCCGGGCGGCTCAATCCGTGACGACGCAGTTATTGAGTGCTGTGACAAATACAACATCGCAATGGCGTTTACGGGTATGAGATTATTCCATCATTAATAAGAGGTAAAAGCAATGAAAGTATTAGTTGTCGGCGGCGGCGGCAGGGAACACGCTATAATTAAAAAAATTAAAGAGAACAGGCAGGTAAGCGAAATATTTGCGCTTCCGGGCAACGGCGGTATGGCAAACGACGCAACGCTTGTAGATATAGGCGCTACGGATATAGAGAGGATAGTCGATTTTGCAGTCAAAAACAGCGTCGATTATGCGGTAGTGGCGCCCGACGACCCTTTGGTTATGGGCTGTGTGGACGCTCTTGAGGAAAAGGGCATAGCCTGCTTCGGTCCGAGGAAAAACGCCGCTGTTATAGAGGGCAGTAAGGTGTTTTCAAAACAGCTTATGAAAAAGTACGGTATTCCCACGGCGCAGTACGAGGTGTTTTCCGACGCCGACGAGGCTCTCAAATATGTAGAGAGCTGTCCTATCCCCACCGTAGTAAAGGCGGACGGCCTTGCGCTCGGAAAGGGCGTTATTATCGCAGCTACCCGTGAGCAGGCAAAGGACGCCGTTATTTCGATTATGAGGGACAAGCAGTTCGGAAAAAGCGGAGATAAGATAGTTATTGAGGAATTTTTAACCGGCCCCGAGGTTTCCGTTTTATCCTTTACCGACGGCAAAACGGTCGTTCCCATGATTTCGTCCATGGATCATAAGCGTGCCGGCGACAACGATACGGGACTTAACACGGGCGGAATGGGAACGGTTGCGCCCAACCCGTATTACACAGAGGAGATAGCTGACGAGTGTATGGAAAAAATCTTCCTGCCCACCGTAAAGGCTATGAAAAACGAGGGCAGAACCTTTAAGGGCTGTTTGTATTTCGGGCTGATGCTGACCGAAAACGGCCCCAAGGTAATAGAGTATAACTGCCGTTTCGGCGACCCGGAAACACAGGTGGTTTTGCCTCTGCTTGAAAGCGATTTGCTCACGGTTATGATGGCCGTTACCAATGAAAAGCTTTCCGAGTGCGAGGTCAAATTCTCTAAAAAAAGCGCATGCTGTGTTATTATGGCTTCGCAGGGCTATCCCGTTAAGTATGAAAAGGGCTTCGAGATAACTATGCCCGAGGAAACGGCAAAAAGCGTGTTTGTCGCAGGCGCAAAGCTTGAGGACGGCAGGCTTTTGACAAACGGAGGACGGGTTTTGGGCGTCACTCAGGTCAGAGATACCCTGAAAGAGGCCGTTGAAGCTTCATACAATGAGGTTTCGAAGATACGCTTTGAAAACGCCTATTACCGCCGTGATATAGGCAAAAGGGCATTGAACTGCAAGGAGGGATAACGGCTTGGTTTACAGAATTTTCGTTGAAAAGAAAAAAGAACTTGCAAATGAAGCAAAGGCATTGTTAAACGATGCAAAAAATCTTCTCGGTATTAAAAATTTAACGGGCGTTCGCATTATAAACCGTTACGACGCCGAAAACATTACAAAAGAGCTGTTCGATTACGCCGTCAAAACCGTTTTTTCGGAGCCTCAGCTTGACATCGCTTCTGCTGAAATTGAAACGGATAATGCAGAGGTTTTTGCGGTGGAGTATCTTCCGGGTCAGTTTGACCAGAGGGCGGACTCGGCGGCGCAGTGCATACAGATAATTTCGCAGGGCGACAGACCCATAATCCGCTCCGCCAAGGTCTATGCGCTTTACGGCGATTTAACACAGGAAGATATAGATGAAATCAAAAAATATGTTATAAATCCCGTTGAGGCGAGGGAGGCGACTCTTGACAGCTTTGAAACCTTAAAGGCGGATTACGATATACCCGAAAGGGTAAAAACGCTTGACGGCTTTAACGGCTATTCCGACAGCGAGCTTGCCGATTTTGTGGAAAAATATGCGCTGGCAATGGACAATGACGACATTAAATTCTGTCAGGACTATTTTAAATCGGAACACAGGGATCCCACTTTAACGGAAATCCGTATGATAGATACCTATTGGTCGGATCACTGCCGCCACACGACATTTTTAACCGTTATTGACGATGTGAAATTTGAGGACGGGCTTTTGCAGAGAGCGTATGAGGATTACCTTGCCGTCCGCAGGGAGCTCGGCAGAACAAAGCCCGTATGCCTTATGGATTTGGCGACGGTTGCGGTCAAATATCTGAAGGCTCACGGAAAGCTCGATAAGCTTGACGAGTCGGAGGAAATCAACGCCTGCACCGTAAAAATAGAAATTGAGGCGGACGGCGTAAAAGAGCCGTGGCTGTTGCTGTTTAAGAACGAAACGCACAATCACCCGACCGAAATAGAACCCTTCGGCGGTGCGGCCACCTGCATAGGCGGAGCTATACGGGATCCGCTTTCGGGCAGAAGCTATGTTTACGGCGCAATGCGTGTTACGGGTGCGGCAGACCCGACGGTACCCGTAAGCGACACCATTCCGGGAAAGCTTCCGCAGAGAAAGCTTGTCACCACCGCTGCGGCAGGCTATTCGTCATACGGCAACCAGATAGGACTTGCCACGGGCATAGTTGACGAGATATATCACCCCGGTTATGCCGCAAAAAGAATGGAAATCGGCGCAGTAATCGCCGCCGCACCCGAGGAAAATGTCAGGCGTGAGGTTCCGGCTCCCGGCGATATAGTAATACTTTTGGGCGGCAGAACGGGCCGTGACGGAATAGGCGGTGCAACGGGTTCGTCAAAGGCGCATAACGCCCACTCCGTAGAAACCTGCGGCGCAGAGGTTCAAAAGGGCAACGCACCTGAGGAAAGAAAACTGCAAAGGCTTTTCAGAAACAAGGAAGCCTGCCTTATGATTAAGCGCTGTAACGATTTCGGCGCAGGCGGCGTATCGGTTGCGATAGGCGAACTTGCCGACGGTCTGGAGATAGACCTTAACTCGGTACCCAAAAAATATGACGGACTTGACGGCACGGAGCTTGCAATTTCCGAATCGCAGGAAAGAATGGCGGTTGTTGTCGAAAAGGAGAGCGTAGAGGCGTTTTTGGCTCTTGCACAAAAAGAAAACCTTGAAGCTACCCCCGTTGCCGAGGTTAAGTCCGAACCCCGTCTTACCATGAATTGGAACGGTAACAAAATAGTTGATATAAGCAGGGAATTTCTCAATTCCAACGGAGCGCAAAAGCATATTTCGGTAACTCCCGAAAAACCCAAGGCCTTTGATAGGAAAATAAGCGGAAGCTTTACCGACAATATTAAGGCTGTGGCTTCCGATTTGAATATCTGTTCAAAGAGAGGGCTTTCCGAGCGCTTTGACTCCACTATCGGCGCAGGAACGGTTCTTATGCCGTTCGGCGGCAAAAATCAGAGAACGCCCATACAGGCTATGGTTCAGAAAATCAGCGTTGAAGAAAAGCACACCGACAACTGCTCGCTTATGGCATGGGGCTACAACCCCTTTATTACGGAAAAAAGTCCGTATCACGGAGCATATCTCGCCGTTGTTGAATCGGTCTGCAAGCTGATAGCCGCCGGCGCAGACTTTGAAGATGTCTATCTCACTTTCCAGGAATACTTTGAAAAGCCCGGTCACGACGGCAAACGCTGGGGCAAGCCCCTTGCTGCTCTTCTCGGCGCTTTTGAGGCGCAAAAGGAGCTTCAGATAGGCTCAATCGGCGGCAAGGACTCGATGAGCGGTTCGTTTGAGAAGCTTGATGTTCCGCCCACGCTTGTATCCTTTGCGGTAACTACCGCCAAAACGGACGATATTATTTCTCCCGAATTTAAAAAGGCCGGGAATAAGCTTGTAATCATAAAGCCCGAATATAATTGCGACGGGCTTCCCGATACCGCATCGCTTTTAAGCGTGTTTGAAAAGGTGAACGGGCTTATCAAAAGCGGAAAGGCGGTTTCCTGCTACACTCCGGGTCTCGGCGGTATAGCCGAAGCTGTAATTAAAATGTGTATGGGTAACGGCTTCGGATTTAAGTTTAACGAAAATTGTTCCCTTAATAATATTTTCGGCTACAGCTACGCCTCGTTCCTATTGGAGGTAAGCGACGCCGACGGGCTTGATGTTGTCGGCGAAATCACCGCCGAACAGACGCTTGAATATTCGGGCGAAAGCGTAACGGCGCAAGAGATTAACGGCCTTTACGAGGACAGGCTCGAAAAGGTATATTCCTGCAATATTACCAAAGAGCCCAAAAAACTTGAAAACTTCTCCTACAAGGTACAGAGTTATCCCTCGCCTGCGGTGAAATGTGCTAAGCCCAAGGTACTTATTCCAGCATTTCCCGGCACAAACTGCGAATATGACAGCGCAAAGGCTGTTCGTGACGCAGGCGCTCAGCCGGAGATAATAGTTATCAAAAACTTAAGCTCATCGGCAATTCAGTCAAGCGTAGAGGAGTTTGCCGACAAGCTCAAAACGGCGCAGATGGTATTTATTCCGGGCGGATTTTCCGGCGGCGACGAGCCCGACGGAAGCGGCAAATTTATCACGGCGTTTTTCAGAAATGCGGCGGTAAAGGACGGGGTAACCGATTTGCTTGAAAAGCGTGACGGGCTTATGTGCGGTATCTGCAACGGCTTCCAGGCGCTTATCAAGCTCGGTCTTGTGCCCTACGGCAAAATTATCGACACCGATGAAAACTGCCCCACGCTTACATTCAATACTATTGCACGGCACCAGTCTAAAATAGTAAGAACAAGAATTGCTTCCAATAAATCTCCGTGGCTGTCGCTGACAAGCGTCGGCGATGTCTATTCCGTTCCCATATCACACGGAGAGGGCAGATTTTTAGCCCCTGCACAGCTTATAAAAGAGCTTGCCGAAAACGGTCAGATAGCTACGCAGTATGTTGACCTTTCCGGCAACGCTACGGACGATGTTCAGTTTAATCCGAACGACTCTATGTTCGCCATAGAGGGCATCACCTCGCCCGACGGCAGGGTGTTCGGAAAAATGGGACACAGCGAACGGGTAGGCTCGGGGCTTTACAAAAATGTTCCCGGCAATTATGATATTAAGATGTTTGAGGCCGCAGTTAAATATTTTAAATAAAGGAGCAAAATATTATGGCATACCTTACGGATATTGAAATTGCTCAGCAGTGCAAAATGAAGCACATAACGGAAATTGCAAAGACCGCTCATGTTGACGAAAAGTACATAGAGCAGTACGGCAATTACAAGGCAAAGGTTGACCTTGCTCTGCTCAGCGAAAGCAAAAAGAAGGACGGCAGGCTTATACTTGTCACCGCCATTACCCCCACGCCTGCCGGCGAGGGCAAGACCACAACGACCATTGGACTTGCCGACGGCTTAAAGAGAATAGGCAAAGATGTAGTCGTTGCATTGAGAGAACCGTCTCTCGGCCCTGTTTTCGGCGTAAAGGGCGGTGCGGCAGGCGGCGGCTATGCGCAGGTAGTTCCCATGGAGGATATCAATCTTCATTTCACGGGAGATTTTCACGCCATAGGTGCGGCCAACAATTTGCTTGCCGCTATGCTCGATAACCACATTCAGCAGGGCAACAGCCTCGGCATTGATGTCAGAAAAATAACATGGAAGCGCTGTGTTGATATGAACGACCGCCAGCTTCGTTTCATAACCGACGGACTCGGCGGCAGGGTAAACGGAACGCCGAGAGAGGACGGCTTTGACATTACCGTTGCTTCGGAAATTATGGCGGTTTTCTGCCTTGCAAATTCAATCAGGGATTTAAAGGAAAGACTTTCAAGAATAATCGTAGGCTATACTTATGACGACAAGCCCGTAACCGCAGGCGATTTAAAAGCCGTAGGCGCTATGACGGCGCTTTTAAAAGATGCGCTTAAACCGAACCTTGTTCAGACGCTTGAGGGTACTCCGGCATTTGTCCACGGCGGACCGTTTGCAAATATTGCGCACGGCTGTAACTCGGTAATCGCAACAAAAATGGCTATGAAAATGGGCGATTACGCCGTTACGGAGGCAGGCTTCGGCGCAGATTTGGGCGCTGAAAAATTCCTTGATATAAAGTGCCGTATGGCCGGCCTCACACCCGATGCGGTTGTAGTTGTCGCAACGGTAAGGGCGCTTAAAATGCACGGCGGACTTGATAAAAAAGAGCTTAACACAGAGGATATCAATGCGCTTGAAAAGGGAATACCCAATCTCCTGCGCCATGTTTCAAACATTAAAAATGTGTATAAGCTTCCCTGCGTTGTGGCGGTAAACAGATTTCCTACCGACACCGACAGGGAGATAGATTTTATAATCGAAAAATGCCGTGAGCTCGGTGTAAATACCGTCCTTTCAACAGTTTGGGCAGAGGGCGGAAAAGGCGGAGAGGAGCTTGCAAAAGAGGTTGTCCGTCTCTGCGAGGAGGAAAAAGGCGATTTTACTTTCTCATACGACAGCGATCTGTCAATCGAGGAAAAAATCGAAGCTGTCGTCAAAAAGATTTACGGCGGCGACGGAATTACCGTTATGCCAAACGCCAAAAAGCAGATAGCACAGCTTGAGGCTCTCGGCTTCGGCAAATGCCCGGTATGTATTGCAAAAACGCAGTACAGCTTCTCCGACGACCCGACAAAGCTCGGTGCGCCCGAACATTTCACCGTAACCGTTAAGAATGTTAAAATATCCGCAGGCGCCGGGTTTATAGTCGTGCTTACGGGCGATATTATGACTATGCCGGGGCTTCCGAAATCGCCGGCCGCCGAAAAAATTGATGTTGACGAAAACGGCAAAATTTCCGGCTTGTTTTAACCGACGCTTAAAAACATAAATAATAAAGGCGCAGTGGGAATAATTAAAGCCTGATTTGCGCCTTTAATTATTCTGCTTAAACAAATACTTTCATTTTTTGATGTACTATAACATATTTATTAAACAAACGGCATAGAGTTTGTCTGCGCCGTTTGACTAAAAATTAACAATGTGTTAATATTTTAAAGTTAATTATTTCAAAACACGGAGGATGTTTAATGAACATATCGCAGACTGTAGCTTCGCTTCTTTCAATCCCCGGCGAGAATATGATATATGTAATTATTATGTTTATTCTCGGACTTTTCTTTATAGTCAAGGGAGGCGACATCTTTGTTGACGCCGCAACCTGGATAGCCGAGGCAACCGGAATACCTAAATTCATAATTGGCGCAACCGTGGTAAGCTTCGCCACAACGCTCCCGGAGCTTATCGTTTCCGCCATTGCCGCCTCCAAGGGGCAAAATGATATGGCGATAGGCAACGCCGTTGGCTCTGTTACCGCAAATGTTGGCTTGATAATGAGTATCTCCATACTCTGTATGCCCGCTTTCGTCAAGAGGAAAGAGGTTGCCTTTAAGGGTATGCTGATGATAGCCGCCGTTGCTGCGCTTAGCATACTTGCCAATAATTTAAGCCTTTCCGTTGCCGAGAGCATTGTGCTTATCGCCATATTTGCAATATTTATGATAGAGAATATTATCACCGGCAAGGCGTCCATAATTGACGAGGACGGCGACGGCAAGCCCGATGTAAACGGCAAAGCGCTTTTAAAAAACATTATAAAGTTTATTATCGGTGCGGCAGGTATTGTTGTCGGTGCGGATTTGCTTGTTGACGACGGCACCGTGATTGCAAGGCATTTGGGCGTTTCGGAAGCGATTATCGGCGTAACGATTATTGCGGTCGGCACTTCTCTGCCGGAGCTTGTAACAACCATAACCGCTATCGTTAAAAAACAGTCGGAGCTTTCAATCGGCAATATCATAGGCGCAAATATAATCGACCTTACGCTTATTTTACCGATATGCGCCTTTATTTCAAACGGTTCTCTGCCCGTAGGCAAACAGTCTGCTTATCTCGATGTAATAATCTGCCTTCTGGTAATTTTAATTGCTATTATCCCGACTATTATTTTCAAAAAGCTCAGCCGCTGGCAGGGTGCGCTGATGATTTGCCTTTATATAGGCTATGTTGCCGTGCTTGTAACAAATTCCTCAATGGGGTATCTTCCGTTTTAAGTAAATATTAATTTGTAATTTAACCGCCGAGGTCTTTAAGGCTTCGACGGTTTTTTATCATATTAACAAAAAAGTTACAAAATTTTAAGACTTGTGAAATAGCGTATTAACAAAAATATCGCCCTATCTGTTATAATTTTATTAAAATAAAAATACTTTTATTAGGAGGTAATCCTAAAGTGAGAAAAAATTTTAACAGACATTTAAAATACAGCGGAAAAAATAAAAATAAATCGTCAAAAAGGACTTATCTGATTTTAGCCGTAATTGTAACCGGCAGTATATTGGGCGTTTACTTTGTTTTAAGCGGATTTTCGCAGTCCGGCAATATCGGTAATGTATTAAAAAAAGAACCCGTTGTCTGCATAGATGCAGGACACGGCGGAAAGGATATGGGCGCCTCTCTCGGCGACAGACTGGAAAAGGACGACAACCTAAGGCTTGCACAGCTTGTAAAAACACAGCTTGAGGCAAAGGGGATAAAAACCGTTATGACAAGGGAGGACGACAGCTACATAAGCCTTAGCGACAGGTGCAAAAAGGCAAACAAGAGCAGGGCGGACTTATTTGTCGCACTCCACAGGAACAGCGCCGAAAGCGGAAACGGCGTTGAAATATGGGTAAACAGCGAACCGTCCAAGACCGACAACAGCCTTGCGGAAAATATCTTAAATGCCGTTGACAAGGTCGGAATTTCCAAAAACAGGGGAGTTAAAACGGGCTATATAAGCGGCAAGGACAAGGATTACTATGTAAACAGAAATACGAAAATGCCGAGCTGTCTTGTCGAAATGGGCTTTATCACGGATAAAAACGACAATAAGCTTTTTGATAAAAATCTTGAAGATTACGCCGAGGCAATAGCGCAGGCCATTTATGAAACGGCGCAAAAGATGACAATAAAAATTAAGCTTCTCGTAAACACGGGAAGCTTAATTTGTTAAAATACATTTTGCGGCAGTAAACAATTATTTATTGTGCTTTGTTCGCCTGTAGTTTTGCCTGTCGGTTATTTGCCATGCTTTCAATTTTTGAGAAGCAGAGCGGATAGATTACAATAAAGAGGATAAGCTCCGCAAAGGTCAGCGCCATACCTATCCGGGAAAAGCCAATGTTCAGAAATAAGAACCTGCCTCCCTTTTTGTCAACGCCCCAAAATAAGATACACGCAAGCATCCAAATAAAAATGCCGTATGAGAGATCGCTTATCTGGACGAAAAATTCATTTAAAACTCCGCCCATAGCCTCTCTTAAATTCTGAAGCGCTAAAATATATTGAATATCCAATACATTCCAACCACCTTTCATAGGTGATTGATATAATGGTTTACTATTTTATCACAATCCGGTCGTTTTGGCAATTTTACTTTAAAAATTTTTTCTTTAAACAGGTTGACTTAACGGAGCATTAGAGTTAAAATAGTAATGCTTTTTTGTGAAAGCAAAAGCAGGCGTTATATTTTGTCGGCTTTAAATGGGTGAGGTTATACCAAATTCCTGCAAAATTTTATATATGGGCTTGTAGCTCAGCTGGGAGAGCGCTGCGTTCGCAACGCAGAGGTCGAGGGTTCGAACCCCTTCAGGTCCACCAAAAATCCGAGGTTTCAAGACCTCGGATTTTTTACTTATTTATTTCTTTACTTTTTTCTCTCCGTTGCTCGCCAAAAATCATCAGGCGGATTTTTTTAAGTAAACGGACAAAAAGATATAGCCGAGAATGAGAGCGATTGCTGCAATGCGGATTATAATTGAAACTACTGTCCAACGGTTCCCGTCTGTCTCTGTCTCTGTTTCTGTTTCTTCCGCATCTTCATATTCCTCCGGCGGCAGGATTTCCTCTTCCGGGGGCTCTCCTTTTCTGCGTATACGCCCTATCAACGCCCATGCGCCCGAGAGGAAAAATCCTATTACGGCAAATATCAAGCCGCATACAAGAAATGCTATTAAATCTTTGACGCCGAACGGTGTATTTTGCTCGGCATAATTACGCACTCCGCTGAATATAAGCCCAAGCCCTGCAATCAAAGAGGCAATTCCCATTATGCGAAGGGCGCCTGTAAAGATAAGTCCCAAAAATCTGTTGTTTTTCGTCATTTTGTTCCTCTTTGATTTTGCACCCGTTCTGTCCGCTCTTTCGGCGCTTGAATTTTGCGCCTGTTCAATCCGCTCCTTCAGCGCTTGGATTTCGTGCCCGTAAATCGGTTCTTCAAATAGAAAACGCCGCTTTTTTCCGTCTGCGCATGTGAACTCAAAAAAGAAATAATAGTTAGTTTTCGGGCCTCCCGAATGTCCGTGTCGGTATACCGTTTTTCTGACTTTTCGGCAGGAAGCAATTTCGCTGTAGGCATAATACCGCCCGTTCCACGGGGTAGTACGACAGTAAAACCCGTCTTTGCCGATTTCCACCCTGAAACAATAATAATTCAAAATGAGGTACAGAAGAACAAAAAACGCCAAAACCGTGCCGGGAATAAGCAGGAACCAAAGTTCAAAGGTTTTCGCCATAATATAATCCATGACAAATAAGATTATGAGAATAAAAATTCCGCCTACCATTCGGGCTTTGCCGAGATATTTGCCGTCGATTCTGTAAGCTTCCTGTTCGTTTGCCGCTTCGGGCGCTTTTGCCGCCGTTGCATGCTCAATCAGGTAATCGACCGCCTCTTCGTCCGTAGCATAAAACATAAAGCGTATGACTGCTCTGTTATAAAAGGAAATATTGCAATAGCTGTCCTCCGAACCGTCCTGCGATCTCCCGGAGCTTACCCACGCTTTTTCCACTTCGGAATATGAGTAATGCTTCCCGTTGCCGGGCCTCGTCTGATAGTAAAAGCCATTGACGCCTATCAGCACCTTGTAGAAGAAAAAGCGGTAAACCGACAGCAAAAATACGAGGAAAGTAAGTGAAAAAAGGAACGCCAAGAGGATAAAAGCTCCGTTTTCGGTATGATACAGCCAAAAAGCGACCCCACCGAAAACAGCGGACATAATAAAAGAGAGAATTATCGGCAGTTTTCCGCTACCGATTTTATATTGATAGTTTGTTTCGTCCATATCGACAGCCTCCCGAAAAATTATTATCCCTTTTCGCTTTATTAATTTATTATAGCATAGAACTGTAACTTTTCCCACTGCTTTTATACAGAAAATGACGGCAGGGTTCGCAATGCCCTGCCGTCAGCCTGTCGATATACTGTTTTGCGATAGCAAAATTTCCAAAGTTTTCGCCCGCCTTTTACAAAAGGCGGTGGGGTCGAGGGGCAAAGCCCCCGTCGCAGTCCGCAGACTGCGAAATTCTTATACTCAAAAAAGCGCAGGAGGGGCGAAAAACAGTCCGGTGGACTGTTTTTCGGTGGGGAACCCTCGCCGGGGGTTCACCATAAGCTTACTCCTTTTGTGCATATTGCCAAGTGAAACATACTTTTTCTACACTCTGACGGCAGGGTTAGCAATGCCCTGCCGTTTTCATTTCTTACAGCTTTATGTGTCCGATTTTATCATACAACTTTCGCCGACGCTTTGAATTTCGTTTAGAATGTGCTATAATATTAAAAAATTCGGCAAATCGCCGTTTATTATAACGGAGGTTACTATGAGATTGCTGTTTGAAATGGACAAAAAGGACTATGATAAATGCACACATTCATTTGTCCGCAACTCGGCGAGGAGCGTCATTATCAAGGGCAAAAGAGTCGCAATGGTTCACAGCGTTAAATATGATTACTACAAGTTCCCGGGCGGAGGGATTGAGGACGGAGAGAGTCCCGTTGACGCAATGATCAGGGAAACCCGTGAAGAATCGGGTTTAATCGTAAAGCCCGATACGGTCAAAGAGTACGGATATGTGCATAGAATTGAAAAAAGTTATATGTCCGAAACGGAGTGCTTTATTCAGGACAACTATTACTATCTTTGCGAAACGGCCGATGAGGTTGGCGCACAGGAGCTCGACGATTATGAGGCGAATGAGGATTATACCTTGGAATATGTTGAACCGAATGTCGCAATTAAGAAAAACCGCAATGTGACGCAAAGCCCGTATGATCAGGCGATGTTTGAGCGTGAGGCACGAGTCCTTGAATTGCTCATAGCGGAGGGATTGTTTGAAAAGTAAATCCCAAACTTCCGCTCGGCATAACAGAGAAAAAGCTGTAAAGGCTTTGAACTTGACAGAAGGAAGATTTTAAAATGCTTTATCGAGTTGATAAGTTATCCGAAAACAATATAAATCCTATTACGGGACACGGATATGACTGTTCGTGGAGAATTTTAATGCTTACGGAAAGCCTTGATTATCAGCAAATGTGCGGAAGTAACAACGGTTGCGCTTATACTGTAAAGATAAGTAGATATAAATACAAAGAATGGAAAATGGCGGTTGGCGATTTCATAGGCTTTTGCGAGGCAAACAGGAAAAACGCACTTTTAGTTATGTCTGAAGCTGATCTTAACTTCGCAAAAGAGCATTACAAAGGTCATGGATATAACGAGCCTGTTCTTCGTAATTACGAGCCGTCTGTTTTAGTGCACAGCACGCCAATGAACTGTTGGGATTTGATAAAACACGACGGAATGTTAAAAAGTTGGAATTTACTCAAAACCGAAAAAGTCTATACGGAAGAACAGCCTATTGGAATACAACTTGGAGATCCGCCTGATTTTAGCGACTATATAATGTTTGGCGGCGGTGTTACCGGAGAAATTGTCGTGAACTCTAAACAACAGGGAAAAATTGTAATGGACGCTGACGCAGAATATCTTACCGGCGCAAGATTATATTTTGATGCAAAGCGTATGGCACAAGACGGCCTGCTTGTTCGGGACGGCTGTCATTTAAAAGTAAAAGATATATTACGGCTTGAACCGTATCTGATTTGGACTGCGACATGGAAGAACATAGGACTTATGAGCCAAGTATCTACACCGAAAAACTTTGCTCAGCGAGCCGACAGGCAATTTCAATCTGTTTTAAAAAATTACAACAGTCAATAAATTTTTAAATATTCCCGGCGTAAACGCTCTGAGTATAAGCCCTAAGTTTGTTAAACGGCGTATTTAGCCCCAATTCACAGGGTGGCTGAGGTAAAGGAATTAAAAGGAGGAATTGCAGTGATACGGGAAATTACTGAGAATGATTTTGACGGACTTTTGCGGCTTTATATGCAGCTGCACGACAACCCTTTCCCCGAAAAGGACGGAAAAACGGCCGATATTTGGAAAAGTATATTAAACGATAAAAATCATCATATAATTGTAGCCCAAGAAAACGGTAGTATAATATCCTCCTGCGTATGCGTCATTATTCCGAACCTGACGCATGAACAGCGCCCGTATGCCCTGATTGAAAATGTTATCACCGACAAGGATCACAGAAAAAAGGGCTTCGCAACGGCTTGTTTGAATTTTGCAAAGGAAATTGCCCAAAATGAGAATTGCTACAAGATGATGCTGTTAACGGGTTCAAAAAGTGAAGACACTCTCAAATTTTATGAAAATGCGGGATATAACACACACGATAAAACAGCCTTTATACAATGGCTGTAAATCCCAAATTTCCGCTCGGCAGAACAGGAAAAACGCTGTAAAGTCTTTAGCCTTGACAGTATGGCGGATATGGTGTGGTGCAGGCTATGAACAATATCCACAACCGAGCCGCAGAGGTCGTTTACAACGACTTGATTTACAACTGATACCCGTTTAACAGGGAATTGCCGCTGTCAACCGATGGCGGCTTTTCCTTTTCAGCAGGTGTTCAAGAAGTCATAAAGTCAGCAGTATAGTCGAAGGGGTGTGAAGCCAGGAAACCGAATATTATATTCGTGTTCGCTGACAAGGTATTGACAATCGAACGAATTTGTGCTATAACATATTTGGATTTTTATCGAGCTGGAGGGTTGATAAATGACATTTAGCTATAATAGGTTATGGAAATTACTTATAGATAAGGGTATTACAAAGACCGAAATGCGAAAAAAAGCTGGCATCAGCACAAGTGTACTTGCTAAGATGGGAAAGAACGAAACAGTTTCAGTAGAGACACTTGCTAAAGTTACTGCCGCTCTTGGTTGCGGATTTGATGATATTATTGAAATACAAGAAAAAAGGTAGGTACAGCAACATGGGCATTAATTATGATAAGCCATATTTGTGGAAACAAGACATCATTAAGTCTGTAGACCTATACAATGAATGGTTTATGGATTTTGCACCTAAAGCTTTTAGAGAAACTCGTATTTTAACTTCTAAAAGTGTCGAAGAGGCCTTAAAGACAACAAATTATTTAAATGATGTTTCTCCGGCGATACTACAAAAATACCCCGAAGTGCTACCTATATTGAGAATGTCCACGTGTCCGCCAATCGCAAGAGATAGATTGGTTGGGCTTGCAGGTGTTTCTAAAAGCCTTATACAGAATATGGAGGATTCTGAAAATCCTCATGTTTCACCAAGGATGAGCAAGGAAAAACTATTTGAAGAGCTACGAAGCATTTCCGATACCATCATTAAAATGGTTGACCCAGATATATTCACATGGTTGTCTGAAAAACGACCACCAGAAGAAGATGAAATAATGCGATCGTCTACTATAGTGGCGGATAGACTTTGCGGTGCCGTTGCCGACCCTATTATACGTAATGCTCAAGAAAAAAGGCAACTTGCAGTCATAACTAAGTTACTGGAAAGTAAAGGCTATTCGTTGGTAACAAATGGAGCTTGTTACAATGATATGTTGCCTGGTTCTTTCTCTTTTCACACCAATGTACCTGTGTATGTCGCAGGAACGCAAGGCGAAACTGTTAATATACCAGTTGATGTTGCAATTATGCCTCTTTCCGCAAAGAGTGGGGATATGCCACTATTATTAGAAGCAAAATCAGCAGGAGATTTTACAAATGTGAATAAGCGTCGCAAAGAAGAAGCGGTGAAAATGCAACAATTGAGA
Source organism: uncultured Clostridia bacterium (assembly GCA_947630285.1). GTDB lineage: Bacteria > Bacillota > Clostridia > Oscillospirales > Acutalibacteraceae > Fimenecus. Next base: position 25,339 of record CANRHD010000002.1, on the reverse strand, counting down.
AACACCTACGGTGACGATGTTTCTTATTCGCTTTTTTTGTGTGGCTATTTTGATTCTGGTTATTTAGGTTATGAAGCAGCGGAAGGGATTGATTGGATATGGGAGCACCGTATATGCGATATGGAACAATTAGGAATTTGACTTCATTGGAGACAATGCGTTGCTCAATGCAAGAGACAGTGGATAATAGTAAAGACATTGAGGAACGTCGCAAGTTTGGACAATTTTCAACTCCGAGCAATCTTGCCAAAGAGATTGTATCCTATGGACTGTCTATTTTACCAACGAATGAAATAACATTCTTGGAACCGTTTTTGGGAAGTGGTGCGTTTTATTCTGCCCTTTTGAGTGAAGCTAAGAATTTCAATATTCAAACAGCTACTGGAATTGAACTGGATGCTGATTATTTTGAATGTGCAAAGTTGTTGTGGGCAGATTTTGGAATTAACTTAATTAATAACGATTTTTCAAAAGAAACGCCGACTCAAAAATACAATTTTATCATAACAAACCCTCCGTATGTCCGCCACCATTATTTGACACAGGATTACAAAGCATTATTAATTCGTTCAGAAAAAGAAGAAACCGGAATATCCTTATCTGGCTTGGCAGGTTTATATTGCCATTTTATGCTACTAACACATAAGTGGCTTGCTCCAAACGCTATTTGTGGTTGGCTCATTCCGAGCGAATTTATGGATGTGAATTATGGCAATGCTATAAAGAAATATTTACTTCAACACGTTCATTTGCTTAGAATACACCGATATAATCCAATTAATTCAATGTTTTCTGATGCATTAGTTTCATCTTGTGTAGTCTGGTTCAAAAATGAAGTTGTTGATAATGATTACGAAGTAGAGTTTTCTTTTGGCGGTTCACACGATAATCCACAGCAAAGCAAAAGAATAAAAAAATCAGACTTGTTAAATGAACGAAAATGGACACGTTTCCCTGTTAAGGCAACTCGAACGGAGGGCATTACTGATACAACACTGGGAGACTTCTTTGAGATAAAGCGAGGTCTTGCGACTGGGGATAACAGCTTCTTTATTTTGAATAAAAAGCAAATTGAAGAATTGGGGATTGATACAACATTTATTAAGCCTATTTTACCAAGCCCAAGATATTTGAAAACTGACTTTATTGATTCAGACGGTAGAGGAATGCCAAAAATTGAACAGCAGTATTTTTTACTGGATTGCGAATTATCAGAGCAAGAAATAATGAAAAATTACCCTGCAACGTGGAATTATTTGCAACAAGGCCTTGAAAAAACGAGCAAAAAATACTTATGCAAGAGCCGAAAAAAATGGTACTGGCAAGAGCAGAGAAATGCAACATATTTTCTTTGTTCATATATGGGTAGAAGCAATGATAATGGCTCGCCTATACGTTTTATACTGAACCTATCTGAAGCAATTGTTACTAATTCGTATTTAATGCTTTATCCGAAAGAAAATTTACAAAGAGCTATAAATAGTAATCCAAGATCTGTTTATAGAATTTGGGAAACTTTAAGGGAAATCAACGGAGATGAAATTGAAGAAGAAGGTCGTGTTTATGGTGGAGGATTGAAAAAGATTGAACCAAAAGAACTTGCAAATGTACCGTGTAATGATTTAATACAACTTTGCAATATGTAGAGATAACAAATAAGCTTATTTTTTCAAAGCGTCTATTTTCAGCATTGAAAGTAGACGCTTTTTTCTTCCCCAAACATCACATAAAGGCGTATGGCTACAACTAAATACAAATACATAGCCCTTGCTTTCAAAGGCGGTTACAGAGGAACAAATGCTCCAAAATCGCCCCGAGAATTTACGGAAAGCAAGGGCTTTTTCTATTTCGGCTGTAAAACACACCCAAAACAAGGTTCTGTCAAGGGCGTAAGCCGCAAAGCGGTCGAAGACCCTTGACAGGTTCTTATTCCCCGGCAAAACGGAAAGGTGGTGGTGCCTGTGTGCCGAGAATGAGCAAAAAGCGGAAACAGGAATGGGCGCTGTTTCTCAATGAGCGAAACCGTATCACTTACAACGAGCTTTGCAGGAAGTGCCAGCACGACTGCAAGCAGAGTTTTCGGGTGACGGTTATCGAATGCCGAATTATCTATCAAAGTGAAAAGAAGCTGTTCATACTTGCCGGCATCAAATTGACGCTCCTTGCAGCGTAACCTTTGGCAAGGAGTTGTTGTTTGTAGGCTATTATGACTTCTTTTGTTATTTCTCCGCCGTCTGCGAAATTAGCAACCGCCCGTCTTATTCGATTTCCAAATGCTTTGCTTCGGGGAGGGTTTCCTGCTTTTTGGGCAGGGTCAGGCGCAGAACGCCGTTTTCGTATTTTGCCTTGATAGCTTCCGAATCTATCCCCGAAATGTCAAATTGACGGCTGTATTTTCCATAGGAGCGTTCTACACGGACATACTTTTGCTTTTTGTCCTTTTCCTCGTGCTCCGAGTGCCGCTCTGCGTCGATTGTAAGCGTGTTGTCCGAGATGTCAAGGTGAATATCCTTCTTGTCGAAGCCCGGCAAATCCGCCTCTAAGGTGTAATGATCGCCCTCGTCGGTAATATCCGTCTTAAATTCCGCAATGTCCCCGTTGCGGAAAAAATATCCGAACGGCTCGTTAAAGAATTTTCTTTCAAACTCCGCTATATCGTTAAAGGGGTTGAAAGCGATTTCGTTGCTGTGCCTGCGATAGGGTCTAAGCTCAAACATAATAAAATACCTCCAAATATTTTGTATTTTATTATACCCGATTTTTTTAATATATATTCCGTCCTGCGGTATGCCGCCGACGAACGGAAAATAAAAATCAGTCCTTAAAAAACTCCGCCGCAAACAGCAAAATGCCTGCGTCGGAGTTATCTGAATTTTTTATTTTTAATTTTTGTGAGCATAAATTCCAATGAAAATTTATATGCTTTAAATCCAATACGAATATGAAGCCTCGCCGCCGTTTATAAATACTTCAAGCGCTTTTTCGTCCCGAAGTATATGAACGCTTTTTACATCGCCCTTATAGCACAATTTTTGGTACGGCTTTGCGCCTCGCATTATCACCTTGTCCCTGCAAATTTTTACCGATTTGTCCTCACGGTTCAGCAGGGGATAGGCTTGCTCAACGGGAAACAGGTGAATTTTTCCGTCATATATTTTCACCTCTCTCGGAACAGTCAATGCGCCGGCAAAGGTGCATTTCGGGTCGGGCTTTTTCTCCCAGTTATAAAACCAGGCGATTAAAATCCTGCGCCCGTCGTTGTCCGAAAAGGTTTGAGGGGCGTAAAACTGCGGCCCGTTTTCGGGCGATTGAAAAGATTGGGGATAAAACCTTTCCCCGTCAAAATCTCCTATGATAAATTGAGTTTTATTCATATCGGGTATCATTTTGCTGAACATCAGCACATAATTTTCGCCTATTTTAAAGAAGTCGGGACACTCAAATACCTTTCCGAAGTCCCTGTTTTCGTATAGAACGCCTATGTATTCCCAATCAAGCAAATTTTCCGATTTATAAAGCAGTACCTTACCTGTGCCGTCCTTTCCCGAACCGATAACCATATAGTATTTTCCGTCGATAAAAGTAACCTTCGGATCTCTGAAATCTTTGCCGCCGTCGCAGGGAGGCTGTTTAATTATCGCGTTGCCCTCGTATTTTTTAAAGTTAATTCCGTCCTCGCTTGTCGCAACGGACTGAGCCTGACCGTACCTGTACGATACCGAAGTGTAGAACAAATACATAATTCCGTCTTTTTCTACTGCGCTCCCCGAAAAACAGCCGCCGTCATTTTCGTAATACATATCGGGCCTGAGCGCTACAGGCAATTCCTCCCAATGAATTAAATCATCGCTGACAGCATGGCCCCAGTGCATAGGTCCCCATTTGGGCTCCTTTGGATTGTGCTGGAAAAAGGCGTGATATTTGCCTTTAAAATAAATTAAACCGTTAGGATCGTTAATCCAGCCGTATTTAGGCTCAAAATGATATAAAAATCGCTTCATAATTTAACCCGTTATCAATTAAAGTGTATCAAATTATCATATGCGTTCGGCTAAAAAGCTCAAGACCTCCGCCTTTTCCGGCATCGCCTTCAGCGCACCTCGGCGTGTTGTGATAATAGACGCCGCAGCATTTGCAAAGGTCAGCATATCGTACAGCTTTTTTTCGTCAAAGTCGTCAACTCCGTTTTCCAGAACAGCGTCAAGCACGCACGCCATAAAAGTGTCGCCTGCGCCTGTGGTTTCCACCGTGTTTATATCAAGGAAGGTTTCCCGATATACGGAAAAATTCCCGTAATATGCTTTACTGCCCTTTTTGCCCATAGTGGCGCAGATAAGAGGTATGTCAAATTTTTTGCGAATAATATTGATACCTGCGTCAGCGTCGTCTGCACCCGTCAAAAAGGCTATCTCATCGTCGGATATTTTAAGAATATCGCATTGGCTCAAGCCGTACAGTATCTTTTCCCTTGCCATATCGGTATTTTTCCAAAGCGGAGGACGGAAATTCGGGTCAAACGAAACAAGCGCACCGTACCGCTTGGCGGCCTGTGTTGCCGTTTTCGTTGCGGCCTCAACATTCGGGTCCGTCATGGAGAGCGTGCCGAAATGAAATATCTTGGTGTTTTCAATTAATTCCAGGTCGATTTCATCTGAACGGAGCATCATATCCGCACCGGGATCTCTGTAAAAGGAAAAGCTTCTGTCGCCGTCCGGAGCGGTATGCACAAAGGCGAGGGTAGTCGGCGTCTTGTCGTCCGTAAGCAGATTGTCCGTGTTAATGCCCGTTTTGCGCACAGTATCTTTCAGCATTTCTCCGAAAAAATCGTTCCCGACCTTTCCGATAAACGCCGTATGCCTGCCCAATTTTTGAAGCATCGCAAGCACATTGCACGGCGCACCGCCGGGGTTAGCCTCAAAAAGTCGGTTGCCCTGTTCGCTAAGCGACCCGTCCGCCGTGAAGTCTATCAACAGCTCCCCAAGAGCCGTTATGTCAAATTTTTTCATTCCATATTCACCTGCTTTTTCTGCGGCAAAAGCATATCTGCCATAACCGACAATAATCTTTCTGCCGTTATTGTAACTCTGAACAGGAACGAATACAAGTTAAAATTTGTGCGGCACACAGAAAATTTGAGTTATTTTTTCTTCAATTATAAATATTAAAAGCTTTCGGCCGCCTTTTTCCGAAAACAATAAATATCCCCTGGCTAAGCCGGGGGATATTTATTGGTCGGAGTGACAGGATTCGAACCTGCGGCATCTTGCTCCCAAAGCAAGCGCGCTACCAACTGCGCTACACCCCGTTATTAAGTCGGATAAAAATCCGAAAAGATTATGATAGGAAGTAAAATTTTATTCAAAGGTCAAAAGATTTGTTTTAAAAATCAAAAATTTCACCTAAAAAGGTTAAAAGCTTATATCTATAGTAAAATCTTATTTTAAAGCCAAAAATTATAAGGTCAAAAATTATAAAGTAAAAAAGCTTATTCAAAAGTCAAAAAGCTTATACAAAAGTTAAAAAATACTTTTAAAAGCAAAAATCCCATTTCAAAGCCAAAAGCTGTTTCAAAAGGTGAAAGTCTATACAAAAATTACAGCTTATCCCAAGAGCAAAAGTCTATTCAAAATAACAGCTTATCTCAAAATCAAAAATCCGTTTTAAAATTCAGTCGGCTGTTTCAGGCGGAGAATAATTTTCCGCATTGACGGCACATGAATTTTAAACGCCTGTAAATTATACAATTTATAGCCTGATTTGTCAATCTGTCAATTTTATAAAACCACAGCCGAATTTTTATCGCTTTATTTTAAAAATCAAGGTTGAATTTATTTAAAAATCCTTACATTGATTTTCAGCCTGTCCTTTTTTGTCTTTCCCGAAGTTCCGCAGAAAATGAACCTGCCGAACCCTCTTACGGAAACAATATCGCCCTCGTTTAAGTTGTATGAGGAGTTCGCAATCTGCTTGCCCGAAACAAACACCTTGCCCTGAACAAACAGAGGGGTTACCTTAGAGCGTGAAAGCTTAAAAACAGCGGCTATGAGAGCGTCAATTCTCAAAGAGGCGGCAATTATGCTTTCCTCGTCGGGCAGAGAAACACATTCGGACGGAGGGGAGGAAACCTGCGTGCATTTTACCGAAGTGTGCTTTATCGAGCTGAGATTGTCAATAATATATCTGCTGATTTTATCAAGGCAGAATACATAGCCGTTGTTATCATAAACTATTATATCGCCAAGGGTTTCCCTTTTTATTCCAAGGCTCATAAGAGCGCCTAAAAAATCCCTGTGGCTGAGCTTATCGGCAAATTTTCGGGCGAGAGGGGAAATTTCAATACAGGCAATCGGCAGGCCGGAAATAACTGTTTCCTCGTCGTCGTTCCCGAAGCAGGCGATTTTTCGCTCTGCGCCCTCATAGCCGCCAAAGAGCCTGACGCCCGTGCTGTAATATATCGAGTTTAAAATATTCTGCTGTTCAAGATTCAGAAAATCCGAATAAACCGTTTTCCACCGAGATTTTGCCCTGTCCGAAAGCTCGGTAAATCTCTTCTTGAGCAGTTCGCTTTCCTGTATATCAGACATTTTATTCACCCGATATATAATAAGCTAAAATTAAGAAATTTGCAATATAAAAAAGGCTGAAGTTTCAGCCTTGCAGTTTGTAGAAAAAGTATGTGTCACTTTGCAATATGCACAAAAGGAGTAAGATTATGGTGAACCCCATGCGTGGGTTCCCCACCGCAAAACAGTCCGCCGGACTGTTTTGCGCCCCTCCTGCGCTTTTTGAAGCACAGGTGTTTCGCAGTCTGCGGACTGCGCCGAGGGCTTTGCCCCTCGACCCCACCGTCTTTTTGAAAAAAGACGGACAAAAACTTTTAGACATTTTGCTATTGCAAAACAGTTTATCGACAGGCTGAAAGGCTGAAGCTTCAGCCTTGTAACAGTATTAACCCTCTCTGAACACCGAGGACAGCAAGCCGCCCTTAGGCTTCGGGCGATATGTCGGCGGACAGTCAATATTGACAAGTATCGTGTCGTCGCCGATTACCTCGATTTGATCCCAGCAAATTCTCAAGTCCTCCTCCTTGCCGCCCAAGCCGAAAAGCTTGGATTTGGCGCAAATTATTATTGCTATAAGCTTACCCGTGCAAGTGTCGATTTCCACATCGTTTACACTGCCGAGCCTTGAGCCGTCCTTTAAGTTGATAATTTCCTTTTCGCAAAGGTCCGTAATACAACAGTTCATAGCATCACCCCGTAAATTATATTAATGATTTAACGGGGATATTCATTTTAAGTTTTCCGGTGGACTGTTTTCTTTTAGAGCAAAACAATTTTATTTCAGCCGAATCCGCATCGGTCGGTTTTATCGGTTAAATTGACTTTTTTTATAATAGTGTTATACTGTTTACATAAATCGGGCAAATATTATATGCAGGGAGTTTTTATGAAAAAGAAAGTACTCAAAGCATTTATATATGTTATAGTTTTCGCCGCCTTTATACTGCTTTTCTATAAGGCGTTTGTACCCTTGGCGCCCGGACTCTGGGCGGCCTTGAAAAGCGGAGACGAAGCGCAGATAGAGGCTTTTTTGACCCAGAGCGGAAAGTGGAAGGGCCTGATTTATCTTTTCCTGCTTCAGGCCGTTCAGGTGGTGTCGATAGTTTTGCCCGGCGCCCCTATCGAGATAGCCGGAGGTATGGCATACGGCTTTATTAAAAGCTATATAACCTGCCATATGTCGTTCGTATTTGCAAATATAGTCATATTCTTATTCGGCAGGCGTATGCAAAGCGACTTCTTCAGTCAGCAGAAGCTTCAAAAGGCGCTTAAATTTTTGAACAAGGGCGACCCGTTTGTCGCTATTATTCTGTGCTTTATGGTACCCGTAATGCCTAACGGAATTATTCCGTATGCGGCGTCCGCTACAAAAATATCGCCTTTAAAATACTTTGTCGGCGTGTATCTCGGCTCCAGCGTTCAGATGTTTATGATGTGCGCCGTAGGCCGCTATATTCTTTCTCATAATTACTTTTTAATAGCCCTGCTTGTGATACTTGATATAATCGCCATGTATTTGCTTTACAGGAACAGGGATAAAATCAACGGCTTTGCAGGGCGTGTCGGCGAAAGGATAAAGTCCTCGGTAAAATCGGACGCCGAAAATTAACTCTTTTTCGTCTTGACTTTGGCATTTAAAAGGTATAAAATTATTTTAATATTTAAAAGCTTTGACGGAGAATGATAGCCGACGCCTTTTTTAAGAGAGATTTCGCATGGCTGTAACGGAATTAAAAGGCACGGCAGGATACCGCTCCCGAGTGAATATCGAAAGCGTTGATTAAGATATTCCGTGTAACCGCGTTAAGGTTTTTTGAGCGGCGAATTTTTCGCAATACGGGTGGAACCGTGGAATGTAATTATGAGCATTTCATCCCTTTTGTTTTGGGACGGAATGCTTTTTCTTTTTGAAAGGAGAAAAATTTATGGTTAAAGTAAGCTTAAAAGACGATGTGAGAGAGTTTGAAAACGGCGTTACCGTTGCCGAGATAGCAAAGTCCATAGGTATGGGGCTTTACAAGGCGGCGGTAGGCGGCAGGATTAACGGCGAATACTGCGATTTAAGAACTCCCGTCAATGAGGATTGCTCGGTCGAAATTGTAACATTCGGCGAGGATATTGACGGCAAAAAGACTTTTTGGCACACTGCCTCGCATATACTTGCACAGGCGGTTAAACGCCTTTACCCCGAAACAAAGCTTGCAATAGGCCCGGCTATCGACAACGGTTTTTACTATGATTTTGACTCCGAAACCGTTTTTACTCCTGATGTTTTGGAGAAAATCGAAGCGGAAATGAAAAAAATAGTAAAAGAAAATATACCGCTTGAAAAATATGAAATGGAGCCGCAGAAAGCGCTTGATTATTTCACGGAAAACGGCGAGATTTACAAGTACGAGCTTATAAAGGAGCATGCGGACAAGGGCGAAAAAATCACATTCTACAGGCAGGGCGATTTTAACGAGCTGTGCGCCGGCCCTCATATTATGTCAACCGGTGCGGTTAAGGCATTCAAGCTGACCTCCTGCACGGGCGCTTATTGGAGGGGCGACGAAAAAAATAAAATGCTCCAGAGGATTTACGGCATAGCTTTTCCAAAGCAGTCGGAGCTTGAGGAGCATCTTGCAAGAATAGAGGAGGCGAAGAAAAGAGACCACCGCAAATTGGGCAGAGAATTGGGGCTTTTCGCTCTTAGGGACGAGGCTCCGGGTATGCCGTTCTTCCTGCCTAAGGGTATGGTTCTTCGCAACACGCTTATAGATTATTGGCATGAGGTTCACAAAAAATGGGACTATCTTGAAATATCGACTCCGCAGATTATGAGGCGCAGTCTTTGGGAGACATCGGGGCATTGGGAGCATTACCACGACGATATGTATACGACCGTGATAGACGACGAGGATTTTGCCATAAAGCCCATGAACTGTCCCGGCTCAATTCTTGTATATGATTTGGAGCCCCATTCCTACAGGGAGCTTCCTCTGCGTTACGGGGAGCTTGGCAAGGTTCACAGGAACGAGCTTTCGGGCGCTCTTCACGGCCTGTTCCGTGTGCGCTGTTTTACGCAGGACGACGCCCACATACTTTTGGCGCCCGAGCAGATAAGGGACGAGGTTGTAAGAATAGCGCAGTTGTTCGACGAGGTATATTCGCTTTTCGGCCTGCCTTATACCATTGAGCTTTCCACCATGCCCGAGGATCACATCGGTTCCGAGGAGGATTGGGAGATAGCGACAAAAGCCCTTGCCGACGCAATTACTTCCGTTGGAAAAACATATATTATAAACGAGGGAGACGGCGCATTTTACGGGCCGAAGCTGGATTTCCACATCGAGGACTCGCTGGGCAGAACCTGGCAGTGCGGCACAATTCAGCTTGACTACCAGCTCCCGGGGCGCTTTGGCCTTGAATACACGGGCGCCGACGGCGAAAAGCATTGTCCTGTTATGATTCACCGTGTTGTGTTCGGCTCTGTCGAAAGGTTTATCGGGGTTATTACAGAGCATTTCGCAGGGGCGTTCCCACTTTGGCTGTCACCGGTACAGGTTAAGCTTCTTCCCATTGCCGACCGCCACCACGAAAGGGCATACGAAATTAAGGCGGAGCTTGAAAAGCACGGCATAAGGGTTGAAGTGGACGACAGGAGCGAAAAGATCGGCTACAAAATCCGTGAGGCTCAGCTTCAAAAAATCAATTATATGCTTGTAATCGGTGACAGAGAGGTTGAGGAAAAAACCGTTTCCGTCAGAAAAAGGGGCGAGGGCGATATAGGCTCAAAGTCCGTTTCGGAGATTATCGAACAGCTTGACAAAGAGATTAAAACCAAGGCTTTAAACTGAAATACAATGTGAAAGGGTGATATTATGGCAAACAGAGCTCCGTTGACCGTAACGGTCATAACCGATACACATTATTATTCAAAAAAGCTCGGCACAGAGGGCAAGGCTTACGACAAGGGGAATTCAAAAAGCCAGCTTTTGCTTGCAAGCGCCGAGGAGGTTCTGAAGGCCGCATTTGAGCAGATAAAAAAGGATAACAGAACCGATATAGTACTGCTTTCGGGCGACACCACAACAAACGGGGATTTTGATTCTCACAGGGAATTTATCGAAATGCTCCGTGACCTTAAAAAATCGGGGAAAAGGGTATTCGTTTTAACCGCTACCCATGATTTCCAGGACGACGGAAAAACCTACGCCTACAGGGGTGATGAAAAGGTCGATATTCCTGCCGCAAGGCGTGAGGACCTGTTTGAAATGTACCGTGAATTCGGACCCGACCAGGCACAGAGCGTACATATGCCGAGTATGTCCTACTCGATAAAGCTTGCCGACGGCTACAGGCTTCTTGCAATTAATGACGACAAGAACCTTTCCGGCAAGAGCGGCGTTTCCGACGATTGCTTTAACTGGATAAAGCAGGAGGTCGAAAAGGCGAGGGCAAACGGAGAATTTATACTTTCGATGACGCATCACCCGATGATTTCCCCGTCGCCCATTTATGCGCTTATAGGTAAAAACGATATGTTCGGCGACTTTGACATTCGCCGTGAGCAGTTTGCCGACCTGGGCATGCAGTTTATGCTTACGGGACACACCCATATCCACAGCATTGACAAGATAGTTTCAAAGAGGGGAAACACCTTCTATACCATAGCTACGGCCTCGCCCATAGGCTACCCCGGAACTATAAGGACGGTAATCCTTGACCCGGACAGCAAAAAGGTAAAAACAAGCACCGATTTTATAACCGAGAAGCCCGACCTTGATATGGGCGGAAAGACCATGAAAGAATACCTGGCGTATCAGCTTTCGGGTATGATAGTCGATATGGTTAAGGCGGCGGCAGGCGATACCGAAACCTTTGCGAATATGGTAACCGCCATGAGCATTAAGGAAAAGGTAATTTATAAATACGGCTGGCTTATAAAGCCCTTTGCAAAGATTATAAATAAGCTTAAAATCGGAACAGTGGCCAAGTGGACAAGAAAGGAAACGGGTCTTAAAAAAGAGGATTATGCCGCAATTAAAGATGACAGCGTGCTTGATTTTATAATAAAAATGGTGCTTAACCTTTACGGCGGCGAAAACCTTTACAATCCGGACGAACCGCAGTATAAAATCGCAATGGGACTTATAAGCATAATAGATTCCGTCCTCGATGTTCTGCACATCAAGGTACGCAAGCTTATCAAGGTTTCCGACAGCCTCTATGATTTTGCCGAGCCGCTTATTCACAACAGGGGAATACCTGCCTACGACACTCAGCTTGATATAATGCCGTTTTACGAAGAGGGCGAGCAGGGCCCCGTACCTGCCGAGGAAAAGCCGGAGCGGACAATAAAGAGCAACAAGGGACTGCCCGTTATAATCATAGCGTTGCTTGCAATAATAATACTGTTTATTCCGCTAATTTTGGTTGTTGCCTGCGGCTTCATAGTCAATCAGATTAAATTCGGAAAGAAAATGAAATAAGTTTATATCTAAAGTTTCGGAGCGGACTTAACCTGTCCGCTCCGTCAGCCTGTTGACAAACTGTTTTGCGATAGCAAAATGTCAAAAGTTTTCGTCCGCCTTTTTCAAAAGGCGGTGGGGTCGAGGGGCAACGCCCCCGGCGCAGTCCGCAGACTGCGAAATTCTTATACTCAAAAAAGCGCAGGAGGGGCGAAAAACAGTCCGGTGGACTGTTTTTCGGTGGGGAACCCTCGCCGGGGGTTCCACATAATCTTACTACTTTTGTGCATATTGCCAAGTGACACATACTTTTTCTACACACTGTCGGAGCGGACTTAGCCTGTCCGCTCCGTTTCTTTGCAAAATAAAAGACTCCCGTATCGGGAGCTTCGGTCAGCTGAAAAGTATGTGATATTAGCATTAATAAAAAATAAGATTACAGGGAACCCCCCGGAGAGGATTCCCTGTAAATTTTATATTTTCTGTCGGTATTTTTATGCGTCGTAAATACCGAGTATAACTATGCCCACAATGGCGACCGCTATGGTTATATAGTGCTTAACGGACAGCTTTTCCTTAAGGAAAATTCTGCTCCAGATAACGGAGGCAAGGCAGTAAGCAGAGATGATAGGTGCGGCCATGGCGACATGCTCCTCATCTCCCAACGCATAGATATACGCAAACTGACCTGCCGTTTCAAAGCAGGCGCCGATATATTTGGGAGCTTCCGCTTTCGGAAAATACTTTTGCTTTTTTATAAACTTTACATAAATGAACGAAGCTATACCGCATACCAAAAATGTCAGCTCATACGCTACATTGGCGACATCTTCGTCAAGCGTTTCAAGTACAATGCTGTCGGCAAATGTTCCCAGGGCGTCAAGCAGGCAGTATATTAAAGGCAGTATTATCGCAAGCGCAGATTTTGAGTACTTGTAATTTGCCTTTTCCTGCCTTAGCTTACGAAGCTCATCGTCCTCGTTTGCCTCAACAAAGCCGAGCCCTATAACGCCCAGGCAAACAAGCGCAACCGCAATGTACTGCGGCCCTGCAAGCTTGTCCCCCGTGATTATGCAGAGAACCGCAACCAAAGCGCCCGAGGAATTGCATATGGGCGAGGAAATCGAGAGCTCGATATAGCGAAGCCCGATATATCCTATTGCCATTGAAAGTATGTAGAGCGCAGATACGGGGAGATATTTTAAAATCGCCGCAAGGTTAATGCCGACCCCCGAAATAAATATTTCATACGCCGCATGCAGACCCATTACAACGCCTACGGCGGTTACCATTTTATAGTGGCTGTATTTGTCCCTTGCGTCGGCACAGCCTATTTTTGAAAAAAGATCCGAACCGCTCCAGCAAAGCAAAGCGATTATAGAAAACCAAAACCACATAGAAATAACCTTTCCTAAGAACAAATTTTTAAGCTTATATTATACGGAGAATAATATTTATGGGCTTTCGTCCATATCCGTTTTAGGCAGTTTTTTGAAAAATACAACGGTAAACGGCAGAGAAACGGCAAAGGTAATAATGTCTGCCACGGTTTGCGCATATTCAACGCCCGAAAGACCCCAAAGCTTTGTCATAATAACTATTATCGGGATAAAAGCAAGACCGCTTCTGAGCGTGGCAAGGAATGTGGCGGAAGCGTTTTTGCCTATACTTTGGAAAAGCATATTTGTGCATACGCACAGCGGCTGGAAGAACAGCGCAATAAGCTGTGCCCTTAACGCAACGGTGCCGACCGAAATAACCTCCGGGTCGTCCCTGAAAACCTGTATAAGTCTGCCGGAAATAATCATACCTATAACGGCCATTATGCCGAGCATTATTTCGCCTACAAAGAGGGTGAAATAGTACGAGTTCCTGACCCTCCTGTACTTCTTTGCACCGTAGTTGAATGCCGACACGGGCTGAAATCCCTGACCTATTCCGAGGCCTACGGCGAAAATGAGGAAGCATATTCTGTTTACTATCGTCATGGCAGCAATGGCGGCGTCGTTGCCGTAGTTGCCGGCATATCCGTTTAATACCATGGTGGATATGGAGGCAAGTCCCTGCCTGACAAGGCTCGGGAAGCCTGTCGTAATTATGTTGCCGAGGTATTCTTTCCCGAACGAAACCCTTTTAATTTTAATTTTTGAAACCGTTTTGCCGCTGATGAACATGGAAAGCAAAATGCAAAAGCTTATAAACTGCGAAACGGCGGTTGCAATACCTGCGCCGGCTATTCCCATTTTCACCTTTTCAAGCAGGAACCAGTCGCCGAAAATGTTAATAAGACCGCCCGTAACAAGGCCTATCATCGCAAATGCGGCCTTGCCCTCATACCTTAAAATATTATTTATAACGAAGCTTGCACACATAAACGGGCAGGCAAGTAAAATATATGTTGCGTACTCCCTGGCATAGGGGAGTATGGTGTCCGTGCTTCCGAAAAGCCTCATGAGAGGGGTAATAAAAATAAGGCCGAAAACGCTTATGAAAATTCCGCACAAAACGCACACATAAAAGCCGGTAGAGGCAATTTTTGTGGCTACCTCGGTGTCCCTTGCGCCGAGCTTTCTTGAAATTATACTGCCCGAGCCGTGACCGAACAAAAAGCCTACGGCCTGAATAATCGCCATAAGGCCGAAAACAATGCCTACCGCTCCGCTTGCGCTTGTTCCGATTTTGCTTACAAAATATGTGTCCGCCATATTGTAAATGGTGGTGACAAGCATACTTATGGTAGTTGGTATTCCAAGCTTCAAAACAAGCTTCGGAATGGGTGTTTGGGTCAACAATTCATACTGTTGCTCATCGTTTACTTTGTTTGACATAATAATTGCTTCTTTTCGTATAAAATATTTAAAAGCTCCGCCTTGAAAGGCAAAGCGGAAGCCTTTAGTTTTTGAGGCTTTGAATTGGCGCCGGAATACGGCCGCCTCTGTTAATGAATTTCGCAGGCGAAGCCGTGCTTACCTTCATTATCGGGGAAACTCCGAACAGACCGCCGAACTCGATTTCTTCCCCGTCCTTTTTGCCTATTGCCGGAATAACCCTTACGGCGGTGGTCTTTGAGTTTATCATACCTATTGCCGCCTCGTCCGCAATTATGCCGGAAATGACCTCGGCAGGAGTGTCGCCGGGAATTGCTATCATATCAAGTCCCACCGAGCATACCGCCGTCATAGCCTCAAGCTTTTCAATCAAAAGCGAACCGCTCCTTGCGGCGTCTATCATACCTGCGTCCTCCGATACGGGGATAAACGCTCCCGAAAGACCGCCTACATGGGACGAAGCCATTACGCCGCCCTTTTTAACAGCGTCGTTTAAAAGCGCAAGGCAGGCGGTCGTTCCGCATGCGCCGCATTTTTCAAGCCCCATTTCTTCGAGAATATGCGCCACGGAATCGCCTACGGCAGGGGTGGGGGCGAGCGAAAGGTCAACTATCCCGAAAGGCACATTAAGCCTTTGCGAAGCCACGGAGGCCACAAGCTGACCGACCCTTGTTATTTTAAACGCCGTCTTTTTGACGGTGTCGGCAACCTCGGTTATATCTGCGTCGGGAATTTTTGAAAGCGCCGCCCTTACAACTCCGGGGCCCGATACCCCGACATTTATAACACATTCGGGTTCTCCTGCGCCGTGAAAAGCGCCTGCCATAAACGGATTGTCGTCGGGAGCGTTGCAGAAAACCACAAGCTTTGACGGCCCTACAAGCCCCTTATCCTTTGTAAGCTGTGCCGACTCCTTTACTATTTTACCCATAAGCGCAACGGCGTCCATATTAATTCCCGTTTTTGTTGAGCCTATATTTACGCTTGAGCATATTCTGTCGGTCGAGGCAAGGGCCTCGGGTATGCTTCTGATAAGCCTCTCGTCGCCCGAGGCAAAGCCCTTTTGCACAAGTGCGGAATATCCGCCCAAAAAGTTTACGCCGACTTCTTTTGCGGCTTTGTCAAGCGCCTTTGCGTATTTTAAAGGGTCGCCGTTGCTTGCCGCCGAAACCATGGCAATGGGCGTTACGGAAATTCTTTTGTTGATAATGGGAATACCGTATTCTTTTTCGATATTCTCACCCGTTTTGACAAGGTTTTGCGCCTTGAAGCAAATTTTATCGTAGACCTTACGGCAGGATTTTTCAATATCGCCGTCGGCGCAGTCAAGCAGGGAAATACCCATGGTGATTGTGCGGATATCGAGGTTTTCCTCTCTTATCATATTAATTGTTTCAAGTATATCGTGTGTGTTTATCATATATACCAAGTCCTTTCACACGCAGAGTTATATTCTGTGCATTGAATTGAAAATATCCTCATGCATGGCGTTTACGGAAAGGCCGAGCTGTTTGCCGAGCTCATCGCATTTTGCCGCAAAACGGGTAAATTCAACATTGCTCTTTGAAACGTCAACAAGCATTATCATACAGAACATATCCTGTAAAATAGACTGTGAAACCTCTATAACATTAATATTACATTCCGAACAAAGGGTGGAAACTTTTGCAAGTATACCGACCGTATCACGGCCCACAACCGTTAAAATTGCACGCATAATTATAACTCCTTTTTGAAAATATTTATTGCATATTAAGCCATTCCCCAAAGGGATTGGATTTGTCCTGCTCATACATCGTGTAAAACCCGTCGAGCTTACCGTGAGCATTATAGAACACCGTGTTTAAGTCCGCTTTTCCCACAAGGCAGAGATAATACAGCGCATTTATATCCTTAAATTTAATGTAAAGCTCCGCCGGATTTTCAATCTCTTTAAATTCATAGGCTTTAGGCTCACCGCCGCCGTTTAATTCGTTGAACCTTTCGGCAACACAGGCGATTTTGTCGGCGTCCCGAATTGAAATACAGCGGTTTTGATTGTAAAGCTCTGCCGGACTTTCCGAGGAGTCCCCGATAATTACCGCCTCTTCGATATTTTCGCCCGAAACCGATGGCAAAGTGTATTGCGTGTCAAGATAAAGCCATTCTCCGTTAAAATCCGATACGCAAACGAACATCTTAAGCCCCTTGTCCGAAAACCTTTTTATCGGCGTTTCATCGTCTTTGCCGAGCTTTTCCGTATCTTCGCCCTTACCGCAGTAATATGCCGTGTCCGTAATATCCGCTTCATTAAGCGGATACCAAAACGAGCTGTAGGTATAGTCCTCCGATATATAAGAATTATAGTACCTGCCGTTATAAAGGACAAGCGGTTTTTCAACGCTTTGCGCCGAGCATCCGCTCAATATCAAAATTACAATACCCAAAACGCAGGCGGTAAATCTTTTTTTCATAAAGACTCCTTTATAAAACTAAGGCTCTATGTTCTTTGCGATTTTGATACAAGCAAAAAATGGCAATCACAAGTCCTTTTCCATATACCCGCAGGTGAAAGGAAAGAAATCAAACTTCTTCGTGCCAATATGGTGAAAGCCCTGATTTTCATACCATTTTCGCAAAACCTGATTCTCTTCTACGATTCCGATGTTGATTTTCTTGCATCTTTCTTTTTTGGCTCTGTCAAAAGCATCGTGCAGCAAAGCAGCGCCGATACCCTCATGGCGATACTCCGGAAGAACACATAAATTATTGAGTTCACATTGATGATTATCCTGCCAAAGCAAAGAATAGTACCCTACTATTTTTCCACTGTCAAGGCAAAATGCAATCATGATCCTGTGTTCAATTTCTAATTGATAATTCAGCCTATCGGCACTTATAGCAAAAGCCGTAAATCGCGGCGCATTATCCGTAGAAAATCCGAATTCATTTGCAACCGTTATAAAACTGTTTCTGATAACCTGTACACATTCCGGAATATCTTTTTCCTCAATTTCTTTTATCATGGTTCTCCTTCCTCAGGAACTCCTATTCATCGGGTAAATGATTTGTATCAAATTCCGCAAGATCATATCTATATTTTCGGTGATTTTGATACAAATCGTCAGTGCCTTTATTGGAGAAATAAATTCTATTTTTCTTGGATTTTTCCCAATATATCCATCATTTCATGCCACTCATGGATATGTAGATGTTCACATTTGGGTACAGATTCTTTGGAACGGTCTTTATATTCCCTTTCCGTCTCATTATCGTACCAAACGGGATATATTCCGACCTGCGCCGCACCCTCAATATCTGCTTGCGGATCATCTCCGCAGTACCATACCTCGTCGGCACATAGCTTGGCTTTGCGCAAGGCAATATCAAATAAAATGCGGTTGGGTTTTCGCACAATATAATCACTGGAAGTCATAACAAATTCAAATTTATTCATCGGCAACAATCTGTTCAGCCGCTCTGACAAAGCATCGCCCGACCACAGCAGATTACTAATCACCGCACTTCTTATACCATTTTTATTGATAAAATCAAGCATTATATCAGCTTCCGGCATAATAGCACCCATAGAGACACCATTCCAAAAAACTTTTTCCATTTCAAGCGGTGTCAGAGAGAACTCTATTCCAAGATACTCATATAACACTCTATCGCCGATCTGACCGCCAATATCGTACCCGATTTTACGGACATTTTCAATATGCTCTCCAAAAACCAGCTCTGCCGCTTTTCTGACATCATCCGGCGTACAGTTATCAGGATTTTTTGTGGCATACTTCAAAAGTTCCGCATTTCCTCTGTCAGTATCCCAACCGGGCTCATACAGAAGCGTATGCCCATAGTCGAACAGAATCATTTTAGGATACCTCAATCAAATCACCTCGCTATACTTATTATTGCGGAGCCGGGAACCGCTTTCCCGTCGTCCGTTTTGATATCAGTCTATCCCACAAGGCGCACTTTTGGGTTTTTATCGGCTTTGTATCAAATTCCGCAAGTTCATATCTATGTTCCTGCTGATTTTGATACAAACAGAAAAAGCCTTGTTGTACCATGTCGGCGGTAAGGAGTTTTCTGTTTGCTCATTTTAACAAAGAGAATACAATTCTTTTTTCATGTATCTCGGTTCATATTCATAATACCCATTCTTTGGATAGAATGAATAGGATTCAAACCACTGCTCCTTTGGGGAGCCGAGATGAACTTTTGATATGGTTACGCCATTATCACGCATTGATGATTCGGCAGCCTTAAGAAGTGCAGTTCCTATTCCTTTATGCTTTTCAGCGGGTTTAACATACAGTCTATGGAGAAATGCTTCTGTTGTACCGGCTATTTTAGAATATCCAACGCACCCGATCACTCTGTCATTTTCATCGACCGCAATCCAAAACATATCGCCACGATCTATGTAATTTGCCTTTATATCCAATAAATCATCATTAATTGTCGGCTTTCTTCCCAATGCATCTTTTGCCTGTAAAACCATGAAAATCAAATCATCTCGATAGTATTCATCAAATGTCTTTATTACCATTCTATCCCCTCCAAATTCCTGCTTATGGGGGCGGACACACCCCGATTTCAATTCATCTTATTAAAAGATTGTAAATAAAGCCACGCTCTGCGTACATTTTACACCGCAAGCAAAAATTACACCGCAAGCGCACTTTTGGCTTTTCCGCGGGCTTGTATCAAACTCCGCAAGATCATATCAAAAAAATCTGTAGGGCGCATTGTGCGCTATCGTCAAAAATATGCAAATATTTTATCACAATTTAAGCTTAAAAAAAATATATTTTTGAAAATTTTTGAAATTTGGTTTAACTTCATAAAAAAATATGCTATATTAATATATTATATATTACTTATACAAAAGGGAAGCGATTGAGTGTATCAGAAACTTGTCGATATGCATGTCCATACGGACAACTCCCCCGACGGCAACCACTCGGCTATGTATATTTGCGAGCATGCGGAGCTGACAGGTGTAAGGGCTATTGCCTTTACAGACCATTGTGAGGTCGATGTATATACCGAAGAGGAATATGACAAGCGCTATATGCAGTCATATTTTGAGGTGACAAAGGCTCAGTGCGCTTTCAGGGGCAAGCTGGTGGTTCTTCGGGGCATAGAACTGGCTCAGGGCCATTACAACAAAAGTCTTGCCGAGAATATTCTTTCAAAATACGACTGCGATGTTGTTTTGGGCTCTATCCATGCGCTCAGGCATACAAAGGATTTTTGCCACCTTGACGGATATAACAGGGAAAATGTTAAAGAATATACCGAAAAGTATTTAACCGAGATTTACAATATGGTTAAGTGGGGGCAGTTTGACATACTCGCACATCTCACTTATCCCATGAGATACTTTTACATAAAGGCCGGCATAGAGGTCGATTTAAAGGATTACAGCGAAAAGGTGGACGAGATCCTCTCGCTCTTGGCTGAGAAGGACAAGGCGCTTGAAATCAACACCGCCGGGCTCAGACAGCCGATAAACAAGCTTTCACCCGAGGTTGAAACCGTAAAGCGGTTTAAGGAATTGGGCGGAAAATATGTTACCTTCGGCTCCGACGCACATTTTGCCGAGGATATAACCGCAGGCATCGACGAGGCTTATGCGGCCATGAAGCAGGCAGGCTTTACGCATTTTACCCTCTTTCAGAAGCGCACGCCTATTCTTATGCCTATCGAATAACTGAAAGGAAAAAGTGAAAAACACTTAAAATTCATTATGAAAGTAAAAGCTGCGGCAAAAATAAATCTGATGCTCGATGTCACCGGAACGCTTCCGAACGGGTATCACAGCCTTTTTATGATTATGCAGTCGGTCGATTGCTGCGACAGCGTTCGTGTTGACCTGATAAAGGGCGATAAAATTAAAATCCTCTGCGCCGATAAAAGAGTGCCCGTCAATGAGAAAAACATTGCTTACAAGGCGGCAAAGGCGTTTTTTGAGTACAACAATATTGAAAACAACTGCGGAATTGAAATAGAGATAGATAAAAAAATCCCCATGGCGGCAGGGCTTGCCGGGGGGAGCGCAGATGCGGCGGCGGTCATTTTTGCGCTTAACAGGCTGTTTGACACAAAACTGCCTCTTTTTACGCTGTGCGAGATAGGCGAAAGCGTAGGCGCAGATGTTCCGTTTTCCCTGCACGGCTCTACGGCGCTGTGTATGGGGACGGGCGGTGTAATTGCGCCGCTTCCGAAGCTTGAAAACTGCTTTGTTGTGCTTTGCAAGCCCGATATGGATATATCGACGCCGAACGCTTACAGGCAGATTGACGAAGCGCCGAGAATACGCCATTGTGACAGGAATACAATGCTCTACGCCATGAAAACCGGGGATTATGAGCTCATGTGCCGTAAGGCGGCGAATGTATTTGAGCAGGTGATTGAAGTGCCTGCCCGTCCGCACATTAAAACTACCATGAAAAAATTTGGCGCAGACCTTGCGCTTATGAGCGGCTCTGGCCCTACGGTTTTCGGGGTGTTCAGGGAAGGGCAGGACGCCTGTAAATGCGCAGAAAGGCTCAAACGGGAATTTGACGGGGTATTCCTGGCAAAACCGTGTGAAAATTCAATAGAAATAACGGAAGAATAAGCAATAAAAAATCCTCCCACGGCTCTATTACCGTGAGAGGATTTTTTATGCCTTCCAAAATTTTCTGTCAAGGTTTCTGTACTGTACCGCCTCCAAAATGTGGTCGGAAGAAATAATATCGCTTTTATCGAGGTCGGCAACGGTGCGTGCAACCCTTAAAATTTTGTCGTACGCCCTGGCGGAGAGCCCGAGAGCGTCAAACGACTTCTTCAAAACTGCGGAAGCGTCCGAGGTCATCTGACAGAATTTCTTTGTAATCGGAGCGCTCATTTTGGCGTTACAGCTTACGCCTGTGCCCTCAAGCCTTTGGAGCTGTAATTTCCTTGCGGCGTTTACTCTTTTTTTAATTTCTGCGGAACATTCCTCCTTGATATTCGAGGAAAGCTCGTCATAGTTCACGGCAGGCACTTCTATATGAATGTCAATTCTGTCAAGCAGAGGGCCGCTCACCTTTGAAAGATACCTTGCAGGAGCGCCGGCAGGGCAGGTGCATTTTTTTGACGGGTGGCCGAAATATCCGCACGGACACGGGTTCATGGCGCACACAAGCATTACGCTGCACGGGTAAGAATATGTCGCCGCAACCCTCGCTATCGTAATAGCGCCGTCCTCAATGGGCTGTCTTAAAATCTCCATCGAGCTCCTTGTAAATTCGGGAAGCTCGTCCAAAAACAGCACGCCGTTATGTGCAAGCGATATTTCGCCCGGCCTCGGAACCGTACCTCCGCCCGAAAGTCCGGCAGGGGAAATGGTGTGGTGCGGAGAGCGAAACGGCCTTGTCCTGATAAGGGAAACGCCGTCGGGCAGTTTACCCGAAACGGAGTATATGTTGGTTGTGTCAAGCGACTCCTCAAAGGTCATATCCGGCAGTATGGAGGGTATCCTTTTTGCAAGCATGCTCTTCCCCGAACCGGGAGGGCCTATCATAAGAACATTATGACCGCCGGCCGCCGCAACCTCAAGCGCCCTTTTTGGTTGGTACTGACCCTTTACATCGCAAAAATCGGGCAAGTCCAGGGGCGCAAGCATTTCCACATAGTCATCGCCGCTCACAGCCTCTATTTCGGCTTTTCCGTTAAGATGCTCAAGCAACTGCTTAACATTCTTAACCGGATATATTTCAATTCCCTTAACAACAGCGCCCTCACGGCGGTTTTCAAAGGGTATGAATATTTTTTTGATATTTTCCTTTTTCGCCCTTATTACCATGGGGAGAACGCCGTTAATCCTGTGTACCTCGCCGCTCAGGGACAGCTCGCCTATAAAGGCACAGCCGTCGGTGTCCGCATTTAGCTGGCAGGTCGATTTTAGCAAGGCTATCAAAATCGGCAAATCGTAAACGGGGCCCTCTTTTTTTATGTCGGCGGGCGCAAGGTTTATTGTCACCCTCGAAACGGGGAAATCGAAACCGCTGTTGTGCATTGCGGAGCGAACCCTTTCCCGTGATTCGCTTACCGCCGTGTCGGGTAAGCCCACTATGTCAAATCTCGGCAGTCCTCCGGAGATGTCCGCCTCAACCTCGACACGGTAAGATTCCATACCGAAAAGACCTATGCTTGTAACCTTTGAAAACATATCCGCCCTCCTTTATTATTGCTTTTGACTTTTAAAGGATTGCTCTAACTCTTCCTTTTTCTTTAAAGCCTCCGATACCGAGACGGCAGTTAAGGCGAAAGAAATCAGCGCTGCCGCAAGCTTAAAAAATTTTTTCATAATTTTTCCTCCGAGTTTATTTCATCTACGGCCCTTTTGTAATCGTCGTAGGTCATATAGGCGTTTATAATCTTCAGCAGTCCGTTTGCGCTGAGGTTTTCGGGCAAATCAAGGCGCTTTAACAGAGCCTTTCTCCTTTTCAGGCTGTTGCTTTTTCCGCTTATGGAGTCGTTGTAAAAATCCGTTTTGGTAACCTTTGCGGCAGGCTCGTTTATGCTTGTACTTGTAATGCCGGCCTTTTTCAGAGCGTCCGATATTATCTCGGCGCTCATACCCTCAACGCCGAGCTTTCCCTCTTTTGACGGCGAGTCCTTCCTTTTTTCCTTGCCGAGTATGTCGGGAATATAAACATGCGTGATCCTGTCGGGGCTTACAATCGAGCTTAAAAACGAGCGTATAACAAAGCCGGCCGAGTCCGAATCCGTCATAACGATTATGCCGTTTTTTTCAGCTAACGCTCTGATAAGCTTTTGCTTTTGCCTGTCCTTGAAAATCCCGAAGCCCTCTGTTTCGATAATGACGGCGTCAATGAGGGAGGAGAGCTTTATTTTATCGTATTTTCCCTCAACTATAACGGCCCGGTCAATTTTTATCATAGCGCTTCACCGCCGTTTATCACATAGTAAAGCTCGGTAATAAGCCTTTCGAGCACGGTTCTCTCGTCAATAACACGCATTTTTATACGGCTGTCGGCTTCGCTTAGCAGAGCGATACATTTTCTCGCCCTCGGAATATCAAGGCCGTAGGCGTCCCTTGCGGCGTTTCTCAGGCGAAAGCCCGTATTCTTATAATTGTAAATATCCTGCAAATAATCTGCGCTTTCTCCCGACGCTACCGAAGCCTTAGCCCTGTAAACATCAATAAAATTACCTGCCAGCGCACCGAGTATCATTTCCGGCCTCTCCTTGTCCTTTAAAAGCTTGTCGAGTATTTCAAAGCTCCTTTTCGGATTTTTGGAAAACAGGCTTTTTGATAAGTCAAAAATATTGGACTCAAGCGATTTAATACAGATTTTGTCTATATCCTCTCTCGTTACCGTACCGCCGAGTGTAAAGCTTGCAAGCTTTTCAACCTCGTTGAGGAGTATGTTCAGGTCGCTTCCCACGGTATCTATCAGATAAAACGCCGTGTCACGGTCAATTTCCGCTCCCCGTTTTTTAAGCCCTCCGATAACGGTCTTGGAAAGCGAGGTTCTATCGAGCCTATCAAAGCGCAAAACGCTTCCGTATTTTGAAAACAAAGAGATAACGCTTTTCCATTTTGCGTCCTTTTTCGGGTTTATATCGTCCGAATCCTGCCGAAAAACCGCAACGGTTGTATCGGGCATATCCTTTATCCAGGCCTCAAACCTTTTTTTGTCCGATGAATACATGGCGGCAAGCGGAAAATCCTTGATAAGCGTACAGCAGTAGTCGGAAAATACGGGGAGGGTGTCGGTGGAGTCTATAAGCTCCTGAATATCGTTGGCGTTTTCCGAGTCAAATTCCCTAAGATTAAAGCCCTCCATACCCTCGGCAACGCATTTTTTGGCTATCAGTCCGGCGTAGTGCTGTTTTAAATACGGCTCGTTTCCGTAAATAAGATACGATTGGGAAAACTTACGCTCTTTTATCTGGTTTTTCAGTTGGGTTTCGTTAATTTCGGGCATCAATTTTCCCTCCTTAAATTTTTATCGCCGTCAAATGTGAAAAATACTTCTCCGCTTTCGCAGACATAGTATATATCGCTTTCGTGTCCCTGCGCCGAGCCCCTTTTTCCGCACGAGGATACGGCGCTTTTAAAGCCCACACCGTCGGGAATTTTGCCGTTACAGATAAGCAGGTCGCAGTCAAAGCCTTTAAAGCTGTTACTGTCGGAAAAGGATATAAGCACCTTTGTGCGCCCGTATTCGATTTGGGCAAAGTCCCTGTCAATTCCTATAACAAGACCGTCCTCACAGATAACGCTTTTGTCGATTTTATTAAGCCCCGAAAAATCCGAAACGGCTTCAAGCTTTTCGGGATTACAGGCGTAAATCCTGTTCACGGGATAGCCGCCCAATATTCTTTCACAGCTTCCTGCGCTCTCCGGCAGGAACAGATAATCCACGGTACTTATTGCGTAGGTATTCATTATATCACAAATTGCGCTTTCTGCAAAGTACTCTCCTTTATAAGTAAAAATATAGCT
>CANRHD010000001.1 GCA_947630285.1 uncultured Clostridia bacterium | reverse complement strand
GCGGGAAAATCATTATACCATATTGTTGCTTTTATTTTTACTCTAAATGGTTCATATCTATTTACAACGCAGACTTATAACCGTAAAGAGTTATTTAAAATCCTTGCCTTTTTTATTATGATATGTTAAAATTAATTAATTTGTGGATTTAACCTATGCGATGACCTTGGAGGATAAAATGAGTAAAAATAAAAATATAGATAAGAGAATAGCGGCGTCCGTAGTGCTTTTGGTGGTTATTGCGGTGCTTTTTACGGCTTCGTTTGTCAAAATTTCGCAGGCAATTCAAAAGCGCTCCTACAGCAGAATGCAGGAGGGAGTTCAGACCGTTATAAACGAGGTAAGCTCAAAGCTCAAGCGTGACAGCGGTATCTTAAACTCCACGGCAAAGGTCATATCCTCCGCCGACAATTTTGATATTGAGTCGATGCGTGAAATTATCAATAATATTTCACCGCTTCTTGAGACGACAAAGGTACGCATACTTATGCCCGACGACCGTATTCTCACCCCCGACGGCAATGTTACGGACGCCTCCGAGGTAGCCGACCTTTCATACGAAAAAGAGGCGGCTTTGGGCGAGCATGTTTCAAACCGTGTTGTAAACGCCTCCACCGGCACGGCTTCAATAAGGCATTTCGTCCCCATCGAAAAGGACGGCAAGGTGGTAGCTTTGCTCTATGGCGTAACAAGGCTTAACGAGCTTCCCGACTCGCTTAACATACAAAACATCTACAACTCCTCGGCAAATGTCTTTATGATAGATACCGATACGGGCGATTTCCTGCTTGACACCATGCACGGTACGCTCGGCAATATCGGCGATTATAAATCAGGCGAGGAAGACCGCAGGACAAAGGGCAAGGTTTCCTGGGATCAGTATACCGAAAAGCTCCTTAATTCGGAATCGGGATATGTCGTTTTCCGCTCGCAAAACACGGACGGCTGGCAGTGTATGAACTTTGCGCCCTCAGGTATAAACAAATGGTCTATAGCCGTTGCCGTTCCCGAAAGGGAAGCCTTTACAAGCGTTTACGCCGTAAGGAGCGTGTATGCTGTTATAGGAGTGCTTATGGTAATAAGCGTGGCGCTTTACTATATTTATATCAGCAGGCAGACTAAAAAGCTGGTGTCCCACGCCGTCGAGCGCGCCGTTCTTGAGGAAAAGCTTAAAAAGGCGGAGGCCGCAGAAAAGGCGAAAACAACATTTTTGAGCAATATGTCTCACGATATAAGAACGCCTATGAACGCCATAATAGGCTTTGCGACCCTTGCCGAAACAAACATAGACAATAAAGACCGTGTTCAGCAGTACTTAACAAAAATACTTTCTTCCAGCAATCATCTTTTGAGCCTGATAAACGATATACTTGATATGAGCAGAATTGAATCGGGCAAGCTAAATATTGAGGAAAAGCCGTGTTCAATTTCTGATATATTCAGGGATATGAGAAATATCATTCAGACCCAGATGAACTCAAAGCAGATTAATTTCTTTATGGATACCATGGATGTCGTTGACGAGGATATTTACTGCGATAAGCTCCATGTAAACCAGGTGCTTTTAAATCTCCTGTCAAACGCCATAAAGTTCACACCGGCAGGCGGCTCGGTTTCGCTAACCATTCAGCAGAAGCCGGGCGCACCCAAGGGCTACGGCAACTATGAAATCAGGGTAAAGGATACGGGCATAGGTATGGGCGCAGATTTTGCGGAGCATGTCTTTGAACCGTTTGAGCGTGAGAGAACATCTACGGTGAGCGGCATACAGGGCACGGGTCTCGGTATGGCGATAACCAAAAACATAATTGATACCATGGGAGGCGCCATTGAGGTTAAGACCGAGCAGGGCAAGGGCTCCGAGTTTATAATCAACCTGCAATTCAAGCTCCAGAACGAAACAAAACAGGTTGCCGTTATCCGTGAGCTTACCGGCGTCAGGGGACTTGTAGTCGATGACAACTTCCAAACCTGCGACAGCGTTACAAAGATGCTCACTCAAATAGGTATGCGTGCCGAGTGGTCCATGCACGGCAAGGAGGCTGTTTTGAGGGCAAAACAGGCGGTTGAGATGGACGATGAGTTCTACGCCTACATAATCGACTGGCTTCTCCCCGATTTGAGCGGTATTGAGGTTGCCCGTCAGCTAAGGTCGATAGTCGGCAAGCATGTCCCCATAGTAATACTTACCGCTTATGACTGGACCGCCATTGAGGACGAGGCAAGGGAGGCCGGCGTAACCGCATTTTGCAACAAGCCGATTTTCCTTTCCGAGCTTAGGGATACGCTCCTCTCCGCAATAGGCAAAACTCAGCTTCCCTCGAAAAAGCCCGTTGTCATACCCGACCCCGTTGAGGAACTTGAGGGCAAAAGGCTTTTACTTGTTGAGGACAACGAGCTCAACAGGGAAATTGCCCAGGAATTGCTCAACGAGAGCGGTTTTGTGGTTGATACCGCCGAGGACGGCGCAGTTGCCGTCGATAAAGTCAAAAATTCCGAACCCGGCTATTATTCGCTTGTGCTTATGGATGTTCAGATGCCCAATATGGACGGCTATGAGGCTTCAAGGGCAATCAGGGCGCTTGACAATCCCGAGCTCTCGTCAATCCCCATAGTCGCAATGACCGCCAACGCCTTTGACGAGGACAGAAAAAAGGCGTTGGAAAGCGGTATGAACGACCATGTTGCAAAGCCCATAAATGTAAACAACCTTTTGCAGGTTTTGGTAACCCAGCTTTCCGAAAAAGAGGACAAAGCAAAGCCCGAAGACGGCGACTGATTTTTCTCTGCCGGTGGTGCGTGCGTCGCAGTTTTTCCCTTGTATTTATTAAATTAAACTTTATACTTTACATTGTGTAATGAATTTGATATAATACAAAATATAGAATAGAAAAATATTAACTTGGATGTGATATTGTGAAATGTCCTTTTTGCGGATATGAAGAAAGCAAGGTTATAGATTCAAGACCCACCGACGAGGGCGAAAGAATACGCCGCAGACGCGAGTGCATCAAGTGCGCCAAAAGATTTACCACCTATGAAATTATCGAGAGCGTTCCCATTCTTGTTATAAAGAAGGACAAATCCCGTGAGGTGTTTGACCGCAACAAGCTTTTAAACGGCTTGCTCAGGGCCTGCGAAAAAAGGCAGGTTACCATTGAAACGCTTGAAAAGGCGGTTGACGAAATTGAGGCGAGTCTTCAAAATTCCCTTGACCGTGAGGTCACTTCTATCCACATAGGCGAGCTTGCAATGGAAAAGCTTAAGGATATCGACGAGGTTGCCTATGTTCGCTTTGCGTCGGTTTACCGTCACTTTAAGGACATTAACGCCTTTATGGACGAGCTTTCAAGCTTGCTTAATTCCAAATGATTTTCAGCCCGTGGTTTAGCTACGGGCTTGATTTTTACCTTTTTTAACAGTTGAATTTTTTTGAAATTTGTATTATCATAAACTGAGAAGGTGATATTTTGAAGGTTTCAACAAAGGGCAGATACGCTTTAAGGCTTATGATTGATCTTGCCATGCACAGGGACGACGGCTACATTTCAATAAAAACGGTTTCGCAAAGACAGGATATAAGCGAAAAATATCTTGAGCAGATAATAAAAATGCTTTCAAAGGCAAAGCTTGTCGAGAGCACACGGGGCGCACAGGGCGGCTACAGGCTTGTTAAAGACCCGTCGCAATATACCGTGGGCGAGATTTTGCGTGTGACCGAGGGGAGCCTCGCTCCCGTCGAATGTTTAAACGACGACAGCACCTGCGAAAACTGCCAAAACTGCGTTACCATAGAAATTTGGCAAAATGTGCTTGACGCAATAAACGAGGTGGTCGATAATATCACCCTTGACTACCTGGTAAAAAAGCAGAAGAATAAGGGCACCTGCTGTAACAAGGGATAATCTTAAAATTTGCTTTGTATGCGCTCTCCGCCACGGGGAGCGTTTTTTTCGGTGGGGAACCCTCACCGGGGGTTCACCATAATCTTGCTCCTTTTGTGCATATTTCCAAGTGACACATACTTTTTCTACACGCTGAATTAATAAGTCATTAATAAATTATTTACAATTTTTTCTGCATATTTTATTGACAAATGCGGAAAATAAAGCTAAAATTAACACTGTTAGCACTCAAATAAACAGAGTGCTAACGGCATCAAACTTTAATAGGCGGTGAGAAAATGGAAATGACCGAGAGAAAAGAGAAAATTCTCGCAGCCATTGTTGAAAAGTATATTCAGACGGGCGAACCCGTAGGCTCAAAGTCCCTTGTGGACGCCCTCGGCTTTTCCGTTTCTTCGGCAACTATCAGGAATGAAATGGCCGACCTTATCGAAATGGGCTATCTTGAACAGCCGCACACCTCGGCAGGGCGCATACCGTCGAGCAAGGGTTACCGCTATTATATAGAACATCTTATGACTGCTTACGAGATGTCGTCGGTGGAAAAGGGGATTATTAATTCCAAGCTCAGGGAGTCCTCCGCCGACCCACAGGCAGTGCTTGAAAAGACGGGCAATATACTTGCCGATATGACGCACTGCGCCGCAATTACCACGACCCCGGCAGATTTTGAGGCGATCGTCAAAAAGGTTGAGTTAGTTCCGATAGGCACACGCACCGCAATGGTTGTTATTCTCACCTCAACGGGTATTTTAAAAACCAAGGTTTGCAGAACAAACAGCGAAATTACCATAGATGTTGCCGAGAGCTTTTACAATATAGTTAAAACGCATTTTATAGGCAAGCCGGCTTCGGAGCTGTCCATTGCAAAAATACAGACCCTTGCCCTGTCTTTGGGCGAAAAGTCGCTTGTGATGACTCCGCTTTTGGTGGCGCTTTCCGACACCGCCAAAATGACCGAAAGAACCGAAATGCTCCTTGAGGGGCAAAGAAATCTGTTAAATCACAGGGAGTTTGAATCCAACGCCTTTGAGCTTATGGATTTTCTTCACAGGGCAGAGCCTTTGAATATGGTTTTTTCCTCCTATAACGACACGGACAACGGTATGCCCAAGGTGCTTATAGGCAACGAAAATATTTTCAAAGAGCTTCAAAGCTCCACTATGATTTTTTCAAAATATTCAATAGGCAATCACGAGAGCGGAACGCTCGGAATAATCGGCCCTACAAGAATAGATTACGCAAGGCTCATACCGAGCATCAAGTATTTAACGGAAGTAGTGGGGATAATTCTTTCAGATAATATGGAGGATTAATAATGGCAAAAAAAGAAAACGGCAAAAACAAGCCGCAGGATTTGGAAGAGGAAAAAGAGGTTTGCGCCGAGGCCGAAGCCCAACCGCAGGCGGAAGAGAACGCCGAAGCGGCGGAAAACGATGCCGCCGTGCAGGAGCAGGAGCAAAAACAGGAACAGGAGCCGTCGGAGCTTGAACAGCTTAAGCTTCAGCTTGAGCAGATGAACGACAGACTGCTCAGAACCTTGGCAGAGTACGAAAATTACCGCAAAAGAAGCCAAAAGGAAAAAGAGCAGGCTTATAACGACAGCAAGGCGGCGGTGCTTTCGCAGTTCCTGCCCGTGCTTGATAATTTTGAGAGGGCGGCAAACAATAAAAATGCGTCCTTGGAGGATTACCAAAAGGGAATTGATATGATTTTCGGCAATTTTGCCGAGCTTATCAAAAAATCCGGGGTTGAGTCCTTCGGCGAAAAGGGCGAGGAGTTTGACCCGAATTTACACTCGGCGGTAATGCACATTGAGGACGGGAACGAAAAGGAAAGCGTAATCGTCGAGGTCTTTTCAAAGGGTTACAAAATGGGCGACAGAATACTTCGTCCGGCAGTAGTTAAGGTAGCAAATTAATTTATATAAAGTTTTTATTTATACGGAGGTATATATTATGGGAAAAGTTATTGGAATTGACTTAGGCACTACAAATTCATGCGTAGCGGTTATCGAGGGCGGCGAGCCTGTAGTTATCGCAAACGCAGAGGGCGCAAGAACAACACCTTCAGTTGTGGCATTTTCAAAGAATAACGAGAGAATGGTAGGACAGGTTGCAAAGCGCCAGGCAATCACAAACCCCGAAAGAACCGTTTCGTCTATCAAAAGACATATGGGTTCCGATTACAAGGTTAAGGTTGACGAAAAGGAATACACCCCTCAGGAAATTTCCGCTATGATCCTTGCAAAGCTTAAAGGCGATGCGGAAAGCTATCTCGGCGGAAAGGTTACGGAGGCTGTAATAACGGTTCCCGCATACTTTACCGACTCACAGCGCCAGGCTACCAAGGACGCCGGTAAAATTGCCGGCCTTGAGGTTAAGAGAATTATAAACGAGCCCACGGCGGCCGCACTTGCTTACGGTATTGATAAGGAAGAGGATCAAAAGGTTATGGTTTACGACCTCGGCGGCGGCACATTCGATGTTTCGATAATCGAAATGGGCGATGGCGTTCAGGAGGTTCTCGCAACAGCCGGTAACAACCACCTCGGTGGCGATGACTTTGACCAGAGAATTATCGACTGGCTTGCAGACGAGTTTAAAAAGGAACAGGGGATAGACCTGCGCTCCGATAAAATGGCTATGCAGAGGTTAAAGGAAGCGGCGGAAAAGGCTAAAATCGAGCTTTCCGGTGTAACTACCTCAAATATTTCTCTTCCGTTCATCACGGCGGACGCAACAGGCCCCAAGCACCTTGAAACCACACTCACAAGGGCTAAGTTTAACGAAATGACTGCCGACCTTGTTGAAGCTACAATGGGTCCCGTTCGTCAGGCGCTTTCGGATTCGGGTCTTAACGCCTCACAGCTTAACAAGATATTAATGGTCGGCGGTTCTTCAAGAATACCTGCCGTTCAGGAGGCTATAAAGAGCTTTACCGGCAAAGAGCCTTTCAAGGGAATTAACCCCGACGAGTGCGTTGCCGTAGGTGCGGCAATTCAGGGCGGCGTTCTCGGCGGAGATGTTGAGGGCATACTTCTTCTTGATGTTACGCCGCTGTCGCTCGGTATCGAAACCATGGGCGGAGTAAACACAAAGATTATCGAAAGAAATACTACCATTCCTACAAAGAAGAGCCAGATTTTCTCAACTGCCGCAGACAATCAGACCTCGGTTGAGGTTCATGTTCTTCAGGGCGAAAGGGAATTTGCCAAGGATAACAAAACTCTCGGCGTGTTCCACCTTGACGGAATTATGCCTGCTCCCAGAGGCGTACCGCAGATCGAGGTAACATTCGATATAGACGCAAACGGCATAGTCCATGTTTCCGCAAAGGATCTCGGCACACAGAAGGAACAGTCAATTTCAATCACATCTTCCACCAATATGTCTAAGGAGGATATTGAAAAGGCCGTTAAGGAAGCCGAGCAGTTTGCAGAGCAGGACAAAAAGCAGAAAGAGGCCGTTGACGCAAAGAACGAGGCCGAACAGCTTGTATATCAGAGCGAAAAAATTATTCAGGAGAACGGCGACAAGTTCTCGCAGGAGGATAAGGACGATGTTCAGAAGAAAATCGACGCTCTCAAGGAAGCCCTTAAAGGCGAGGATATAGAGGCTATAAAATCCAAGAAAGACGAGCTTACACAGTCGTTCTACAAGGTTTCTGAGGAGCTTTATAAGCAGGCGGCGGCTCAGGCTCAGGCGGCGCAGGGCGATGCGAACGCCAACCCTCAGGACGGCGCTAAGGGCGGCGACGGCTACTATGAGGCGGATTATACCGATGTTGAGGATAACAACGGCAATAACTGATAAATAATTGACGGGAGGGGCTTCGGCTTCTCCCGTATATCCCCATTAATACGGAGATTTACTTATGGCAGATAAAAGAGATTATTATGAAGTCCTCGGAGTTGACAGAAACGCAAGCGAAGACGAAATAAAAAAGGCATACAGGCAGACTGCTAAAAAATATCACCCCGATTTGCACCCGGGCGATAAGGAGGCCGAGGAGAAATTCAAGGAGGCCAACGAAGCCTACGAGGTACTCTCCGACGCCGACAAAAAGGCTCGCTACGACCAATTCGGCCATGCCGGCGTAGACCCGAATTACGGCGCAGGCCAGGGCGGCTTTAACGATATGGACTTTGACCTCGGCGATATACTCGGCAGTATGTTCGGCGGCGGCTTCGGCGGTTTCGGCGGCTTCGGCGGCAGAGCCAATCCCAATGCTCCGCAGAGGGGTACGGATACGCAGGCGAGCGTAACCATTTCCTTTGAGGAGGCGGCAAAGGGCTGTAAGCGCACGGTAGAGTCAATGAAAATTGACATCTGCGACGAATGTCACGGAAGCGGTGCGGCGCCCGGTACAAGCGCAAAGACCTGCCCCGAATGTCACGGCAGAGGTCAGGTGACCGCACAGCAGAGAACTCCGTTCGGCGTAATCCAGACCCAAAAGACCTGTTCACGCTGTAACGGAAAGGGCAAGGTTATAGATACACCCTGTAAGAAGTGCAGGGGCGCAGGCAGGGTGAGGAAGCCCTCCAGCATAGAAATCAGTATTCCTGCCGGCATTGACGACCGCCAGGTTATCAACGCCAGGGGACAGGGCAATAAGGGAATAAACGGCGGCCCTGCCGGCGATTTGAAGGTCGTTGTAAATGTAAGACCGCACCCCATTTTCGAGCGTGAGGGCTATAATGTTTGGGTAGAAATGCACATAACATATCCCGAAGCTGTTTTGGGCTGTGAGCTTGAAGTCCCGACCCTTGAGGGCAAGGTAAAATATACCGTTCCTGCCGGCACGCAGTCGGGCGATATTTTCAAACTGCGTAACAAGGGAATACAGACCCTTAATAACCGGGGCAAGGGCGACGAGCTTGTCAGGGTAATAGTTGATGTCCCCAAAAACCCCACCACAAAGCAAAAGGAAATTATCAAACAGCTTGCACAGGAACTTGGGGGAAGCGGCAATCATTTGGGCGAGGAGGAGAAAAAATCCTTCTTCGGCAAAAAGAAAAAATAAAATTACGGAGGCGTTTAATGAAACGCACCCCTGTCGGGACAATACCGCATTGTCTGACTTTTCGGGGTCGGTTCATCGCCGGGGGTTCCCAATAATCTTACTCCTTTTGTGCATATTGCCAAGTTACACATACTTTTTCTACACTCTGAAGCGGTCATACCGGGGATAACTCGTATGGCCGCTTTTGCTTATAGTTTTATTTAATTGCTTTATAATTGCCCTCTCAAAGCAAGCTTTAACGCTTTAAGGGTTCAACGGTAAATTCGTACTCGTATTCCCTGTCGGAATGAAGAATGTACGGCTCACGGACATGGGCGTCTCCGGGCATATCTCCGCCTACGCCCATCTGCGCCAGGTCAAAGTTAAAGGTGGTAATATCGGAGTGCTTTAGCTCGTGTATATGCGTTGCCTGTTCAAGCTCGTTGCAGGTGTAATGCCATGCGCTGAAGCTGAGCGGATTTTCGGGCATTGCGGTGAATTTCAATCCCTTTTTGCCGTCGGCGGAGCTTAACTCAACATATCTTACATCGGTTCTGTTCGCATTTTCCTGCGGCCTCATATAGTGGTGCTCAAGGTCGTTTACGCTCTTGCCCCAAATGCTTATTTTGCCGCCCGTTTTTCTGTCGGGATATGTTTCGTGCGGACCTCTGCCGTACCATTTAACGCTGTCAAGCTCCTTTACAAGGCCAAACTGCATACCGAACCTCAAAATAGGCCCGAACTTAGGCACGCCCTTTAGTTTGATTTTTATTTTTCCGTCGGGATAGACAGTAAACACCGTGCGGACGCCCTTCATCGAGAGAACATCCCACTCGTGCTCGATAACCAATTTGCCGTCGGCGGTCTTGTCGATTTGCGAGACTATGCCGCTGCAGTTGTCGGTCGCCTTTTTCCACCTGTAATACGGGTGAAGCGGAATAACATAGGGTACAAAGTTTGTGACGGAAAGGTCGTTGTCGGTAACGGCTCTGAAAAAGCTCGGCTTAATT
Organism: uncultured Clostridia bacterium; assembly: GCA_947630285.1. GTDB lineage: Bacteria > Bacillota > Clostridia > Oscillospirales > Acutalibacteraceae > Fimenecus. Next base: position 315,059 of record CANRHD010000001.1, on the reverse strand, counting down.
TCGGTCTTGACATATTCCTTTTCGTCATATTTAAGCGAAACTATCTTGCCGTTTTTAATAACTGCGGAGAAGTCCTCGCCGTGAATTACAAGCTTGTTGTCGTGGCTTGAGAAGCTAATATCCTTTTTCTCGTACTCCTCGGGCAAGGGCTTCGCCTCTCTGATTATAAACTGATCAAAGCTCTGCTCGTAGCCCTTGGGACAGTACGGCTTATCCTCCTTGGTTATAAACGAAACCGTCAGTATATACTCCCTGCCGTCGTCCTGCGGCGTGCTGTAGGGTATGGTTATTTCCTTTTGGGAAAGGGGAGGCACCTTTACGGTTTTAAGCGAACCGTTTTCAACAATTATGCCGTCGGCCGCAACGCTCCACTTTATCGTATATTCCGAAAGGTCCGTGAAAAGGTGCTTGTTTACTATTACAAACTCCTTTTTCTCCGGGTCCTTTTCCTTTATTTTCATTTCGGCATAGACTTTCTTAACCTCGTAATACGAGGGGTGGGGCTTTCTGTCTGCGGCAACGATACCGTTGGCGCAGAAATATGTGTTGCTTCCCGTCATTGCCGTTGTGTTCGGAAGCTGCAGCGGCCTTTTCGGTTCAAGCTTTTCAAAGTCTGTGCCGTAGAGCCAATGATCGCCGTCCTCCGCCTTGTAGCGTATTGACTGGTCAACAAAGTCCCAAATAAATCCGCCGCACATATTTTCGTACTTTTCAAAGTCGTCCATGTATTCCCGGAAATTTCCGAGACTGTTTTCCATAGCGTGTGCATATTCGCAAAGTATAACCGGCCTTGTGTAGGCTTCCTTGGGAATAGGCTTTGAGTCGGCGGCAAGAGAATTTGCAATGTTGTCGTACAGAGAAATTGTAATAGGCTCTCTTTTGCCGAGCTTTTCCATAACATCTGCCAGCGGATACATTCTCGAAATGACATCGCTCTTTGTAAAGTCAAAATCGCCCTCGTAATGGAATTGCCTTGTGCTGTCAAGCTTCAGTGCGGCTTCTTTCATCTTCTTAAAGTTGTCGCCGTCTCCGGCCTCGTTGCCCAGCGACCACATAAATATGCAGGCGTGGTTCCTGTCACGAAGCACCATTCTCTCCATTTTGTCAACAACGGCGCCGGTCCAAACGGGGTTGCTCCCCGGAACATTCTTTCTCCTTACGCCGTGGCTCTCCAAATCGCACTCGTCCATAACATAGAGGCCGTATTCGTCCGCCAGATCATACAGATACGGGTCGTCGGGATAATGCGATGTGCGTATGGCGTTAATATTGGCCTTTTTCATCAGGCTCAAATCCTGTTCAAATCTCTCTTTCGGAACGGCCCAGCCGTGATCGGGGTCAAAATCGTGGCGGTTTGTACCCCTTATCATCAACGGCTTTCCGTTAAAGAGGATTTTTTCGCCGACTATTTCAACCTTTTTAAAGCCGAATCTTATGGCTTTAAAGCAGTGAATATCTCCGTCGGCGCTAAGCTCGATTACAAGATTATATAAATTGGGCGTTTCGGCCGACCACTTGTCGGGGTTCTCGATAAGCTTTGAAAGCTTAATTGTGTTTGCGCCCTTTTGTGCGCTGAGCTTTTCAAAACCAAGCTCGTTCTTAACGCCGTTTCTTTCCGTGAAAGCCCGAACCTCGGCGTTTTTAACGCCGTCGCTGTAGTTATATACGGTTATTTCAAGCCCTGTGTCGGAGTTTCTGTATTCGCCGTCAAGGTCGGTGGTTATATAAAAATCTCTCAGGCAGACCTTGGGTTCCGCATAGATGTAAACATCTCTGTATATTCCGCACAACAGCCACATATCCTGATCCTCAAGGTACTGGGCGTCGCTGTATCTGTAGACCTTGGCGCATACAAGGTTGCTTCCCTTTTTTATGAATTTTGTAATGTCAAACTCGTGGGGCGTCATAGAGCCCTGGGAATAGCCGACAAATTCGCCGTTTACATAGACCTCAAGCGCAGACTTAGCCGCACCGAAATGCAGGAAAACCTGTTTGCCGTCAAAGTTTTCGGGCAGTTCAAATTCTCTCCTGTAGAGCCCTATCTCCTGCATATTGTAGTCTATCGAAGGGATTTTTGACTTGCTCCTTGAAACGGCGTTGGGGAAGGTGGAGGCATAATAGTACGGATAACTGCCCGTCTTTTCCATCTGCCAAACCGAGGGCACCTGTATATCCCGCCATGAGGAAACATCGTATTCGGGCTTAAAGAAGCCGTCGGGGCAGTTTTTAATGCCCATTTGCCAATAGAATTTCCACTTGCCGTTTAAGGACATCTTATAGGCCGAGTCCTCGCGGTTGAGCGCCTTTTCCTCGCTGTCACAGCAAAACGCCAGAACATGGCCGTCCTCCTTGTTCTTTTTGAACACCTGCGGATTTTCCCAGTCAAAATTGCCTTTTCCCATCTGCGTAACCCCCAAATTTTTTAAAAAATTTTTTAAATATTCTTGACATTTTTGATTTGTAGATATATAATAAACTGCTATTAAAATGGAATTATATACGCTTGTCAAATTTTTGCATTTGTATTTTAGCACAAATACCGTTTAAAATCAAGCCTATATAAACACAGTTTAAAGCTGTTCTCCGGGTCCTAAAGAGGGCCTTTACGGCGGCGCCGGAGGGGCCGGTTTTCCCTGCAGAGCGTCGGCCCGAGTTTAAAAAAATTATGGAGAGTGATTAAGCCCATGGTAAATGTCAAACCAGAAAAATTCGGAAAGACCACAAGAATGACATTTTCTAAAATCAACGAGGTTATGCAGATGCCAAACCTTATTGAAATTCAGAAAAAGTCATACCAATGGTTCTTGGACGAAGGCCTTAAGGAGGTATTCCGTGATGTCGCCGATATTACGGACTTTTCCGGTAATCTTTCGTTGAGCTTCGTGGATTACAGAATGGATGAATCCCCCAAGTACACCGTAAAGGAGTGCAAAGAGAGAGACGCAACATACGCCGCTCCTTTAAGAGTTACTGCGAGACTGCTCAATAAAGAAACGGGCGAAATTAAAGAAAACGAAGTGTATATGGGCGATTTTCCGCTGATGACGGATTCTGGTACATTCGTAATCAACGGCGCAGAGCGTGTTATTATTTCTCAGCTTGTCCGTTCACCCAGCGTTTACTTTGATATGACGCACGATAAGACCGGTAAGGAGCTTTATACCGCCACGGTTATACCCAACAGAGGCGCATGGCTTGAATATGAAACGGATCAAAACGACATTTTCTATGTCCGTATAGATAAAAACCGCAAAATTCTTATAACTACTCTTATCAGAGCTTTGGGCTTAAGCTCAAATACCGAAATACTTGAATTTTTCGGCTATGACGACAGAATAAAGGCAACGCTTGAAAAAGATACAACCATAAATACCGAACAGGCCCTTATCGAGGTATATAAAAGACTTCGTCCCGGCGAGCCCCCCACGCTTGAAACGGCTCAGTCGCATCTTGAAAGCCTGTTCTTTGACTCACGCCGCTACGACCTTTCAAGAGTCGGCAGGTACAAATACAACAAAAAGCTTTGCATCTCGGCAAGGATTACGGGCTTTAAGGCAAGCCGCCCTATCGTAAGCGTGCTTACCGGCGAGGTGCTTGCAAACGAGGGCGACTTAATAACTCCCGAGCTTGCTTACAGAATAGAGCAGGAGGGCGTCGATACCGCATATGTTGACAACGAGGGCGTTGAGGTAAAGGTTTACTCAAACGCAATGGTTGACGCTTTGGAGTATGTCCCCATGTTCAGCGCCGAGGAGCTTGAAAAAATCGGAATAAACGAAAAGGTGCGCTTCAATGTATTGCAGGAAATACTTGAAAAGTGCGGCGACGACAAAACCGCCCTCAAAGAGGAAATGTCGATGCGTGCCGACGACCTTATCCCCAAGCACATCACCGTTGAGGATATTATGGCGTCAATCAATTACCTTAACTGCATTGCCTGCGGCGTAGGCGTTACCGACGATATTGACCACCTCGGCAACAGGCGTATCCGTTCCGTAGGCGAGTTGCTTCAAAACCAGTTCAGAATAGGCTTTTCAAGAATGGAAAGGCTTGTTAAGGAGAGAATGACCCTCCAGGCTCAGGAGCCCGACAAGGTTACTCCGGCGGCCCTTATAAACATCAGACCCGTTATGGCGGCGATTAAAGAGTTCTTCGGCTCTTCACCGCTTTCGCAGTTTATGGATCAGACCAACCCCCTTGCGGAGCTTACTCACAAGAGAAGACTTTCCGCCCTGGGCCCCGGCGGTCTTTCCCGTGACCGTGCCGGATTTGAGGTGCGAGATGTTCACTACTCGCACTACGGCAGAATGTGTCCCATAGAAACTCCCGAAGGCCCCAACATCGGCTTGATTTCATATCTTGCCACATTTGCCGGCATAAACAAATACGGCTTTATCGAAGCGCCTTTCAGGAAGATAGACAAGAAAAAAGGCATAGTGCTCGAAGAGGTAGAGTATATGACCGCCGATGTAGAGGATAACTACACCGTAGCACAGGCCAACGAGCCTCTTGACGAAAAGGGCAGGTTTGTAAACGCCAAGGTAACCGCTCGTCACCGCAACGATTTCCTTGAAGTTCCCAATACGGAAGTTGACTACATGGATGTTTCGCCCAAGATGGTCGTTTCCGTTGCCACGGCGATGATTCCTTTCCTTGAAAACGACGACGCCAACCGTGCCCTGATGGGTTCAAACATGCAGAGGCAGGCAGTTCCGCTTTTAAAAACGGATTCGCCCATAGTCGGAACGGGTATGGAGTACAAGGCGGCCGTTGACTCGGGCACCGTAGTACTTGCCAAAAGGGCGGGCGTTGTTACAAGCGTAGACGCCAAAACCATTGATATAAAAACAAAGAACGGTGAAACGGATTCCTACGAGCTTATTAAATTTATGCGCTCCAACCAGGATACCTGTATCAATCAGCGCCCGATAGTTGAGGAGGGCGAGGAGATTGCCGAGGGTCAGGTAATAGCCGACGGCCCTGCAACGGCAAACGGCGAAATTTCACTCGGTAAGAACGCTCTTATAGGCTTTATGACCTGGGAGGGCTATAACTACGAGGACGCCGTTCTTATAAACGAAAAGCTCGTCCGTGACGATGTTTACACCTCGGTTCATATAGAGGAGTTTGAAATTGAGGCCCGTGACACAAAGCTCGGACCCGAAGAGATTACAAGAGATATACCCAATGTCGGCGAGGACGCCCTTTCCAACCTCGATGAAAACGGTATTATAAGAATAGGCGCCGAGGTTCGCTCCGGTGATATTCTTGTAGGCAAGGTAACGCCCAAGGGCGAAACCGAGCTCACCGCAGAGGAAAGATTGCTCCGTGCAATTTTCGGCGAAAAGGCGAGGGAGGTAAGAGATACATCTCTTAAAGTTCCGCACGGCGAATACGGCATAGTAGTCGATGTCGAGGTATTTACAAGGGAAAACAGCGATGAATTAAATCCCGGCGTAAACAAGGTTGTACGCTGTTACATTGCACAGAAGAGGAAACTCTCCGTCGGCGATAAAATGGCCGGACGCCACGGTAACAAGGGCGTTGTTTCAAGAATACTTCCGCAGGAGGATATGCCTTTCCTTGACGACGGCACGCCGCTCGATATAGTTCTTAACCCCTTGGGCGTTCCCTCTCGTATGAATATAGGACAGGTTCTCGAGGTACATCTCGGCTTTGCTTACAGAAAACTCGGGCAGAAGATTGCAACGCCCGTATTCGACGGCGCTCACGAGTCCGATATTCGTGACGCTTTGAGGGAAGCGGGCTACAGGGAAGACGGTAAGTCAATCCTGACAGACGGCAGGACGGGCGTTAAATTTGACAACCCCGTAACGGTCGGCGTTATGTACTTCCTTAAACTCCACCATCTTGTAGACGATAAAATCCATGCCCGTTCCACAGGCCCGTATTCGCTTGTTACACAGCAGCCGCTCGGCGGTAAGGCGCAGTTCGGCGGCCAGCGTTTCGGTGAAATGGAAGTTTGGGCTCTTGAGGCCTACGGCGCAACCTACACCCTTCAGGAAATTCTTACCGTTAAGTCCGACGATGTTGTAGGCCGTGTAAAGACCTATGAGTCAATCGTTAAGGGGCAGAATGTTCCCAAGGCCGGTATTCCGGAATCCTTTAAGGTTCTTATAAAGGAGCTTCAGGCTCTTGCGCTCGATGTTAAGGTGCTTGATAAGGATCATAACGAAATTGACCTTAAACAGAACTTTGACGAGGACGGCGATATTCCTCCGATTATGAACGAAGATATGTCCTATGTAAACGACGCTTCGCTCGATAACGGATATGTTGCCGATGAGGACGCAGAAAGAGAACTCGGTGAGGACGCTTTCAACGAATATATGACAGACGGCGAAGATGAATTTGAAGAAACCGATTTTGATACGGAAGATTTTTAATTAAGCAAACTCACTTAAAGAATAAGGAAAAGAGGGTCAAATTCAATGGAAAATATAACCTTTGATTCAATAAAAATCGGTCTTGCTTCTCCCGATAAAATCAGAGAGTGGTCTTACGGAGAGGTTAAAAAGCCCGAAACAATTAACTACCGTACATTAAAGCCCGAAAAGGACGGCCTCTTCTGCGAACGCATTTTCGGACCTACAAAGGACTGGGAATGTTATTGCGGCAAGTATAAGAGAGTGCGCTTTAAGGGCAAGATTTGCGAGCGCTGCGGCGTTGAAATTACAAAGGCCAAGGTCAGAAGAGAGAGAATGGGCCATATTGAGCTTGTTGCGCCCGTTTCCCACATCTGGTATTTTAAGGGCATACCCTCAAGAATGGGCCTTATACTTGATGTTTCTCCCAGAGACCTTGAAAAGGTACTCTATTTTGCAAAATATATAGTTACCGACCCCGGCGATACGGAGCTTGAAAAGCTTCAAATTCTCTCCGAAAAAGAATATCTCGATATGAGAGAGAAATATGAGGACGATTTCAGAGCCGGTATGGGCGCCGAGGCCATAAAGGAATTGCTTGAGCAGGTTGATCCCGAGGCTCTTGCAAAGGAGCTTCGCGAGGAGCTTGAAACCGCAACCGGTCAGAAAAAGACAAGAATACTCAAAAGGCTTGAGGTTGCGGAGGCTTTCAGACAGTCCGGCAACAGACCCGAATGGATGATACTTGATGTTATCCCCGTAATTCCGCCCGACATTCGCCCCATGGTTCAGCTTGACGGCGGCAGGTTTGCAACCTCCGATTTAAACGACCTTTACAGGCGTGTAATCAACAGAAACAACCGTCTTAAAAAGTTGCTTGAGCTCAACGCTCCCGACATCATAGTCAGGAACGAAAAGAGAATGCTTCAGGAGGCCGTTGATGCGCTTATCGACAACGGCAGAAGGGGACGCCCCGTTACGGGACCCAACAACAGAGCGTTAAAATCTCTTTCGGATATGCTTAAAGGTAAGCAGGGCCGTTTCCGTCAGAACCTTTTGGGCAAGCGTGTTGACTATTCGGGCCGTTCGGTTATCGTCGTAGGCCCCGAGCTTAAAATGTACCAGTGCGGACTTCCCAAAGAAATGGCTCTTGAGCTTTTCAAGCCCTTTGTAATGAAACGCCTTGTAGAAACAGGCGCTTCGAGCAATATTAAATCTGCAAGGAAGATGGTTGAGAGGGCAAAGCCCGAGGTTTGGGACGCACTTGAAATAGTTATCAAGGGACACCCCGTAATGCTCAACCGTGCGCCTACGCTTCACAGACTCGGTATTCAGGCTTTTGAGCCGGTTCTTGTCGAGGGCAGGGCGATTAAGCTCCACCCCCTTGCGTGTACTGCGTTCAACGCCGACTTCGACGGCGACCAGATGGCCGTTTATGTACCTCTTTCAACGGAGGCTCAGGCGGAGGCAAGGCTTCTTATGCTTGCCGCAAACAACCTTTTGAAGCCGTCGGACGGCAAACCCGTAGCGGTTCCCACGCAGGATATGATACTCGGCTCTTATTACCTTACAATGGATAAGGACGGCGAACCCGGCGAGGGCAAGGTATTTTCCACCGTTGACGAAGCGGTTATGGCATATGACGAGGGCTATATAGGGCTTCATTCAAAAATCAAGGTCAGAATGACCAAGGAAATAGACGGAAAAACCGTTACAAAGCTTGTCGATACAACGCTCGGTAAGATTATTTTCAACAATCCCATTCCCCAGGACCTCGGATTTGTTGACAGAAGCGATCCCGAAAACGCTTTCAGGCTTGAGGTTGAATTCCTTGTAAACAAAAAGACACTCGGTAAAATTATTGACAGATGTATCAAGATTCACGGCGTAAACAAGGCGTCGCAGGTTCTTGACGACATAAAGGCGCAGGGTTATAAATATTCCACAAAATCGGGTATTACGGTTGCCGTTTGCGACGCTGTAATTCCTCCGCAGAAGGCCGAATTGCTTAAAGAGGCCGAGGAGAAAATTGATAAGATCACCGCAAGCTACAGAATGGGTCTTATGAGCAACTCCGAAAGAAGCAACAAGGTAATTAAGGTTTGGGAAAACTGCACCGACAAGGTTGCTTCGGGCTTAAAGGATAATCTCGGTAAGGAAAACCCGATTTATATGATGGTTGATTCCGGCGCCAGAGGTTCGGACTCACAGCTTCGTCAGCTGGCAGGTATGCGAGGACTTATCGCTAACACTTCGGGTAAGGTTATCGAGGTTCCCATTCGTGCCAACTACCGTGAGGGACTTAATGTACTTGAATACTTCATTTCATCACGAGGCGCAAGGAAAGGTCTTGCAGATACGGCGCTTCGTACCGCAGACTCGGGTTATCTTACACGCCGTCTTGTCGATGTTTCGCAAGATGTTATAATCCGTGAGGAAGATTGCCATTGCCACGACGGTATCGAGGTTTACGATATTACCGACGGCAAGGAGCTTATAGAGAGCCTTGAGGAAAGACTTACGGGCCGTTATCTTCTTGAAGACCTCAAGGACAAAAAGTCGGGCAAGGTCATTATGTCAAAAGATGTTATGATGACCGAAGAGGACGCCAAAGTGGTTGCCGGCATTGTTAATTCAAGAAAAAATCCCGACGACAGAAAAATTAAAATCCGCTCGCTTCTCACCTGCGAATCAAATCACGGCGTATGTATCAAGTGCTACGGCTCAAACCTTGCAACGGGCGACCCCGTAACGGTAGGCGAGGCGGTAGGTATTATAGCCGCCCAGTCAATCGGTGAACCCGGTACACAGCTTACAATGCGTACATTCCATACCGGCGGCGTTGCTTCGAGCCAGGATATTACCCAGGGTCTTCCGAGGGTTGAGGAACTGTTTGAAGCGAGAAAGCCGAAAACTCTCGCAATTCTTTCCGAAATTGACGGCCGCCTTTCGTTCAGGGAAATCAAAAGGAACGAACACATCGTTATTACCAACGATGAAACGGCGGAGGAGAGGACTTACCTTATACCCTACGGATACCGCAAGAGATTTAACAGCGAAACCGATGAAAACGGAAATCCCATTTTCGTTAAGAAAGGTACCGCTCTTACGGAGGGTTCGCCCAATCCGCATGATATTCTCGCAATCAACGGCGTTCATGCCGTTCACGATTACCTCATAAAGGAGGTTCAGAGAACCTACCGTATGCAGGGCGTTGACATCAACGACAAGCACATCGAGGTTATCGTCCGCCAGATGATGAGAAAGCTCAGAATAAGCGACCCCGGCACAACAAGCTTCCTTCCCGGCGAGGTTGTTGAAAAGACCGAGTTCAGGAGGGTAAACGCCGAGGCTAAGAGAAAGTTCGAGGAAGCGAGAGAAAACGCAGAGGGCGAGGGCAGCGAAGAGGAGTTTGTCGAGGCAGTTTGCGAGCCCGTACTTTTGGGTATCACAAAGGCTTCGCTTGCAACGGATTCGTTCCTTTCCGCAGCATCGTTCCAGGAGACTACAAGGGTTCTTACCGACGCCGCCATCAAGGGCAAGGTTGATCCGCTTATCGGCCTTAAGGAAAATGTTATTATCGGTAAGCTTCTTCCCTCCGGTACGGGAATGCAGTGCTACAGCGATGTAGAGCTTAAACCCGTGTTCGACAGCGAGGAGGAGACTTCCAAAGCGGCCGGCGGTAAAGGCTGACATTAAATTTTAAAATAATGCTTGACAACCAAAGGTTTTTAATGCTAAAATCTTTGGTTGTGTGAGCAAAACAAACAGTTTTTTCGGGCTGTTTGTTTTGCTGACACTTGCTGTCATAATTTTTAATCGGAGGTGAAAGATTTGCCAACATTCAATCAGCTTGTTCGCAGCGGAAGAAAGTCAATCGAGAAGAAGTCAAAGGCTCCTGCTCTCGGAAAGGGACTCAACTCAAAGAAAAATGTTATGACTGATAACGCTTCTCCTCAGAAGAGGGGCGTATGCACTGTTGTTAAAACAGATACGCCTAAAAAGCCCAATTCAGCATTGCGTAAACTTGCCAGAGTCCGTCTTACAAACGGAATTGAAGTATCAGCTTACATTCCCGGCGTAGGTCACAATCTTCAGGAACACTCTGTTGTTCTCATCAGGGGCGGCCGTGTTAAGGACCTTCCCGGTGTGCGTTACCACATCATTCGAGGCACACTCGATACTCAGGGTGTAAACGGCAGAATGCAGGGTCGTTCAAAGTATGGCGCAAAAAGACCCAAAACAGCTAAAAAATAAGGTTAGTCAGACCTTAAATCAACAGACAGAATCTACCAAGACAGTCAAATGCTTTGGTGTATATTATATATATGCCTCTGATTTTGACACCACGGGTTTTGTCACCGGAGTACCTATGATATCATTATTATGAAGGAGGGAAGCGAAGTGCCAAGAAGAGGCCAGACAGCAAAACGAGATGTTTTGCCCGATCCGCTTTATAATTCAAAACTTGTAGCAAGGCTCATCAACAGCGTCATGCTTGACGGTAAAAAGGGCGTTGCTCAGAAGATTGTATATGATGCTTTTAACATCATTGCAGAGAAGACAGGCAAGGAGCCGTTGGAGGTATTCAATGCCGCAATGGAAAATGTTATGCCTGTACTCGAAGTTAAGGCACGCCGTGTAGGCGGTGCAACTTACCAGGTTCCCATGGAAGTCCGTCCCGAAAGAAGACAGACGCTCGGGCTTCGTTGGATAACGCTCTATGCTCGTCAGCGTTCGGAAAGAACGATGAAAGAAAGACTTGCAAACGAGATTATGGATGCCGTAAACGGAACAGGTTCGGCATACAAGAAGCGTGAAGATACGCATAAAATGGCAGAGGCAAACAAGGCTTTTGCACATTACAGATGGTAATTTTACCGGACATTTTTTTCTGCCGACGGGGTCGGCAATGGAGGATTTTATGCCAAGAAAAGTATCTCTTGAGAAAACAAGAAATATTGGTATCATGGCTCATATCGACGCCGGTAAAACTACAACAACGGAAAGAATTTTGTTTTACACAGGTGTAAACCACAAGATAGGTGAAACACACGACGGCGCCGCTACCATGGACTGGATGGCTCAGGAGCAGGAGAGAGGTATTACCATCACCTCCGCCGCCACCACCTGTTTTTGGAAAGAGCATCGTATCAATATTATTGACACCCCCGGACATGTTGACTTCACCGTTGAAGTTCAGCGTTCGCTGCGTGTTCTTGACGGTTCCGTAACCGTTTTGTGCGCTAAGGGCGGTGTTGAGCCTCAGTCTGAAACCGTTTGGCGTCAGGCTGACGAGTACAAGGTTCCCCGTATGATTTATGTAAACAAGATGGATATTATGGGCGCAGATTTCTACCGTGTACTCAAAATGATTGACGAGCGTTTTAAATGCAATCCCGTTCCGATTCAGCTTCCCATCGGTGTTGAGGACACCTTCAAGGGCATAGTTGACCTTGTTGAGATGGACGCTGAGGTCTACTACGACGATCTCGGAAAGGATGTTCGCCGTGAGCCTATACCCGATGATATGAAAGAGCTTGCCGAGGAATACCGTACAAAGCTCTTAGAGTGCGTTGCCGAGCAGGACGACGAGCTTATGATGAAATACCTTGAGGGTGAGGAAATAACGGTTGACGAGATTAAAAAAACCATTCGCAAGGCCACAATAGCAAACGAAATGGTACCGATAACCTGCGGTACTTCATACCGTAACAAGGGCGTTCAGCCGTTGCTTGACGCTATTGTAGACTATATGCCTGCGCCCACCGATGTTGAGGCTATTAAGGGCGTTAATCCCGATACCGATGAGGAAGAGGTCAGACATTCTTCGGATACCGAACCTTTTTCCGCACTTGCATTTAAGATAGCTACAGACCCGTTCGTAGGCAAGCTCTGCTTCTTCCGTGTTTATTCGGGAACCGTTGAAGCCGGCGCCACCGTATATAACTCTGTTAAGGACAGCAGGGAAAGAATGGGCCGTATCCTTCAGATGCACGCAAATCACAGGGAGGACATAGAGGTTGTCTATTCCGGCGATATTGCGGCCGCTGTAGGTCTTAAAAATACAACAACGGGCGACACTCTTTGCGATGAAAAGCACCCCGTAATTCTTGAGTCGATGAACTTCCCGGATCCCGTTATCCGTGTTGCCATCGAGCCTAAAACCAAGGCAGGTCAGGAAAAAATGGGCATAGCTCTTCAGAAGCTTGCCGAGGAAGACCCGACATTCAAGTGCTACACCGACGAGGAAACCGGTCAGACAATTATTGCCGGTATGGGCGAGCTTCACCTTGAAATTATCGTTGACAGAATGCTTCGTGAATTTAAGGTTGAGGCCAATGTAGGTAAGCCGCAGGTTGCCTATAAGGAAACTATCCGTGCAAATGCTTCGTCCGATACAAAATACGCCCGTCAGTCAGGCGGTAAAGGTCAGTACGGTCATGTTAAGATCAATATTGAGCCTAACCCCAACGGCGGTTACGAGTTTGTAAACAATATCGTCGGCGGCGCTATCCCCAAGGAATACATTGAGCCCGCAAATGTAGGTATTCAGGGCGCAATGCAGTCCGGCGTACTTGCAGGTTATCCTGTAGTCGATGTTAAGGTAACTCTTTACGACGGTTCATATCACGAGGTTGACTCTTCGGAAATGGCGTTCAAAATCGCCGGCTCCATGGCGTTTAAGGACGCCGCAAGGAAAGCGAACCCCGTTCTTCTCGAACCCATAATGAAGGTTACGGTTATCGTTCCCGAGGAATATATGGGCGATGTTATCGGCGACCTTAACTCACGCCGCGGTGAAATACAGGGCTTTGAGGACAGAACAGGCGTTAAGCAGATAAACGCTCATGTTCCGCTTTCAGAAATGTTCGGTTACGCTACCGACCTGCGTTCCAAGACTCAGGGACGAGGCCAGTATGTAATGGAACCCGACGGATATAAAGAGGTTCCCAAGTCGATTTCTGAGAAAATTATCAGCGAAAGAACAAAGAAAGACTGATATTTTTATAAAAAGACTTGATATTTTACCGATTTATTGGTAAAATATCAAGCGCAGAGTATTTTAAAACTTTTATCCACTTATAAAAGGAGGAAAAATCCCAATGGCAAAGGCAAAATTTGAAAGAACAAAACCCCATGTTAATATTGGTACTATAGGTCATGTTGACCATGGTAAAACAACATTAACAGCAGCTATTACAAAGACACTCGCTTCTAAAGGTCAGGCAGACTTCGTTGATTATGCAAACATCGACAAGGCTCCCGAAGAGAGAGAGCGTGGTATTACAATCAACACAGCTCATGTTGAGTATGAAACAGATGCTCGTCACTATGCTCATGTTGACTGCCCCGGCCATGCCGACTACATTAAGAACATGATTACAGGTGCTGCTCAGATGGACGGCGCTATCCTCGTAATCGCCGCTACTGACGGCCCTATGGCTCAGACAAAAGAGCACCTTCTTCTTGCCCGTCAGGTTGGCGTTCCGGCAATTATCGTATTTATGAACAAGGTTGACCAGGTTGACGATCCCGAACTGCTTGAGCTTGTTGAAATGGAAATCCGTGAAACACTTGCAGAGTATGAGTTCGATGAGGATTGCCCGATCATCAAGGGCTCGGCTCTTAAGGCTCTTGAGGCTACAGATCCCAACTCGGACGATGTTAAGTGCATTTGGGAGCTTATGGAAGCTGTTGACAGCTACATTCCCACTCCCGACCGTAAGGCAGATCAGCCGTTCCTTATGCCCGTTGAAGATGTTATGACCATAACAGGCCGTGGTACAGTTGCTACAGGCAGAGTTGAGCGTGGACAGCTTAAGACAGGCGAGGAAGTTGAAATCGTCGGTCTTAAGGACGAAAAGTCAAAGACAGTTGTTACAGGTATTGAAATGTTCAGAAAGACCCTTGACTATGCAGAAGCAGGCGACAATATCGGCGCTCTTCTCCGTGGCGTAGACAGAAAGGGTATCGAGCGTGGACAGGTTCTTTCCAAGCCCGGCACAATTCATCCTCATACAAAGTTTAAGGGCCAGGTTTATGTCCTTACTAAGGAAGAGGGCGGCCGTCACACTCCTTTCTTCAACAACTACCGTCCCCAGTTCTATTTCAGAACTACCGATGTTACAGGCATCATCACTCTTCCCGAGGGAACAGAGATGTGCATGCCCGGCGATAATGTTGAAATGAGCGTTGAGCTTATCACTCCTATCGCTATTGAAGAGGGACTTCGTTTTGCTATCCGTGAGGGCGGCAGAACAGTTGGTTCAGGCGTTGTTGTTGCTATCAGCGAATAATAACGGCGTTGGCCTCTGAATAAAAAACTTAACTCCTCTGTCCTTTGGGGCAGGGGAGTTTTTTTCTTGACTTTATGCCAATAAATGATATTATTAAATTATACAAGGGCTATATTTTAATAAGAGGGGTTATAAATTATGGCAAAGAAAGTTAAAAGGACTTATAAAAGCTGGCTCAACGGCGAGGTCAGAAGTGAGCAAAGGGAATACAAGGTGCCGGTTAAGCTTCTTGATGATGACGACGGCACGCTCCTGTCTCCGGGCTGGGCACGACATATGGTTTTTAAATACGACAGAACTAAGTCAAGACCGCTCAACAGAAGAAAAGAATGGGATTTTTATCAGCTTTCAAACGGCAGATATATGGTTCAGATAAGCTTTGCCAATATATCAATAGGCGGATATGTCGGGGCTTCCCTTGTTGACCTGAAAAATCCCGACCCGTCCAAAAAATTGGTTGCCGGCACTGTTGCGGCGCCGATGTCCGTTTTCCTCGGCGGCAAGAATAAGTATGTACTGCCGCCCAAGGGCGATGTTCCGAACAATGTCAAATACAAAATAGGAAAAGCGGAGTTTGAGTTCGATACCCGTAAAAACTCACGGACCCTTTACTTTAAGTCGGAGGAAAAGGGTAAGGAGGTCGAATGTAAATTCCAAATGGATATACCCGACGGCCTTGAAAACATTACTACCGTTATCCCGTTTGAATTTCAGCCGACTCGCTATTTTTTGACCACAAAACAATTTTGTATGCCCTGCGAGGGAACATTCAGATACGGAAGCGATGTATATGAATTTTCCAAGGAGGACACCTTTGCCTGCCTTGACTGGGGCAGGGTAAACACGCCTTACCGTCTTATATGGTATTGGGGCAACGGCGCTACATATATAGAGGACAGCGACGGGAATAAGCACACCTTCGGCTTTGAGATTACCTGGGGCATAGGCGATGAAAGCACCGCTACGGAAACCTGTATATTGTATGACGGCAAGGTACATAAAATCGGCGCAGTCGATGTTGAGATTTTCCCGAAGCCCGACAAATATATGGAGCCTTGGCACTTCGTTTCCGATGACGGCAGGTTTGATTTTACAATGACCCCGTTTTACGACCACCACAGCGATATGAATGCTGTCAATATTATGCGTATGCACTCCCACCAGGTTTACGGGCTTTGGAACGGATACGCCGTGTTGGACGACGGAACAAAGATAGAAATTAAAGATATGTTTGCCTTTTGCGAGTATGTTGAAAATAAATGGTAAATATAAAAGTTTTTGTCCGTCTTTTTTTCAAAAAAGAGATTCCCCTGTCAGGGGAAATGTCGGCGCAGCGGACAAAAGGGTAAGGGCCGAGGGGCAAAGCCCCCGTCGCAGTCCGCAGACTGCGAAATCCTTTTGCTGCAAAATGACGGCACAACGCTTTTAACTTTAAGCGCTGTGCCGTTTATTTCTTTATTTAATTCAACAGCCTTTATATTATGCCGTAAAAATTTCCCGAAAGAGCCGCAGGCTACATACCGACATTTTCTCTGGCAAGCTGTTTTGTCTCGTTTGAATAAAGCAGTTTCAAAATTATGGGCGTTATTATCGAGGAGGTCAGGATAAGAAGAATTACGGGCGTAAAATAGTCCGAGGAAATTATGCCGCACGACAGACCCTTTTGCGCCACTATAAGCGCAACTTCTCCCCTCGTCATCATTCCCACGCCTATTTTCAGCGAATCCTTAAAATTAAATTTGCAAAGCCTCGATACCGTCGAACAGCCTATTATCTTGCAGACGAGCGCAACAAATACGAAGCCGGCGCAGAACAGCAAAAGCTCGGAGGAAATTTTGTCTATTGAGGTTTTAAGTCCGATACTCGCAAAGAAAACAGGGCCGAAAAGCATATATGAGCTTATATCCATTTTTTCGGCAATGTAATTTGAATCGTGAATACTGCAAAGGATTATTCCGGCAACATACGCTCCGGTTATATCCGCAATGCCGAAGAACCTTTCCGCAACATATGCAAGGCCGAGGCACAGGGCAAGACTCATTATCGGTATTCGCCTTGTCCTTGGCCACATTTTATCGGAAAATCGGAATATCTTGTAAATAATATAGCCTAAAATGAAAGCGAATACAAAGAACAGAGCCGTCTTTATAATTACCTCCAGGGGCTTAGTCTCTCCGCCGTTCATACCTATGACAAAGGTAAGCACTATAATGCCAATAACATCGTCTATAATTGCGGCGCTTAAAACGGTTGTGCCGACCTCCGTCGAGAGCCTGCCCAGCTCCTTTAAGGTTTGTACGGTTATGCTCACCGAGGTTGCGGTCATTATAACGCCAATAAAAACAGCCTTGTAAAATTCGGGCGAGCCGAAAGGAGATACCCCGTAAAAAGCAAAGTATAAAAGCGTGCCGCCTATGAGGGGAACAATTACCCCGGCGCAGGCTATGGCAAAGGCTTTGCCGCCCGTCCTGACAAGGTCTTTAAGGTTAGTTTGCAAACCTGCCGAGAACATTAATAAAACCACGCCGATTTCCGCCATTTGCATCAGAAAATCATTCTGCCCGACAATGCCGAGAACGCTCGGGCCTATTATTACGCCCGAAATTATCTCGCCCACAACCTGCGGAGCTTTCAGCTTCCTTGCGATTATGCCGAAAAGCTTTGCGGCGATTATTATTATACAAAGACTTTTAAAAATCAAATATGTTTCCATTGCGTTATCTCCTTTATCTAAAATATTATACATTCGGCGGCGGATTATTGCAAATATTTTTAAGATAAATAATGTCAATTTTTATTGAAATTAATATAAAAAATGTATATAATACTAACAACGCCAAGCTGTAGAAAGTATTTTAACGCAATATTTTAAATGTAAAAGCCGCTTTTTTTGCGGCTTTTAAGGAGAAAAAATGGCTTTATTTGAAAACAGTCAGGCTCCCGAAAGGGTTTTGCTCATATGCGTCGATACGGGTGAGTTCGACTCCGAGGAGTCCGTAGAGGAGCTGTCGCTGCTTGTTGAGACGGCAGGCGGCGAAGCGGTGCTTAAAATGATTCAAAAAATGCCCTGCGTAAATCCGGCGACATATGTGGGCAGCGGCAGAATAATGGATTTAAAAGAAGCGTGCGAAAACAATTTTATAGATTTAATCGTTGCGGACGATGAGCTCAGCCCGGCACAGCTTAAAAATATTGAGGACATCACGGGCGTCAGGGTAATTGACAGAACAATGCTGATACTTGATATTTTCGCTCTGAGGGCGCACAGCAGGGAGGGAAAATTACAGGTAGAGCTTGCACAGCTCAAATATTCCCTGCCTTTCCTGACCGGTAAGGGCAAAGGTCTTTCAAGGCTCGGCGGCGGTATAGGTACAAGAGGACCGGGCGAAAGCAAGCTTGAAAGCGATAAACGCCACATCAGGCGTAAAATACACGCTCTGGAGGAGGAGCTTTCGCAGATTGAAAAGCGGCGCAACAATATGCGTGCCAGGAGGAAAAAGGACGGCGTAATATCCGTTGCGATAGTCGGATATACAAATGCCGGCAAGTCAACCCTTATGAACAGCCTTACAAACGCCGGAGTGCTCGCCGAGGATAAGCTCTTTGCCACACTTGACCCGACGGCAAGGAAGCTCACTCTGCCCGGTGGACAGTCGGTAATGCTCATTGACACGGTAGGTCTTGTCAGAAGACTTCCGCATAAGCTGGTTGAGGCGTTTAAATCCACGCTTGAGGAGGCCAAAAACGCCGATTTGATTTTAAATGTGTGCGACGCTTCGAGCGATGAGTGCAACGAGCATCTTGAGGTTACCGCAAACCTTTTGCACGAGCTTGAGTGCGACTCAACCCCAGTTATTTCCGTTATGAACAAATGCGATTTGGTTCCCGATATATACGACCTTGCCGTTATAGGTAAATCCGTTATGATAAGCGCATTAAACGGCGAGGGCATAGACAGGCTTTTAAGCGTAATCGAGGAAACTCTGCCTAAAAGCCATGTCAGAAAAAAATTGCTTATTCCTTTTGACAAGGGCAGTATTATCGCAAGCATAAGAAGGGACGGAGCGGTTCACAGCGAAGAATATACCGAAAACGGCACACTTATAGACGCAACAGTAAATATCAATTATCTTGACGAAATAAAGCAGTATCTGGTTTAAACGGCTTATCACATAAAAAAGCTCCCTTTCGCAGGGAGCTTTCAGTTATTCGGGCTCTTTTGGGTTTAACGCCCTTGTAAGCCAAATATCCGCAATATCCATCGCCGCATAAAGACCCTTTTTCTCGCTGGATTTTACGATTTTTTGCTTTATGCTGACATCGGGGTCGGTGTTTATGAGCTGTACCGTTACCTTTGAGGCAAGGTCAAGCTCCCCGAATTGCTTTGAAGCGGTAATCTGCATCATAATAACGAACGGGTCGCTCATATTGCCGTAATAAATGGTATTGCCTTTTCGTACAAGAGGCTTGCCTTTATAAGTTAAAAAGTCTTTTTTATTATCAGCCATTTTTACACCTGTTATCCTTCCGGTTTTTCTTTAAGATATTCTTTTACGAGAGTCTGTAAAAGCTCATCTCTGTCAAGGCGACGAATAAGACTGCGAGCATTGTTGTGAGTTGTGATGTAAGTGGGGTCCTCCGAAAGAATGTAGCCTACTATCTGGCTTATCGGATTGTATCCCTTTTCCTGAAGCGCATTGTAAACCGCAAGCAAGGTCTGGTGCATTTCCTCATCATACTCATCTTTAATAGAAAACTTAATGGTTTTGTTCGGGTCTAACATTGTGCCACCTCCTAAATATAAATACGAAATATATTATATACTATTAAATCCCAAAAAACAATAGAAACAGCAAATAATTTTTATTCTGCGTTTTCATTGATGAAGTCGTCGATAACCTGACCGTCCTGTATTCTGATAACCCGTTTCGCCCTCTCGGCTATGCCGTTGTCGTGAGTGATTAAAATAACCGTTCTGCCCTCTTTGTAAAGCGTGGTAAGTATTTGCATAACATCTTCGCCGGAGCGGCTGTCAAGGTTTCCCGTCGGCTCGTCGGCAAGAATTATCGGCGGCCTTGCGGCGACGGCCCTCGCAATGGCGACCCTCTGCTGCTGACCTCCCGACATCTGCTTCGGCAGGTGATTGAGCCTGTGAGAAAGCCCGACCTTTTCAAGCGCCTCGACGGAAAGCTTGTGCCTCTGCTCGGCTCTCATACCCCGGTAAATCAGCGGAAGCTCGACATTTTCCTGAGCGGTAAGGCTTGAAATAAGGTTAAAGCCCTGAAAAATAAAGCCTATCTGCTTGTTGCGTATTTCGCTTAGCTGGTCGTCGTTCATATTTGCCACGGACTCGCCGTCAAGGAAATATTCGCCGCTTGAGGGAACATCTAAAAGCCCGAGCATATTCATAAGCGTCGATTTGCCCGAACCCGACTGACCGACTATGGCGACAAATTCGCCCCTGTCGATATTGAGGCTTACGCCGTCAAGCGCACGCACTTCGTTTTCGCCCGGGTTATAAATTTTGTAAATATCTTTTATTTCAATCAGACTCAAAAATAACACCACCCGACAAATAACTGACAAATAAATTTTATAGTAAAAATGTTTTTAAATCAACAACATTTTGTGAATTTTTTTAATATCGGCTGTAAATAATATTCAAAGAAGGGGTTGATAAAATGGCAACATCGGGCAAAGAATATTCCGAAATGGCGAAAAAGGCTTCACCGCCGTCGCCCAAGCTTAAAGACTGCGTTAAGGCGTTTGTAATTGGCGGCATTATCTGCACAATAGGACAGTGCCTTATGTACCTTTACGATATGGCAGGATTAAAAGAGGAAGAGGTAAAAACCCTGACCTCCGTAACGCTTATAGTATTGACAGCAATACTTACGGGTATAGGAGTTTTTGACAAAATCGCAAAGCACGCCGGCGCAGGAACGCTTGTACCCATAACGGGCTTTGCAAATTCCGTGGTTTCTCCTGCGCTGGAGTTTAAGGCGGAGGGGAGCGTGCTCGGCACGGGCGCAAAAATATTTTCCATTGCCGGCCCCGTTATAGCTTACGGCTGTTCGGCGGCGTTTATTTACGGGATAATCTGCTATATTTTTAAGCTGTACTGATTAATATTAATTTTATTTCGTCTGCGTCGGGCAAAAACCCGGCGCATTTGTTTATATTGTGAATTACTTATATATTTGTTGTAATTTTACACATATATTTAAACAAAATTTTTACAAAAAATACGCTCAAACGGATTGAAAAATATCCCTTCAAGTGATAAAATATTTTAAATATGTGTATCGGTATTTTATGGCGGTGCAAAAGGAAAGGTAAGTGTTGATATTGGCTCTTGTCCCTATGAGAGATTTGCTTGACAGAGCTTGCGAAAAAGGTATAGCGGTCGGGGCTTTCTCGGTCGGCAATATGGAAATGGTAATGGGAGCGGTAAAAGCGGCTCAGGAGCTTGAAACGCCCATTATATTACAGATAGCGGAAGTAAGGCTCAAAAATTCCCCTCTGGAGCTTATGGGCCCTATGATGATTTCTGCGGCGGAGAATGCGGATATTGACATTGCCGTTCACCTTGACCACGGGCTGAAACCCGAAACGGTTGCACAGGCTCTTGACATCGGTTTTTCTTCCGTAATGTTCGACGGCTCTTTGCTTGCGCTTGAAAAGAACATAGAAACGGTAAAAAACATAGTAAAGCTTGCCAGCGATTACGACGCTACCGTTGAGGCGGAGCTCGGCATCGTCGGCGGAAACGAGGGCGAGGGCAAACAGCACAAAATTCTTTGCACCGACCCCGAGGACGCAAAGCACTTCTGCGACGAAACGGGTGTGGACGCTCTTGCGGTTGCGATAGGCAACGCCCACGGCAATTACCCCGTTCTGCCCGAGCTTCGTTTTGATGTGCTTGAGGAAATTCACAAGAGAGTTTCCACGCCGCTTGTACTGCACGGCGGCACCGGCATAAGCGATGAGCAGTTCAGGAAGGCAATTTCGCTTGGAATAAGGAAAATTAACATCGCCACAGCCTCGTTTGACAATTTGGCGGCTTATGCAAAGGCGTACTGCGCAAATAAGGACAAGGCAAATTATTTCGAGCTTTCTGCGGCCGAGGTCGAGGGAGTTTATCAAAATGTTAAAAGGCATATTAAGGTCTTTAGTTTTATGGACTGATTAATATAAAAGGAGTAAAGCTATGAAGTACATAGAGTTTGACAATTCAAAGGAATTTGACTTAATTCTTTTGGGCAGGGTTGCGGTAGACCTTAATCCCGTGGATTATTACTGCCCCCTTAACGAGAGCACAACCTTTAAGAGATACCTCGGAGGTTCGCCTGCAAATATCGCCGTAGGCCTTGCAAGGCTCGGCAAAAAGGTCGGCTTTTTTGCCCGTGTTTCCGACGACCAGTTAGGCAAATTCGTAACCGATTACTTTGAAAACGAGGGCATCGACACTTCTCATATCAAAAAATGCACAAACGGCGAAAAAATCGGCCTTACATTTACGGAAATCAAGTCGGAGACGGAGAGCTCGATTGTAATGTACCGCAACGAGGCCGCAGATTTAAAGCTTGAGGTTTCGGACATTGACGAGGATTACATAAAAAGGGGCAAGGCTCTGCTCATTTCGGGTACGGCGCTTTGCGAAAGCCCGTCAAGAGAGGCGGCTTTAAAGGCGGTTATGCTCGCCAAAAGGAACAATATTCCGGTTATTTTCGATATTGATTACCGTGCATATAATTGGAAAAACGAAGATGAAATATCAATTTACTATTCTTCCGTTGCCCGTGAAGCGGATATTATTCTCGGCTCAAGGGAGGAGTACGACCTCACCCAAAAGCTTATCAGGCAGGGAATGAGCGACAGGGAAACTGCCGCATATTGGCATAATCAGAACGCTAAAATAGTAGTAATTAAGCATGGCAAGGAAGGCTCTACGGCATATACAAACGACGGCGAAAGCTACAATATTAAGCCTTTCCCGATTAAATTGCTCAAATCCTTCGGAGGAGGGGACGGCTACGCCTCGTCCTTCCTTTACGGACTGCTTGAGGGCTTTGAAATAATCGACGCCCTTGAGTTCGGCTCGGCTTCAGCGTCGTTGCTCGTTGCCTCCCACGCCTGCTCGCAGGATATGCCTACGGTACAGGCGGTAAAGGACTTTATCAAAAAGGAAAAAGAAGAATACGGGGAAATGATAGCCAGGGGCTGATAAAAACGGAGGGCGCTTTATGCTCAACGGCTTGACGAAAAGTAAAAAGTTTAAAGCTTTTGTCTGCGTCTTTTTGGGCGTATGTCTGGTTTTTACCGGCCTTTTGACAGGTGTAAACGCCTATGTCATCTCCTGCGTTAAAGATTATATGATAGAAGCGGATAATCTTTCCCAACACAGCTTTGACTGCATAATGGTACTCGGCGCCGGGCTTTGGGACGGCGAACCGTCGCCCATGCTTGAAGAAAGGCTTAATTTCGGGCTTGAGGCGTACAACACCGGATGCAGTGAAAAATTCCTTATGTCGGGCGACCACGGTAAAGCGGATCACGACGAGGTAAATGTTATGAAGGATTATGTCATAGACAGGGGCGTGGATAAGGACAGCGTTTTTCTTGACCACGCAGGCTTTTCAACTTATGAATCCATGTACCGTGCCGGGGATGTTTTTAATGTTGACAAAATGCTTATAGTTACCCAAAAATATCACCTTTACCGTGCGGTTTACGACGCAAGAAAGCTCGGCATTGACGCCTACGGCTTTAACAGGGAAGAGCTGAAATATCCGTTTACCAATGATTTGAGGGAATCGGCGGCAAGGCTTAAGGATTTTTTATGGTGTATTTTTAAGCCTGCGCCCACTTGCCTGGGCGAGCCCATTCCCATACAGACTTCAAGCGGTTCATTAACTGACGACAAGGTCAGGGCATAATATAAGAAAATGAGGGAAAAAGATGTACGAAAATCCTAAGTATAACGAAAACAACGAAAAAATACTGTGTCAAAGAAACGGCAAAAACGCCGATATGCTTATGGACATCAGGGTGAAGCTCCTTAAAAGGGGCGAGAGTATGACCGTTTGCGAAAAGGAGGACGAAACCGCCATACTTTTGATGGCCGGCGATGTTGATTTTGTCTTTGACGGCAAAAGCGAAAACGCCTCTCGCAGAAGTCCTTTCCTCGATACCGCAACCGCAATACACTTTGCAAGGGGAAACAGCGTTACCGTAAAGGCGAACGCCGATTCAAGGCTTGTAATCGAGCAGACCGACAACGCAAACGAGTTCGGTATTCATTTTTATAAGGGCGGCGATATGACCGTTCAGCACTTCGGCGCAGACCAGTGGGGCGGAGCGGCCGACAGAAAGGTTCTCACCGTGTTCGATTACGAGAACGCCCCGTATTCCAACCTTGTGCTGGGCGAGGTGTTCCACAAGCCCGGCTGCTGGACCAGTTATCCTCCGCATTATCATCCGCAGCCCGAGGTATATTATTATGAATTTGATAAGCCGCAGGGCTTCGGCGTGGGCTTTAACGGGGACGACTGCTATAAGGTAGGCGATCAGGGCTGTCTGTGCATTACTCCTATGAGAACGCACCAGCAGGCGTCTGCTCCCGGCTATAATATGTGCTATGTTTGGATGATTCGCCACCTTGACGGCGACCCTTGGGTAAAAACAAGGATTGACGCTCCCGAACACAAATGGCTTTTGGACGCAGAGTAAACCTGTCCGTATTAAAACAGGAAATTTTATCACGCCTTGTCGGCTACAACAGGGGTTACCGTGATTTTATATTATTTGTAGTCGGAAAGGCTATGTGATTATTATGGCATACATGACAACGGCTCAGGCGCTTGTTAAATTCCTCGATAATCAGTATGTTTCATTTGACGGCAGGGAGACGAAGTTCGTTGACGGTATCTTTACGATTTTCGGCCACGGCATAGTTTGCGGACTCGGCGAGGCTCTGGACTCCGATCGGGGCGGCCTTACCGTTTATCAGGGAAAAAACGAGCAGGGTATGGCGCATACTGCGGCGTCTTTTGCCAAGCAGAACAACCGCAGGAAAATTATCGCCTGTTCTTCATCAATAGGGCCCGGCGCCGCAAATATGATTACTGCGGCGGCAACGGCAACCGTAAATCATGTTCCGCTTCTTTTAATTCCGGCGGACGCATTTTCAACCCGTCAGCCCGACCCCGTGCTTCAGCAGTTTGAACAGGTAAATTCGCTCTCTATAACTACAAACGACGCTTACAAGGCGGTTACAAGGTATTGGGACAGAATTGCACGCCCCGAACAGCTTATGACCGCTATGATAAACGCTATGAGGGTGCTTACCGATACGGCGGAAACGGGTGCGGTATGTATTGCAATGCCGCAGGATGTTGAGGGTGAAAGCTATGATTTCCCCGATGAATTTTTACAAAAGAGAGTGCATAAAATTACAAGAATTGCCCCGTCTTCCGAAGAGGTCGAGGAGATAGCCGATATACTGCTTCATGCGAGCAAGCCTCTCGTTATCTGCGGCGGCGGCGTCAGATATTCCGAAGCGGGCGAAGCCCTCGAAAGCTTTTGCAGGGAGTTTAACATTCCCTTTGCCGAAACCCAGTCGGGTAAAACCGCCTGCCATTCAAGCAACGAATACAATCTCGGCGGCGTGGGCGTAACGGGAAATTCCGCAGGCAACGAAATAGCAAAGCAGGCAGATGTAATACTCGGCGTAGGCACAAGGTTTTCGGACTTTACAACGGGTTCAAAATCGCTTTTCAGAAGCGACGCCAAGGTGCTTACGATCAATACCTCACGCTTTGACGCCTATAAACTCGGCGCAAAGAAGCTTGTCTGCGACGCAAAGCTCGGAATACTCGCAGTGGGCGATTATTTGAGGGCAAACTCGTATAAATCTGCTTACACAACCGAAATTGCCGACGCAAGAAAAGGCTGGGCAGAGGAAATGGCGAGGCTTGCCTCCTATAAATATGATGAAAATTTTGAACCGCTTATAAAGGCAAGGGACGAGAGAACCATTCCCGAATTTGCCGAAAAAATGGGCACTATCACACAGACTGCGGCAGTTGCCAAGGTTCGTGAGCTCATCGCAGACGACGCTATCTGCGTAGGTGCGGCAGGTTCGCTCCCCGGCGACCTCCAAAGAATGTGGACCTCCGACAGCCTTTACTCATACAATATGGAATACGGCTATTCCTGCATGGGCTATGAAATTGCCGGCGCTTTGGGTTCAAAGCTTGCAAGACCCGATAAGGAGGTTTACGCAATGTGCGGAGACGGAAGCTATTTAATGCTTCATTCCGAGCTTGTAACCTCCGTTCAGGAGAAGGAAAAAATAAATGTTCTTCTTTTTGACAACAGCGGATTTGGCTGTATAAACAATCTTGAAATGTCAAACGGAATAGGAAACCTCGCAACGGAATTCCGTTTCCGTGACGGCAACAACGAACTTTTGGGCGACCTTGTTCCCATCGACTTTGCAAAATGTGCGAGCGGCTACGGCGTTAAAACCTATACCGCAAGGACTATGGAGGAGCTTGAGTTTGCTTTGAACGACTCTAAAAAGCAGACCGTTTCCACTCTTATCGACATCAAGGTTTTGCCAAAGTCGATGACCGACGGCTACGGCGCATGGTGGAATGTAGGCGTCGCAAGCACTTCGCAGAACGAAGCTGTTAAAAAGGCTTATCTGAATAAAAAAGAAAACGAAGAGAAAGCGAGAAAGTATTGATATGCTTGACAAAAACAAAGTAAAATTAGGAATTGCGCCTATTGCATGGACAAACGACGATATGCCGGATTTGGGCGCAGAAAACACATTTGAACAGTGCATTTCCGAGATGGCTCTCGCAGGCTTTACGGGCTGTGAGGTCGGCAACAAATATCCCAGAAATGACATTCCGGCTCTCAAAAAGGCTCTTGAGCTTCGCAATATGCAGATTTGCAATGCGTGGTTTTCCTCTTTCCTTACAACCAAACCCTATGAGGAGGTTGAAAAGGATTTTATTGAGCATATTACCTTCTTAAAGGAAATGGGCGCAAAGGTTGTCGGCATTTCCGAACAGGGTCATTCCATTCAGGGTACGGATAAGTCAATTTTTGACGATAAGTACATAATGAACGATGAGGAATGGGATTTGCTTTGCACGGGCGTCAATAAGCTCGGCAGGGTTGCTAAGGATATGGGCATTAAGCTGTGCTTCCATCATCACATGGGAACGGTTGTCCAGACCAAGGCGGAGATTGACAGACTTATGGAGAACACAGACCCCGAGCTTTTCGGACTTCTGTTCGATTCGGGTCACCTTGCATACTGCGGCGAGGACTATATGGCGGTACTCAACAAGTACGCAGACCGTGTTTTCCATGTTCATCTTAAGGATATACGCCCCGAAATGGTTAAAAAGGTTAAAGATGAGCATTTGAGCTTTTTGCAGGGCGTAAGGCTCGGGGCGTTTACCGTTCCCGGCGACGGAGCTATAGACTTTAAGCCTATTTTCGATGTGCTTGAAAAAACAGGCTATGAGGGCTATGTGCTTGTTGAAGCCGAGCAGGACCCTGCGGTTGCAAACCCGTTTGAGTACGCCCTTAAAGCAAGAAAGTATATAAAAGAAGTCGCAGGACTTTAATTAAAATAAAAACAGGCGGTTTTAAACTGCCGGCCTGTAAAGCTAAACAAACACTGTAAAGGAGTAAAAAATATGGCAGTTGAAAAATTAAAGTATTTTGTCAACGGTGAATTCCGTGACTCAAAAACAGATACCTGGTACGACCTCCACAATCCGTCAACAGGCGAGGTAACGGGACAGGCTCCCTGCTGTACCAACGAGGAAGTGCTTGAGGCTATCGAAGCGGCAAAGACTGCTTATCCGGCATGGAGGGCTGTACCTGCTATCAAGCGCGCACAAATTCTCTATAAAATCCGTGACCTTATCATAGAAAATATGGAAGAGCTCACAATGTCCGTTGCAAAGGAAAACGGCAAGGTATGGGGCGAGGCAGAGGGCGATGTCCTCAAAGCCAAGGAGGGTACTGAGCTTGCAACGCAGGTTCCCTCTCTTATGATGGGCGAGAGCATTATGGACGCTTCAAAAGGCTACGATACCGTTAAATACCGTGAGCCTCTCGGCGTTTTTGCAGGTATCGTTCCCGTAAACTTCCCTGCAATGATTCCTTTCGGCTGGATGGCTCCCACCTGTATTGCCTGCGGTAATACCATGGTATTAAAGGCCGCTTCGCTTACGCCCAAGACGGCTATGCTCTTTGCAAAGATATACAAAGAGGCAGGAGTACCCGACGGCGTTATAAATATCGTTACCTGCTCAAGAAACGAGATAAACACCATACTCGACCACCCCGACATCAAGGGCATAACCTTTGTAGGCTCAACGCCCGTAGGACTTAAAATATATCAGAGAGCCGCCGCCGCCGGCAAACGCTGTCAGGCGCTTTGTCAGGCAAAGAACCATGCGCTTGTTATGTCGGACTGCGCTCTTGAGAGAACGGTTGCGGGCGTTATAAATTCGGCTTACGGCTGTGCCGGCCAGCGCTGTATGGCCCTTTCCTGCTGTGTTGTCGAGGAGGCTATTGCAGATAAATTTGTTGCAGAGCTTAAAAAGCAGGCTCAAAAGATTAAAGTCGGCCCGTCATGGGATAAGACCTCAAAGCTCGGCCCGATAACCTATGAAAAGCATTATAAGGAAGTTATTGCGGATATAGACAAGGGCGTTGCAGAGGGCGCAGAGCTTGTGCTTGACGGCAGGAACTGCGTAGTCGAGGGCTATGAGGACGGCTATTTTGTAGGCCCGACAATCTTCGATCATGTTACCGAGGATATGACCATAGGCAGAGATGAGGTATTCGGCCCCGTGCTTTGCATTAAGCGTTGCAAGAACTTTGAAGAGGGGCTTAAAATAATGAACTCAAACCCCTATGCAAACGGTTCTGTAATTTATACCCAGAGCGGCTATTTTGCAAGGCAGTTTGCCCGTTACACCGACGGCGGTCAGGTAGGCATAAATGTAGGTATTCCCGTACCCGTAGGCTTCTTCCCGTTCTCGGGACACAAGCAGTCGTTCTTCGGCGATCTCCATTGTCTTGGCAAGGACGCATACCGTTTTTATACCGAATCCAAGGCCGTTACAACGCATTGGTTTGACGAAGAGGAAGCGACAAGCACAAATGTTTCAACATGGGACGGCACTATCTGATATAAACGGCAAATTTCCGTATTAAAATAAAACATAACACAGGAGAAAATTATGTTAAAAGTAGGTATTATAGGCGCCGGCCGTATCGGCAAGGTGCATCTTGAGTCAATTTCTTATCATGTTAAGAACGCCGAAGTAATCGCTATGGCTGATCCTTTTATGAACGATGAGACTAAGGCTTTTATCGAAGGCTTCGGCGTTAAAAAAATCTATAAGGATTATAAAGAAATAATCAACGACCCCGAAATAGACGCCGTGCTTGTCTGTTCTTCAACGGATACCCACGCTCCTATTTCAATAGAGGCAATAAACGCAGGCAAGCATGTTTTCTGCGAAAAACCGCTTGCAAATACCGTTGATAAAATTCAGGAAATTGCCGACGCCCTCAAGGCTCACCCGGAGATTAAATTCCAGGTAGGCTTTAACCGCCGCTTTGACCACAACTTTGCGGCAATCCGCAAGGCTTACGACGAGGGCAAGATAGGCGACGCTCAAATCCTTAAAATCACATCGAGAGATCCGCAGGCTCCACCTGTAGGCTACTGCGCCGCAAGCATTTTCCTGGATATGACAATTCACGATTTTGATATGGCGTGCTTCCTTACAAACAGCGATGTTGAGGAGCTTTCCGTATATGCCGACGCTCTTATAAATCCGTCTATTCGTGAGTACGGGGATTTTGACACGGCCATAATCTCTCTTAAAATGTCAAACGGCGCTCTGGCGGTAATCGACAATTCCCGTCAGGCGATGTACGGCTACGACCAAAGGGCGGAGCTTTTCGGCTCAAAGGGCATGGTTGCAACCTCAAACGACACCCTTTCGTCTGCGGTAATTTCCACTGCGGACGGCGTAACGGGCGAAAAGCCGCTGTTCTTCTTCCTTGAAAGATATATGGAAAGCTTTTCCGAGGAGGTAAGGCAGTTTGTGGCGGCGGTCGAGAACGGTACCGAAACACCAGTCGGTATTCATGCCGGTATGCAGAGCGTTAAAATAGCGCTTGCGGCGGAAAAATCCGCAAACGAGCACAGAGCCGTTAAGCTGTCTGAAATCAACTGATTATAAAACAACAGAAAATTACTCCCCCGTATCCTACGGATACAGGGGAGATTTTTATGCCTATTTTACGCTTTGTCTTTACGCTTTACGGCAAATCCATTTTAAGGCCCGAAAATTTCTGACCCCATTTGTTTGCCCAGCCCTCGCAGTACAGCTTGTAATAGGAAACGCCGTTTCTTTTCCTGTAGCCCTCAAAAAAATTGCACCATATTGCGGACGGCAGGGCTATGACTATCCAGTAAAAAGCCCCTAAAACAAGGCATTGCCAGGTGTGGCCGTATTCGTGTATCCTTGTGTTGTAGGTCCATTTTTTACTGCTGTGACGGTCTTTCATAAAAATGAAAAGTCCCAGCGTAAGGCCGCCGCTTTTCCAAGGCAGGTAGACAATTCTTGCATAGCCGAACCTTTGCCAGCGCCTGTGCAGAATTTTCGTGCAGATAAGGTAAACTATAGCGCCGATAAGGTTTACGGGAAGCCCCCAGGTCCATTGAACAAGGTAAAAAAGGAACCTCCTGAAATATGTGGTAGGCCTTGCGGTTCTGTTTACGCTGTAGTCAAACCTCTGTTTGCTATCCGACATTTTACCACCCCTTTATATAAAAATTCTATCACTTAACATATTTTAAGTCAATAAAAAGCCGTATTTTTAAGGTTTTATAAAACTTGATATTATTTCTTCTTGAAGAATTTAAAATCTTATTGTATTATATTTATGATGAAATTATAGGAGACAGGATAATGCTGAATACAAGGGCTTCCGGGGTATTAATGCACCTGTCGTCGCTCCCGTCACGATACGGCATAGGCGTAATGGGCGACGAAACAAAGCATTTTATAGATAAAATAAAGGATATGGGGTTTTCATATTGGCAGGTACTGCCGTTAAATCCCCCCGACTTTTACGGTTCGCCGTACACTTCAAACGCAGTTTTCGCAATTTCACATATGTTTATTTCTCCCGACGCCCTCGTCAGGGCAGGGCTTGTTTGTGCAGAGGACATCGAGCGCTCGGTATATTACGGCTCGCCGTACACCGCAGATTATGAATTTGCCTTTAATTCACGCCTTGAATTGCTTAAAAAGGCGTATTCAAACGCAGACGGCGCAATAAGGGAAAAGGCGGAAAAATTCAAAAGTGAAAACGAATGGTGCTCGGCGTACTCGCTTTTTCAGGCGGCAAAGGAGAGGTTTGGCAATAAGCCGTGGTACGAATGGGACAGCGAATTTGCATACTATGAAAACTGCCTTAAAAACGCCGATAAGCTAAAGGAAAGCGCAGATTTTTACGCCTTTGTGCAGTACATAGCTTATACGCAATGGCGTGAGATTAAGCTTTACGCCAACGACAGGGGAGTTAAAATCCTGGGCGATATGCCTATCTATGTTTCCATGGACAGCGTTGATGTCTGGAGCAACAGAAGGCTTTTTGAAATCGACGAAAACGATTTTACACGCAAAAAGGTTGCCGGAGTTCCGCCCGATTACTTTTCCGAAAACGGTCAGCTGTGGGGCAATCCGCTTTACGACTGGGACGCTATGGAAAAGGACGGCTACCGCTGGTGGATAGAAAGAATTAAGGCGTCGTTTAAACTCTTTGACACGGTGAGAATAGACCATTTCAGGGCTTTTGCCTCCTATTGGGCGGTTGATGCAAAGGCGGATACCGCAAAGCAGGGCGAGTGGCTCAAGGGCCCGGGTATGAAGCTGTTTAACGCCGTAAAGGCCGAAATCGGCGAGCCTCCGATTATTGCGGAGGACTTGGGCACATTCGGCGAAGATGTTATAAAACTGCTTGAGGACACCGGGTTTCCCGGTATGCGTGTAATACAGTTCGGCTTTGACCCGAATTGCGACAGCACGCACCTACCGCACAATTACCCCAAAAATTCCGTCGCATATGTGGACACGCACGACAATACTACTTTGCTCGCATGGCTTTGGGAGGCCGAACCTCATCAGCGAAAATTTGCACTCGATTACTGCAATTTCAAGGGCGGTAATTGGGGCGAGGGCGGATATAAGAGCCCCTCGTGCAGGGCGGTTATCGAAACGGTTTGGCGCAGTCCGTCGCTGATTGCCGTAATATCCTTTCAGGATTTGTGCGGCTTCGGTTCAGATGCGAGAATGAATGTGCCGGGCAGGGCAAGCGGCAACTGGCAGTTCAGAACAACTCAGGAAACCGTGGATATGATAGACGCCGATTATTACAGATACATCAACGCCCTGTTTAAAAGATAACGCTTTAACCCTTAATTGTGTTGACAATAATATTGCAAAGCTTTATAATATTACGGTAATAAATTTGACGGTGGAATAAAAATGCTAAATGAACAGCTAAAACTGATAAGAAAAGCAAATAAATACACTCAACAGCAAATTTCCGATTTGCTTGAGATTGACCGCTCCACATACGCCTCGTATGAAACGGGAAGAAACAGACCCGATATACGCTTTCTTGCGGCGTTTGCAAAGGTGTTTGACATTACCGTTGACTATTTGATAGGCATCGACCCCAAGAGCGAGTTTTTGGTTTGCGATTCCGTGGTAAGCCTTAAAAAGGAACAGGGCGAGACGCTTATAAGCGAGCTTAAAAGAGATGAAAAGGACCTGCTTGCTATGTACCGTATGTGTTCAAGCGAAAAAAAAGAGAGCTTTATGGAGCTTTTAAAGCAGGCAAAGAACGAAGAATTAAACAGCCTGTAACAACAAAACGGACAGCCGAAAGACTGTCCGTTTTAATGTTAGTATAAATTGTTCTGTCACGGCAAAACCCTCGCAGGGGGTTCACCGTAATATCATATCTTTTTTATGTAATTCTGTATTTCAAAAACCTGCGAGTTTTTAATATACACCCTCG
Organism: uncultured Clostridia bacterium; assembly: GCA_947630285.1. Lineage (GTDB taxonomy): Bacteria > Bacillota > Clostridia > Oscillospirales > Acutalibacteraceae > Fimenecus. Next base: position 282,226 of record CANRHD010000001.1, on the reverse strand, counting down.
GCACTCTCATTGCAAGCGAACAGCAAAATTCATAGTTGAAGCTTCCCGAGGCGTCGGCAACCTCCTCAACGCTTATGAAATTGTCGCCGTCCTTTCCGACAAGCGTGACCTTGTCGCCCTGCTTAACGCCCATTCCCGTTACATCTGCCATAAGCTGATCCATACAGACCCTGCCGATTATCCTTGCGGATTTTCCGTTTATAAGCACCCGTCCCTTGTTTGACAGGCTTCTCGGGTAGCCGTCGCCGTAGCCTATGGATACTGTGGCTATCTCCATATCGCCGGGGGCGGTAAAGGTACTGCCGTAGCTCACCGTAAATCCCTTTTTAACCTTTTTTACAAGGCTAACACTGCTGAAAATCTGCATTGCCGGCTTTAATACAAAACCCCGCCTGTCCATTTCTTCCGACGGATAAAGCCCGTAAGTCATAATGCCCGACCTGACCATATCGAGGAAGCCGTCGTCATAGTCGATTATACCTGCGCTGTTATACATATGCTTAACGGGTATGTTGATTTTTTCGTTTTCGAGCCTTTTGATAAAATCAAGGAAAATTTCTTTCTGCCTGTCGGCAGAGGCGGTGTCCTTTGCGTCTGCGCAGGCAAAATGTGTGAATATGCCCTCAACCGATATGTTCGGCAGTTTGCAGATTTTTTTGATTTCCTCTATGCTCCCGTCCGTCGGCTGAAAGCCTATTCTCCCCATGCCGGTATCAATTTTGATATGTATTTTTGCCGTCTTGTTAAGCTGTGCCGCCCTATCGTTTAATGAAAGCGCATTTTCGTATTTGAACACGGCGTGGGCTATATCCCAACGCAGCATTTCGTCGTATTCTTCGCTGAATACATGCGCTAAAATCAAAATAGGCTTTGTTATTCCGCCGTTTCTCAGCTGAACCGCCTCGTCAACCGTAGCAACGCCGAAAGAGTCTACCCCCATTTCGTCAAGAGCCCTTGCAACCGGCACGGCGCCGTGGCCGTAAGCGTCGGCCTTAACTATCGCCATAACCTTAACTCCGCCGCCGATTTTTTTCATAACGGATTTTACATTTTCGCATATAGCGTCCAAATCAATCTGAGCATACGCCCTCTTAGGTAACAGCATATATTTCTCCTTAGCTATCAATACAAAACTATATTAAATTATAATCTAAACTTTTTGCTATGTAAAGTAATTAAAAAGCAAAGTTGATATTTTTTAGCTTTTGTTTTATTATTAATTGGGTGATTATATGATTTTTGTATGCCCCAAATGCAAAGAAAAACTTGAAAAGAGCGGTAATTCCTACAAATGTCCCAACAGTCACAGCTTTGACATTGCAAAAAGCGGCTATGTAAATCTGCTTTTGGGCTCAAAGGGCGGAAACCACGGAGACAACAAGCTCATGGCCGTTTCAAGGCGTGATTTTCTGAACAAAGGGTATTATGAAAAATTCGCAGACGAGCTTGTAAAAACCGTGAAGGAGTTTTCAAAACCTCACGATTTATTGATAGACTGCGGTTGCGGCGAGGGGTATTATACTGCCCGTATTGCCGATAATGTAAAGAATATAACCGTTTCGGGCTTTGATATTTCAAAGAACGCAATAGCCATGGCCGCAAAGAGGAGTAAAAATATAAGCCTTGCGGTTGCAAGCTCGTTTTCCATACCGTTGGTTGACGAAACAGCGGATATTTTGCTTGAAATTTTTTCGCCCCACAGCGAAAGTGAATTCAAAAGAATACTTAAAAAAGGCGGATATATGATAATGGCTATACCCTTGGAAAATCATCTCTATTCGCTTAAACGGGCAGTTTACGACAGAGCTTATAAAAACAGCGTAAACGGTTTTGGCATCGACGGCTTTGAGCTTGTGAAGAACACCGAGGTGAAATATACGGCGCATATAGACTCTAACGATGATATAAAAAATCTGTTTATGATGACGCCCTATTATTACAAAACGGGCGAAAAGGAGCAGGAAAGGTTAAATACTTTACAGGAACTTTCCGTTGAACTGGAATTTTCAATTCTTGTTTACAAAAAATGCTGTTGATTGTTGAAGTTTTCATAAGTTTAGTGTATAATTGAATTAAATATATAAGGCAGAGGTGTAAATAATGGAAAACGAGAATAAAAAAGAAGTTAAAAATACCGTAACGGTGAGAATAGCCGGCGCACAATACACAATCAGAACCGAGGAGTCCGCAGATTTTACACAAAATCTTGCCAAGGAGATAAACTCTAAAATTAACGAAATTAAAACCGTAAACCCCTATGTTTCAACAAGTCAAATAGCAATACTGCTTGCGCTCGAATATGCAAGCGAGTGCAAAAAGGCGCAGCAACGCACCGAAACCATACGCGGCGAGATTAAATCTTATCTTGAGGACGCCGCAAAAGCGCAGTCCGAAAGGGATTTTTACAAGCGTGAAATCGAACGCATGAAGGCTGAGGCAAAATCAAGGTCAAACCAGATAAATCTTTTCTCGGACGATAAAAATGAGGGCTGAAATTTTAGCGCCGGCGGGCAATTTTGACTCGCTTACCGCCGCAGTAAGGAGCGGCGCCGACGCAGTATATTTTGGAACGGGCAATTTTAATGCGAGGAAAAACGCCGCTAATTTTGACGGCGGCGAGCTTGAAAAGGCCATATATTTTTGCCATCTTCACGGCGTGAAATGCCATATTGCGCTCAATACGCTTGTAAGTGATGATGAATTTCGGGAATTGACAAAAACTCTCAGGCGTATCTGTACGGCAAATGCGGATGCGCTTATTTTACAGGATTTGGGCGTTGCAAAAATCGCCCGTGAGATTTGCCCCGAGATTGAACTGCACGCCTCCACACAGCTTTCAACGGGAACCGTCGAGGGTCTGCGGCTTTTAAAACGGCTCGGATTTAAACGGGCGGTTTTGCCAAGAGAGCTGTCAAAAAAGGAAATCGAATACATTGCCGCAAATTCGCCCCTGGAGCTTGAAATGTTCGTTCACGGCGCCCTTTGTATGAGCGTTTCCGGGCAATGCCTTTTAAGCGCCGTACTCGGTTCAAGGAGCGGAAACAGGGGTCTGTGCGCCCAGCCGTGCAGGCTTCCGTTCTCGGTTGAGGGCGGAACGGGCAACGATTTAAGCTTAAAGGATCTGTCCGTTATAAAGCATATGGAAGAGCTTGCTTCCATGGGGATTAAGTCCTTTAAAATCGAGGGCAGAATGAAACGCCCCGAATATGTTTGCGCCGCAGTTACCGCCTGCCGTGAAAGCCTTGACGGAACGCTCTCTTCGGGCAGAATGGCGGACCTTGAGGCTCTCTTTTCCCGTTCCGGCTTTACTTCGGGATATTACGACGCCAAAACGGGCAGGGAAATGTTCGGCCGCAGGCAAAAGGAAAATGTCGTTGCGGCAACAGACGGGCTTTTAAAAAAATATTCCGCCGTGTACGAAAAGGAAAAGCCCTTATATACGGTGGATTTTAAACTTAAAGTCTCGCAGGGCAGGGCGGCGGAGCTCAACGCCCGAACGGGAAATTACGGCGCACGGGCGGTAAGCGAATATATCTGCCGGCCTGCTTTAAGCGTTGCGCTTGACGCCGGCAAAGCGGCAAAACAGCTTTCAAAATGCGGCGGAACGGTGTTTTGCGCAGGTAAAATCGACTGCGAGACAGAGGAAAATACAAGCGTGCCGGTTCAGGTGCTCAATTCCCTGCGCAGGGAGGCCTTGAGCGCTCTGGAAAATAAAATTGCACACAGAGAAAATTATAACATAAGGGAATTTGATTTTCCGAAAAAGAATTTGCCCCCACCGCAAAAAAGGGAAACCTATCTCTGCTTTTACGATGAAAACAATATACCCGACGGCATAAAATACGATAAAATTTTTCTGCCCTTTACGGCGGACGAAAGGACCGTCAGAAAATACGGCGCAGGCCTGATGCTTCCGAGGGGCGTATTCTTTAACAGCGGCGAAATTTGCGAAAAACTGAAACACAGCCCGGCAGAATATGTTATGTGCAATACGCTTGACGGAGTGGCAATAGCTTTAAACGCCGATAAGAAAATAATCGGCGGACCGTTTTTGAATATATTTAACAGCATATCCCTCTCGGAGCTTTCGCAATTCGGAATTTCCCACGCCGTGCTTTCATATGAGTTAAGCGTAAGCCAAATTTCAAAATTAAGCAAAGCGATAAAAACGGGCTGTGCGGTTTACGGAAGAATACCGTTAATGCTGACGAGGAACTGCCCCGTAAAAAACGGGAAAAGCTGTGCCGTATGCGGTAAAAACGGAAAAATTACCGACAGGAAAAAAATAGACTTCCCGATAATCTGTCAAAACGGATTTTCCGAAATTCTCAATTCAAGACCGCTTTATATGTCGGACAGGTCGGACGAGATCAAAAACACGCATTTTGATGTGCTTTTCTTTACCACCGAGCAAAAAGGGGAGGTCAAAGCGGTCTTAAAAAGCTATGAAAACCGTTTAAAACCCGAAAAGGATTTTACAAGAGGCTTATATTACAGAGGTGTTGAATAATGGAAAAAATCAAAGTAAAAAAGCTGACGCAGGGCGCAAAACTGCCTCAGAGGGCTACGGACGGCTCCGCAGGCTTCGACCTTTACGCCTGCATAGAACAGCCGATAATTCTCAATAAGGGCGATACTGCGGTTATACCTACGGGTATTGCGGTTGAAATAGGCAGACGGGATTATGCCGCTTTTATTTATGCGAGAAGCGGACTTGCAATAAAACAGGGCATAAGCCTTTTAAACTCCGTGGGCGTAATCGACAGCGATTACCGTGGAGAAATAAGAATAGGGGTGATAAAACAAACCGAAGGCGAATATGAGATTAAACCTTTTGAGAGAATAGCTCAAATGGTGATTGAGCCTGTCGCAACTCCCGAAATTGAGCTTTGCGACGAGCTTAACGAAACACAAAGGGGTTCAGGAGGTTTTGGTTCTACAGGAAAAAACTGAAAAAAATTGCAAAAAATTTAAAATATGTCTTGAAATATAGATTTATTAGTTTTATAATGTAGGAGAATGAGTATGAAAAAAAGAACAGTAATGTTAATATCTGCTTTCCTTGTCGTTATTTTCACATTTGCAATTACCGTAATCGGCTTTGCAGGCGCCGCAAAGGGCGATGTAAATGCCGACGGCAGAATTTCTATTGTTGACGCAAGGTGGGTTTTGCTTAAAATGGTAAACGCCAAAACCCTGAACAGTCAGCAGGAAGATTCGGCAGATGTCAACAGCGACGGCAGGATAGACCTGGTCGATGCAAAGTGGATTTTGCAAATCGTTGCAAAACTGCGACAGCCGCCAACTACAACTCAACCGAGTACGGAGCCCTCAACGGAGGTTATCGCTCCCGACCTCGGCGCACTTAAGGATAAAATAGCTCAGGCGGAGAGTATTGAAAAAATCGAATACTATACCGACGATACCGTGGCGGCGCTTAATGCGGCTTTGGAAAACGCCCGTGCCGTGGCAAGCTCCGAAAATCCCACCGAGGAGCAGATCAAAGCCGCCTACAATGAGCTTGACGGTGCAATTTCCGCCCTCAAATCTTTAAGAGATTATCTCGGCGAGGCGATAGAGTACGCAAGGTCGGTTGACACTCAATGCTGTGAGTCGGATTTAGTTAATAATCTCAATTCAAGACTTTCCTATGCAGAAAGAATTTTTAACAACGAAAAGGCCCCTGCGCTTCAGCTTAAAAATGCGAGAAAGGTTTTGTTGAGCGTTGTCGATGAAATCGACGCATACAAGCAGGAGCTTGCAGACGCCAAGCAGGAGCTTTCGAAAAAGATTAATTCCGTTGACGAAATTGATTTAACCAAAAAAATCGACGGTTCCGCATACAATCCCGAGAGAATTGAATACCTGAAATATACCGTCCAAAAGGCGTGGGAGGTTTACAGCTCCCCGACCTCCAACAAAAAAGATGTCGGGACAGCTTCTCAGGGGATTGACCTGGGAATAAAAAGGCTTAAAACATATAAGCAATGCTTGTATGACTCCCTCGTTTCCGCAACTAAAACAAAAAACGATAAAAGGGACGATATAATTCAGGCGGAGAAAAGAGCGCTTCTTGCCGCCGAACAGAAAAAGCTTCAGAGCGTTATAGATAAGGAAAATAAAGTTTACGAAAATGCTTCTTCAACTGATGAGGATTATAAGACCGCATTAAATGAGCTTTCCGCAGCGGTAAAGGCTTATTTGGATTTTTGCGATGCCAATACAGATGACGGAGTAATAGACTGGAGATAATTTATATGAAAAAATTTTTATCGGTTTTAATGCCGCTTTTATTGATAATATCCGCAATGTTTTCTTTAAGCGTTTTTTCGTTTGCCAAAGACCCCGTTAAACCGGGCGATGTAAATGCCGACGGAAAAATAACCATAAGCGACGCTAAATGCGTGCTTAAATACGCTGTCGGTTTGACCGATCTTAGCGATGCACAGTTTAGTATGGCAGATGTAAACCACAACGGCAAAGTGGGCATCGAGGACGCAAAAATTATTTTGAGGTGCGTAGTAGGGCTTCAGAATATACCCGGTGTGGAAGTCGGTTCGGGCGATGTCTTTGACGATAACGACGGTTGGGTAGATATAGATAATAAGACTTAAAAATATTTTATCATTTTGAAAAAGCAAAAGGAGAATAATACCGTTTGAATTAATCCCTTTTGCCTGCGCCAAGACCTTTCCCTGTTTAATTTTTTGAAATCATTTTTATGATTTATATAAAAACTATGTAGGAGGTTTAGACATGAAAAAATATTTATCAATTATTTTAACGGTTGTTATGCTTTTTTCATGCCTCTCGGCAGAAGTCTTTGCTGCGTCAGAACCTGCTAACGGTGCCGGTTCTGTTAAAGCGGCGCAAAAAATTAAACTCGGAGATGTTGACGGCGACGGCGATGTTGACATTCTCGATGCAAGGTATGTGCTTCTCAATACGGTAAAATCCATGAGCTTTGACGAAATGCAGAACCTTGCGGCCGATGTTACGCTTGACGGTAAAATTACCATTCTTGACGCCAAGTGGATTTTGGAAAATGTTGTAGGCACAAGGAATTTGGGCGAAATTACTTTGCCCGAAGAAGACGACGGGTTCGTTGACCCCGACGGCGATGAAATGAAGGCCCTTAAGCAGGAGATAGATACTGCAAAGGGCGCCGATACCGAGGGCTATACCGCCCAAAGCATTGAAAGCCTTAACAACGCTGTTGCGGACGCAGAAAAATTACTCGGCAAGGATAATGTTACCGCCGAGCAGATAGCTAAAGCGATAGAGGATATTCAGGTTGCCCAAAAGGCTCTTGTAACCGATACCTCTGCGCTTGAAAAGGCTGTAAAAGACGCTTATTTAAAGAACACCACGGGCTATTTGATAAGCACTGTTGACGCTTATTACGAAGCGGTTGAACAGGCCAAAAAGGTGCTTGCGGACAAAAACGCTTCGCCCTCTCAGGTAGCGGAGGCTCTTGCCGCCATTGAGGAGGCGCAGGCCAATTTTGAGCCTGTCCCCGATAAGACGGAGCTTAAAGCGGCTATAAGCGAGGCAGAAGAACTCGATACCGAATATATGACGCCGGAAAGCGTTGAGCTCCTTACAAAGGCGCTTGAGAACGCTAAGGCTGTTAATTCCGGCGAAAGATCTTCGGCAGCACAGATTAAAGAGGCTATAGACGCTCTTAAAGAGGCTCAGGCGGCGCTTGTTTTCGATTACAAGGCACAGCTTGTAAAAGACTTGGCGGCGGCCGAAGAGCTTGACACAGCGTATTACACTAAGGATACCGTTGACGCCCTTAATCAGGCCATTGAGCAGGCAAGGGCTGTTACGGAAGACCCTGCTTCTACTCAGGAAAGCGCCAAGGCCGCTTTGGAGGCGCTTGAAAATGCCATTGAAGCCTTGGAGTTTGACACTTCCGAATTTGACTCGGCTTACGAGGCCGCCACGGCGATTGATCCCAATGGCTATACTTCCGCATCAAAATCCGCTCTTTCTAAGGCCATTGAGCAGGCGGACGCCGTTAAAGCCAATCCCGACGCCGCCGCTGAGGACTATATCTCGGCAACACAGGCGCTCAATGATGCTATAGAAGGCCTCAAGTCGGATTTGACAAGCTTACAACGACTTATTAAAAACTGTTCTGATCAGGTCGGAAGATTTGCCGATAAATACACCAAGTCGTCCATTGCCGTACTTCAGCAGGCGTATGACAAAGCCAACGAAATTACGGAAAATAATACTCCTGCGGAGGTTCAGGCGGCATATGACGCTCTCGAAGCCGCAAAAAATGCAGCTGTAAAAAGAGTTGATGTAAACGATATGGATTATGCGCTCTTTACTGCCTATCTCAAAAAGGCAAGGAGCACAAATTTTGAAGAGTACACCGATGAGTCCGTACAGAAGCTTAAAGCTGCTATCGAGCAGGCCGAGGCTCTTGAGGCCTTGGGAGTAGAAGAAATGCCTGCCGATGATGTAGCAGATTGTTGGCCCGTTCTTCAAAGTGCAATCCAAGGCCTTGTTAAGAAATAAAACGAACAAAAAGTTCTTTTAAAACCCGATAAGCAAAAAACAGAAACGGCAATCTCTGCGGTTGCCGTTTCATTTTTGATTATTGTTGTTTATTTGCTTGACAAAAGCGCATATACTTTGTTATGATAAATTGATGAAAAATATTTCTGAAATGAGATGAGTTTTGTGATAGCCGAAAATTTATGTATGAGCTGCATGAAAGAAATTGGCTCTCAAAAGCAATGTCCATATTGCGGATTCCGTGCGGATACGCCTCAGATAAAACCTTATCTGCCTTTAAGAACAATTATAGGCGGCAGGTATATTATAGGTAAAATGATAGCCTCCGGCGGCGACGGGGTCACCTACATGGGCTGGGACGCCGAAAGCAAAACCGCCGTTACCGTCAGGGAATATCTGCCCGAAAATCTTGCTGACCGTACCTATTCGCAGTCGGAGGTTGAAATAAGAGAGGGCAGGCAGTCCGATTATTTTGACGGTATGGAATCATTTCTCAAGCTTTGGCGCAAGCTTGCAAGGGGGAGAAATCTTACCTCGCTTATCCCCGTGCTCGATATTATAGAGGAAAATAATACGGCTTACGCCATTTCCGAATATATTGAAACCATAACATTAAGGGATTTCCTTTTAAAAAGCAGAACGGGCTACCTTACCTGGGAAAAGGTAAAGGTCTTGCTTATGCCCGTGCTTACCACCGTTTCGGCATTACATTCCATGAATGTTTACCACAGGGGAATTTCACCCGATACCCTTGTGCTCGGCAGGGACGGTAAATTAAGGCTTACAGGCTTTATGATAGCCGAGGCAAGATGCCTTAAAACAAGCATAACTGCGGAGATTTTTCCCGGCTATGCCGCAATAGAGCAGTATAACGATGTTGACGATACGGGCGTTTGGACCGATATTTACGCATTGGGCGCAGTAGTTTACCGTGCGCTTGTCGGCAGTATTCCCGTTGAGGCAACACAGAGGATTACAAACGACAAGTTGATGATTCCTCCCAAATTTGCCGAGACCTTACCGGCGTATCTCACTTCCGCTCTCGACCATGCGCTTATGATTTCACCAAGCGACAGAACCGCAAATATAGACGATTTGCGTGAGGAGCTTTCGGGCGCACCGAGCAAAATGGTTTCCAATCAGCTCCATGAGGCGGAGCAGTCGGGAACTACCAAAGAGGAGCTTGAAAAAAGGCGTATTCTTGAGCTTCAGGCGGCACGGGAACAGCGAAAGAGCGAGCAAATCAGAATGATGCTCATAACCTTTGCCATAGTAATAGGCATTGGCGTTTTGGCGGTCGGCGGCTATTTCGGCGTCACATACTTAAAAGAGCACCCCAAGGAGACAACGACCCTCCCTGCGGCGGCCGAAATGCTTGAAGTGCCGGATTACAGGGGTCAAAGTTATTCAAGAATAAGCTCCGATGAGGTACAGAAAAAGAGATTTAATTTTATCGCAAGCTACGAGTTTTCAAACGAGGTTGACGCAGGAACGATAATTTCGCAGAACCTTGAGCCGGGCAGTCAGGTGGAAATGGGCTCCGACATTGAAGTTGTCGTCAGCAAGGGCAAGGAGCTTGTAGTTCTGCCGAATGTAGTGGGCTCGGATTATGCCGGCGCAGAGCAGGTTTTGACCGAAGCCGGCTTTACCTGCAAAAAGATTGAAAAGAATAACGACGGCACTCATACCGAGGGCGAGGTAGTTTCCCTGACTCCAGAAGCAGGCGGTTCTTACGAAAGGGGCAAGGAAATATATGTTCAGGTTTGGGGTCCCGTTCCCACAACCACTACCACAACGACGAAGCAGTCTATCATAGGCGCCATAGGCGACAGTATGGGTATTTTTTAATTTAATTATCATATCAAAACAAGCTCTCCTTTTACAGGGGAGCTTGTTTTTGATAAACTGTTTTTAAAATTCAAAGTTTTCGCCCGCCTTTTTCAAAAGGCGGTGGGGTCGAGGGGCAAAGCCCTCGACGCAGTCCGCAGACTGCGAAACCTCCGTCTTTCCAACGCCAAAACAAACTCTCCTTTCACGGGAGAGCTTGTTTGCGTTTAGTCTGAAATTCACTCTGAAAAGAAAGATTATAAAAGGCTTGCCGCCGCCTCGTCAAGGTAAACCTCAACATCGTGGTGGAACTGTAGTATGGAAGCAGGGCAAACGGGCGTAACATCGCCGTTTACCATAGCGGTTACTGCGTCCGCCTTTTCAATGCCCGTCGCTATAAGAACGATTTTCTTGGCCTTCATAATCGAACCTACGCCCATGGTGAGCGCCTGGGTGGGCATGGGGTTTTCGTCAAAATACTTTGAGTTGGCGTTGATCGTGCTCTGCGTCAGATTAACCTTAAAAGCGCCCTTTGAAAAGCAGATAGACGGCTCGTTAAAGCCGATGTGACCGTTCCTGCCGACGCCCAAAAGCTGAATATCAACCTGCGCCTTTTCAAGCATTTCATCATATTTTTTACATTCCCTTGCGCTGTCACGGGCGTTGCCGTTGAGAAAATGCACATTCTTTTCTTTAATGTCCGTGTGGTCGAAAAGCTCCGTGTGCATAAAGCTGTAATAGCTGTTTTTATCCTGCTTTGGGAGGTTTACATATTCGTCAAGGTTGTAGGTCTTAACATCTTTCAGCGATACCTTTCCCTTTTGATATTCACGGTAAATATATTTATATGTAGGTATGGGCGAAGCCCCCGTAGCAAGCCCCAAGGTGATGTCGGGCTTTGCGTTGATTGCGTCAACAAACAGCTTGCCGACCGATTTGCCTATTTCGTGGGCGTTTTTCATAACCGTAATTTTCATTTTTACAATCCTTTCCTTTCAAATGCAGTATAGGTTTAAATCCCAGCACGGAATATATCTGTGGTGGCGGAGATATATTTTATACTCGGGATTTATTTCATTGATTTTAAGAACAAGCCTCATAATATCCTCCGTTTTATGGTAAGCGGCAATATTAAGCTTCGGCTTGCTTTTGATAAGCGTTTTTTCGGCGGCGCACAGCATCTTGTATTCACAGCCCTCTGTGTCGGCCTTTATATAGCTTATGTCATAATCCTCGGCAATTTTGTCGACCGTCGTAACCTCAACCGAAACGCCGTCGGAGCCTGTATGGTTATTGCGGCCGCCTTTGCCGGTAAAACGAACCGTACCCGTGCCGTCCCAAATTCCCTTTTGAAGCGCAACCGAATTTTTTATTCCCTCAAGGCGCTCGGACAGCTTTTTAAAGCTTTTTTCATCGGGTTCAAGCGCAACAATGCTTTTATATTTACCGTCCGTGTATTTTAAAAACTCGTCAACGGTGTCCCCTCTGTAAGCGCCCAGGTCGAGATAAGCCTCGTTATCCCCGAGCTTTAAAATGTTTTCAAACGCTTCGTGCTTGTCCGTTTCGCTTTCAAAAAGAAATTTAAGCTCGCCGGTAAGCTGGAATTTCAGAAAATTCTCAAAAACCTCCCCGGACTTTTTATCATACAGTATGCCGTAAACTTTTTCAAGGCTTTGAGCGTTTTTCTCAATATATTTTCTGTTAAAAATTTCATTCCCGTAAACGGGGACGCAGGGGACGAGCAGAGCGTGCCTTTTGCTCACATTTACAATGTTTTCTATAACGCTTTCAAGCTGTGAGCCGAAGCACAGCGCAATAACGAACTCGCCGAAAATGCTCTCTGCCTGCGAAAGGCTTTTCACCTCAAACCCTCTGAAAACCCTTTTCCTTACGAAGCTGTCCGAAGCGATAATTCCCGAAATTTTTATATTAAGGCGTTCAAATTCGTCAAGCACCCTGTCGGCGCCGTTACCCGTTCCGTAAAGCACTATGGGCAAATGAGTATCTTTAAAAAATTCCCAAGATGATTTAAGCCTTAAAACATTTTCAACCATAATTTTTCTTTCCGCAGGCGCTGTTTTGAATATTCGGTGATTGCCGCTTGGAATATTCTATCACATATGCGCCTAATCGTCAAAATTTTTTCTCAAATCTTCTATAACTTTTTTCTCTATCCTTGAAACATAGGAGCGTGATATGCCGAGCTTGGAAGCGATTTCCCTCTGCGCCATGGGGAAATTGCCGTCCAGACCGTAACGCTTTATTATTATCGTCTTTTCCCTGCCGTCGGGCATTGCCTTTATCAGGCTTCTGAGCTTTTCGATTTTCATTTTTTTGTCAACATCGTCGGTAACGGTGTCGTCGGTAAAAATAATGTCCGAAAGCGTCAGCGGATTTCCCTCGGTATCCATATCAATCGGCTCGTTCATTGAGATGTCCTGCGCACTTTTTTTCTGACTGCGGAAATACATAAGTATTTCGTTTTCAACGCATCTTGCGGCATAGGTGGCAAAGCGTGTGCCCTTTTCGCTGTCGAAGCTGTTTACCGCTTTTATCAGACCTATTGTGCCGTTTGAAATTAAATCGTCCTGATCCGAATAGTTTGAATAGTATTTTTTGATTATATGTACCACAAGTCTTAAATTGTGTTCAACCAGTAAATCACGGGCGGAGCTGTCGCCCTGCCTGAGCCTCTCAAGCGCCTCCTTTTCCTCACCGGCGGAAAGCGGCTTTGGAAAAGAGCCCTGATTTTCAAGGTGAAGCATAAGATAAAACATATTTGCAAATATCGAAGAGAATAAAGTAAATAACAAAAAAATCACACCCTTTCTCAATAATATATGAGCATAGGGTGTGATTTTTGCAAGTCCCGAAAATTAAGTCAGGAGCCTGAATTTTTAAACTTTTCAGCCGCCCGTCTGTACGCTTTTGAAAATGCGAAAATAAGGAAAATTGCACCTAAAAACCAGCTTACGGGTTCTGCAACGCATGCGCCGACAAAGCCGTAGGCAGGAATGAAAGCAAAGGCGGAAATAATCTTTGAGCCGAGCTCTATGGCGCTTGAAATGAGCGGCGGAATTTTGGAGTTTACGGACTGAATGGAAAATCTTAAAATAAACAGCAAACCGAGGGTAAAGTAAAACGGGGTGTTGATTTTAAGGTACATTAAAGCGTTTTGAACTATTACGCCGTCGTGAGTACCCGTTATCGCCCTTATAAAAAATCCGCCGAAAGCATAGGCCGTGACAAGCGAGAAAACAGACCAGATAAGGGCGTAAAGAGCGCCGTATTTTATAATTTCCGATATTCTTTTTATCTTTCCGGCGCCGTAATTTTGTCCAACGAGCGTAGAGCACGATGTCCCTACGGTTACAAGCGGCTGCATATAAACATCGCTTATTTTTCTCGCCCCGAGCTGTGCTGCGATTATCTGCGGCCCGAGTCCGTTTACTGCGGCCTGCAAAATTATAGAGCCTACAGAGAAAATAGAGTTCATCATTCCCATGGCTAACCCCGAGGTGAGCAGCGAGGCGGTCAGAGCCGTGTCTTTTTTAAACGCCGCCCTTTCGGGTCTTATTATTTTATAGCTTTTAACAATCACAACAGCGCACAGCACACAGGAAATTCCCTGTGAAATAACCGTTGCCTCCGCCGCACCGATATACGCCTGATTTAAAATAGGAAATAAACAGCCAGTCAAGCGCAATGTTAATAAACGAACAGATTATAACAAAATAAAGCGGAGTTTTGCTGTCGCCCAGAGAGCGCAGTACCGTTGCCTCGAGGTTATAAAGCATAGTCACAATTACGCAGACAAGCAAAACAAGTATGTATGATTTTGCGGCGTCAAATATTTTGTCGGGCGTGTTCATAAACCTGAGTATGCCGTTTATAAGAAAAGGGGACAGTACGCCGATTATCGCAGAAAACGCCAAAACAAAGACGAGCGACTGTGCAAAGGCCCTTTTGAGCTTTGCGTAATTTTTTTCGCCGAAGCTCTGTGAGATAACAATGCCGAAACCGCCGTTAAAGCCGAAAGCTATCATAAGTATAAGGTTGTTTACGGGCGCAGTTGCGCCTATTGCGGAGAGTGCGTCGTCGCCGAGCAGATGCCCTGCAATGGCCGTGTCCGCAATATTGTAAAACTGTTGAAAAATATTCCCGAGCAGTATGGGAAGCGAAAAAGCAATAAGCTGTTTTCTTATGCTTCCGCTTGTAAAATCATTGATATTTTCCATATTTCTTTCTCTTTCCGAAAAACAGGACGGGCTTAAATGCCCGTCCGAGTAAGGCGAGGGGAGCTTAACCTGCGTTAAGCGGCCATGCGTTCGGCTCTCCTCATATTAATTTTTTTTAAACCGTAAGCGCCGTTATAATGCTTGAGTAAAGCTTAATCGGGTCGTTTAAGTAGTTTTTCTTAATGCTCTCAACCTGCATACTGTCGCCGACGAGCAGGGTAAGCTCCATAAGCTCAAGATTTCCGCTTTTAAGGTGAAAGGTTACGTTATAGCCGTCCTCGGTCTTTTCGACCGTGATTTTATTTTCCCGTTCAACCTCCTTGAGCGTCATCAGCTTAATTGCGGAGTTTACCGCCCTTTCCCTGACCGTTTTGGGCAAAGAGGTTTCAAGGTTGTCCGCAATTTCTTTACCCCTCGGCAAAACGGTGTAACACTCCTCGTCGTTATAAATGAGCATATCGATACAGCCGTTTGAAAGAAGCTCGGAAACAGCCTGGTTTATTTCAAAATAATTTGCAAGTCCGTTTTCAAGAAGAGCCTTGTTAAGCTGTTCTTTTTCAAGCGGTTTGTCTATAGTTTTAAGCAGATAGCAAACTAAAAGGCGAATGTCGTCACGCTTACGAAGTCCGCCCAATTCTATGCCTGCGTCAAAAGCATCAAATTCCATTGTAAACGCTCCGTAAAATTTATTTTTCTTATTTTACTCTAAGCCTGTAATTTTGTCAAATTGATATTTGATTTATATTATATGTTGTGGTACAATAAACTGAAAAAATCTGTTTACGAGTGTATGCGTTATGAAAGTTGCGGTTATAGGCGGCGGAGCTTCGGGCATTGCCTGCGCCGTGTCCCTGAAAAAACAAAACAAAAGCGTCGATGTTGCCGTTTACGAAAAAATGCCGAGAGTTATGAAAAAAATTCTCGCAACGGGCAACGGCAGATGCAATATTACAAATGTCTATTCCTCCGAAGAGTACTTCAGGGGCAGTACCGAGTTTTTGAAAACCGCATTTGAGAAATACCCTCCCAAAGAGAATATCAGGTTCTTTTCGTCTATGGGGCTTTTACTGCGTGAGGAGGCGCAGGGCAGGGTCTATCCCGTTTCGGGACAGGCCTCGTCGGTTGTAAATATCCTGCTGTCGCAATGCGAAGGCTTAAATATAGGGCTTTTTACCGATACCGAAATAGACAGGATTGAAAAAACGGAAAACGGCTTTTTGCTAAACGGCAAAATTAAGGCGGACGCCGTGGTGATCTCCGCCGGCGGAAGCGCCGCAAAAAGCTTCGGAACGGACGGCGGCTCGTTTAAAATGCTGAAAAGATTAAACATAAAAACGACAAAGCCCGTGCCTGCCCTTACCGGTGTAATTGCCGAGAATTTTCCCAAGGCCTTAAAGGGCGTCAGGAATATCTGCACGGTAACGCTTGAGGAAAACGGAAAAACGCTCTACACGGAAAAGGGCGAGGTGCAGTTTAACGACTACGGACTTTCGGGTATTCCCGTTATGCAGTTTTCGGGTCTTGCCGCAAGACTCGGCTTTAAAAATCTTTTTGTACGGCTCGATTTGCTGCCCGATATGGGAGAAGCTTCGCTCCTTTCGTTTTTATCGGACATTAAAAAGCTTTATCCCGAAAAAAGCTCGGAGGAGCTTGTGCAGGGAATACTTCCCAAAGCGCTGGGAAATTATATGCTTTTGCTGTGCAAAATAAAAAGGGACTGCCCGTTAAAAAATGTTTCGGACGAGGCCCTGAAACGGCTTGGGCGTCTTATAAAGAATTGGAAAATAAAGCTTGCCGCCGTAAGGGATTTTGAGTTTGCACAGACCACTTCAGGCGGAATTGATACAGACGAGCTGTGCCCCAAAACGCTTATGAGCAGAAAATACAGAAATTTGTTCGTTATCGGCGAAGCGGTAAATATAGACGGGCTTTGCGGCGGACATAATCTTCAGTGGGCATGGAGTTCCGGCAGGCTTTGTGCGGATTCGATTTTAAAGGAGAATAAGCTTGTTAAGAATAAATGAAATAAAACTGCCCCTCGATTACGAGGACGAGCAAAACGATTTGAAAACCAAAGCGGCGGAAATCCTAAAGGTCAAAAAAGACAGCATAAAAACTCTTGAAATATACAAAAAGAGCGTTGACTGCCGAAAGAAGGACGATATTAAATTTATATTTTCCGTAGATGTCACAGGCGATTTTGACGAGGAGAGCGTCGTTTCAAGGCTTAACGACAAAAGGGTGTCCGTAACGCAAAAATATTTGTATCAAGCGCCCGAAAACAGGCGCACCTCTTTGTTAAGACCCGTTGTAACGGGCTTTGGGCCGGCAGGAATGTTTGCGGCTTTGATAATGGCAGGTGCGGGGCTCAGGCCGCTTATAGTCGAACGGGGTCAAACGGTCGGGCAAAGAAGCGAAAGCGTAAAGACCTTTTGGCGTGAAAGAAAACTTAATGTAAATTCAAATATACAGTTCGGAGAGGGCGGAGCAGGCACTTTTTCCGACGGCAAGCTCACTACCGGAATAAAAGACAGCCGTGTAAGGAAGGTCTTTCAGGAGTTTTGCAAATACGGGGCTCCGCAGGAAATTATGTATTCCGCCCTGCCGCACATAGGCACGGACAAGCTCAAAGATGTAGTAAAAAATATGCGTAATGAGATTATATCTCTCGGCGGCGAATTCAGGTTTGAAACGACCCTTACGGATTTGATAATATATAACGGCTGTGTTCAGGGCGTTACATTGACCGATAAAAACGGTAACGCCGAGGATTTTGAAACCGATACGCTTATACTTGCAATAGGCCATTCCGCAAGGGATACTGTGGAGATGCTTTTTGAAAAGGGCATACCGATGATGCAAAAGGCGTTTTCCGTAGGCGCAAGAATAGAGCACAAGCAGGAAATGATAAATTGCTCGCAGTACGGGAAATTCGCAAACCACCCAAGGCTCAGGGCCGCAAGCTACAAGCTTGCCTGCCATCCGCAGGGAGGCAGGGGAGCATACACATTTTGTATGTGCCCGGGCGGTACCGTAGTCTGCGCCTCAAGCGAGGAAAATACCGTTGTCACTAACGGTATGAGCGAGTACAAACGGGATAAGGAAAACGCCAACAGCGCCGTTTTGGTGGGCATTGAGCCGGTGGATTTCAACAGCGACCACCCACTCGCAGGTATGTATATGCAGAGGGAGATTGAAAAAAAGGCTTTTGTAATGGGCGGAGGCGACTATTCTGCGCCTGCCCAGCTTGTAAAGGACTTTTTGAATAACACCGCCTCTGTTTCGTGCGGAAATGTAAAACCGTCGTTTCCCACAGGCGTAAGATACACAAATTTGCAGGAGCTTTTGCCCCAAAAGGTAAGCTCTGTTATGTGCGAAGCCCTTGTAAAAATGGATAATATGCTGTCGGGCTTTGCGTGCGGTGACGCCCTGCTTACGGGTCCCGAAACAAGGAGCTCCTCACCCGTAAGAATACTGAGGGACGAGTTTATGCAGACAAAGGTACGGGGTCTGTACCCCTGCGGAGAGGGCGCCGGCTATGCCGGAGGAATAGTCTCTGCGGCGGTTGACGGAATAAAGGCTGCGGAAGCAGTATTAAACGATGAAAGGTAAATATTAAACATGATAAATATAATGCCCGAGTGGGGTCCGTATTCAAAAAAATACTTCGGTATTTCAAAAATTACAGCTCATGAGTGCGAAAAGGGTGTCAGGTTCGATTTGACCGTGCTTCCCTGCGTCGCCAATACCGACGCAAAAGCGCCGAATGTAACCGTGCCCGTAGGCGTTCACCCGTGGGAGTGCAGCAGCGATTATTCCTACTACTCTTACCGTCAGGATTTAGAGTGGAAAGATGTGATATACTCCGATGTTTCCTTTACAAGGCTTGACAGCGATTGCGTCCTTGTCAGAACCGAAATATTCAACAATTCCGATATGATGCAAAACTGTCTTGTGAATTTCTTTTCGGCTGTTCAGTTCCCGACCGCAAACAGGGCGGAGCTGTCCCTGCCCGAAAAGTGCGAGCTTATAAGGGCGCTTGACTATAAGGAGTTTAACTACAATACGCCCCGTCCGTGGGATATGGAAACTATGGACGCCATGCACAAGGGAGAGTTCTTCGACGACAGATTTTTTGAACACACCGGTCTTGGCGACAGGGACGGCAACAGATACATACTGCCTAAGTATCCTAAGCTCGGCGAGGAAAAGGGCGACAGGATTTTATATGAGGTCGATATAAAAGAGGACTATTCGGACGCCGTTCTCGCTGTCAGATACGCCACTCCGACTGTAAAGGAAAGCAGCTTTACAGTCAACGGCAAGCCTTTAAAGCTGAGGGCCTGCGACGGTTTGGAGTTCGCCTTTCTGCCTCTCGGAAAGCTCGATAAAGGCTTGGCTTCGTTTGAGTTTATTTCAACGGGCGGCGGAGCGGTTGAATTTGACTTTTTCGCAATAACGGAGAAAGACTCGGCAGACGGGATTAAAGTAAAGACCGTAAAAAATAATTATATGCCCGAAATATCCGCCGAGGACTTTGAAAACGGCAAGCTTGTTAAATTGAAATACGAGGGCATAGATGACATTTTCAGCCTGCGTACCTTTAACCCCGACACAAGGCTTCGTGACATTCCGACCGGCTGTTTGGAAGATGTGCCCACGCCGAGAATTTCACAGCCCGATCCGAGCTTTGACAATATGCTGGAAACCTTTTCAGGCGAGTTCAGCTTTAAACACTCGGACGACGGTTATTATCAGAACACTCTGGTTCATACGCTTTATATCAAGCCCGGCGAAAGTCATACCGAATATGCGGTTATTTCATCGGGAGAGGTTCAATACAAAACCGAATCCGAGTATGAAAAAATTTATCTTGAGGCCAAAAAATCGGCTCAAAAAATACAGCTTAACAGGGCAGGCGAAAGGTACGAGTTTTCAAACAACCTGCTTCTTGCTGCCGTTTTCCAAAACACCGTATATCCGCTTTACCGCCACGGGGATTATGTTGTGCATCACACTCCGGGCAAGCGCTGGGATTCGTTTTATACCTGGGATTCCGGCTTCATCGGACTGGGCATGAATATATTTAACCCTGAAATTGCCGAGTATATCCTCGATTTGTATTTGAGCGACAGGGATAACAGGGATTACGCTTTCCTGCTTCACGGTTCGCCCGTACCGGTGCATATTTATCAGTATTTCGATATGCTTTGCCGTACCAACGACAAGGATAAGCTGTATAAATATTACGACAGGGTAAAAATGTTCTATGATTTTCTCGCAGGTAAAATCAACGGCTCTGTTACGGCTAAGTTTAAAAGCGGAATGACCACCACCTTTGATTACTTTTACAACTGTTCGGGTATGGACGATTTGCCTCCTCAGGCCGAAACATACAAAAGAGGTCTTCAGCTTCTTACCGCTCCGTGCATCTCTTCCTCTCAGGTCATAAGAACGGCAAAACTGCTGTGCGCCGTTGCGCGGCATATCGGCAGGCAGGACGATGTTGCGGAGTACGAAAAGGATATAAAACGCATTTCGGACGGGCTTCAGGCATATTCATGGGACGATGAGGCAGGGTATTTTTCGTATGTAATCCACGATGAAAACGGCGAACCCAAACAGCGCCTCGTAAGCGAAAGCGGAGAAAACCTGAACAAGACGATAGACGGAATTTATCCGCTCATTGCAGGTATTACGAACGAAAACCAAACAAAAAAAATTCTCTCTCACCTTAAAAGCGAAGAGGAAATGATGAGCAAGGTGGGCATTTCCGCCGTAAATATGCAGGCCGATTATTTTTCCGTAAACGGCTATTGGAACGGCAATGTGTGGTTTGCGCACCAGTGGTTCATATGGAAAACAATGCTTGACCTGGGCGAGAGCGACTTTGCGTACAAAATTGCTAAAACCGCCCTCGAAGCTTGGAAAAGAGAGGTCGAGTATTCCTACTACACCTTTGAAATGCTGTCGATTGTAACGGGCAGGGGAGGCTGGTTCCACAATTTCGGGGGACTTTCCGTACCCGTAAACCTTTGGGCGTGCGCCTATTATAAACCGGGCAGTTTAACCTGCGGTTTTGACACTTTTTGTGAATACAGCGGTTTTAACGGTGACAATACTTATTTAAGGGCTGAATTTTCCCGTTATTCGGACAAAAAGTCAACCGTATTGGCGGTAATGAACGATAAGGGCAGTTACAGCGTTAAATTAAACGGCGAGGACGCCGAGTTTATACAAAGAGAAAAGGGTACGCTTGAAATAAGCATACCCGAGACGGCGAAAGAGTTTGAAATTGAAATTCAGCTTGTATAGGCTTCTATTATTTTAAGTATTTCGGAATCGGTATAGGCGTCTATTCCGTCCTTTACCTTTTGCTGTTCTTCCTGCGGCAGGGAGCTTGTATATACCTCGTAAATTTCAACGGGCATGGCGTATCCCTGCTTGTAGAGCGCAATTCTCCCCTTGTATTCGGAAAGCGTGTAAAGAGGGGAGCTCTCCTGCGGCACGGTCTTTTCTTCGGTTATATTTCCGCTCTTTGCCGTTACGGAAATAAAGGTAATCAATACGGCAAAAATCAAAAATACTGCCGTGGCTATAATACATTTTGATAAAATTCTTATCATAAAAAACATTCCCGATACATATTTAAAGCTTGGTTTACTTATATTTTTACCCCTTAATTTCGTTTTAGTATTAATTGTAAATTTTTTTAATTATTTTTGCAAAAGTGATGAATTGTGTTTAAATCTGTGCTACAATATATAAAATATATCATTTTTTAACGGAGGAAGTTTTAAAATGAATGAAAGAGTCCCCAAAAGAGGGAGAAATCCTAAAAGGAAGAGGAAGCAGAGAAAGCCTTTAAGCCCCGGGGCAAGGAAGGCTCTTACCGTCGTATTTGCGCTGGCGTTTACGGCTATGCTTACTTTAACCATAATCAGTTGCTACATTTTGGGCTTTTGCTCTTCATATATAAACGGCGATGCGAAAATCAACATAAGCGAATACAAGGAAAATCAGGCGCAGACCACAATTATCTATGCCTATGACAAGAATAACGAGGTCGTTGAGCTCAAACGCCTCCACGGCGAGCAGAACAGGGTTTGGGTCGAACTCAAGGAAGTCCCCGAAAACCTCCAAAAGGCATATATTGCGCTTGAGGACAAGCGTTTTAAAAAGCACAGCGGCGTTGACTGGCTCAGAACCGCAAAGGCCGTTATGACCTTCGGCGATTCGGGCGGCGGCTCAACGCTCACCCAACAGCTTATAAAAAATCTCACCGGCGAAAAAAGCATAACCGTCAGCCGTAAGTTTTACGAGATACTCAACGCCTTAAATCTTGAAAAGAAAGTTTCAAAGGACACCATACTTGAGGCGTACCTCAACACCGTATATATGTCCCACGGCTGTTACGGCGTAAAGACCGCCTCCGAAAAATATTTCGGCAAGCAGGTTTCACAGCTTAATGCGGCGGAATGTGCCTGCATTGCGGCCATTACCCAGAACCCGTCGGAGCTTGATCCGCTCCTTCACCAGGAAGCCAACAGAAAAAGACAGCTCACCTGCCTTGAAAATATGCGTGAAGAGGGCTACCTCACCGAGGAGGAGTATAAAGAGGCTGTAGATTACAAAATGATCTTTACAAACAGTAAAGAGTATGTTAAGAACGAGAGCGAAGACAGTAAAAAGGAAAACGAAAACAATAATCAGGATCAGGAAATCAACAGCTACTATGTCGATTACATCATTCAGGAGGTAATCGAAGACCTTGTAAACAAGCTCGGCTATACAAGGTCGCAGGCTTCAAAGGCCATATACAACGGCGGCTTCCGTATCTATTCCGCAGTTGACCTTTCGGTTCAGGAAGAGCTTGAAAATGTTTACGAAAACAAAATTTCCATGCCGAAATATAACAAGAACATTGCCGACGCCCAGTCCGCTATGACCATTATGGACTATTCCGGCAGAATTGTCGGTATAGTAGGCGGCGTCGGGGAGAAAAAGGAAAACAGGGGCTATAACCGTGCCGTTAAGCCCAGACAGCCCGGTTCTTCCATTAAGCCGCTGAGCGTTTATTCGCCCGGCATTAACGAGGGCTATATCAATTACAGCTCAAAGGTTCAAAACTACGGCTTTATGGTAAACGGCAAGCTTTGGCCGCATAACTACGGCGGAGATCCCGGCTCGCCCGGAAGCTACCTCACGGTGCAGAGAGCCATAGCCGTTTCCTACAACACTGTACCGGCTCAGCTTGTAAGAAAGATGGGCGTAAACCTTTGCTATAGCTATTTGCAGGATAAATTCCATTTGCAAAATCTTAAGGAGTCCGACAAAGCCTACGCTCCGCTGGCGGTCGGCGGTCTGACTTACGGGGCTACCACGCTTGAAATGGCGGCGGCGTTCGCCTGCTTCGGAAACGGCGGGAAATATTACGAGCCGTACAGCTATTATAAAATCACCAATGCAAGCGGCACCAAAATCATTCTTCAAAACGATAACGAAAAACCCGAACAGGCCATAAGCGTTGAAACGGCCGATATTATGAATAAGCTTTTGCAGACGGTCGTAACCGACGCCGCCCACTTGTCAACGGGCCGTAATTACGGCATCGAGGGCTTCCAGACCTTTGCAAAAACAGGTACTACCACAGAGGATAAGGACCGCTGGTTCGTCGGCGGAACTCCGAATTATGTTGCGGCGGTTTGGTTCGGCTGTGATAAGCCCAAGCAGATTTCAAACTATGTTTCGGGCAACCCTGCCGGCGCAATTTTCGACACTGTAATGACAAGGATAAATAAGGGTCTTGACAAAAAGGAATTTGAGCTTCATACCGACAATGTTGTAAGCGCAAGGTACTGCGCTTCTTCGGGCAGGCTTGCAAGCTCCACCTGTTCGAGCACGGGCATCGGCTGGTACGATAAAGACAATATGCCCGGGCGGTGCAACGGTGAATCCGTTGCGACAGAGCCTCTTACGGACGCCAACGGAAATGTTATAACAGCCGCTTCAAACTCAAATACTAAGCCGGGAACCACGGCAAAGCCGGAGAATACCCAGCCTGCCACGGCGGCTCCTGAACCGACTCCCGCTCCGGCTCCCGAAACAGAGCCTTCTCCCGACAATTCGCAAGGATAAGCTAAAGCTATAAGGTGCGGTATGATTATTTTATCTGTTGATTACGGCGATGTCAGAACCGGCATAGCGGTTTGCGACAAAATGCAGATGCTCGCTTCTCCGGTCGGCGTTATAACGCAGAGGGACAGAGAAAAGCTCTGCGATGAAATCTGCGAAATAGCAAAGGACAAAAACGCCGTCAGGATAGTCGTGGGGCTTCCCAAGAATATGGACGCAAGCGAGGGCTTCAGAGCGCAGGCGTGTAAGGAGCTTGCACAGCTTTTACGGGAAAAGAGCGGTCTTGAGGTGTGCCTTCAGGACGAAAGGCTCACAACCGTTTCGGCGCACAATATCCTGAACGCTACGAACACAAGGGGAAAAAAGCGCAAGCAGACAGTTGACGCCGTTGCGGCCGTGCTGATACTTGAGGATTACCTCAATAAGTTAAAGCATTAAAAACACAATATGACAAAATATTAAACCCTGAGCCTATATAATGGCATCAGGGTTAATTTTTTGTGTGGTGATTGTTCTGACGGTATATGTTGATGTGCTTATAGCAATAAACATATTTGTGAATTATTTTCTTTTGCTTTTGGTAAAGGGAGCGTTAAAGCTCAATGTCAAAAGATACAGGATTTTTTTGGGTGCGCTTGCAGGAGGTGTTTATTCTCTTGTAATTTTTTTACCCGAAATACCGGGAATACTGACTTTTTTAATGAATTTGGCGGCGTCGCTTGCAATAGTGCTGATAAGCTTTAAGCCCGACAGGCCGAAGCCGCTTTTAAAGATATTCCTTGCGTTTTTCGGCGTTAATTTTGCCTTTGCCGGCGTTATGCTTGCACTTTGGATTTTGTTTAAGCCCAGCGGAATGATATTCAATAACAGCGTGGTTTATTTTAATGTGGACATAAAAATACTTATTATATCCACGGTAATATGCTATTTTGTTTTAACGCTTATTTTTAAGCTGTCAAAGCGCAGTGCGCCCGAAAATAAAATTTACAGCGTAACGCTGTGCAACGGGAACAGGACCGTTACCGTAAACGCCCTGCTTGACACGGGAAACACGCTTCGTGACAGCTTTACGGGCAAACCGGTCGTAATAGCCGAAAAGAGCGTAATATCAAAGCTCTTTGACGGGCAGATGCGTGAATTTTTTGAAAACGGAGCCGTACCCGACGGCGAGGGGAAAAACAGGATAAGGCTCATACCTGTAAACACGGTTTCCGACAAGGGCGCTCTGAGGGCCTCCGTTATAGATTTGCTCACCGTCAACGAAAAAAACATAAGCGTAAAAAATGTACTTCTTTCACAGAGTAAGACCGATTTTTCAAACGGCGAATACTCTGTGCTTTTAAATAATGAAATCATAGACGAAAGGGGAAAAAGAGATGAAAAAGCTTTCTTTAAGGTCAATAATTGAAAAAATAAGGGATTTTTTTAATGAAAACGATATTGACTATGTGAGCGGCCCCGATAATCTGCCGGAGCCTCTGACAAAGGAGGAGGAAAACAATCTTATCGAAAAAATATCAAACGGCGACAGCTCCGCAAGGGAGCCTCTGATAGTACATAACCTGCGGCTTGTAGTCTATATAGCAAAAAAATTCGACAATTCGGGGGTCGGAATAGACGACCTCGTTTCGATAGGCACAATAGGCCTTATAAAGGCGGTAAACACATTCAGACCCGAAAAAAACATTAAGCTTGCCACCTATGCCTCAAGATGTATCGAGAACGAAATTCTTATGTACCTGCGTAAAATAAGCCTGCATAAAACGGATATTTCTATAGACGAGCCGCTCAATATCGACTGGGACGGGAACGAGCTTCTGCTGTCCGATGTTTTGGGAAGCGAACCCGACGAGATAAACAGAAATCTTGAGGCCGAGAACGAAAAAAATATCCTGCTTATGAGCGTTAATACCCTCTCGGAGCGTGAAAAAATGATTATGAATATGCGCTTCGGACTTGACGGGGAAAAGGAGCACACCCAAAAGGAGGTAGCCGACCTGCTGGGCATTTCCCAAAGCTATATTTCAAGGCTTGAAAAGAGGATAATAAAAAGACTGAAAAGGGAAATGGAAAAGGTTATTTAGCTTAAGAAGCGTAAAAGCGCCGAAAAGAGCCTGTGTGAAGCGGCGTGTGTTCGGCTTTTCTCGCCTTATTTCAAAAATGCGAAATTTTTTAGTAAATTTTAAAAAAATATCAAAAAAACTCTGTTAATTTTTTGTCAAATGTGTTATACTGTCATAGTAATTGTTATATTTTGCACTTTTGCATATTTTGCACTTTTGCAAAATATATGAATATTTTGAGGGGTGAAATATTATGAGGTACGATGTTGCGGTCATCGGCGGCGGCGTTGTCGGCGCTTTGATTTCCATGAAGCTTTCAAAGTACGACATAAAAATTGCACTTTTGGAAAAATGCAATGATGTTGCCATGGGTACAACAAAGGCGAACAGCGCCATTGTGCACGGCGGCTTCGACGCTATGCCGGGAACGCTTAAGGCAAAGCTCAATGTTAAGGGTACCGGTATGATGCCGGAGCTTTGCAGGGATTTGAATGTTCCGTACAGGAACAACGGTTCGCTTGTTTTGGCGTTTTCCGATGAAGAAGTCGAGCATATCAAGGTTCTTTATGACAGGGGAGTTAAAAACGGCGTTGACCGCCTTGAAATAATTTCAAAGGAAAGGGCTAAGGAGTTAGAACCCAATGTTTCCGACGAGGTAAAGGCGGCTTTGCTTTCAAACACGGCAGGAATTGTCTGCCCGTATGAGCTCACCATTGCCGCCGCCGAGGTTGCGGTGACAAACGGCGTTGATTTTATAAGAAACTGCGAGGTTAAAAATATTACAAAGCTTGACGGCGGCCGCTTTGAGCTTGATACCGCCGCAGGCAAAATAGAAACGGAGTATATAATAAACGCCGCCGGTATTCATTCCGATGAAATTGCCGCCATGATAGGCGACGACAGTATAGAGCTTGTGCCGAGAAGGGGAGAGTATTACCTGCTGGACAAGTCATACGGCAGCCTTGCAAGCCACACAATTTTCCAATGCCCCAATAAAATGGGAAAGGGAGTTCTTGTTACGCCGACCGTTGACGGCAATATACTTATAGGGCCGTCTGCCTCCGACGACAGGGAAAAGGACAATACCGACACCACTCCCGACGGGCTTGAATTTGTGCTTTCAAAGGCGTTTAAATCCGTGCCTTCGATAAATGTCAGGGGCGCAATTACCTCTTTTGCAGGGGTGCGTTCCCACCCCGTAACCGATGATTTTATTATCGGCTACTCCGATAAAAGCGATAAATTTATCAACTGCGCCGGAATAGAATCTCCGGGTCTTTCTGCGGCGCCGGCGATAGCCGAATATGTAGAGGGGCTTTTGATTGAAAAGCTTTCGCCCCGTACTAAGGAGAGCTTCACCGTAAACAGGCAGGCGCCCGTGCGCTTCAGGCATATGAACGAGCAACAGCGCAGGGAGCTTATAGAGAAAAATTCAGCATACGGCAGAATTATATGCCGCTGTGAAACGATAACCGAGGGCGAAATACTTGACGCAATACACGCCCCTGCCGGCGCAAGAGATGTGGACGGCGTTAAGAGAAGAACAAGAGCCGGTATGGGCAGATGTCAGGGCGGCTTCTGCTCAAGTAAGGTCGTTGAGATCCTTGCAAGAGAGCTTGGAACGGATATGAACGAGATAACAAAGTTCGGGGGAAATTCCAAGATTATTTTTGAAAGGACAAAGTGAGGTGGGTAAAGTGCTGAGTTATGATTTGGCGGTAATAGGCGGAGGCCCTGCCGGTATGGCGGCCGCGCTTAAAGCCCGTGAAGAGGGCGTAGAGAAAATTGTCATTCTTGAGCGTGCGGACACTCTCGGAGGAATACTCGAACAGTGTATCCATACGGGCTTCGGGCTTCATTATTTCGGCGAGGAGCTTTCAGGCCCCGAGTACGCCGGCAGGTTCATTAAACAGGTCAACGAGTCGGATATAGAAGTAAAAACGGACACCATGGTTCTCGACATTTCACAGGACAATGTAGTTACCGCCTGTAACAATGTTGACGGCTTAATTACAATTAAGGCAACGGCGATAGTGCTTGCGATGGGCTGCCGTGAAAGGCCGAGGGGCGCTCTTTCGATAGCCGGAAGCCGTGCTTCGGGAATTATGACGGCCGGAACTGCTCAGAAATATGTTAATATTAACGGCTATATGCCGGGCAAAACCGTTGTTATACTCGGTTCGGGCGACATAGGCCTTATTATGGCAAGAAGAATGACCCTTGAGGGCGCAAAGGTAAAGGCGGTTTGCGAATTAATGCCGTATTCGGGCGGACTTACAAGGAATATAGTTCAGTGCCTGGAGGACTTCGGAATACCGCTGAGGCTCTCGTGTACGGTAGTAAAGACCCACGGCAGGGAAAGGCTTGAGGGCGTTACCGTGGCAAATGTAGACGAAAATCTCAAACCCATTCCCGGTACCGAGGAATACATACCCTGCGATACGCTGATGCTTTCCGTAGGGCTTATCCCCGAAAACGAGCTTTCAAAAAATGCCGGTATTGAGCTTGATTCAATTACAAACGGTCCGAGCGTTGACGAGTACAGGGAGACAAATCACAAGGGCGTTTTCGCCTGCGGCAATGTTTTGCAGGTTCATGACCTTGTAGACTATGTTACCCAGGAGAGCCAAATTGCAGGAGAGGGCGCCGCAAAGTACATTAAGGGCGAAAAGAAAACGGGCGAATGTATTAAAACCCTCGGCACAAACGGAGTAAGATACATAGTTCCGCAGAGAATAAACAAGCAAACCGATAAGAGCGTTAAGCTCTATTTCAGGGTAGGCAAAGTCTTTAAGAATGTTAAGCTTGTTGTTAAGTGCGGCGACGAGGTGATTATGTCAAACAAAAAGAAAAAGATGACTCCCGGAGAAATGGAGTACATTCTTATTAAGCTTGATACAATTAAGTCCCTGCCGGCAGACAGCACCCTTACAGTTACTATAGAGGAGGCGTAAATTATGACAAAAAAAGAAATGGTTTGCGTATCCTGTCCCATAGGATGTGCCATTACGGTTGAGCTTGACGACAGCAACGAGGTCGTTTCGGTCACGGGCAACACCTGCCCGAGGGGCGACAAATACGCAAGGCAGGAGTGTACGCATCCCGAGAGAATGCTTACCTCTACCGTGAAGCTTGAGGGCGGAAAATTGCCGGTCGTTTCGGTTAAATCGGCGTCGCCTATACCCAAGGAAATGCTTTTTGAAGCAATGAAGGAGATAAATAAGGTAACTCTTAATGCGCCTGTCAAAATCGGAGATGTTGTTATCAAAAACATACTCGGTACGGGCGTGGATATTATTGCGACCAATGACGCAAAGTAAAGACAGGGTTTAAAATTAAAGAGATGCGGTCCCCAAAAAGAACTGCGTCTCTTTACAATTTAATACGAGGGGGAACAAAATGGGTATCAGCGAATTGTTTTACAGCAGAATGGAAAAGGGACTTGACTTTTTGATTAAATCAAAAAAGGTGCTTATTCCCGACAGCACGGCGCCCGTCGAGGCGGACGGCGAGGCAAAGCTTAATATGATAGTTTGGGGAGATCCTCAAATTTCATCGCTTTCTCCGCTCAGGAGCGGAAGAATGTACTCGGCCTGTATGGATATAGGAAATTCAAGGTCAAGCTTTGATGCGCTTGTAATGCTCGGCGACATCACGGAGTACGGGACAAAATGTGAATATAAATTCACTCAAAAGCTCCTTGAACCTATAGCTCACAAGTTTAAAAACATTTTTGCCATTACGGGCAATCACGACATAAGGCTGAGGAATTACAAAAAACAGGTGCAGAGGTTTTCCTCTTTCCTAAAGGGCATAAAGAACGGGCGCACGGGCACGGGCCAAAGATATTTCTTTTCAAAAACGGTCAACGGTTACAAATTCATTATGCTCGGCGCAGACAGGGCGGCATTTGAGGGCTCTTACATAAGCGATGAACAGCTTGATTGGCTCGACAGGGAGCTAAGCGCTCAAAAAGACAGCGGCAAGCCCGTGTTTGTGTTCAATCATCAGCCTTTAAAGAATACCAACGGCCTGCCCTTAACATTTCTCGGCAAGGGCAAATGGAGAGGCACCGTGGGCAACGAATCGGATAAGCTTTTAAAAATATTCAATAAGTACGACAATGTAATTTTCATTACGGGGCATCTGCATTACTGCACAAGTAAATATACATACGAGGATCACGGAAGCTTTAAGGCAATTTCCGTACCCACCGTGGGGGTAATAAATCACGGGGATTTTTCAAAATTCACACAGGGCTATGTTTTTTCCGTCTATGAGGACAAAATAATTGCCCGTTCCAGGATTTTCGGCGAAGGCAAATATGTCGGCGGCGATATTGATAATGCCGAGATTGAAATAAGCTTAAAAAGACCGTGTCAAACGGTTTGAGGCGATACCGAATAAACCGATAAAACAAAAAGGGGAATTTTTATGGATAAAACTAAACCGTCGGCTTTGGCAGAACCTAAAAATTATGTCGGCAAAAAAGAGCTTTGGATGTTCTCTGTAGGCGGTATGGGTCAGGGCATGATATACGCTATGATGTCAAGCTATATCAGCGACTACTATGTAAATGTTTTGCATCTTCCGCTGATGTTTGTACTGCTTCTTATGCTGCTTGCAAGGGTTTGGGACGCAATCAACGATCCGCTCATGGGTATTATTGTTGACCGCCATACCACCAAATGGGGCAAAATGAAGCCTTACATAATTTTTGCGGCCGCACCCATTGCACTGCTTACGGTGCTTATGTATTTAAGCCCGAATCTTGAGCAGAAATCGCTCATGATATATTCTGCGGTAGTATATGTGCTTTGGGGTATGTGCTACACCATGGCCGATGTACCGTTCTGGGGCCTGCCGAATGTGCTGACTCCCAATGCAAATGAGAGAAGCTCTATCGTATCCTTCAGCAAGATTTTCAATTCAATAGGTTCGGCTCTTCCCGAAATATTTTTCTTTGCCGCAGGCTTTTTGCTTCCGCTTTTCATAAGCACGGCGGACCCGGAGGAATACAACAAAAAGCAGTATCTTATTATCGCCTGCACAATAGTCGTAGTGGGAATAGTAATGTATGTAAACTCTTTCTTTTACATCAAAGAGAGAGCCGTTCCTCCCGTCAGGAAAAAACAGCCCGGCGAACCCTCACAGCTTACAAGAATTTTCAAATGCAAGCCCCTGGTGCTTGTCATACTCATGGGCGTTCTGTCCTCGGGCAGATATATGGTTCAGGCGGCGGCAATCCATGTAGCGAGATATGCGTTTTACATAGGCCCTGACCTTACGGGTATGACGCTCGAACAAAAGACAAAGGCAATAGCCGCTTCCGTTTCAAGCGTAAAGACGATTTTCCAGGTATGTGCGGTTGTCGGAATGTTCGGCGCAACTCTGCTTATGCCTATGCTTATGAAAAAGTTTGACTACAAAAAGCTTCTTATAACAACCTGCCTTGCAGGCTTTGCGGCAAGCATTTTTACAACCTTGCTCGGCTGGTTTACGGCAAACCTCTATATTTGTATTCCGTTTATACTTATTTCCTGTATTCCGTTGGGAGTTATAAATACAATTTCCATAGCCATGATTTATGACTGCCTCGATTATATGGAGCTTAAAACGGGACACAGGGATAACGCTCTGGGTTCTGCCTGTCAGGGCTTTATAAACAAGCTCGGCTCTGCGCTTTCAACCTGCGGTATAGTCGTAATGTATATGGCGATAGGCTTTAAACCCGACCAGATGTTAAATTCAACAACCGTCGTTGCGGCAACGGAGCTTACGAGGGCGCAGAATTTTGCGATGTTCTCCCTGGTATCCGTAATTCCGGGCGTGAGCCTTTTGCTCTGCTCAATTCCAATGTTCTTCTATAAAATTTCGGGCGATTACAAAAAGAAAATGCAGCTTGAGCTTGCGGAAAAAAGAACTGCGGAGGGCTTTACCGTAGCGGAATAATATAAAGCAGGATAATGTTAAGGGGAGCCCGGACAAGGGTTCCCTTAGTGTGTAGAAAAAGTATGTTTCACTTGGCAATATGCACAAAAGGAGTAAGATTATGGTGAACCCCCGGCGAGGGTTCCCCACCGAAAAACAGTCCACCGGACTGTTTTTCGCCCCTCCTGCGCTCTAAGGCGAGGGAAGCCGAACGCACGCCGGTTTTCAACGGCGGATTTACGCTCATGCTTTGTCATCGCCCTTGACAATACGACAGTATTTTCTTCGGACGCTTCCTTGCCTGAACGCAAATCCGCTCGGTGAAAACTGCCTTGCACTTAACGCAGAGCTATTTTTCGTGTGATTTTGCGTGCGGACGAGGAAGCCTTGCTGACGCAAGGCAACGAGGAGAAGCGTAAAAGCGCCGAAAAGAGCCTGCGTGAAGCGGCGTGCGCTCGACTCCCCTCGCCTTAAGTACAGGTGTTTCGCAGTCTGCGGACTGCGCCGAGGGCTTTGCCCCTCGACCCTTACCCTTTTGTCCGCTTCGCAGACATTTCCCCTGACAGGGGAATCTCTTTTTGTAAAAGGCGGGCGAAAACTTTTGGACATTTTGCTATCGCAAAACAGTTTATCTACAGGCTGAGGAGAACCCGGACAAGGGTTCCCCTTAGCTTTGCTTCTTTCTCAATAAAAAATTAAGCTTTTTATTTACATATTAAAACGGACGGCAGTATTTTAAAACCGCCGCCCGTTTAATTTTGCACATTATATTGAAAAATCTTCCTCGGAAAAGCTTTGAAGCTTGGGCGCTCTTTTCGGCGTCCTTTTCATTATGTCGTATTTGAATTTCTTACAGCTGAAATCCTTTGCCACAACGCCCTTTTTGGGACAGAGAACGGTTTTGCCGTCCGGCGCAGGCTTGCCTATGAGGCAGTAATCACAGCAGGGAGAAATATTTTCGGTATTGTAAACAGACTTTTTCATTTTTTCACATCCGTAATTTATTCTGCTATTATACTAACATATTTTCCTGTTTGTATCAAGTTCAAAAATAAGCGAACAGCACATAACTATCAGCGCAACGGCGGACGGAAGCGAAACCGAATATGCGCTTGCCGTAAGCGTTGACTCGGAGGCGAAAACCTCTATTTCAAACGGGAAAATCCGTAAAGCGATATAGCATATAACGCCCGACAGGACGGCGCATATTATTCTTGAGGCGTAAAACAGCTTGAAATTCAGCCCGCTTTTTTTCACATACGAAAAAATCTGACAGTGAACGGAAAAGCCCCCGAACGAAAGTATAGACGCAAGCACGGGTATGGGCAGAACGCCGCAGGACTGTTCTATTCCGCTTGTAACCTCAAGCAGAGCGCATAACGCCGTCGTGCAGATGCTGTTGCCCGACGATAAAATGCAGTTGATAACGGCGTTAAAAATTATTACCCATGAGCATATTGCAAACATTGACCCGGAAGCGTCCGCAATAGAGTCCGTAAAAGCGCTTACGGGGTTCGGCACGGACCCAAAGGCAAAAACATATTCTTCTTTTCTCTCGCCGTCGCACAGCGCTCTGCTCATAATTCCCATTAAAAAGGAGGCGGTGATTGAACAGAAAAAAAGCAGTACGCCCAACTGCCTGCTTTTTGCAAAAATTTCCCCCACCGTGCCTATGACGAAAGCCGGGCCGGCATTAATGCAAAACAGATTGAGCCTCTGCGCCTCGTTTTCGCTTATTTTACCGCTTTCAAGCAGGTCGCAGGTCATCTTTGCCCCAACGGGGAAGCCGCCTATCATCGACATAATTATTACAAAAGAGCAAATGCCGGGCAGTTTAAAAAGCTTTTGCGTAGCTTTGCCCGAAAATCGGCCGAAAAAATCGCCGAGCCCCGAATTTACTATAAACCTTGATACTATCATAAACGGAAACAGCGAGGGAATTATGGAGTTTACGCAAAGCATAATGCCGTCCTTTACGCCCTGCATACATTCGTCCGATTTTACAAAAAGACAGATAAACGCAAGAACCGTAAAGAAAGCGAGTATAAAATTATAAACAATATTTCTTCTCATATCATCACTCTTTCAGTAATCAATTTATATGCAAATTCATATATTTATATGAGTGAGGTGAGAATATGGCTTCCTCAAAGCGTAAGAAGAGGGAAACTGCCGAAAACGAGAGGAAAAACACTTTAAGAGAAAAGCTGGAAATACCCGAAATGCTTGACTCCTCGCTTCCGCATATAGAGACAAACGGGAACAGGGAAATCATAGTTGACGGCTGTAAGGGTATAGTGGAATATTCGCAGTCGAGAATAAAGCTTAATACGGGTGCTCTGCTTGTGGGCTTTACGGGCGACGATATTGAAATTAAAAATTATTCCGATATTCAAACCGTCATTACGGGAAATATATTCAGTATTGATTTTGAAAGCGTGGGGTAGTTTATGATAATTATAAGAATTTTGAGGTTTTTAAGGGGCTATGTCAGCTTTACGGCAAGCGGCGGTTTTATCGAAAGATTTGTAAACCTTTGCACAAAAAACAGGATACCGCTTTGGAATTTAAAAAGAAAAGAGGATTATTTAAGGGCAGATACCACGGTGAAAGGGTATAAAATTATAAGGGAGTCCGCCAAACGCTCCGGGGTCAGGGTGAGCATTACAAAAAAGCACGGACTTCCTTTTTTTATGCGCGCATACAGGAAACGGGCCGGGATTTTGATAGGCTTTGGCTTTGCGTGCCTGCTGGTGGCGTTTTTGTCGTCTATGATTTGGAGCATAAGCGTTTCTGGTAATATTGAACTGACCGACGAGCAGATTTTGGAGGCGTTTTACGAAAACGGCGTAAGGATAGGGGAGTTTAAAGCGAAAATCGACTGCGAGGAAGCCGCCTACAATGTTACAAGGGCGCTTCCGTCGCTCTCCTTTGCGAGCGTCAATATAATAGGCTCAAGGGCTGAAATCGTGGTAAACGAAAGGAGCGAAAAGCCGAGCTTTCCCGATAATTCCAAGCCCTGCAATATAATCTCCGCCGAAAACGGCACCGTAGTAAGCATTGAGGCGAATATAGGCAGGGCTGAAATCGAGGTCGGCGACGCCGTAGTCAAGGGCGATCTGCTAATTTCCGGAATTACCGAAAATGCGGACGGCAGTGAAAATTTAATGGCGGCAAGGGGAAAGGTGTTCGCAAGCGTCAGGAAAAAAATAAACACAAATAATCTTGACTTTTCTTTCCGCACCCAAAAGGCCGAGAAAAACAGAAGACTTGTCTATATTTTGGGCGTTGAAATACCCGTCGGACCTCCCGTAGGCGAAAAGAACGCAAGCAGGTTTATTCAAAAGCTCACAAACGGCGAAATAGAACTGCCTTTGGGGATAGTGAAAGAACACTCATATGAGCTATCCGACAAGGTAACGCTTCCCGAAGAATACAGACCTCTTTATTGCGCAAAGGCCTACTGTGAAAATTACAGAGATATTTTTTTACAAAGCGAAGAAATAATTTCACAGCTTGTTACAGAAAATAAAAATAACGGTATCACATATTTTTCGGGCGAATATCAGGTAAAAAAAGATATAGGCGTAAGAAAAGCAATTTTAGTTGATATTTCATAAAATATATGATATTATATAGTAAATTTACACAGTTTTTTGTTAGGGATGGTCAATTAGTGTTTGAACAGGTAATCAGCGTTGACAGAATGGAGCATGCTGTAAGTCTTTTCGGAAGCTTCGATGAAAATGTCAGGCTGATTGAACAGGAATTTTCGGTAAATGTGATAAGCCGGGGCTCCGAGCTTAAAATAACGGGCGATGTTGAAAATGTGGATAAGGCGTCGAGGGCGGTAAAAGGCCTGCTTATGCTCATTAATAAGGGAGAGGCGCTTTCTCAGCAGAATGTCAGGTATGTAATTTCACTTGTAAAGGACAACAGCGAGGAAAAGCTGAGCGAAATGACGGGGGATTGCATTTGCATAACCGCAAAGGGCAAACCCGTTAAGCCGAAAACGCTCGGTCAGAAAAAATATATAGAGTCTATAAGGAACAATACCGTAGTTTTGGGCGCCGGTCCTGCCGGTACGGGTAAAACCTACCTTGCCGTCGCCATGGCGGTTACCGCTTTCAGGGCAAAAGAGGTAAACAGGATTATACTTACCCGTCCTGCGGTCGAGGCAGGGGAAAAGCTGGGCTTTTTACCGGGCGATTTACAGCAGAAGGTAGACCCTTATCTTAGACCCCTGTACGATGCGCTTTTTGATATGCTCGGGGCGGACGCCTTTCAAAGGTATCAGGAACGGGGCAGTATAGAGGTTGCGCCGCTCGCCTATATGAGGGGCAGAACTCTTGACGACAGCTTTATAATTCTTGACGAGGCGCAGAACACCACAAAAGAGCAGATGAAAATGTTTTTGACAAGGCTCGGTTTTAATTCCAAAATGGTCGTAACGGGCGACATAACGCAAATCGACCTGCCCGACGGCAAAAAATCCGGCCTTACGCAGGCTATGAAAATTCTTAAAAATATCGAGGGCATTTCCATTAATGAATTCAGCGAAAAAGATGTTGTCAGACATAAGCTTGTTCAGGATATAATCAAGGCCTACGAAAAAAGTGAGGAGAACAGAAAAAGATGAGCGATAAAATTAAAGTAATTATTTCAAATAATCAAAAAGAAGTAAAAGTGCCGACAGGGGTAAGAATGTTAATACGCAGGTGCTGTAACGCCGTCCTTGCACAGGAGAATTTCAAGGGCTCGGCGGAAATAAGCGTCAGCTTTGTAAATAACGAGCAGATACATCAGCTTAACAAAAAGCACAGGAACATAGACAGGGAAACCGATGTTTTGTCGTTCCCTCTTGGCGTTGACGGCGAGTACGATATTAATCCCGACACGGGCGCAAAGCTCCTCGGGGATATAGTAATTTCGCTTGAAAAGGCAGTTTCTCAGGCGGAGGAATACGGCCACAGCCTTAACAGGGAGGTTGCTTTCCTGACCGTTCATTCGCTTTTACACCTGCTCGGTTACGACCATGAAACGGGCGGACTTGAGGCGGTACATATGAGGGAAAAGGAAGAAAGCGTTTTAACTCAGCTCGGTCTCAAAAGGAACGGAAGCTACTACTTGGACGGGGAATAATACTATGAACGGACTGATAAGCTTGTTTAAAAGCTTCGGCTACGCTTTCAGGGGCATTTATCAGGCCCTTAAATACGAACGCAATATGAGAATACATTTGGTTTGCATAGCTTATATGTATTCTTTTTTGCTTGTGTACGATTTCTTTAAGGTAAGCCCGACGCAGTTCGCACTTATTTTTTTGGCGAACGCCATGGTAATGGCGGCGGAGCTTATCAACACGGCTGTAGAGCGCACGGTTGACCTTGCAAGCGATAAAAAAACCGAAAACGGTAAGCTTGCAAAGGACGCCGCCGCCGGTGCAGTGCTTGTCTGCGCCATATTCGCCGTGCTTGTGGGCATAGCCGTGCTTTTTCAGCCGCAGGCGTTTGCCGCACTTTATAACTACTATGTTGAAAAGCCGTTTATGTTTTTGATTTTTCTCATTTCAATAGCGCTTTCAACGGTATTTATTTTTAAAGGCTTCGGTAAAAGTACGGCGGACGGCAATAAAACAAAAAGGAACGGCAAATAATGAATAACACATCAAAAACCGCATTTATTGCGATAGTGGGCAAGGCAAATGTAGGCAAGTCCTCTATATTAAACAGGCTGATAGGCAGTAAAATAGCCATTGTTTCCTCAAAGCCGCAGACCACCCGTACAAGGATAATGGGCGTGCTTACAACGGACGATAATATTCAGCTTGTCTTTACCGATACTCCGGGTTTTCACAGACCCAAAAACAAGCTCGGCGAAAAAATGGTACAGGCTGTCAGCGACAGCATTTCGGGGGTCGATTGCTGTCTTTTTGTTGCGGACGCAAGCGATGAGAAGCTAAACGCCGCAGAGCTTGAGCTTATTAAAAAATTCAAAAAAGAAAAAATGACGGTTGTGCTTGCACTTAATAAAATCGATATGATTAAAGATAAAACACAGCTTATGAAAAAAATTGCCGAAACGGCGAAGCTCTATGACTTTAAGGCTGTAGTTCCCGTTTCCGCCGCAAATAACGAGAAAATGGACGAGCTGCTTGACGAGCTCAAGGCTCTGGCAACCGAGAGCATACACTTTTTCCCGGACGACACTCTCACAGACCAGCCCGAAAGGGTGCTTGTTTCCGAGATTATAAGGGAAAAAATGCTCAGGCTTCTTGAAAAGGAAATTCCGCACGGCACGGCGGTCGGGATTGAAAAGATGAAAGAACGAAGCGATGCGGATATAATGGACATCGAGGCCACCATTTACTGCGAAAAGGAAAGCCATAAGGGCATTATAATCGGCAAGGGCGGCGCTATGCTTAAAAAAATTTCCACCCTTGCACGACGGGATATTGAAAATTTTTTTGATATTAAAGTTAATTTAAAATGCTGGGTCAAGGTAAAAGAGGATTGGCGAAACCGAGAGGGGCTAATTCACAATTTTGGCTTGGATTGACATTAATATATGCCTGCCTTACAGGTTAATTTAAAAATGTAACCATTAAAGGTTGATTTTAGAATTGCATTAACCGTGAGGCGGTGTTTTTATGAGAAAGACAGAGGACTATTGGGTGACATTTTCCAAAAGCGGAAAGGTTGAGGATTATCTCACCTTTTGCACGGTAAAGAACAACGAAGTAAACAGGGAAAAAAGCGATGAAACTCAACACAAAAGGACTTATTCTTAAAGAGCAGAGCATAGGCGAACAGGATAAGCTCGTAACCGTTTTAACTGCTGATTTGGGCGTAATTAAGGCGTTTGTAAGGGGCGCAAAAAGCATCAAGTCAAAAAAACAGTCGGCTACGGGCCTTTTGTGTTACTCAAAACTGTCGCTGTATAACGGAAAGGACAGCTACATAATCGACGAGGCGCAGACTATAGAGGTGTTTTTCGGGCTTCGCAGTAATATAGAGAAGCTTGCCCTGGCGCAGTATTTTGCGGAGCTCAGCTGTGAGCTTGCGCCCGAGCTTTCCGACGCAAACGAATATCTGAGGGTCGTTTTAAATTCCCTTTATATGATCTCAAATTCCAAAAAGCCCGATTTGCAGATTAAGGCGATAACCGAGCTTCGGCTGCTCTCGCTCTCCGGCTATATGCCCAACCTTGTGGCGTGCGAGCGCTGCGGCGAATTTGAAACGGAAACTATGTATTTTGACATCGAACACGGGCTTATTTACTGTGAAAACTGTGCGGACGAAAACGCTCCGCTGGCGTTGGAGCTCGGCATTGTCAGCGCCATGCGCCATATAATTTTTTCAAAGCTTGAAAAGCTTTACAGCTTCAGCATGACCGACGCACAGCTTCAGGATTTGTCCTATGTCACCGAAACTTATTTAAAATCAAAAACCGAAAGAAAATACAGGACGCTGGATTTTTACAATTCATTGAGGAAAATATAATATGCACGAAGATTTAAAAAGAGATTATATCTCGCTTGAATTACCGAAAATACTAACTATGCTCTCGGAGCTTACGGCGTGTGACGACGCTCGCCGTCTGGCTCTTGAAACCGTGCCGTCGAGCGATATTTTTGAGGTCGGCGAAGCGCTTGCCAAAACCGAGGCCGCCCATATCCTGATTGCCAAGTTCGGAGCGCCGTCTTTCGGCGGACTTATAAACACGGACAACGCATTGAGACGGGCGCAGGCGGGCGGAGCGCTCAATATGAGAGAATTGCTCGATATAGCGCAGAACCTGCGCACAATCCGCTCCATCATCTCCTGGCGTGATAAATCGGCCTCCGCGCAGACCGCAATAGACGATTATTTTAACGCTTTGAGCGCAAACAAATATCTTGAGGATAAAATCACCTCGTCAATTATTTCCGACGGAGAAATGTCGGACAACGCCTCCCGTCAGTTAAAGGAGATACGCCGTAAGATGAGGATACAGGAGTCAAGGATAAGAGAACAGCTTGACAAAATGATTCATTCTCAAAACTATAAAAATCTGTTGCAGGAGGCCATAGTCACCCAAAGGAACGGACGCTTTGTCGTCCCCGTAAAAAGCGAGCACCGCCAGGAGGTCGCAGGCATGGTACACGATACCTCGTCAAGCGGCGCAACCGTTTTCATAGAGCCTGCCGGGGTCGTTGAAGCGAACAACGAAATAAAGGTGCTTTTAAGCAAAGAGCGTGACGAAATCGAAAGAATACTTTTCGAGCTGTCCGCCGAGGCGGCGGAGTTTTCACAGCAGATTACGGCAAGCTACAACAGCGCAGTACAGTTAAACCTGATTTTCTCCAAGGCACAGCTTGCATATAAGATGAAGGCTTCAAAGCCCGTAATGAACGACGCAGGCGTGACGGAGCTTAAAGGGGCAAGGCATCCGCTTATAGACCCCGTAAAGGTCGTGCCCATTGATATAAGGCTCGGCGGTGGGTTTGACTGCCTTGTTATAACCGGACCCAATACGGGCGGAAAAACCGTTTCGATAAAAACTCTGGGTCTGCTCACGCTTATGGCGGAGTGTGGGTTATACATACCTGCAAACGAAAACTCCGTACTGTCCGTATTTGACAATATAATGTGCGATATAGGCGAGGAACAGAGCATAGAGCAGTCGCTTTCAACATTTTCCGCACATATGACAAAGATAGTGTCAATTACCCAAACGGTAAATAAAAGCTCTCTCGTCCTTATAGACGAGCTCGGCGCAGGTACAGACCCCGTGGAGGGCGCCGCACTTGCAGTCGCAATACTTGAGTACCTGCGTACAAAGGGCGCAAAGATTGCCGCAACAACGCATTATTCCGAGCTGAAGGAATACGCCCTGAGAACGCCGGGGGTGGAGAACGCCTCGTGCGAGTTCGATGTTGAAACCCTTGCGCCCACATATAAACTGCTTATAGGTATTCCCGGCAGGTCAAACGCCTTTGCCGTTTCGTCAAGATTAAAGCTTGACGGGGAGATAATCAAAAACGCTCAGGAGCTTATTTCCGCAGAGAACAGCAGGTTTGAAGAGGTGGTGGACACCCTTGAAAAAACAAGGCTTCAAATGGAGGCGGAAAAGAATAAAACTCTGGAGCTCCAACGGCAGATAGACGAAATAAAAAAATCCGCCGAGAGAAAGCTTGAGCAGGCGGCGGCCGAGGGCGAAAGGGAAATAGCCAAGGCAAAGGAGCAGGCAAACAGAATAGTTGAGAACGCAAGGCGTGCCGCAAATTCTCTTATGCTTGAAATAGAAATGCTCAAAAAGGAGCAGACCAAAGAGAAAAACGCAGCCGAAATGGCGAGAAAAGCAAGGCAGGCGATGAAACAGCATCTCAACGATATTGACGACATCACCTCGCAAAGCAGTTTTTCCGACGGCGATGAGGACTACAAGCTTCCAAGGGAGCTTACCGAGGGCGATACGGTAAGGATAGTTTCTCTCGGAACCGACGGTACGGTCATTTCCGTAAACGCATCAAAGGGTACAGCCGAGGTTCAGGCAGGGATAATGAAAACCAAGGTTCCTTTGGGGGAGCTTCGCCTTTTGAATACAGGGAGCAAAGCAAAACAGACCCCGGGCAGAAGAAGCGTTCACAGCGTGGAAAGCAGTTGCGAAAAATCGTCGAGGACAAGCGTTGACCTCAGGGGAATGGACAGGGAAGAGGCCATAATGGAGCTTGACAGGTTTATTGACGCCACGCTTCGTTCGGGGCTTAACGAGTTCACCGTAATTCACGGCAAGGGTACGGGCGTTTTGAGGAAAGCCGTTCAGGCGCACTTGAAAAAGCACCCCAATATAAAATCCTGCCGAACCGGTGTGTACGGCGAGGGCGAGGACGGAGTTACGATAGCCGAATTTAAGTAAAAGAAAAATATGCGCTTTTTTGTTGAAAATAATTTGTATCGGTGATATTATATTAACATACGGTCACTACGGAGGAGAATATTTATGAATAAAAAGATAATTTTAGCTTCGGTATTGCTTATATTGGCGGTTTTGGTTTTTGCCTCCTGCGGTAAAAAGGCCAAGGAAGAAATCGAAACCACGGCGCCGTCCAAGAGTATAGAAATTTCTACCGACGCCGACGGCAACAGGTTTGTAACCAATTCAAGCGGAACGGTTATTCCCGTCACTACCGATAAGGACGGAAATGTTGAGCTTTTGGAGGATCTCCTTACAAAGAGCGCCGAGCAGGTTTCCAAGGAAAAAGAGGAGATGGAAAAAGAGAAGACCGAAAAAAATAACGGCACTACCTCAAAAAAGGCATCAACCACGACCGCAAAGGGTAATTCTCAGCAGAATGTTGTTGTCGGAAGCGGCGATCCCTTCGACAATGAAGAAAATGCGGCGGTAATCGACTGGAGATAAAAAATCCTTGACAAAGTAAATATTTTTTAGTATAATAGCACCCTGTAAAGCAAATAACTTTACAGGGTGGCTTTTGTTCTATTTAATTATCGGAAGAAGGATTCTTTTGGCTAATGACATCAGAATAACAATCCTATATGACTTTTACGGCGAAATGCTCACTGAAAAACAGAGGGATTTTCTTAACTACTATTATAATGATGATTTATCCCTCGCCGAAATTGCCGAAAACGAGGGCATTACAAGGCAGGGCGTGCGTGACGCTATCAAGCGTGCCGAGGCCCAGCTTTACGATATGGAAAACAAGCTCGGCTTTGTGGAAAAGTTTGAAAAAATCGAAAACCGTATGAATGAGATTATTGACTGTGCCGACGCAATAAACGCTTACAACCTTGAGCACGATTTATCCAGGGAGATAAACGAGTCATCTGTAAGAATAAAATCTTTGGCGCTGTCGGTTATTGAGTAAAGAGGTATTGCAAATGGCATTTGAGAGCTTATCTGACAGACTTGAATCGGCCTTTAAGCGGTTAAGGGGCAAGGGAAGTCTTAACGAATCCGATGTTAAAGAGGCTATGCGAGAGGTAAGGCTCGCTCTGCTTGAAGCCGATGTAAACTATAAGGTTGCAAAGGATTTTACGCAAAGGGTAACCGAGAGGGCAATAGGCTCGCAGGTTATGGAAAGCCTTACTCCGGCGCAGATGGTTATAAAAATAGTAAACGAAGAGCTTACTGACCTTATGGGTACTACGCAGACAAGGCTTGCGTATGCGGCTCATCCGCCTACCGTAGTTATGATGTGCGGACTTCAGGGCTCAGGTAAGACAACGCATTGCGCCAAAATTGCTTTAAAGCTTAAAAAGGAAAATCACAGACCCCTGCTCGTCGCCTGCGATGTTTACCGTCCTGCGGCCATAAAGCAGTTACAGGTAGTCGGCGAACAGGTCGATGTTCCGGTGTTTGAAATGGGTCAGGGCGATCCCGTTGAAATTTCCAAAAAAGCGGTGTCCCTTGCCAAGGATAAGGGATATGACTATGTTATCATAGATACGGCCGGCCGCCTGCACATAGACCTTGAGCTTATGGAGGAGCTTCAAAACATTAAGGCGGAGGTTCATCCGCACGAAATTCTCCTCGTGGTTGACGCTATGACGGGTCAGGACGCAGTTACCGTTGCAAGCACCTTTGACGAGAGCCTCGGCATCGACGGTATGGTTCTTACCAAAATGGACGGCGACACAAGGGGCGGTGCGGCGCTTTCAGCAAGGGCTGTAACGGGCAAGCCGATTAAATTTGTCGGTATGGGCGAAAAGTTAGACGAGCTCGACTATTTCTATCCCGACAGAATGGCGTCAAGAATACTCGGTATGGGCGATGTTCTCTCGCTTATAGAAAAGGCCGAAAATGCCCTTGACGAGAAAAAGGCGGAGGAGCTTGAAGCCAAGCTTCGCAAAAATAAATTCGATTTAAACGATTTGCTCGACCAGATGCAGCAGGTCAAAAAAATGGGCTCGATGAAAGACATACTTTCAATGCTTCCGGGCGTCGGCAGTAAGCTCAAGGGCGTTGAGGTTGACGACAGACAGCTTGATAAAATTCAGGCCATCATCTCATCAATGACCCCTAAGGAGAGGGCAAATCCCGACATCATAAACCCCTCAAGGAAGCGGAGAATAGCCGCCGGCTGCGGTATGCAGGTTGAAGATGTCAACCGCCTTTTGGCGCAGTTCAGGCAGATGCAGAAAATGATGAAGCAGTTTAACTCAAAGGGTATGCGTAAAAAGCTTTCAAGGTTCAACTTCGGCGGTATGAACGGCGGCTTCCCTATGTAAAAAGGTAAATCAAACACTTTTTAAGTGGTTGTAAATATTATTTTAATATATTTTGGAGGAAATCAAAATGGCAGTAAAAATCAGACTTCGCAGAATGGGCGCAAAAAAAGCCCCCTTCTATCGTGTAATCGTTGCGGACTCAAGATCGCCCCGTGACGGCAAATGTATCGAGGAAATCGGTACATTCGATCCTATGAAAAATCCGGCGGAGGTAAAAATCGACGCCGAAAAAGCACAGCAGTGGATTAAAAACGGCGCACAGCCCACAGATACCGTAAAAGCGCTTCTTAAGCAGAACGGCATTATTAAATAACGGAGGTCTTTTAAATGAAAGAGCTTCTTGAAACTATTGCAAAGGGCCTTGTCGAAAATCCCGATAAGGTTTGCGTGACCGTTGACGAACCCGACGAAAGGGGCGTTACCGTTTACCATCTCCATGTTGACGAGGACGAAATGGGCCGAATTATCGGCAGGCAGGGCAGGATAGCCAAGGCTATCAGAACTGTTGTTAAGGCCCGTGCGACAAGGGACGGCGTAAAGGTCAAGATTGATATTGATTAAGCACTCAGGCAGACGGACCGTCTGCCTTTTTGCAACCGGTTTTGATTATGATAAAAGAATATCTTGAGCTCGGGCAAATTGTATCTACGCACGGCGTAAAGGGCGAAATGCGCCTTAATCCGTGGTGCGACAGTCCCGAATTTGTAAAGCAAATAAAAACCGTTTACTTTGATATTAACGGCAAAAAAAGTGCGGCTGTGGACTCGGCAAGACCCCACGGCAACATAGTTATACTCAAATTGCACGGGGTCGATACCATCGAGCAGGCGCAGGGCTATCGCAATACGGTTCTGTATATCAGGCGTGCGGACGCCCAACTGC
The DNA here is from genome assembly GCA_947630285.1 of uncultured Clostridia bacterium. Lineage (GTDB taxonomy): Bacteria > Bacillota > Clostridia > Oscillospirales > Acutalibacteraceae > Fimenecus. Next base: position 237,382 of record CANRHD010000001.1, on the reverse strand, counting down.
CCGAAAACACATGGTTTATTAACGACCTTTTGGGCTGTACCGTTCGGCAGTTCGACTCCGACATGGTGTACGGCATAATTACCGATATACAGAAGTATCCGGCAAACGATGTCTGGACTGTTCGCTCAAAAAACGGAAAGGAAACGCTTGTGCCGGCTGTAAAAGATGTAATTATAAGCGCAGATATTGAAAACGAAACGGTGTATATCAACGCTCTAAAGGGCTTGTTCGACGGGGAGGAGAGCGTCAGGGAAGATGAGAATTGATATTTTGACGCTTTTTCCGGAAATGTGCGAAAGCGTGCTTAAAGAGAGTATTATCGGCAGGGCAAGGGAAAAGGGCTTTGTCGAAATAAATGCGGTGAACATCAGGGATTATACCGAGGATAAGCATAACAGGGTGGACGATGCAACCTACGGCGGCGGTACGGGTATGATTATGCAGAACCAGCCGATTTACGACTGTTATTTAGATGTGTGCAAAAAGCACAGGACCAAGCCCCGTCTGATTTATATGTCGCCGCAGGGCGAATCCCTTACCCAGCAAAAGGTAAAAGAGCTGTCCCTGCTTGACGGCATTGTAATCCTTTGCGGCCACTATGAAGGGATAGACGAAAGGGTAATCGAGGAAATTGCCGACGAGGAGATCTCCATAGGCGATTATGTGCTCACGGGCGGAGAGCTTCCGGCGCTTGTTTTGGCGGATTCAATTTCAAGAATGATTGAGGGCGTGCTTCCCAACGATGAGGCCAAGGAGCTTGAAAGCCATTATAACGGCCTGCTTGAATATCCGCAGTATACAAGGCCTCCCGTTTGGCACGGCAAAGAGGTTCCCGAGGTGCTTTTGTCCGGCAACCACGGAAAAATCGAAAAGTGGAGAAGGGAACAGTCGTTAAGGCGCACCTATCTGCGAAGACCCGAGATGCTTGAAACTGCGCCCCTTACGAAAGAGGACAGGGAATATTTAAAAAAGCTTAAAGAAACGGAAAACGAAACAGAGTAATTCTTAAATTTACTTACAACTATTGACAAATTAATTTTAATCTGCTACAATGTCGGTAACAGTTAGGTATTGCCGACACTGTAACATTTTATTACTTAAACGATATCGTTATAGTAATCCTCTTTAAAGTCTTGAGAGCTAACCTCAAGGCTTTTTTCTTGCTCTCATTTCCGTTTAACCGCCGTTTTTACAGAGTTTTAATAATTATGGCCGAAAAATCAAAATAAATTATTGCCATTAAAACTATTAAGTGCTAAAATAATATAAATATAAAATGGGAGGAAATGCAAATGCAGATGACTTTTCGCTGGTTCGGCGCAGAAAAAGATACCGTAACGCTTGAGCAGATAAGGCAAATCCCCAATGTTACGGGCGTAGTTCCGGCGCTTCATTATCTTCCTGCAGGCGAAGCGTGGAGCGAGGAAGACATTTTCAAGATGAAAAAGGAAATTGAAGACGCAGGTCTTACAATGGAATGTATTGAAAGTGTAAATGTTCATGAAGATATTAAAATAGGACTTGATACAAGGGAAAAATACATAGAAAATTACAAGACAAGCATCAGGAACCTCGCAAAGGCGGGCGTCAAGGTTATATGCTATAATTTTATGCCTGTTTTCGACTGGACAAGAACGGATCTTGCCATGGATATGGGCAACGGAGCTACCTGCCTTTCATATGACGGGGTTCAGATTGAGGGCAAAAGTCCCGAGGATATGTTTAAGGAAATCGACGACAACTCGAACGGCTACGCCATGCCCGGCTGGGAGACGGAAAGAATGCCGGAAATTAAGGAGCTGTTTGAAAAATACAGGAATGTTACCGCAGACGACCTTTGGAATAATTTAAAATATTTTCTTGAAGCGATTATGCCCGTCTGCGAGGAATGTGATGTGAAAATGGCGATACACCCCGATGATCCGCCATGGGACATTTTCGGCCTGCCGAGAATTATTAAGGACAGGGACAGCCTTAAAAAACTGCTCGATATGGTGCCTTCAAAGTATAACGGCCTTACCTTTTGCACAGGCTCTTTGGGCGCAAGCGCTAAAAACGACCTGCCCTCCATGATCAGGGAGTTCGGCGACAGAATTTACTTTGCGCATTTAAGAAATGTCAGGGTCGTTGACAATCACTTTAACGAAACGGCGCATGAGTCCGCCGCAGGCTCGCTTGATATGTACGAAATAGTAAAGGCTTTGCAGGAAACGGGCTTTGACGGATATATCCGCCCCGACCACGGCAGAATGATTTGGGGCGAGGTTGCCCGTCCCGGCTACGGGCTTTATGACAGAGCCTTGGGCGTAGCATATATTAACGGACTTTGGGAAGCCGTAAAAAAGAATAAGGAGCGCAGATAATATGACACATGAGAACCTAAAAGGCAGGGTAGCCGTTGTCACCGGAGGAGGCGGAGTCCTTTGCGGAGATTTTGCAAAGGCGCTCGCCCGTCAGGGAGTAAAGGTTGCGGTGCTTGATTTAAACGAAGCGGCGGCAAAAAAGGTCGCCGATGAAATTACGGCGCAGGGCGGCACGGCAATAGCAGTTGCCTGTAATGTGCTTGATACCGAAAGTATGCGCAGCGCAAGGGAAACCGTCAACGAAAAGCTCGGCACCTGCGATATACTTTTAAACGGAGCCGGCGGAAACAATCCCAAGGGCACAACCACAAAGGAAACCCTTGAGGCCGTTGACCTTACGGAAAAAAATGAAGATATAAAAACCTTCTTTGACCTTGATCCCCAGGGCATATCCTTTGTTTTTAATCTCAACTTTTTGGGAACGCTTATACCCACGCAGGTCTTTGCGGCGGATATGGCGAAAAAGAAAAACACCTGTATTGTTATGATAACCTCCATGAACGCTTACCGTCCGCTCACAAAAATTCCGGCATATTCGGCGGCAAAAGCGGCGGTAAAGAATTTTACGGAGTTTATGGCCGTGCATTTTGCCGGCGTTGGTATCCGTGTAAATGCGATAGCGCCGGGATTTTTCTCGACTAACCAAAACAAAACCCTGCTTTGGAACGAGGACGGAACGCCTACCGCCAGAACGGGCAAAATTTTATCCGCAACGCCGATGAAAAGGTTCGGCGAGCCCGAGGAGCTTGAGGGCTCTCTGCTTTTCCTGTGCGACGAGGCGTATTCAAGCTTTATAACGGGTACCACTATTGCCGTTGACGGCGGCTTCAGTGCGTATTCGGGAGTATAAGGAGTATATTATGTGGTGGGCTTTTATAGTTGCCGGTATATTGATTTTACTTGCCGTAGTTTTCATAATAAAGTTTTTTATCGACAGTAAAAAGGCTAAAAAGAAAGCGGAAAATACTGCGGAAAATACGGTCGGCGTCACCGTTGAAGCCGATAAAAAATCCGCATTTGACGCAAACGCCAAAAGGGATTTGATTATTGCGTTTGTATGTATGGCGCTGTGCGAAATTTTCATTTTGATAGGTAATAAGATTTAGAAAGGACAATATAAATGGACTTGAAATTAAGAGATAAAAACGAGTGTGCGTTCGATATGATTTCACTCGGCGAAATAATGCTCCGCCTTGACCCGGGCGACGGCAGAATAAAAACCGCCCGTTCGTTCAGAGCGTGGGAGGGCGGCGGCGAGTACAATGTTGCCAGAGGGCTTCGCCGTTGCTTCGGCCTTAAAACCGCCGCAGTTACTGCGCTTGCGGATAATGAAGTGGGCAGGCTGGTCGAGGATTTTATGCTCCAGGGCGGCGTCGATACTTCGCTGATCAAATGGGTCAAATATGACGGAATAGGCAGAAGTGTGCGAAACGGCATTAACTTTACCGAAAGAGGCTACGGAATAAGGGGCGCAGTCGGGGTTTCCGACAGGGGAAACACCGCCGTTTCCCAGCTCAGGGCAGGCGACATCGACTGGGATTATATCTTCGGTTCGCTGGGAGTTCGCTGGCTTCACACGGGCGGAATTTTTGCGGCTCTTTCCGAGACAACCTCACAGGTCGTTATTGAAGCCGTTAAAGCCGCCAAAAAGTACGGCACGGTCGTTTCCTATGACCTCAACTACCGCCCCTCGCTTTGGAACGACATCGGCGGCAAGGCAAAGGCTCAGCAGGTGAATAAAGAAATTGCCAAGTACATTGATGTTATGATAGGCAACGAGGAGGACTTTACCGCATGCCTCGGCTTTGAAATAGAGGGCAATGACGAAAACCTTAAATCCCTTAATATCGAGGGCTACAAAAAGATGCTCGGCGAGGTTTGCAGGGCATATCCCAATTTTAAACTCATTGCAACCACTCTGCGTACCGTTAAAACGGCTACGGTAAACGACTGGAGCGCTATCTGCTATGCGGACGGCAGGGTTTACAACGGCCTTTCGTTGCCCGGGCTTGAAATTTACGACCGTGTAGGCGGCGGCGACAGCTTTGCTTCGGGGCTTATTTACGGGCTTATTACCACGGGCGATCCGCAGACCGCCGTAAATTACGGCGTGGCTCACGGTGCGCTCGCCATGACAACCCCCGGCGACACCTCGATGGCTTCTCTTAAAGAGGTTGAAAAGATAGTTTCCGGCGCAGGCGCAAGGGTTGACAGGTAAAATATTATTTTCGTTTGGGAGATACATAAAATGGACGGCATACACAGACTTGACCCCTCCGATTTTAAAAAATGCTCCGAAATTTGGGATATGAAAAAACAAAAGGAGCTTGCAAAACAGTTTTACGGAGAAATCGTCAGCGGTGTGCGTGAAACATTCGTTCTTGAACGCAGAGGAAAATTCATCGGTGAAATAAGCGTTGTTTATGAAAACGGCGATGCGGACTATACCGTTCCCTTAAAGCGTGTGTATTTTTCAAGACTTATTGTTAAAAAGGAACTCAGGCGTCAGGGCATTGGTAAAAAGCTATGCGAATATTTGATAAAATATGTAACGGAGAAAGGCTATAACGAGATGTCAATCGGCGTGGATATCGACAATTTTCCTGCGATATGCCTTTATCAAAAAATGGGCTTTGACAAAATTATTTTCGTCGGCGAGGACGGCGGCGGTAAATATTTTAAACTGTTAAAAACAATCTGATTTTGGAGATGTTAATATGGACAAAGAAAAAATTATTACAAAAATTCAGGACTGCGGTATAGTTGCGGTCGTAAGGGCTGAATCCGTAGATAAGGCGATACGCATTACGGACGCCTGCATCGAGGGCGGAGTGGCCGCTATAGAGCTGACATTTACCGTTCCTCATGCGGATAAGGTTATTGAGGAGCTCGCCAAGCGCTATACTCCCGAGCAGATTATTTTGGGAGCAGGTACGGTACTTGACGCCGCAACCGCAAGAATTGCCATGCTTTCCGGCGCAGAATACATAGTAAGTCCGGCGCTCGACCTTGACACGCTTCACCTTTGCAACCGCTACAGAGTTCCTATGATGCCCGGCATTATGACAGTAACAGAGGGACTTACCGCCATGGAAAACGGAGCGGATATTTTAAAGGTGTTCCCGGCGGATCTCTTCGGGCCTAAGATAATCAAGGACATCAGAGGGCCGATACCCTATGCAAAAATTATGCCCACGGGCGGCGTAGACGCAGACAATGTAGGCGAATGGATAAAGGCCGGCGCAGTTGCGGTAGGCGCAGGTTCGTCGCTTACGGCAGGCGCAAAGACCGGAGATTACAAAAAAATTACCGAAACGGGCAAACGCTTTGTCGAGAACATCAGGGCGGCCCGTGAAGAACTCGGTATTTTATAATTTTATACATATATAAGGAGAAGTATAATGGAAAAAACAGTTTTGGTTGAAACCTCCGCACGCCATGTGCATGTTACAAAGGAGGCTCTTGAAATTCTTTTCGGCGAGGGCTATGAGCTTACAAAGAAAAAAGACCTTTCACAGCCCGGGCAGTTTGCCTGCGAGGAAAGGGTACAGGTAATCGGTGAAAAATCATCATTTCCGGCAGTTTCAATTCTCGGCCCCGTAAGAAGCGCCTGTCAGGTTGAAATTTCGGCCTCCGACGCCCGTTCTATAGGCGTTAAAGCTCCGGTCAGAGAATCGGGGGACATTGAGGGCAGCGGAGCCTGCAAGCTTGTAGGGCCTAAGGGCGAGGTTGAACTCAAAGAGGGCGTAATCGTTGCAAAGCGCCACATTCATATGACCCCGGAGGACGCCGAAAAATACGGCCTTAAGGATAAGCAGGTCGTTTCCGTTAAAATTGATTCTGCGGAGCGCTCGCTTGTGTTTGCGGATACGGTCGTCCGTGTAAGCCCGAACTTTTCGCTTGCCATGCACATTGATACCGACGAGTCGAATGCGGTTCTTGCACCTGCCGGCACAATGGGAATTATACTTGACTGATAAAAAACATCAAAATTTAAGGGCGTTTTTATACGCCCTTCAGCGTGTAAAAAAGTATGTGTCGCTTGGCAATATGCACAAAAGAAATAAAATTATGGGAAACCCCCGGCGAGGGTTCCCCATCGCAAAACAGTTCACTGAACTGTTTTGCGCCCCTCCTGCGCTTTTTGAAGCACAGGTGTTTCGCAGTCTGCGGACTGCGCCGGGGGCTTTGCCCCTCGACCCCACCGCCTTTTTGAAAAAAGACGGACAAAAACTTTTGAACATTTTGCTATCGTAAAACAGTTTATCAACAGGCTGAGGGCGTTTTTATACGCCCTTTTGTTTTGCACAAAAGACTAAATCGGCAAAAGAAAAAACGCTCACTTTTTAGTGAGCGCAAATTCATTCAGCAATTAAGTTAAGCTCTTGTAACCTTGCCCGAACGAAGGCAACGAGTGCAAGCATAAACTCTTTTAGGAGAGCCGTTTACGATTGCCCTAACTCTTTTTACATTAGGCTTCCAGGTTCTGTTTGACCTTCTGTGTGAATGAGAAACTTTAATGCCGAAAGCAACATCTTTTCCGCAGAAATCACATTTTGCCATAGTGCATAGGCACCTCCTTTTTCAGTAACAGCAAATATTTTACCAAAGTTATTAATAAATTGCAAGTGTTTTTATTAAAAAAACTGCTGAAATTTAAAAAAATGGAGAAAAAATCAAAAAAGCTGCGAAAATACTAAAAAAAGCCTTGCATTTTGTTTGCATTTAATATATAATTATGAAAACGAACATTTGTACGATTGAGAGGTAAGCTAACATGGCAAAAACAGGCGGTGCAAAAAACGAGAATAAAAAGAAGGCTCTTGAAATAGCGCTTTCACAGATAGAGAAAAAATACGGCGACGGCGCTATTATGCGTTTGGGCGAAAGCAGTACCTTAAATGTGGAGGCTCTTTCCACAGGCTCTATTGCGCTTGACCTTGCAACGGGTATAGGCGGTTTCCCGAAAGGCAGAATTATCGAAATTTACGGGCCGGAATCTTCGGGCAAAACAACGCTTGCACTCCATGCGGTAGCGGAAGCTCAGAAAAACGGCGGTGAGGCCGCTTTCGTTGACGCAGAGCACGCCCTTGACCCCGTTTATGCGGCAAATTTGGGCGTAGATGTAGACTCGCTTCTTGTTTCACAGCCCGACGACGGCGAACAGGCGCTTGAAATTGTTGATGCGCTTGCCCGTTCGGGAGCTTTGGATATAATTGTAGTTGACTCAGTTGCGGCGCTTGTTCCCAAATCGGAAATCGACGGCGAAATGGGCGACAGCCATGTCGGCGCCCACGCAAGGCTTATGTCGCAGGCTATGCGTAAGCTTGCAGGCGTTATCTCAAAATCGGACACCATAATTATATTTATAAATCAGTTGAGGGAAAAGGTCGGCGTAATGTTCGGAAATCCCGAAACCACAACGGGTGGCCGTGCGCTGAAGTTCTACGCCTCGATGCGCCTCGATGTCCGTAAATCCGAGGCTCTCAAGGGTTCGGACGGCGAGTTCATAGGCTCTCACACCAAGGTAAAGGTCGTTAAAAACAAGGTCGCACCGCCCTTTAAAACGGCAGAGTTTGATATTATGTTCGGCGAGGGAATTTCACACTACGGCGAGCTTGTCGATATTGCGGTAAATAACGAAATTATCAAAAAGAGCGGCGCTTGGTTCTCCTACGGCGAGTCAAGAATAGCGCAGGGCAGGGAAAATGCAAAGCAGTATCTTCGTGACAATCCCGAAATTGCCGACGAGGTTGAGGCGAAAATCAGGGAAAAATTTGCCGAGCAAAAGGAAGAGTCTGCGGACGACGGGCTTTCCGACGAGGTTATCTCCTACAAGCCCGTAAAGACCACCAAGGACGCCGCAAGGGCAAAGATAGATGTAATCGTAGATGACGACGAGTAATGAAATTAAGCGTAAAGTCCGGAAAGGCGGACAAAATCCATATTTACATTGACGGCGAATACCGCCTTACCTGCGACAGCGATTATTGGTATTCCGAAAAATGGCGAAAACTCAAAGAGATTGACGAACAGGAGTTAATCGAGCTTGAAAACTCGGTTAACTCCCGCCGTGCGTTTTTAAAGGGCGCAGGTCTTTTAAACCGCAGGGCATATTCCGAAAAGGAGCTTGTTTTAAGGCTTTCGCGGGATTTTCCCCGTCAGGCGGCCGAGCAGGCTGTCGGCAGGCTCGGCGAGCTTATGCTCATTGACGATGAAAAATTTGCCCAAAGCTATGCCGAGGAGCTTTACACAAGGAAAAAATTTGCGCCTAAAAGGATTGAAATGGAGCTTAAAGCCAAGGGAGTTGACTCCGAAACCGCAAAAAAAGCCGTAAATTCTCTTGACAAAGACAATTATAATCGTATTATATTATTGTTAAATTCCAAATACGCAAATAAGCTTTCCGATGAAAAATCGCTCAACCGCACGGTAAACGCCCTTATCCGTATGGGCTATGATTACGGCGATATTAAAAAAGCTTTGTCCTGCGTTAAAAACGATACTGACAGTGAGGATTATTATGAGTAAAAAAATCGGTATGATTTCCCTGGGGTGTTCTAAAAATCAGATAGATGCGGAAATTATGCTTGCCGCCTTTGCCAAAGAGGGCTTTGAGATTACCGACAGCGTGGACGGCGCCGACGCCGTTATAATCAACACCTGCGGATTTATCGAGGACGCCAAAAAAGAAGCAATAGAAAATATCCTTGATATGGCGGAGCTTAAAAAGGAGGGCATTATCGGCAAAATAATTGTCACGGGTTGCCTTGCCGAGCGCTACAAGCACGAAATACTTTCCGAAATGCCGGAGGTTGACGCCGTTGTCGGCCTGGGCTCCAACAAGGATATAGTCGATATATGCCGCAGGGTAATATCGGGCGAACAGCTTGAGCTTTTCAGCGAAAAAACCTGCCTGCCGCTTAACGGCGAGAGGCTTTTGACAACGCCCGGCTATTTTGCATACATTAAAATTGCGGAGGGCTGTTCAAACCATTGTACTTACTGCGCCATTCCGAGTATCAGGGGCGAGTTCAGAAGCCGCAGTCCCGAGGATATATTAAAAGAGGCCGACAGCCTCGCTAAATCAGGCGTAAAAGAGCTTATTGTAGTAGCGCAGGATACAAGCAGATACGGCGAGGACCTTTTCGGAAAATCCGCTTTGCCGGCGCTTTTGACATCGCTTAATGAAATCGAGGGTCTTGAGTGGATAAGGGTTTTGTACTGCTATCCCGAAAGGCTGACAGACGATTTGCTTGACGCCTTTAAAAACAACGACAAGGTTTTAAACTATTTTGATATTCCCATTCAGCACGCCGACGCAGAGGTTTTAAAGAGAATGAACCGCAGGGGCGACAGGGACAGTCTGCTCCGATTAATCGGTAAAATCAGGAGCAAAATGCCCGACGCTGTTATAAGAACAACCCTTATAACGGGCTTCCCCGGCGAAACCGAGGAGAATTTTGAAACCCTTTCCGATTTTGTGGAAAAAGCGCAGTTTGACAGGCTCGGCTGTTTTGCCTATTCCAGGGAGGAGGGTACGCCTGCCGCACAGCTTCCCGACCAGATTGACGAGCAGACCAAAAAAGAGCGCGGCGAAATAATTATGGAACAGCAGTACAGAATTTTTGAAAAGCTCAACGAAAAGAATATAGGAAAAATCTACCGTACCGTGGTTGAGGGCTATGACGCCTATACGGATACATATTACGGCAGGACTTGGCGTGATGCGCCCGAAATTGACGGAAGCGTTAATTTCACCTGCGGTTACGAGCTCAATGAGGGTGATTTTGTCGATGTTGAAATTATGGGTACCAACGAATATGATTTAATCGGAGAGGTAGTATGAAATTAAACACACCCAACAGGCTCACCGTAGCAAGGATTATAATAACGCCGCTGTTCCTTGCGGTTATACTCTTAAAGGCGCTTCCCCACAGGTTCTTAATCGCAGCTCTTATCTTTTCCGCCGCCGCAATAACGGACGCTGTTGACGGCAGGCTTGCAAGGAAAAACAATCAGATAACCAATTTCGGCAAGCTGCTTGACCCTATTGCAGACAAGGTTCTTACTACATCGGCCCTGCTTGCGTTTATGACCATGGGGCTTTGCAATATCTGGATAGTAATGATAGTCCTTACAAGGGAGTTTGCAATATCCTCCGTAAGAATGATTTCTGCGTCAAACGGCGTTGTCATTCCTGCAAATATTTGGGGAAAGCTTAAAACCGTCAGCCAAATGACCTTTACCATTGTCATTATGCTGCTGTGTGAAATAGACTATATTATAAGCGATGTTTTAAATTCCGATATACTTAAAAATTTGCCGGAAGCTTTATCTATCCCCGTAATTTCAAATTTTCTTTTGTGGATTACGGCGGCCCTTACCGTTGTTTCGGGCATAATTTATATTAAGGACAGCAAAAGTTTTATAGATTATTCAAAATAATAGTGCAATTTTTGAAAATATATGCTAAAATATATTTGTTAAGTAATTATAAATGCTTTGAATATGAAGAGTAGCGTTTATATTTCTTTTTCAGAGAACAGGCGCCGTCGGCTGTAAGCGCCTTAAAGAAATAGAATGTGAAGTGCGCTTATGAGCAGGCAGGGGGAAAACAGTATCTCTGCACGGCAGGCTCCGTTACAGGCCGCAAAAGTTATAAAATGAAGTGGAACCGCGAATATTCGCCTTCTTAGTCCCAACGGGGCTTTGAGGGCATTTTTGTTTTTTGGAGATGATGCAATGTTTGAACAGCTCAAAGAAGATATTATGACCGTAAAGGAACGGGATCCCGCCGCAAAATCAAATGCGGAAATACTCTTCCTTTACCCCGGTCTTAAGGCTATCAGAATGCACCGCAGGGCCTATTGGTTTTGGACGCACAATCACAGGTTTATTGCCAGGGCAATTTCACAGAGAGCCGTAAAGAAAACGGGGATTGAAATTCACCCTGCCGCAAAAATAGGCAAAAGGTTCTTTATTGACCACGGCACCGGTGTAGTAATAGGCGAAACTACCGAGATAGGCGACGATGTTACAATTTATCAGGGCGTTACGCTCGGTGGAACCGGCAAAGATGTCGGCAAACGCCACCCCACTATCGGAAACGGAGTTATGATAGGCTCCGGCGCAAAGGTTCTGGGGCCGTTCAAGGTGGGCGACAATACCAACATAGCCGCCGGTGCGGTCGTGCTTGATGAAATTCCGCCCGATTCAACGGCGGTAGGCGTTCCGGCAAGGGTCGTTAAGCAGGGCGGCAAAAGGATCGATAAACTGGATCAGGTTCATATTCCCGACCCCGTCTCTCAGGAGCTTTGCAAAATGAAGTTGAGAATAGAACGCCTCGAAAAGGAATTGCAGGAATATAAAAATAAGGAGAAGCAAGATGAGAATTTATAATACCCTTACAAGGAAAAAAGAGGAACTTAAAACAATAACCGAGGGCGAGGTTAAAATATACGCCTGCGGCCCCACCGTTTATAATTATATTCACATCGGCAACGCAAGACCGCTGTGCGTATTCGACACCCTGCGCCGCTATCTCGAATACAGGGGCTACAAAGTTAATTTCGTTCAAAATTTTACCGATATAGACGACAAAATAATTAAAAAGGCCATTGAAGAAAATTCCGATTACAAAACGGTTTCCGAAAAATATATCGAAGAATTTTGGAAAGATGTAAACGGTATGAACTTCCGCAGGGCAACGGTTCACCCCAAGGCCACGGAGAATATCGACGAGATAATCAGCATAATCGGCACGCTTGTTGAAAAGGGCTACGCCTATCCCGTCGAAAACGGCGATGTCTACTTCAGTCCCAAAAAATTCAAGCAGTACGGGAAGCTTTCCCACCAGCCGCTTGAGGACTTGGAGGCAGGCGCAAGGATTAATGTGGGCGAATTGAAAAAAGAGCCCATGGACTTTGCGCTTTGGAAAGGGGCTAAGCCCGGCGAGCCTTATTGGGACTCCCCCTGGGGCAAGGGAAGACCCGGCTGGCATATTGAGTGCTCCGCCATGGTAAGGCGTTATCTCGGCGAAACCATAGATATACATTGCGGAGGCCAGGACCTCATTTTCCCCCACCATGAAAACGAGATTGCACAGTCGGAGTGCTGTAACGGCGTGCCGTTTGCGAATTATTGGATGCACAACGGGTATATAAATGTGGACAATGTAAAGATGTCAAAATCCTTGGGCAATTTCTTTACCGTCCGTGATGTTGCGGAAAAATACGGCTACGAGCCTATACGCTATCTGATGATTTCCTCGCAGTACAGAAGCCCCATAAACTACAGCACCGACATCATTGAACAATGCAGGGCGTCTCTGCAAAGGCTTTATACCTGCCGTGACGGTCTTGACTTTGCGCTAAAAAACGCCTCCGACGCTTTGCCCGAAAACGCAGAGAAAATTAAAAAGCAACTCAATTCAAGACGGGAGCAGTTTATTGAGGCTATGGACGACGACCTCAACACGGCGGACGGTATCTCGGCTGTGTTCGAGCTTGTTAAGGATATAAATATAAGCGTTATGAACTCGGGCTCAAAGGAGCTTATAGAATATGCCGCAAACATTTTCGATGAGCTAACCGGCGTTCTCGGCCTTGTCTACAACAGGGATAAGGGAGATCTTGACGGGGAAATCGAAAAGCTTATAGAGGCCCGTCAGCAGGCGAGGAAAGAAAAAAATTGGGCGCAGGCCGATAAAATAAGAGACGAACTGAAAGCACAGGGCATAGTGCTTGAGGACACTCCGCAGGGCGTTAAATGGCACAGGGAATAAATTATATCAGCTTAGGCATTATATTTTCATAGATATAAAAAATTTCTTATTGTAACAAGGAGGTAAATTTATGGGCGTATTAAACAGAGCCGCAATTAAGCAGGAGGCAAGGGGGCTTTTAAGCGTTGACAACAAGTGGTTTAAAATGTTTTTTGCCGTGTTGTTATATTACATTCTCAGCGACTTTTCCTATGTTACCAACCTGTTCGGCATTGATGACGGCTCGGCAAGATTTACGGTTTCTTTCGGTGTTGAATTGCTTTCGCTTGTCGCACTGCCTTTCGGCGCCGCCGTTGCAGGCTATTTCCTTAATTGGTTAAGGGGCTTTAATCCCGACGCAAAATCCCTGTATCAAGAGGGAATAGACAATTTCGGCTCATATTTTGCCGGAAGATTTATAACAAAAGTTACTATATTTCTCTGGTCGCTCTTATTTGTAATTCCCGGTATAATAAAGGCGTTTGAATATTCACAGGTAGATTATATTTTACACGATAACAGCAAGCTGAAAGCGTCGCAGGCAAAGCGTATGAGCTCTATAATGACAAACGGCTACAAATCGGAGCTGTTTATCCTTGAACTGAGCTTTATCGGCTGGGAGATAGCAGGCGTTTGCACGCTGGGAATAGTGTATATTTATGCGCTCCCGTATATGGAAACGGTCAGGGCGATGTATTATGAAAACCTTAAATCCAACGCCATCGAAAATGGTCTTATAGCGCCCGAAGCCTTTATGCCCGAGCCGCCGATTTACAATGATTTTCAGTCCGAACAGAGCCCCCAAAGCCCCTACGACATAGCGCAGAGCTATTCTCAGCAGGTTAATGGCCAATCCCGTTATTTCGGTGAAAGCGAAGCTCCCGTAAGCCCCGAAGAAAATGCCGAAGCAGAGCAGATTTCCGAAACTCCGCAGGCGCAGGAGCCTGAAAAAGCAGAGGAAAACGATACCCAAGACAACGGCGGCAACGGGGAAAATAATTTATAAAAATTTATAAAAAATGTGTTGACAACTCATTTTTGCTGTGATATTATTTTACCGATAAGAAAACCTATGACTAAGAGTAGTAACCCTATACAAAGCTTTTAGAGAGCTGTCGGCGGTGCAAAGGCAGCAGGGGAGTTTAGGGCGAATGGACTTACGAGGGCGGCCGAAAGCGCTTCGGCGCAAGTAGCAACCGACGGAATGTACCCGTTACAGTACAGCTCATATGTTTGTATGAGGCAGAGCGGACGAAGCTTTTTCGTCAATTTGGGTGGTACCGCAGGTTTTATTTCCTGTCCCAGTTTTGGGGCAGGATTTTTTTATTATAAGGAGCGTAAAATATGAAAATTTTAAAAAGACGATGGCGCAGTTTAAACACATAACACATTATAACAGCTAAAAATACAAAATTAAAAAAGGAGTAATCTAAAATGAAAAAATCAAGCAAAATTTTAGCGGTAATTCTTGTAATTGCCATGGCAGTAAGCCTTGCGGCCTGCTCAAACAAAAAGGAAAGCGCAGACAAGTCTTCGTCCGCTTCAGGCGATAAGACAATAGGTCTTCTCTACGACCCCGGTCAGGACGCCTCCACAACCGCCATTAAAGAGGCAAAGGCTTTCCTTGACGAAAAGGGAATCAAGTATAAGGAATACACCGGCACAACCGTTGACGAAGTAAGCCTTGCGGTTGACTCGGCTATTGCGGATAAGGTTTCCGCACTTTTCACACCTTCGGACAATACAATTATGACTGCGGAGCTTTCAATTTACGAGAAGCTGGCGGAGGCTAAAATACCCCACTTTACAGGTGCGGATTCTTTCGCCCTTAACGGCGCTTACCTCGGATACGGCGTTGACTACATCAACCTCGGCACCGAAACCGCAAATATGATAGCCGATGTTTTGGTAAACGGCAAGGATACGGCGTCGCTCGCAGTTAAGCAGTTTGATAACGGCACAGCCACAATAAACAAAGAAATATGCGAAAAAATGGGTTATAATTTTGATGAAATTTCCGAAAAATATAAGCCCTATTGCCAAAAGATAAACGAAATCAAAACAGGCGAGGCCTTTGACGACGGCCTTTCAAGCAATCCGGCTTCCGCCCTTGAATCGGGTAAGCTCGGTGCGGCAAATGCCGAAAAGAGCTTTAAGGTCGGTATCTGCAATTATGTTGACGACGCTTCGCTCAATCAAATCGTAAGCAGTATCAAAATCCAGCTTGACAAGATCGGCAAGGAAAATGGCGTAGCCTTTGAAATAGATTACGACAACTGCAATGCGGACTCCAATGTTATGAATCAGATAATAGCAGGCTTCAATGCAGACAAGGTTGACCTTATGGTAGGTATCGCAACTCCCGTGGCAATGGCTATGCAGTCGGCAACGGAGGAGAGCAAAATACCCGTAATCTTTGCGGCCGTTTCAGACCCGGTAAGCACACAGCTCGTAGCTTCGCTTGAGGCTCCCGGAAAGAATATCACAGGCACATCGGATTACCTTGATACAAAGGCAATTTTCAACCTTATACTCGAAACGATCGGCGCATAAAACGGAAAACTGTAACGATACGGCAAACAGATAATCTGACAAGGGTTATCTGTTTGCCTGTTTAATAAAGAGAAGTGGTAGTATGGACTTAAATTCAATACTTAATTTGGGCGAAAACGCTTTACAGCTCGGGCTTATAAGCTCGCTGACCGTTTTGGCGCTGTTTTTAAGCTATTCGATGCTCAATGTCTGCGACCTCTCGACGGACGGCTGTTTTACCCTCGGGGCAACCGTCGGTGCGGCGGTGGCAATTTCGGGGCATCCTCTGCTTTCCATTCCGGCGGCAATGCTTGCAGGCGTGCTTTCGGGCTTTGTAACGGCGCTTTTGCAGACTAAAATGGGCGTTGACAGCCTGCTTGCAGGTATAATAGTAAATACCGGCCTTTATTCCGTAAACATAGCCGTAATGGGAAATTCATCGTTACTCAATATGAATACAACCAAGACGGTCTTTACGCAGCTTAAATCCATACTTGAGGGCACGCCGCTTGAACAGCACAATGTTTTAATTGTGTCGGTAATTGCGGTTGCGCTTGTAGTAATATTCCTGTCAATTTTCCTGAAAACGAAATTGGGTCTTGCAATAAGGGCTACGGGCTACAATCCCGATATGGTTCGCTCGTCCTCCATTGACCCTGCGTTTACAACAATAATCGGGCTTTGCATTTCAAATTCATTTACCGGGCTTTCGGGCTGTCTGCTTGCACAGTCGCAGAAATCCGTCAATATCGACATAGGCACGGGTATGGTTACAATAGCGCTTGCCTCGCTTCTCATAGGCGGCGTGTTTGTAAGCAAGGGTAAAATTCCCGCAAAGGCGGTCGGCGTTGTGCTCGGCTCGATAGTATTCAGGGTCGTATATACCGTTGCGCTCAGGTTCGATATGCCGGCTTCAATGCTAAAGCTTGTATCGTCCGTAATCGTTGTAATTGCAATTTCGGGACCCTATCTGAAATCAAAATATCCGGAGTTTAAAAGGCAGCTCTCCCATAAACATTCAAAGGAGGCCGCATGATGCTTGAGATAAAAGAGATTTCAAAAACCTTTCACCCGGGCACGGTAAACGCCAAAACTGCGCTTGATAAGCTTTCGCTGAGCGTCAAGGACGGCGATTTTATCACCATAATCGGCGCAAACGGAGCAGGCAAAAGCACGCTGTTTAACGCCATAGCAGGGGATTTTACAACCGATGAGGGAAAAATCACCCTCGACGGTGAGGATATTACCCTTATGCCTCCGCACAAGAGGGCAAAAAGCATAGGCAGGCTGTTCCAGGACCCCATGCGAGGCAGTGCGCCCGGTATGAGTATAGAGGAAAATTTGGCTCTTGCCGCAGGTAAGGGAGGGTGGCTTAGCAGAGTTTCAAAGCAGGATAAGGCTGAGTTCAGGAGCAGGCTCTCCCTGCTCGATATGGGGCTTGAGGACCATATGCAACAGCCGGTGGGACTGCTTTCGGGCGGTCAAAGGCAGGCCCTTACCCTTGTTATGGCGACATACAATCCTCCGAAGCTTCTTTTACTTGACGAACACACGGCGGCGCTTGATCCGTCTACCGCCGAAAAGGTTTTAAAGCTTACGGCTGAAATTGTCAGCGGCAATTCGCTGACCTGCCTTATGATAACGCACAATATGCAGTCTGCGCTCGACCTGGGCAACAGAACCGTAATGATGGACGCAGGCAAGGTCATATTTGATGTTGAGGGCGAAAAGCGAAGCGGATTAACCGTAGCAGATCTGCTTGAACAGTTTAAGCTCGCTTCCGGAAAAGCGCTCACAAACGACCGTATGCTCCTGTCCTGAAAATAAATAAAAATACAGCCGGTGCAAACAAAATGCACCGGCTTTTATCTTTGTCAAATTACAGCCTTGAGTTTTTCTGCCAGCGTTTGCTCAGATAGTAAACCCAGCTTATAGTACAGCCTATCGCAAAGCCGAACAGACCGTTCCACCAGATAATAGTATATCCGAAAAATCTGCTGTATCTTAAAAGATATGTAACTATAACCCTTGTCGAAAGCGCACAGGTGGCGACAACAGTCGGTATTCCGCCGTGGCCTGCGCCCTGAAAAACGCCGAAAAGCGGAACATACATTGAAAGTATAAGGTTTACGAGCGAAATCGCCTTAATGTGCATATTGCAGTAAACTGCGGATTGGTCGCTTATTCCGAACAGGTTTACAATACTGCCCGAAAAGCTCCACATGGCTATGGCTATCACAATCGAAAACAGTACGGACATAAAAACGGATTGACGGGCTCCCTTTGAAACCCTGTCCATTTTGCCTGCCCCGATATTTTGACCCGTATAGGTCGCAAGCGTCGTTTGAAAGGCGTTACAGGGGAGGTTAAGGTACATTTCTATTCTCTGCCCGACCGTAAACGAGGCGGTCATTGTCTTGCCGAATTCGTTGACCGCTCTCTGTATAAGCGTAAGCCCCAGCGAGACGACTATAAGCTGTAATGCCATGGGGAAGCCTATTGTTACAGTCTTTTTTGCAAGCTGTCTTTCCCAGCTTAAATCTTTAAATTTAAACCTGAAAACAGGGTATTTTACGGACATGTAAACATATGCCGCAACAAAAGAGACGGCCTGTGAAATATCCGTAGCGATCGCCGCACCGGCAACTCCCCAGTGAAATTTTGCAACAAAAATCAGGTCAAGCACTATGTTTAGCACCGATGATATAAGCAAAAAGTACAGCGTTGCGGAGCTGTCGCCCACGGCACGCAGTATAGATGAAAAAATGTTGTATCCAAATTGAAAAATCAGGCCGAGGGTGTATATTAAAAAGTATTGCTCGGTCAGGCTTATTATCTCTTTGGGAACATGAATTAAATGTATTATTATCGGCTTTGCGAGAATTACGCCGGCTATTGTGGTTAAGATACCCAGAGAAAAAATAAGTATAAGACCCGTTGAAGCGGCCTTCCTAAGCCTTTTTTCGTCATTTGCGCCGAAATACTGCGCTACGAGAACGCCGTTGCCCTGCGAAAATCCCATCGCTATCGCAAGGAAAAGGAAGGTTACCGGAGCGGTTGTGCCTACCGCCGACAGAGCGTCCTCTCCCGAATAGTTGCCGACTATTATCGTATCTACCGTGTTATATAACTGTTGGAGCAACGCCCCTGCAAGAACGGGCAGGGCGAAAATCAGTATATGCTTCCACGGCGAGCCCTCAGTCATTGATTTGCCTTTTGTCAATTTATATTCCTCCGAAGCTAAAACTGTTTCTTTTTATGTGTTTAGAGGACATTATACTCTCTTCACCCTTAATTTTCAACAAGAAAACTGACGATTTTTAGGGCAATATTTACAAAAAATATGAACAATTTGCATTTAACTTCCCAAAAACGAAATCCCTCCCCAAAACGAGGAGGGATTTTTGCGTATATTTGCGGCCGTTCAGGACTCTTTTACAAGCTTTCCCGTCATATGTTCGGGTATAAGCTCAAGGCAGAGCGTTGTTTTGGCAAAGCGTGAAATCTCTTTTTCTATGTATTGGCTGTCAGCCGTATATTTCAGGCTAAGCTTTCGGCTGATGTCAACTACCTTGTCAAAATCATCGACAAATTTTACCCTGCCGAAAATTATAACGCTTTTAATGTTTAGCGCCCAGTCGCCGTCGTTTCTGTATCCGCTGTCATAAACGCAGAAAGAAACCCTGTCGTCAGCTTTTAAAGCGTCAATTTTGTGGCCCGATTTTCCGCCGTGAAAATATATATGGCCGTTATCCTCGCAGTACCAAAAATTCATAGGCATACCGTAAGGGTAGTCGCCGTCGCCTGTAACGGACAGCACGCCTCTCGGCTCGTTTTTTAAAATGCCGATACATTCCTCTCGGCTTATCTGCCTGTTTTTACGCACCATTTCCCTGAACATTCGCTTTGCTCCTTTTAAAGTTTTTTACCGTTATATAATAGCACAGAAAACGGCGTTTTACAATCGTAGGGGAAACGGAAAATGCGAAAAAATACACAATGTATAGTTAGCAATCGCTAACTAAATTGTTTAAATTTCCGAAATTGCTTTTTCGTGCCGAATTTTTTAAAAGAAATATTGACAAAGTGATTTAATTCGGATATTATGTATAGGAGGTTAGCAAAAGCTAACCCGATTTTTAAGGCATTGAGTTAGCCTCTGCTAACAAGAAGGAGAGATGTTTATGCTGCCTTTAACGCTTGCGTGCGAGGGCGAAGAAAATATCATAAAAAAAATCGGCGGCACCGATAAAGTAAAAAAGCATCTTGAGGAGCTCGGCTTTGTGGTCGGCGGTTCCGTGAAAATAATAAACACGCTCGGCGGCAATGTTATAGTCAGCGTTAAAGATGCGAGAATAGCCATAAGCAAAGAAACGGCGCAAAAAATCATGGTTTGATTTTACATAAAACACAAGGAGGAAAGTTATGAAAACATTACGACAGGCCAAAACAGGCGAAAGGCTAAAGGTGGTAAAGCTCCACGGCGAGGGGGCGGTTAAACGGCGCATAATGGATATGGGTCTTACAAAGGGCGTTGAGCTACAGGTGAAAAAGCTTGCTCCGCTGGGCGACCCCATAGAAATAACCGTGCGAGGATACGAGCTTTCCATAAGAAAAGCCGATGCGGAAATGATAGAGGTTGAATAAGCTTAAAAAGGGGAGTATTCCCTTATTTTTAAATCTTGCAGTTAGCTAAAACTAACTCATTTGAAAGGAACACGATATGGAAATAAGAATTGCTCTTGCAGGAAACCCGAACAGCGGAAAAACAACCCTGTTCAACGCTCTGACAGGCTCAAATCAGTTCGTCGGAAACTGGCCGGGAGTTACGGTGGAAAAAAAGGAAGGAAAGCTTAAAAAGCACGACGGCGTCATAATAACCGACCTGCCCGGAATTTACTCGCTGTCCCCATATACCATGGAGGAGGTTGTGGCGAGAAATTACCTTATAGCCAACCGTCCCGACGCAATTTTAAATATAGTTGACGGAACAAACCTCGAAAGGAACCTGTATCTTACCACTCAGCTTACGGAGCTCGGCATACCTGTGGTTGTAGCGGTAAATATGATGGATACGGTGAGGAAAAACGGGGATAAAATCAACACCGATGAGCTGTCCCGACAGCTCGGCTGCAAGGTTGTGGAAATTTCCGCCCTAAAAGGCTTGGGCACGGCAGAGGCCGCAGAGGCCGCAATAGAGGCGGCAAAGAGCGGAAAAACCGTCCCACAGCACAGCTTTTCGGGTGCGGTTGAACATGCCTTGGCGCATATTGAGGAGGTCGCAGTTCACGATATGCCCGAAGAGCAGCAGAGATGGTACGCCATTAAAATCTTTGAACGGGACGACAAGGTTATGCAGTCGTTAAATATAGCGCAGGAAACCTTGGCGCACATCGAAAACGATATAAAGCAAGCCGAAAACGAGCTTGACGACGATGCGGAATCTATCATAACCAACGAAAGGTATATTTACATAGCTTCCGTGATTAAGGCTTGCTATAAAAAGAAAAACGCAGGTAAGCTGACAGTCTCCGATAAAATAGATAAGATTGTTACAAACAGATGGCTCGGTCTTCCCGTTTTTGCGGTAATAATGTTCCTTGTATATTACATTTCAATGGTAAGCGTCGGAAGCTTTGCAACCGATTGGGCGAACGACGGGCTATTCGGGGACGGCTGGCACCTGTTCGGAATAGGAAGCGCAGAGTACGAGCAGGACGCCGAAAAGTTTACGAACGCCTCCCTTATAATTGACGGCTACAACGCCTATACAGAAGAAAACGGAGAGGCTCCGAAAGGCAATTTCACCTATAAAATTACGGACGAAGAAACACTTGAGGTCAGCGAAAAGAAAGCTACCCTCGGCGATTACAACACGGCTGTGACCGATTTCAACGCCTTTGGCGGCGAGGAACCCGACCCTGCCGATTACGGCGTATGGGTACCCGGTATTCCCGTATTGGTGGGCGGCGCCCTTGAAAAGGCAGGTGCGGCGGATTGGCTCAGCGGACTTATAAACGACGGTATAGTCGCAGGCGTAGGTGCGGTTTTGGGCTTTGTACCCCAAATGCTTGTACTTTTCCTCCTGCTTGCAATTCTTGAGGCCTGCGGATATATGGCAAGGATAGCCTTTGTGCTTGACAGGATTTTCAGAAAGTTCGGTCTTTCGGGAAAATCGTTTATTCCCATGCTTGTAGGCACGGGCTGCGGAGTTCCGGGAATTATGGCGTCCAGAACCATAGAAAACGAGCGTGACCGCCGTATGACGATAATGACAACTACATTTATCCCCTGCGGCGCAAAGGTTCCGTTCATCTCGATGATAGCCGGCGCTATTTTCGGCGGCTCGGCATGGGTTGCAACAAGCGCATATTTCATAGGTATGGCCGCTATAATCGTTTCGGGCATTATGCTTAAAAAGACAAAGATGTTTGCAGGCGACCCCGCTCCGTTTGTAATGGAGCTTCCGGCGTATCACCTGCCCACGGTCAAAAATGTTCTGCGTTCAACCTGGGAAAGGGGCTGGTCGTTCATTAAAAAGGCAGGTACAATAATCCTGCTTTCCACTATCGTAGTATGGTTTACAAGCTACTTCGGCTTTGTAGACGGCAAATTCACAATGCTCTCCGAGGAACAGCTTGATCTATCCATTTTAGCCTTTATCGGCAAGGGCATTTCCTGGATATTCATACCTCTCGGCTTCGGCACTTGGGAGGCGGCCGTAGCTTCCGTTACGGGCCTGGTTGCAAAGGAAAACATAGTAGGCACCATGGGCATACTTTACAATTCGGGCGAGTCGGTTTACAGCTCCCTCGCAGGGGTATTCACCGCCGTTACAGGCTATTCCTTCCTCGTTTTCAATCTTCTCTGCGCCCCTTGCTTTGCGGCGATAGGCGCAATAAAAAGAGAGATGAACAATACAAAGTGGACGCTGTTTGCGGTGTGCTATCAATGCGGCTTTGCATATGCGGTTTCGCTTATGATAAATCAATTCGGAAATCTCTTTACGGGTAATGCAAATATTATCGGGTTGATTGCGGCGTCGCTTGTGCTTGTGGGAATGATTTATATGCTTGTAAGGCCATATAAAGAGGCAACCAGATTAACGGCGGTAAAAGGGGGTATATAAAATATTTGATTTTATAATTGACAATATAGCCACCATATTGATAAGCTTAGTCCTTGTTATTGTAATAGCCCTGATTATAGCAAGTATGATAAAGGACAAAAAGAAGGGCAAATGCTCCTGCGGCAACAACTGCGGATGCTGTCCCATGAACAGCTCCTGCCATAAAGGCCGATAATCGAAAAAACAGTCTTTCGCAATGAAAGGCTGTTTTTGTATGCAGATAAACCGTTAAAGCTTTGTCCGCCTTTTAAGAAGAGTCAAGGGTCGGGGCAAATCATACGATACAGCTTCGGCTCACAGCGCCGATATTGCGCTTACTTGTTTAATTTGTAAACAAATTATTAACGCCAAGAAAAAATATTGACTAACGGTCATTTTTGTGCTAATATCTCTAAAGAAAATGACTGTTAGTCATTTAAGGAGGCGCTTATGAGCAAAAGAGCGTTAAACAAAAGCGAAAAGTTTAAGTCTATGCTTGACTCTGCGTATGAGCTTTTTGAGAGAAAGGGCTCGCACCTTGTGTCAATAGACGAAATAGTAAAAAAAGCCGGCGTTGCAAAGGGGACTTTTTACCTTTATTTTAAGGATAAATATGACCTTATTTCAAAGCTGATACTTGACAAGGCGTCAAAATTTATGACGGCCGTTGAGTTTGAACCGTGCAAAATCAAAAACGCCGGGGATTTTAAAATCCATACAAAAAACTATATTGATTTTTTAATTAAATTCCTTGAGGAAAACAGGACCCTCGCATTGCTTATTGATAAAAATGTCAATGTTTGCGTGGAGGCGGTTATAGAAAACCGCACAGGTCCGCTAAAACAACTGTATGATGAAATATACAATTATTTTTTGGCTCTCGGAGGGGATGAGGACACGGTCGGCATAAGGCTGTATCTGTATATAGATATGGTAGTTTCCGCCTGCTGTAACGCAATACTCTACGAAAAGCCGTATTCCCTCGAACAGCTAAAGCCTCAGCTTTTGGCAATAGTCGGAAATTCTATAGATACCGAAGGTGATAGAAATTGAAAAAAATTGCGCTCTGGGAGGCAAGGCACCCGAAAACGGTCGTATTGATAGCGGTATTACTGCTGATACCGTCAATCATCGGCTTTTTGGCAACAAGGGTCAATTATGACATAATGTCTTATCTTCCCGACACTCTCGACTCTGTTAAGGGCGAACAGGTACTTGACGAAACCTTTAACAACGCGGGAATTTCAATAATTGTAA
This sequence comes from uncultured Clostridia bacterium, assembly GCA_947630285.1. Lineage (GTDB taxonomy): Bacteria > Bacillota > Clostridia > Oscillospirales > Acutalibacteraceae > Fimenecus. The sequence goes on along the minus strand of CANRHD010000001.1, from coordinate 213,357 downwards.
TAGAGGATATGCCGGCAAAGTACTCCTCCGCACTAAAGGGGGAGATTGAAAAAATAGACGGCGTAGCCTCCGTTATGTGGTCAGACGAGCTTGCGGATATTTCAATTCCCGTAAGCGTTTTGCCCGATGTGCTTAAAGATATTTTTTACAGCGCAGACGAAAACAAAACCATGATGCTTGTCAGGTACAGCAATCCCGGATCTTCCGACGAAACTCTCGACGCAATAGCGCAGATAAAGGGATTGATGAATAAAAATACCGTAATCAGCGGACTTTCCGCCATAGTTGAGGACACAAAAGAGGTTTGCGACAAGCAGGCGCCCGTTTATATTTGCGTTGCCGTTTTGCTTGCGCTTGCGGTAATGTCGTTGATGATGCAGTCGTGGGTGCTTCCGTTTATTATACTTGCCGCACTGGCAATGGCTATAGTTTATAATATGGGGACAAATATTTTCCTCGGCGAAATATCCTTTATTACCCAGAGCATAGCCGCTATACTACAGCTTGGCGTAACAATGGATTACTCCATTTTCCTGCTCGACAGGTACGAGGAGGAAAAGCCCAAATATCCCGACAGAACGCAGGCAATGGCGGCGGCGGTTACAAAATCCCTTACGGCGCTTATCGGTTCGTCGCTTACAACCATTTTCGGCTTTTTGGCGCTGTGCTTTATGCAGTTAAGGCTCGGCTTCGATATAGGCTTTGTAATGGCAAAGGGCGTTATATTCGGAATATTTACCGTTATATTCGTATTGCCGGAGCTTATACTGCTGTTTGAGGAGGCTATCAATAAATACCGCCACAGAAATCTGATGCCCGATTTTTCCAAGCTCAACAGCTTTGTGTATAAGCACAGGAGAGTTTTTGCCGTAATATTCGTTTTATTGCTCATTCCGGCGTATTTTGTTCAGAGCAAGGCGGAACTGTACTACAGCATGGATAAGGCGCTTCCCGAGGATTTTGTATCCGTCAGGGGACTTAATAAGCTGAAAGCCGATTTTGATATGGCTACAACCCATTTCATTATATTTGACGACAGTATGCCCACGGGCAAAATAATGGAAATGGAGGACGAAATTAGAAATGTCGGCGGCGTAAGCTCCATGTTGGCTTACAATGACTTTGTCGGACCGGCAGTACCCGACAGCATAATTCCCGACAGTATTCTTAAAATCTGCAAGGCGGACGGCCTACAGCTTATGATGGTAAATTCGCAGTACGCCACGGCGACGGACGAATTAAACGAACAGGTGGGACGCCTCGAAAAAATCGTTAAATCCTATGACAAAAACGGATTTGTAACGGGCGAGGGCGCAATATCAAGGGATTTGATAACTACTACGGACAGGGATTTCGCCGTCACAAGCATACTCTCGGTTGCGGCGATATTCATACTCATAGCAATTTGTCTTAAATCTATCTCTCTGCCCATTATTCTGACCCTTTCAATAGAGCTTGCTATCTGGATAAATCTTTCGATTTCCGTGCTTTCGGGGGTTCAGATGTCGTTCGTAGACCCGACCGTAATAAACTGCGTTCAGCTCGGCGCAACGGTCGATTACGCAATTTTGCTGACGACAAGGTTTAAAGAGGAGCTAAACAGGAACAACGGCAAAAAACAGGCTATATTAAATGCGATGACTGCGGCGCAGATTTCAATACTGCAAAGCGCAACGGTGTTCTTTGTGGCGACCTTCGGCGTTTACCTTATCTGCGATATATCAATTATAAAAGGCATATGCGCCCTGCTTGCAAGGGGCTCGGTAATAAGCGCACTTGTAATAATATTATTCCTTGCGCCCATACTTTGCATAGGCGAGGGGCTTATCTCAAAAACAAGCTTTAAGTGGAGAGAAAAAAAGCCGGATAACGGCGGCAAAAATACAGTTGAAGAATCGGAGGAGTTAGACAATGCGTAATAAAACAGCGTACAAATTCTTATGTGTATTGCTTTCGGCGGTCCTTGCGCTGACGGCGTTCGCAGGCTGTTCCAAGAAGCCGACAACGGATAATGAAATTTTGCTTGACGATTCGGGCGAGCAGGAATATACGGAAAAAAACTATGACAGCTTTGCGCAAAATGTGAGCAAGGAAGAAACGGTTTATGTAAATCTGAAAAAGGACGGAAGCGTCGATAAGTTAAGCGTCACGGATTGGCTCCATACCGATACGCCGCAGACAAAAATCAGGGATAAAAGCCCGTTAAGCGATATAAGGAATGTAAAGTCCCTGGCGCAGGCCAAAGAGGACGGCGAGTTCATTCTGTGGAATATGGATACCACCGACCTCTATTACAGCGGCGTTACCGACAAAGAACCGCCCGTTAAGTTTAAAATAAGCTATTACCTTAACGATTCACAGATAAGCGCAGACGATATAGCCGGAAAGTCGGGCAATGTTAAAATCGTTATAAAGGCGCAGAACACATTGAAAAAGACGGTAAATATCGACTCAAAGAAATATACCGTTTGCTGTCCGATGATTTTGGCAGGCGGAATGATAATGCAGGAAGGCGTGTTTAAAAATATCAGCGTCGAAAACGGTTCAACCCTCAGCGACGGGGCTAAACAGATAGCTTTCTTTGTCGGCGTTCCCGGTATGGACGAAAGTCTCGGACTGTCCTCGCTTAAATCGTCGTTCATTGATAAATCAATGTATTCCGATACATTTACAATCACGGCGCAGGCCGAAAACTTTGAGCTTGGCAATATGATGTTTGCCGTTATGCCTTTTTCCTCTCTGGGCTCGTTCGGCAACGGAAGCCTGCCCGATTCGGTTGACGAGATAAAGGGCGTGCTGTCCGATATTGAGAGCGTCAGAACGGCGATGAACGGCCTTGACATAAACAAGGTAATCAATCTGCTTTACGGCGACTCAAATAAAATAGAGGATATGATGGGCGCAGTTGAGGAGGCGGTAAATCTTTATACTCAGAACGAAAAGCTTGTAAAGACCTTCGGCAAATATATGACGGAGGAAAACATACAAAAGCTCGGCAAGCTTGTAGACGACCTTGAAAAGGCGGATTTAAAGCAAATATCCTCCACCTTAAACGACCCTGCGGTTAAGGCGCTTCTTGAGGTGCTTCCCAATCTTTCCTCGGGGCTTTCGGATATTTCCGTAATAGCCAATGACCTCAACGATATAATGCCCGTTATGCAGGCCATGTCGCAGGATATGAAAGACCCGGAAACAGCGGCTATGCTCGACAACCTGCCGCAAACCCTTGAAAAGTTAAAATCCGTGCTTTCAACAATCGAAAAGAATAAAGATGTGCTTGAGCTGGTCGGCAGTCTTGCAAGCGAGGACAATTCCAAAAAAATTGACGCCATAATGAAAACCGCCCAAAAATACACGGGCTCGATAAATCTTTCGCAGGAGCAGACGCAGGCGCTTGCAGGCAGAATGAAAGAGTGGCTGACTTTCGGTTCGCAGTACGATATATTCACGGGCAAAGCGGACGGCGTAAAATCTTCCGTAATGTTCACATATAAGACGCAGGCGATAGAGATACCCGTACAAGAAGCGCAGTCTTCAGTGCAAACCCAGAAAGTCGGATTTGTCCAAAGAATTAAAAACCTTTTTAAATAAAAGCAAAGAATAAAATTAAAGAGCGTGGGTCAAATCCCACGCTCTCGTTTTGTAATAGTATTAAAAGTTTTCGGCCGCCTTTTTCAAAAGGCGGTAGGGTCGAGGGGCAAAGCCCCCGTCGCAGTCCGCAGACTGCGAAATACCTGTACTTCATAAAGCGCAGGAGGGGCGCAAAACAGTTCGGTGAACTGTTTTGCGTTGGGGAACCCTCGCCGGGGGTTCCCCGTGAGCTGATTTCTATTGCGCCGTAGACTTTGTAAAACTGCTTTTTCTGCACGCAAAGAGCGTGGGTCAAATCCCACGCTCCTATTTTTACCTCATCTGCGGTATAAAGCTCAAATAAAGCTGACGGTTTCGGAAACAGGCTTTCTTTTAAAGTGGTTTTCAAGCGGTGAAAAGCCCTCTGCGGCATAGCCTAAATCCATAAGCATCATTATTTCTTCGTTTTCCTTTAAGCCCAAATCCGCCTTGAGCTTTTCGGGGTCAAAGCAGTTAAGCCAACAGCTGTCAACGCCGACGGCCTGCGCCGCCAAAAGCATATGCGTCGCCACGATGGCGGCGTCCTCCACGCCGGAGCTGTGCTTGCCGCCAGGATAAGTATAGCAGTTATCCCTGTCGTAGGCAACAACCAAAACGGTTCCTGCATTGTAGCGGCAGGGGGTGGAGGCGTCGATTTTTGCAAGCGCCTCTTTGCTTTGCGCAACATAGATATGCTGTTCCTGAAGATTTTTTGCGGTCGGAGCAAGCCTGCCTGCCTCGAGTATCATTTCAAGCTTTTCCTTTTCAACGCTTTCTCCGTTAAACTTTTTACAGGAATACCTGTTTTTTACCGTATCGAAAAATTCCATTGCCGTTTGCTCCTTTTTGATATTTGATAATAATATTTTACCATAAAATTTCAGCTTTTAAAACCAAAAAATCAGTTGCGGTAATACAACTGATTTCATTTTGGCATAAAATGTTGGAAAATATTAAAAGTTTTCGGCCGGAGTATGAATAAAAGGAATAAGCTTACGGGGACCCCTCGGCGAGGGTTCCCCAACGCAAAACAGTTCACCGAACTGTTTTGCGCCCCTCCTGCGCTTTATGAAGTACAGGTGTTTCGCAGTCTGCGGACTGCGACGAGGGCTTTGCCCCTCGACCCTTACCCTTTTGTCCGCTTCGCAGACATTTCCCCTGACAGGGGAATCTCTTTTTGAAAAATGCGGCCGAAAACTTTAATTATTAATTATTATAAAATTCTGATGACAGATAGGTTACTTTTTCAGATAGCCGAAACATCAAGCGTGGCTATGCCTTCCTGCGCAAGTACCTTTTCTGCGGCGCAGTTGTCGTCAACACGGATAACAACATATGCGCCGAGCTCCGTGGAAGCCGTAAAAGCGTACATATATTCAATGTTTATTTCGGCCTCTCCGAAAGCTTTAAGCACATTTGAAAGAGCGCCTGCCTTGTCGCTCATTTCAACTGCAATAACTTCGGTAACCGTAACAACGCAGTCGTCGGAGAGTATCTCCTTCGCCTTTTCGATGTCGGAAACTATCAAACGGAGTATGCCGAAGTCCCTGGTGTCCGCTATGCTCATTGCTCGTATATTGATTTCTGCTTCTGCAAGGGTTTTTACTATTTCCAAAAGTTTACCGGGTTTGTTTTCAACAAAAACTGATAACTGCTTAATAGACATACCAAATCCTCCTCAATCATGAAGCTTGCGCTTATCAATAACTCTGACGGCCTTGCCCTCACTGCGGACAACGGATTTCGGCGGAACCAAATGAACCTTGGGGCCTATTCCGAGCATTGTACGCATTGCGCTCTCCAAAGCCTTTTCTTTAGCCTGCGTTTCGCTTACCTTGTCAGAGAACTGTTCGGGGGTAAGCTCAACATTTATATCAATGGTATCGCTGTTATTTACCCTGTCTACGAGTATCTGATAGTTAGGCGTATATCCCTCGTTGAGAAGTACCGTTTCAATCTGGCTCGGGAATACATTAACGCCTCTTATAATGAGCATATCGTCGCTTCTGCCCATGGGCTTGCTCATTTTAACATGCGTTCTGCCGCAGGAGCATTTTTTGCGGCTTAGTACGCATATATCTCTCGTCCTGTAACGGAGAAGCGGAAACGCCTCCTTGTCAAGAGAGGTGAACACAAGCTCGCCTTTTGAACCCTCGGGGAGAACCTCTCCCGTGTCGGGGTCGATGATTTCCGCATAGAAATGGTCCTCGTTTATGTGCATACCCGTTTGCTCACTGCACTCAAAGGATACTCCGGGGCCGCTTGTTTCGGTCAGTCCGTAAATATCGTATGCCTTTATGCCGAGGCTCTTTTCGATGCTTCTTCTCATTTCCTCGGTCCAGGGTTCTGCGCCGAAAATACCTGCCTTTAATTTGTTGTCCTCAGGCTTGTAGCCGGCTTCTGCAAGCGACTCGCCTATGTATGCGGCATAGGAGGGGGTACAACAGAGTATGGTAGAGCCGAGATCCATCATAAACTGAATTTGACGCTCGGTATTTCCCGACGACATCGGGAGCGTAAGACAGCCTACCTTGTGAGAACCGCCGTTAAGACCGGGGCCGCCCGTGAAAAGACCGTAGCCGTAGCAGACCTGACAAACATCTTCGTTTGTTCCGCCTGCGGCAACAATGGCTCTCGCACAGCATTCTTCCCAAATATCTATATCCTCCTGGGTATAGAACGCAACAACTCTTTTGCCCGTAGTACCTGAGGTTGACTGTATCCTTACGCATTTTTTAAGGTCGGTACCCAGCAGACCGTAGGGGTAAGCGTCACGAAGATCCGCCTTTGTCAAAAAGGGAAGCTTCTTAATATCGTCAACGCTTTTAATGTCGTCGGGCGTAACGCCTTTTTCCTCCATAAGCTTTCTGTAGTAAGGCACATTGTCATAAACATGACGAACCTGCTTTACAATTTTTTCGTTTTGGATTTCAAGTATTTTTTCTCTTGATGCGGTTTCGATTTCGGGTTGATAGTAGTGCTGTGCCATAGTCATTCTCCTTTATACATTATAGCCTAAATTAAAGGCTTTTTTGTTTACTTCAACAAATTGCGGCTTAACGATTTTCTCAATAGCGGCAATCCATTTTTCGTAGGGAATATCAAAGTACTTCGCAACTCTGCCCATAAGGACTATATTAACGCTTTTGGCGTTTCCAGCCTGCTTTGCAAGCTCAAGGGCGTCAATATCGTCAACAAAAACCCCCTTTGACTTAATTTCGTCAATTATATCGGACGGATATTCGGCCGCACCCGTTATAACGGGCATGGGGTCAATTTCCTGAGTGTTTACTATTATTTTACCGTCTTTTTTAAGACAGGCAAGATGCCTTGCCGCCTCAATCTTTTCAAACGAGACTATAACATCGGCCTCGCCCTCGCTTATTACAGGGGAATAAACCTTGTCGCCAAAGCGGACATAGGTTACAACCGAACCGCCCCTCTGGCTCATACCGTGAACCTCGCTGACTTTTACATCGTATCCCTCGTCGGTGAGCAGAGAGCCCAAAAGCTTACTTGCCAAAAGGCTTCCCTGACCGCCTACGCCGACAATCATAATGTTCTTGGTATCCATTTATCTTTCCCCCTTTTCTATAGCGTTTACTCTGCACATCTGCGTGCAAACATCACAGCCTACACATTGGGTAAAGTCAATGTGGGCTTTCTTGTTCTTAATGCTGATGGCAGGACAGCCTATTTTCATACACATTTTACAGCCTACGCATTTGTCCTCGTTTACCGTGACAGGGGGCTTAGCCTTAACATATTTAAGAAGCATACACGGTCTTCTTGAAATGATTACGGAGGGAGCTTCAACCGCAAGCTCCTCAATAACAGCGTCCTCACATTCTTTGAGATTGTACGGGTCAACGACCCTGACCCTCTCAATTCCGATGGAGCGGCAGAGCTTTTCAAGGTTGACCGCCGCGGCAGGCTCGCCCTTAATATTGTAGCCGGTAGTCGGGTTCTGCTGATGCCCCGTCATACCCGTTATAGAGTTATCGAGAATTATAACCGTAGAGTTTGACGCATTGTAAGCAATGTTTACAAGCCCCGTAATGCCCGAGTGCATAAAGGTCGAGTCGCCTATAACGCAGACGGTTTTCTTTTCGCTTTCCGCTCCGCCGGCCTTGTTAAAGCCGTGAAGCCCCGAAACGGAGGCGCCCATACAAAGCGTCGAATCCAGGGCGAAAAGGGGAGCGGCGCTTCCCAGCGTGTAACAGCCTATATCGCCTAAAGCGGTTATTTTGTGCTTTGCCAATGTGTAGAACAGACCCCTGTGCGGACAGCCTGCGCACATAACCGGCGGACGCACGGGAACCGCATTGTCGGTCGCAGTATTTTCGGGGATTGAAAGACCGAAAGCCCGGCGAATTGTGTTTTGATTAAATTCGCCGAGTATTGAAAACATTTCCTTGCCGATACATTTAACGCCTATGTTGTTTAGATGGGTTTCAATGATGGGGTCAAGCTCTTCTATTACATAAAGCTTTTTAACCCCGGCGGCAAAGTCCTTAATTAAATCGACGGGTAAAGGATTGATAATTCCGAGCTTTAACACCGAAACGCTGTCGCCGAAAACTTCCTTAACATAATTGTAGCAGGTGCCCGAGCAAATAATGCCTGTTTCGCCGCTTGTTTTTTCAACACGGTTCAATGCGCTTGTTTCCCCAAGTGCGACAAGCTTTTTCGTTCTTTCCTCAACAAAGGGGTGGCGTTTAATTGCGTTTGCCGGAGCCATTATGTATTTCTGCGGATTTTTCTCATACGGCGCAAGCGGAATTTCCTCCCTCTCGCACAGCTCGACCGAGCTCTGCGAATGGGCTATTCTCGTGCACATACGGATAATAACGGGAGTGTCGTATTCTTCCGAGATACGGTAAGCTTCCTTTACAAAATCCTTTGCCTCCGCCGAGTCGGCAGGTTCGAGCATGGGAACCTTTGCGGCTATGGCGTAATGACGGGAATCCTGCTCGTTTTGCGAAGAGTGCATGGCAGGGTCGTCCGCAACAAACAGCACCATACCGCCGGTTACGCCCGTGTATGAAAGCGTAAACAACGGGTCGGCGGCAACATTTAAGCCGACATGCTTCATGGCGCAGGCGCTGCGTATTCCCCTTAATGATGCGCCGAAAGCCACTTCTGTGGCAACCTTTTCGTTCGGCGCCCACTCGCAGTAGATTTCATCGTATTTTGCGGCAAATTCCGTAATTTCCGTTGACGGCGTGCCGGGATAGCTTGATACAAGCTTAACTCCGGCCTCGTAAAGACCTCGTGCAATGGCCTCATTGCCGAGCATAAGTTTCTTCAAATCTTTCACCCTGTTTCAATCAAATTACTTACCGAGGCTGTCAGTAATTTCAACCGTCTTTGTATCGTTGTAACATTCAAACATCTTGTCAACATTTTTGGGCAGGGTCTTCTGCGTAATAAGGCTTACAACGGGAACAATTATCAAACCGCCAACCATTGCAAATACGCCCGAATACAAGGAGTTTGTAAATACGAACGAAAGTACCGAGCCGTCGGCGAACTTGAACAGTCCCAGCGAGATGCAAAGCTGAATGACCTCAAGACCCACGCCGTAAATGAACGATACAATAACAGCAGCCTTCGTTGTCTTTTTATAGTACAGGCCGTATAAGAAAGGAGCTAAGAACGCACCTGCAAGCGCTCCCCAGGAAACGCCCATCATCTGCGCAATAAACAAGCTCTTACTTTTTGCCTGCTTAATTGCTATTATAGCAGAAATTACGATAAATACAACAATTAATGTTCTCATTACTAACATTTTCTTTTTTTCGCTGAACTCTTTTTTGGTAAGCGGAGCTATCAAATCGAGAGTTACGGTCGAGCCGCTTGTCAGAACAAGAGATGAAAGCGTGGACATTGAAGCCGAGAGAACAAGCACTATAACTATGCCTATGATTATGGGTGAAAGGGTTGAGAGCATAGTCGGGATAACTGCGTCAAAGCCCTCTGCGGCAACATCAATATTGTAAAGCCTGCCGAAGCCGCCCAGGAAATAACAGCCGCCGGCGACAACTATGGCGAAAATTGTGGAGATTACGGTGCCTTTCTTTATCGAATCTTCATTTTTAATGGCATAGAACTTGCCTACCATTTGAGGAAGTCCCCATGTGCCTAAGGAGGTCAGCATTACTACGAAAAGCAGGAATACGGGGTTCGGTCCGAGGAAAGAGGAGTAAGCTCCGAGCCAGCCTGCGTCGCCCTCGACTGCGGCAAGCGATTTTGTGGCCTCTAAAAGACCGCCGTTGTCGTTGAGCACGGCAAGTATTACCGCAACTATACCGCAAAGCATTATAAGACCCTGGATAAAGTCGTTGATAGCCGTTGCCATATAACCGCCTATAAGAACATAAAGTCCCGTAAGCAATGACATTAAGATAACGCATACCGAGTAGTCGATACCGTTAAACGCCATGGAAAAGAGCCTTGAAAGGCCGTTAAATAACGAAGCGGTGTAGGGGATTAAGAAAACAAATGTTATAACCGATGCCGCAATTTTAAGCCCCTTTGACTCAAACCTTGAGCCGAAGAAATCGGGCATGGTTTTTGAGGACAAATGCTGGGTCATGATCCTTGTCCTTCTGCCGAGTATGGTCCAGGCGAGCAGAGAGCCTATAAAGGCGTTTCCGAGGCCTATCCAGGTTGACGCAAGGCCGAAATTCCAGCCGAACTGTCCGGCATAGCCTACAAAAATAACCGCCGAAAAGTAAGATGTTCCGAAAGCAAACGCACTAAGCCACGGGCCTACCGAGCGTGAGCCCAAGACAAAGCCGTTTACATCCGTTGCGTGTTTTCTTGACTTGACGCCTATGCCTATCATCAATGCGAAAAAGCATACGATAAGGCATAAGGTGAAAATCATAGTTGTGTTCATAAATTTTCCTCCAATTTATTTTTTAACGGGCTTATCGCTCGTTTTGATTTGCTACCAAATGGTCGGCGCCGTAGATTTTACGAAGCAGGGGCTTTTCGATTTTTCCCGTGGGATTTCTCGGAACATCTGCAAAAATGATTTTCCTCGGGCGCTTATATCTGGGCATACCCTTGCAAAATTCCATAATTTCCTCTTCGCTTGAGGTCATACCGTCCTTGATTTTAATTATCGCCGCCGCAATTTCGCCGAGTCTGTCGTCGGGCAGGCCGATTACGGCTACATCGCTCACCTTCGGGAAAGTACGGATAAAGTCCTCGATTTGAACGGGATAAAGGTTTTCGCCGCCCGTGATAATAACATCTTTTTTCCTGTCAACAAGGAAAATAAAGCCGTCTTCGTCACGCATGGCCATATCGCCTGTGTAAAGCCAGCCGTCCTTAAGCGCCTTTGCGGTGGCTTCGGGGTCGTTGTAGTAACACTCCATTACGCCGTCGCCTTTAAGGCAAAGCTCGCCGACATCACTGCCCGATACCTCTTCGCCGTTTTCGTTTACGATTTTAACCTGCCAGCCGTAGCCGGGGATACCTATGGCGCCTACCTTATGAACATTTTCAACGCCCAAATGAACCGCTCCGGGCCCTATGGATTCGGAAAGGCCGTAGTTTGTATCGTATTGGTGATTGGGGAAGTATTCAAGCCAATGCTTGATAAGGCTTTTCGGAACAGGCTGTGCGCCTATGTGCATAAGCCTCCAATGAGACAGGTCATAGTCCTCAAGCTTTAATTTGCCTGAATCAAGCGCATTTAAAATATCCTGCGCCCACGGCACCAAAAGCCATACTATAGTGCATTTTTCCTTTGAAACGGCGTCCAAAATAAATTCGGGCTTTGTGCCTTTCAGCAACACGGCCTTTGAACCGCTTATAAGCGAGCCGAACCAGTGCATCTTTGCGCCGGTGTGATAAAGAGGGGGTATGCACAGGAATACATCGTCGTGCTGCTGCGAATGATGCTTCTGTTCAACTATGCACGAGTGAATTAACGACCTGTGCTTGTGAAGTATGGCCTTCGGGAAGCCCGTAGTACCCGAGGAAAAGTAAATGGCCGCATAATCGTCTTCGGTGAGAGGAATGTTCGGGTTTAGACTGCTGCAATCTGCGGTGAGGTTATAATAGCTTTCCGCAAACGACGGACAGCCGTCGCCGACATAGATAAGCAGTCTGTTTTTGCTTATTTCATCGGCAATCTTTTCAACCCTGCCTATAAATTCGGGGCCGAAAACGAGCATATCCGACTCCGATAAATCCGTGCAGTACTTAATTTCGTCGGAGGCGTAGCGGAAGTTAAGCGGCACCGCCATAGCGCCCGTTTTAAGCACGCCGAAATAAATCGGAAGCCATTCAAGGCAGTTCATCAAAAGAATTGCCACCTTATCGCCCTTTCCGATACCGAGGCTTATGAGGGCGTTTGCAAACCTGTTCGCCTTTTCGTTGAAAACCGCCCAACTGATTTCCGTTCTGTAATACGAACGGCTTGTGGGCTCGACCAACTCGTAATCACGCCAGGTGAGGCGTCTGCTCTCCTCCATTTCGGGGTTGATTTCAACCAGAGCGGTTTCGTCGGCCAGCTCACGGCTGTTTTTTTCCAATAAATCTACGATTGTCATAATTTCACCTTTAAAAAATTTATTTTTATGCTATAATAATTTGTAACTTGATAAAATAAGCAAAAATCCATAAACCCGTTAGGAGAATGAAAAAATGGTTATTGATTTTCACACCCACACATTTCCCGATAAAATGGCGGCGCAAACCATAGCTTTTCTTTCCGAAAAAGGCAATGTCAAGCCTTACAGGGAGGGTACGCTTTCCGCATTGAAAGGTTCGATGAAAGCCTCCGGCGTAGATGTTAGCGTAGTGCTTCCCGTAGCCACCGTCGCAAAGCAGGTAGGGTCTATAAACCGTCTGTCCTTTGAGATAAGCGGAAAGGACGGGGTAATTTATGCCGGCGCAATTCACCCCGACTGCGAAAATCCCGAAGAGGTACTCGATAAAATAAAGGAAAACGGGCTTTTCGGAATAAAAATCCACCCCGACTACCAGGGGGTCTACTTTGACGACCCGAGGTACATACGCATTATCGGAGAGGCCGCAAAGAGGGATCTGATAATTATAACCCATGCCGGCGTCGATGTCGGCTACAGGGACGATGTCCACTGTACTCCCGATATGGTGCTGAATGTTTTGTCACAGCTTGAGGGCGTAATTGAAAACAAGCTCGTGCTCGCACATATGGGGGGCTGTGATTTGCCCGACGAGGTGCTTGAAAAGCTTGCCGGCAAGCCCGTTTACTTTGATACCTCCTTTGTGCTTGACCGCTATTACGGTAAATGCAGGGAGATAATATTAAAGCACGGCTTTGACAAAATCCTGTTTGCAACAGATTCGCCCTGGAGCGACCAGAAAAAATTTATTGAGCTTGTAAAGCGTTTCGGCTTTTCCGAGGAAGAAACCGATAAGATTTTATATAAAAACGCCCGTCGGCTTTTGGGCGGCAATTTAGCGCTTTAAAGCACACAATTTATTTTAGTACTTTAAAGCCCAAAAGTCAATCGCTTAACTTGGTTTTATAGTAGAAAATAATGTATTAAAATAGTGTAATATATACAAAACACGACAGCCTCTGCGCCGAAAACACAGAGGCTGTCGTGTTTTAATTTTCCGTAATCTCCAAAGAGTACCTTACCGTTTCCATTGCGTCCTTTGCGTAGTAATCTGCGCCTATGCTGTCGGCATACTCTTTGGTGAGAACTGCGCCGCCGACTATTACCTTTACCCACGGCGCCTTTTCCCTTAACAGCTTTATGGTTTGAGCCATAGACGGTACTGTTGTCGTCATAAGTGCGCTCAGCCCGACTATTGGGGCGTTGAGCCTTACCGCCTCGTCAACTATGGTCTGCGGCGGAACATCTTTCCCCAGGTCATACACCTCAAAGCCGTAGTTTTCCATTATAAGCTTAACTATATTTTTGCCTATATCGTGTATATCGCCCCTGACCGTTGCTATTATAAATTTGCCTCGGCCGACCGACTTAGTTTTGCTTTCGGAGAGCTTTGCCTTGATTTTCTCAAATGCCGCCTGCGCCGCCTCTGCGCTCATAAGAAGCTGGGGCAGGTACAGGGTTTTGTTTTCAAATTTCTTCCCCACCGAGTCGAGCGCCGGAATTATCTGGGTTTTGACAATTTCAAGTGCGTCCGTGCTTTCCAACAGCTCTTTTGTAATCGCCGCCGCCTTATCCTTAAGCCCCTTTGCTATGGCGTTTTGAAGCTGTGTCCGACCGGCTTCCCCATCGCCGTTATTTTCCCTTATCCCGTTATCCGTGCTCTTTCGTGGCGGAATGTCACAGTAGGCAGTCTTTTCGATATTTTCAATGTATTCGGCGCAGTTTCCGTCCAAATTTTTTAAAGCCTTAAAGGCGTAGTAGCTTTTCATCATTTCGTTTGAATTGGGATTCATAATTGCGGCGGAAAGCCCGTTTTCCAATGCGAGCGAAAAGAAAGCCCCGTTTAAAACATCTCTGCACGGCAGGCCGAACGAGACATTGGAAACGCCGAGTACGGTGCGGCATTTAAGCTCATTTTTTATAGTGTTTAACGCCTTGAGCGTTTCAACCGCACAACGGGTATCGGCGCTTATCGTCATGGTTAAAGTATCGAAAATCAGGTTCTTTTTCTCTATGCCGTATTTTTCGGCGGTTGCGATGATTTTCCTTGCTATTTCCACTCTCTGCTCGGCAGTTTCGGGAATACCGTTTTCGTCGAGCGTCAGGCAGACCGCCAAACCGCCGTATTTTTTAACAAGGGGAAAGACCTCCGACATCACTTTTTCCTTGCCGTTTAAGGAGTTTATCATGGCCTTTCCGTTATAGCGGCGCAGGGCAGACTCCATAGCGTTAATATCCGCCGTGTCTATTTGCAGGGGGAGGTCGATAATCGCCTGAAGCTCAAAGCAAACCTTTTTAAGCATTTGAACCTCGTCAATTTCGGGCAGTCCCACATTTACATCAAGAATATGAACGCCCTTTTCCTGCTGTTTTAGACCCTCGTTTAAAATATAGTCAATATCGTTGTCACGCAGCGCCTGTTTAAAAAGCTTTTTGCCTGTAGGATTAATTCTTTCGCCGATAAGAACGGGGGAGTCGCCGAACACAACCGCATGGGTGTAAGAGCTTACCATCGTTAAACCCTTGTCCGTTATGGGCTTTGGCTTAATTTCTTTAACCCTTTCGCAGGTCTTTAAAATATATTCGGGCGTTGTACCGCAGCAACCGCCGAGTATTCTTATTCCGCTTTGGGCGTATTTCAGCATATCCTCGGCAAATTCATCGGGCGTAACATCATATACTGTTTTGCCCTCAACGCTTTTGGGAAGTCCGGCGTTCGGCTTTAAAATTACGGGGAGCGAGGAATACTTTAAATATTCCTCAACAACGCCCTTTAACTGCTTTGGCCCCAACGAACAGTTAATGCCTATTGCGTCTGCGCCCAGCCCCTCAAGCATGGCTATAACTGCGGCAGGGGAGGCTCCCGTCATTAGCTTTCCGTCGTCGGAATAGGCGTTTGAAACAAAAACGGGCAAATCGGAGTTTTCCTTTGCCGCCAAAACCGCCGCCTTTGTTTCATAGCTGTCGTTCATGGTTTCTATAAAAATTAAATCCACGCCGTATTTTACACCGGCTTTTACCGTTCTTGCAAAACATTCTACTGCGCTGTCAAAATCAAAATCTCCGTAAGGCTTTAAAAGCTTCCCCGTAGGGCCTATGTCAAGCGCTATAAATTTTTGCTGTCCGCCCGTGCTTTTGTCCCTTGCGTCCTTAGCGTTTTTAACGGCGGCGCAGATGATTTCATCAAGCTCCCGTTCGTCAAATTTAAGACAGTTTGCGCCGAAAGTATCTGTGCAAACTATATTGGAGCCTGCGTCAAAATAGGCTTTGTGAATTTCCGTTATAACATTCGGGTGCGAAATGTTCCATCTTTCCGGCAACTCGCCCGGCACAAGGCCACTCTGCTGTAACAGGGTGCCCGTTCCGCCGTCAAGTACGGTCAGATTATTTTTAACAAAGTCCGTAACCCTCATTTGCTTTCGCCTCCATAATACGCAATCCCTTTTGCCGTGCCCGTAAATCCGCCTTATCTTACGGTTTTTTTACGCCGAAAACGGCGGTCACCGATTTTGACGGCGACATCAGCAGGCTGTCGTTTAAAGACACCCCTATTTTCCTGCTGCAATCGAGCAGTTTGAAAATTTCCGTCTGTGTTTCAAGCGGCAAATCGCCGTAACCGGGTGAAAATCTTTTAGTGGCGCAGAGATTTTCCTCTTTCAGTTCTGTTTCGATTTCTTGGCAGAACTTATCGCAAAGCGCCTCAATCCTCTCCGCCGAATAGGCCTGAGCCACAAGTGCACGAAGCGGAGAGAGCTTTTGATACCTTGCAATATATCTGTCCGCCTCAATTCCCACCGTAGCGGCAAAAATAATAACCTCGTCGCTGTCCTTAATACAGCTTGCCAAATTTTTTGATTTACAGTGAAACGGCATAACCGGCATATCTTCTTCCCGGGTAATTGGCATACGCCTGAAGCAGACCCTTAAAGATAGACGGTCTGCCAATTCCCCCTCGACAAGGCGCAGAATTTCCTTTAATTCGCCGCTTACATTTATGCCTTTTCCGAAGTATCCGGCATAGCGCCAAACCTCTTTTTCGTTTACGGGGTTTAGCATACTGCCGTCATATTTTTTCAATAAAATCACATTTTCAGGCATTTGAAATTACTCCAAAAAGCTTTTGCCCAAAATGGCGGAAAGATTATTCATAATACCTGCCGCAACATCGGGCTTGTTCATAGAATAAATATGGGCGTTTGTAATGTCGTTGGCGTACAGGTCTATTATCTGGTCCGTCGCATAGGCTATTCCCGCCTGCTTCATAGCGTCGGGGTCAGATGCGAATTTGTCAACCATAGCCCTAAAACGCTGCGGCATAAAAGCGCCCGAAAGCTTAATTGCCCTCTCCACCTGATTGGCGTTTGTGATGGGCATAATTCCGGGTATTACTGGAACGGATATGCCTGCCTCCCGTATTTTATACAGAAAATTGTAAAAAAGATTATTGTCAAAAATCATCTGCGTGGTAAGGAAATCCACGCCTGCGTCAACCTTTTCCTTTAAGTGCTTAATATCTTCCCGTTGGTTTGCGCTTTCGGGGTGAACCTCCGGATAGCATGCCGCCCCTATGCAGAAATCGCCCTTTTGCTTGAGCTCGTAAATCAAATCAACGGCGTGAACATAATCCCATTTGCTCCTGTCCGAGTTTTCAAGCTCGTCCGTGAGATCTCCTCTTAATGCCATAATGTTTGAAATTCCGGCCTCTTTTATTTCCTCTATCCTTTTTGCTATAAGAGCCCTGTCGGAAGAAACGCAGGTGAGGTGGGCGAGCATGGGAACGGAGTATTTTTCCTTTATGTTTTTTGCTACAGACAGGGTGTACTCGCTCGTGCCCCCTCCTGCGCCGTAGGTAACGCTCATAAACGCCGGCTTCAGCGCCGCTATTTCCTCCGTGGCAATTCTGACGCTTTCAAAGGACGACTCCTTTTTAGGCGGAAAAACCTCGAAAGAAAGAGAAATATTGCGGCTTTTTAAAATATCCTTAATCTGCATAACAATAACCTTTCAAATCCTTTAGATAATTTGATTATAAATTATATCATTTATTTCCCGTGTTTTCAATTAATAAATTAAAAAAGGCTTTCCCTAAAAGAGAAAGCCCGAAAGTTCAATATGTTTACTCAAGTATGTTTATTGCGTCGACCGCCGCATTGTACTCCTCGATAAGGTCGGGCAGTATTTCGTCGGCGCCGTTATTCACATTGCCCCTAAGCGCTTCAGTAATCTCGCTTGCTTTTATTCTGAGCCTCTCGATACCGAGGTTGGCGCATACTCCCTTTAAGGTGTGAGCAGCTCGGAAGGCTGATTCGTAATCCTCGTTTTCCATTGCGGCGCACAGCTCCGAAAAGCTCCGGTCGTTCGGGAACATACGCAGAAATTTCTTGATCCTTTCCTCAGATAACATTCTGCCTTTTAATTCGTCAAAATCGCCGCTTAAAACTTCAATACATTCATTTAAAGTCATTTTTCTGTCACCTCAATTTTCTATAGGAGTGATTTTGAAACCGCTTAGCTTCATTTCCTTATCATAATAGCTCAGTGCGCCGTTTCTAAGGCTTTTTGAATAATACAGCGCCGTGTCCGCACAGTTAAACAGAGTGTTGTAATCGTAGCCGACTTCCTTTGTAGTGGAAATACCCGTGCTGATTTTTACATTGTAGGCGTCAAGCTTAATATCGTTTATCGTCCTGTGTATGCTCTCAACGGCCCGTTTAAGTTCGTTATCGGTTTTGTACTCGATAAAAACCATAAATTCGTCTCCGCCTATTCTCGCAACAATATCTTTTTTTCTCGAAGTGCGTTGCAGGGTGGAGGCTACGCTCTTTAACACCTCGTCACCGAACAAGTGACCGAAGTTGTCGTTCGCCGATTTAAAACTGTCAAGGTCAAACAGCCCGAGCGCATAGTTGCCGCTTGTGTTTTCGGACAGCTTGTTCTTTACAAGATTTACGCAGTATCTGTGGTTGTAAATGTTTGTAAGCGGGTCAAGGGAAGCCTGTCTTTTTAGGTCGGCCATAATTTGATATTCGTTTTCAATATCGATAAGCTTGCCTACTGCGCCGACAATCCTCGGAGCTTCTCCCTCCGTGTCCCATTTCGCCATACAAAGCACACGGTGGGATCTGTGCTGTCCCTCGATTTTTATTTGCGTGGTAAATTCAATAGCCGGTTCTTCCGGCGTGGTCTTTTTAAGCTCGTCGCCAAAATACTCAACATTGTCAAGGCCGTTAATTATGTCAAGCACCTTTTCGTTTTTGAAAGGGTTGACTATTACAAGCGGTAATTTGAATTTCTCTGCGAACCACTCGGAAACGGTAAGCACATCGGAGTCCTTGGTGTACTCAAATTGAATTTCCTTGGACATCGAAGCGAGAAATTCCGACATGGTCCTTGCCTGTTCAAGGTAATTTATGGAGTTGCTCTCGCTTGAAATACCGCTCTGGCTCAACAGTTCATCGGTAATTTTCCTGACCTTGCGGACGCTGTTGTGGGATAACGAATTTACCTTAATTTCGTTTTCGAGGGTGGCCTCAATATCGCACAAACATTCAAGCACAATGGGGTTGAATGCGCCGCATTCGCCGTCGCAAATCATCTTCAGCGCTTCCTTGTGCGGAATGGCCTTTTTGTAACAGCGCTCGCTTACGAGGGCGTCATATACATCGGCTATTGCGACAACCTGGGCGGAAATGGGTATTTCGTCGCCCTTTAACCCCATGGGATAACCTTTTCCGTCATATTTCTCATGGTGGTAAAGGCATATATCCTTCGCCGCTATGACAAGGGGGTCGTTTATATATTCCGTCAGGAAGCCGAGCATCTTTGCGCCGGCCTCCGAATGGCCCTTGATAACCTCAAACTCCTCGGCAGTGAGCCTGCCGGGCTTGTTGAGTATTTCGTCGGGAATTGAAATTTTACCTATATCGTGCAGGGAAGAGGCGGTAACTATGCAGTCAATATCGCTCATGGTGAGCTTGTATTTATCGGTTTTCTTAATAAGCTGTTTTAAAACAAGCTCCGTAATCGTGTTGACATGCATAATGTGCAGTCCGCTCTCGCCGTTTCTGAATTCGACAATATGGCTTAGTATTTTAACCATAAGGTCGCTGTTCTTTTCCTTTTCGTAGACCTGCTGGCTTACCAGGTTTATAAGGTTTTTTTGCTTTGAGTAAAGCATAATCGTGTTTGCGATACGCTTTTTTACGACATAGACATTAAACGGCCTGTTTATAAAGTCCGTAGCGCCCAGCTCATAAGCACGCTCGATATATGACGAAGAGTTTTCCGCGGAAATCATAATTACGGGAATTTCGTTTATAAGGTTAAACCTGTTCATCGCCGCAAGAACCTCAAGACCGTCCATTTCGGGCATAACAAGGTCAAGCAAAATAAGCGACAGCTTATTGCCGTATTCCCTGATAAGCTTCATTGCCTCAACGCCGTTTTCTGCCTCCAACACAGAAAATTTTTCTTCTATTATATCAGACAAAATCGCACGGTTGATCATTGAATCGTCAACTATTAAAATTTTGCTGCGTTCATCATCGTTCATGGGAAATCTCCGTTGCCAAGAAAAGAATTTGCTAATAAATTTTAGAAAAAATTTAACTCAATATATTATAGAAGAATTTTAAAACCGTGTCAATTACAAATTAGCAGAATAATCGCCAAAAAAAGGCCTGTAAAACAAGCCTTTTTAATAAGTTTTATTTAAAAATCAGCCGTCAATTTCAATGGGCTCAAAATCCGACGCCGGGTGCTTGCACCACGGGCATATAAAGTCGTCGGGGAGGGTGTCGCCCTCATAAATATAACCGCAGATTTTACAAATAAATCCCTTTTTCCTGCTTATCTGCGGCGCAGGCTTAATGTTTTTGTGGTAATAATCATAGCTTACGGACGGCTCGTCGTTTAAGAGCCTTGCGTCTGTAACCTTTGCCAAAAACAGCGTATGGCTTCCCAGGTCAACGGTCGAAAACACCTTTGCGCTGATATATGAGTTGGTTTCTTTTGTCAGGTATATAAGCCCGTTTTCGCTCCTTGAAAATTCTATTTCGGCAGTCTTGTCCGTATCGCCTCCGCTTTGAAAGCCCCAGTGCTTAAAGGTTTCAAATTTTGCGCTTTGAGTAAGCACGGAAACATTGAAAACTCCCGTGTTTTTTATCATATCGTGAGTAAAATTGCTTTTGCTGACGGCAACCGCTACGGTATTCGGCTGTGAGGCGACCTGGCTTACGGTGTTTACTATACAGCCGTTGTCCTTTTCGCCCTCTTTAGCCGTTAATACAAAAAGCCCGTATGTCAGCTTAAACATTGCGTTATCGTCCATTTTTAAAATCCTTTCATTTAATTAATGTCAGCCTGTATATATTTATTTTAACTCAATAATCTGCTTTTTGCAATAAAATATATCTGCTGAAATTAAAATAATAATATTGACGAAAGGGCATAATAGTTATATTATTAATTCGTAAATTTATTTATGAAAGGAGAAAAAATATGGCTAAATATGTATGCCCCTGCGGTTATGTTTACGATGAGGAAGCCGGTGATCCCGAAAACGGAATTGCTCCCGGCACTCCCTGGTCGGAGGTTCCGGAGGATTTTGTCTGCCCCGTATGCGGACTTGACAAAGAAGCTTTTGAAGAAGAATAATTTTAAACGGGCCCGGTAAAATCCGAGCCTGTTTTTTTGGAAAATTTTATTGAATGTGTTTTTGATTTATGCTATTATATATCGGTAATTTCAATTAAAGGTAAAGGAGCTAAAAAAATGAATGTCAATATTTCACAAAGCGTAAAATATATCGGGGCAAGCACCCGTGAGCTTGACCTGTTTGAAGGCCAGTATATAATTCCCAACGGTATGGCGTATAACTCGTATGTCATACTTGACGATAAAATTGCAATAATGGATACTGCGGATAAAATCGTAAGCGGCCTATGGCTTGAGAATTTGGAGAAGGCGCTTGACGGCAGAAAGCCCGATTATCTTGTTGTGCATCACCTTGAACCCGATCATTCCGCAAATATTCAGCAGGTGTGCCGCCTTTACCCCGATATGCGGATAGTTTGCTCGCAAAAGGCAAAAACCATGCTTTTGCAGTTTGCCGATGTTGACCTTTCAAGGGTTATAACAAAAGGGGAGGGCGATACCCTTGAGCTTGGCAGTCACACTTTAAGCTTTATCTTGGCGCCTATGGTTCATTGGCCGGAGGTAATGCTCTCCTACGAAAAGACGGAAAAAATACTCTTCTCCGCAGACGCCTTCGGCAAATTCGGGGCCATTGACGCCGACGAGGGCTGGTCGTGCGAAGCAAGAAGATATTATTTCAATATAGTCGGCAAGTACGGCGCTTCGGTTCAGACTCTGCTTAAAAAGGCCAAGGGACTTGAAATTAAAACAATCTGTCCGCTTCACGGCCCTGTTCTGACCGATACAATACCCGAGGTGCTTTCGCTTTACGATACCTGGTCGTCGTATATGTGGGAGGACGAGGGCGTGTTTATAGCCTATGCGTCAATCCACGGCAATACGGCGGAGGCCGCTCATAAGATGAAAGAAATACTCGAAGCAAAGGGCTGTCCGAGGGTTGCGATTGCCGATCTGTCAAGGGACGATATTGCGGAATGTGTTGAGGACGCTTTCAGGCACAGCACGCTTTTGTGTATGGCTTCAAGCTATGACGCAGGCGTTTTTGCCCCTATGAGCGATTTTATCCATCACCTTAAAAGCAAGGCGTTTCAAAACAGAAAGGTCGCCTTTGTCGAAAACGGCTCCTGGGCGCCTACCGCCGCAAAGACTATGAGGGCGGAGTTTGAGCAGATGAAAAATATAACCTTCGTCGGCGAACCCGTCACAATAAAAACAAGACTTACGCCGGAAAATACAGAACAGCTCAGCTCCCTTGCAGACGAGCTTGTAAAATAAGCATATTAAAAAATTAAACACAGCATTAAAAGAGCCTCCGGGGTTTCATATTCCCGAAGACTCTTTTTTTATTCAATCTTTAATAATCATATAATCTTACATAAATAATCATAGAAAAGTCCCAATTTCAGTACATACTATGCCGAAATTTGTTTACAAAACTTTCCACATAGATTATAATTTAGACAACGCTTTACAAAAAGCAAAAAAATAAAGCCTCTTTCGAGACTTTAATCCGCACACTGCGGATTCGGTAAAACCGATTCTTTCGCTAAAAGCTTATTTGAACTTAGTAGTGTAAATTCAGATGGTACTCTGAACACTATTAATTATACACATAAATTATTGCTTGTCAATACCTTGGAGGAAAAATTTATGAAAACAAACGGAAACAACAAAAAAACATCGGACTATTGCATAGGGCTCGACATCGGTACAAATTCCGTAGGCTGGGCGGTAACCGATGAAAACTACAATGTGCTTAAATTTAAAGGCAACGCCATGTGGGGCGTCAGACTTTTTGAGCCTGCAAATGACGCTACGGAAAGGCGCGGCAACAGAGAGGCAAGACGGGCGCTTGCGAGAAAAAAACAGCGCCTTGAACTGCTTGAAATGCTGTTTAATGATGAAATAGCAAAGATTGACCCGTCCTTTTTTATACGGCTTCACGAAAGCTCTCTTTTTGCAGAGGACAAAACCGATAAAAAATGCAGGTATTCGCTTTTTAACGATAAGGACTTTACCGATAAAGATTATTTAAAAAAATATCCTACAGTTTACCATTTAAGAGATGAGCTTATAAAAAATGACGGCTTCCATGATCCCCGTTTGGTATTTTTGGCTCTGCATCATATTGTTAAAAATAGGGGACACTTCTTATTTGAGAGCGAATCGGGCGACAATTATAAAAATATTTCAGAAATACTTGATGAGCTTAATTTCCTTTTAAACGAGAGATTTGATACCGAATTAAGCTTTAAAGACCGTGAAAATTTTATAAAATCGCTTATTGATAATTCGCTTAATATTACCGCAAAGAAAAAAGCTTTAAAGAATTGTGTTTTAATCGGGAAAGGCGAGGACGACAGCGTTAATATGGATTGCCTGGTTCAGGCTCTTTCGGGCTCAACGGTTAAGCTTTGCAATTTGTTTAACGACGAGCAGTTAAAGAACGCCGAAACAAGTTCAATTTGTCTTAAAAATGATTTGGACGAGAAGCTTTCCGCCCTTTCCGACGAGCTCGGCGACAGGGTCGATTTAATCGTTTCGCTCAAAGCTGTGTTTGATTCCGCCCGTCTTGCTCAAATACTCAAAAACCACGAGTACATAAGCGAAGCTAAAATTGAAATGTTCGAGCAAAACAAAAGCGATTTGAAGATGCTTAAAGCATATGTTAAGGAAAACCGTCCGTCTGAATATAAGCGTATTTTTTCTCAAAAGTCAAAAGATTTAAAGAACTTCAGCGCATACGGCCGCCGCAATCTTGAAAGCGGCGATAGCCCGTGCAGTCAGGAGGATTTTTGCAAATTCCTTCTAAAGGAATTGCCGGATTTGGCGGCCGATGAGAAATATAGGGAAATATATGAAAAAATCAAAGCAAACGAGTTCCTGCCCAAGTTAAGAAGCTCGGACAACAGCGTTATACCCATTCAGCTCCACTTAAAAGAGCTTAAAAAAATACTTGAAAACTCCTCAAAATATCTGCCGTTCCTCAATGAAACCGACTCCGAAGGAATAAGCGTAAAGGAAAAAATTATAAGTATTTTTAAATTCAGAATACCTTACTATGTAGGACCGCTTAACGCTTCTTCCGAAAAAGCATGGCTTGTCAGAAAGGACGAAAAAATTTACCCTTGGAATTTTGACAGGGTAGTTGACATTGAAAAAAGCGCCGAAAATTTCATAATAAATCTTATAAACAGGTGTTCCTATACGGGCGAGTATGTATTGCCCAAGGATTCTCTGCTTTACAGCGAGTACTGCGTTTTAAACGAAATTAATACGATTAAGGTCAACGGTAATCTTATTCCCGTTGATGTTAAAAAGCGGATTTATAACGATCTGTTTGTCAAAAGTAAATCAAAATTAACTAAAAAAGGCGTTAAAAAATACTTGATGTCGCTCGGCCTGGTAAAAGAGGAGGACAAAATTTCCGGAATTGACGATACAGTTAAATCAAAGCTTAACTCCTACCATGATTTTAAGAAAATCCTTGATAAAACCGGCGACAAAGAAATGGTAGAGGAGATAATACAGAGGATACTTGTTTTCGGCGATGATAAAAAACTGCTTAGAAATTGGCTTCGTAAAAACTGTAAAGCGCTTGATGAAAACGATATTTCATATGTTTGCAGGCTTAGATATAAGGACTGGGGCAGGCTTTCAAAAAAGTTCTTAACGGAAATCTATTCGGCAGATGAAAACGGCGAGGCTCACAGCATAATCGAGATGCTCCGTGAAACCAACTGCAATTTAAATCAGCTTTTGAGTGACGAATATCAATTTGCGGAAAACGCCAAAGCTTATCTTGACGAAAAGTATCCCGTAAAAGAGGGCATAAAAAGTCAAATTGAAGATATGTATGTTCCTACGCTTGTAAAGAGAAGCATTTTGCAGGCTATGAAAATTATTGATGAAATCGTCGATATTAAAAAGTCCGCTCCCAAGAAAATATTTGTAGAGGTTACAAGGGGTACGCTTGATAACAAAAAGGAGCGCACCAAGAGCCGTAAAGAAAAGCTGATTGAACTCTACAAGGCGTGTAAAATAGACAGCGGAGAGCTGTATGAGAGCCTCGAAAAGACCGAGGAATCAAAGCTTCGCCACGATGCGCTTTATCTTTATTACACGCAAATGGGAAAATGTATGTATACGGGCGAGAAAATCGAGATTGAGGAAATCGATAAAAATTACGATGTAGACCATATTTTCCCTCAGTCAAAAATTATTGACGACAGCCTTGATAACCGTGTGCTGGTAAAGAGAAAATACAACGAAGATAAAGGCAATAATTATCCCATTAATAATTCGTGGCGTCAAAATATGAGCGGCTACTGGAAAATACTTTTGGACAAAGGCCTTATAAGCGAGAAAAAATATGAAAGGCTTACAAGGAACTATCCTTTGACCGCAGAGGAGCTTTCAAGCTTCGTACAAAGGCAGCTTGTCGAAACCGCTCAGTCTACCAAGGCGGTAGCACAGCTGTTGACGGAGAATTATCCCGAAACAAAAATTGTCTATTCAAAAGCAAATAATGTTTCCAGGTTTAAAAATGATTTTGGTTTTGTAAAGTGCAGGGAATTAAACGATTTTCACCATGCAAAGGACGCTTATCTTAACATTGTAGTCGGGAATGTCTACGATACCAAATTTACGGAAAAATTCTTTTTCTATTTAAAAAACCGAGGTCCTAAAGAAGATGATGAGAAGTACGAATACAGCCTTAACAAGGTATTTGACTATGATGTCAAGGGCGCATGGGATAAGACCGAGTCTATCAAAACCGTCAAAAAGTATATGAGCAAGAATAACATTATCGTATCAAGAAGGGCGCATGAGACTAAGGGAGCGTTATACGATGTGCAGATTATGCCTGCCGGAAAGGGTCAGCTTCCAATAAAGATAGGAAAGGAAATAGAAAAATACGGAGGCTATAATAAAATATCGGGCGCATATTTCTTTGCAGTCGAACATCAGGGCAAGAAAAAACGCAGAAGATCGATAGAACCCGTATATATTTATGAAAAATCCCTTTATGAAAAAGACCCGATTAAGTATTGCGAGGAGGTTTTGGGACTTGAAGAGCCTAAAATTATTTGCCCAAAAATACTATTCGACCAGCAGTTGAATGTGGACGGAAAAAACCTTTTTGTTACCGGAAGATTTAATAATTACCTTTCTTGCAAACATAATTATCAGCTCGTTTTAGACCCCGAATACGAAAAATACCTTAAAGCTATGCTCAAATATGTTGAAAGTTGCAGAAATGCGCAGCGTGAGCTGCCTATATCCCTACGCAAATTTAAAGATAAAGAATATGTGGAGTTAAGCTGTGAAAAAAATATTCAGCTTTATAATGTGCTTGCGGATAAAATACAGCAGCCAGTTTATAAAAGATTGCTTGACTCTGCAAGTAATGTCATTTTAAAAGGCGGGGAAAAATTTGCGTCCCTTTCGCTTTTGAAACAGTGTGAGCTTTTAGAACAGATGCTCAAGCTTTTTAAATGCGACAGGCAAACAGCCGATTTGACCTTAATCGGCGGACTTAAGAATTCGGGATCAATATACATTAATAAAACCCTTGACAAGGTAAGCTCCGCCGTACTTATCAACAAATCCGTAACCGGACTTTTTGAAACAAGGGTTGATTTACTCAAATAATATGAGCTGGAGAGTTGTGGTGGTGTCAAGCTCGTCTAAGCTTGACTATAAAATGGATTACCTCGTGGTTAGAAATCAGGAGGGTTCAAAAAGAGTGCATCTGAGCGAAATATCCGTTTTAATTGTAGAATCGACGGCGGTTTCGCTCACGGCATATCTTTTGTGCGAGCTTGCCAAAAGAAAGATTGATATAGTCTTTTGCGATGAAAAAAGATGTCCCTTCGGTACTTTTTTGCCGTACTTCGGAAACCACGACACAAGTTTAAAATTCAGAAAACAGCTTCAATGGACTTCGGATATTAAGGGATTTGTCTGGTCGGAAATAGTCCGCTCCAAAATTTCCGGCCAGATGGCGGTGCTCGTTAAAAACGAAAAAACCGAAAGCGATATGCTTTATAATTATCTTAATGAGATTGAATTTGCCGATTTGACAAACAGGGAAGGACATGCCGCAAAGGTGTATTTTAACGCCCTTTTCGGCAAGACCTTTTCACGCAGTCAGGAGAATAATATTAACGCCGCATTAAATTACGGCTATTCTGTACTTTTGTCTGCGGTCGCCCGAGAGGTGGTTGCAAACGGATATGCCTGTCAGCTTGGCATTTTTCACGATAATGTGTTTAATCAATTTAACTTGGCTTGCGATTTAATGGAACCTTTTCGGCCGTTTATTGATTATACGGTGTCAAAAATGGATTTAACTGTTTTTGAGCATAAGGAAAAAATGAATATGGTTCAGCTTCTTAATAAGATTGTTCTGATTGACGGTAAAGAGCAGTATATGCTTAATGCAATAAAAATCTATGTTAAAAGCGTTTTTGAAGCCTTAAACGAAAATGATATTTCTTTTATAAAGGGCCCGGAATATGACTTACAGATTTATGAGAATGATAGTGTTTTTTGACCTGCCCATACAAACCGCTCAGCAGAGAAGAGAGTATTCAAGATTCAGGAAGTATCTTCTTAAAAGCGGATTTATGATGATGCAGGAATCCGTTTACAGCAAATTGCTGTTAAATCAGACTACCGCATCTACGGTGGAAAGAGGACTTATGAAAAACAAGCCTGAAAAAGGGCTGATTCAGTGCTTAACCGTTACGGAAAAGCAGTTTTCAAAAATGCAATTTATTTTGGGTGATTACGAGGGAGATATAATATGCACGGACGAAAGGTTTATTGAATTATGAAATTGAGTATGTATGAATTGGCATATCCGATAGAATTCAGCGAGGGCGTTATAAATACTTTGGTTATTGAGAATTCCGGTGAATTCGGGAGAACTGTTTTCGGTATGACGGAACAGGCGAGTAACAGGGAAAGTAAGTTTACGCTATCGCAGGGTACGGATATTCTTGATTTTTCAAAATACGCAGAGGTAATAACGGATGTTTTCCGCCTTTCACTTGAGGCAAAGAGCATAACGGCAAAAATCAACCAAGCGGTAATCGATGAGGCTATGATTTTAAGCGGAAAAGCGGCGGAGATATTAACAAAAATCAATGAGCTTGCATCGGAAATAACCGGTAATTTGGATTTTGATTCAACATTTACGGATTTAAACGACCTGAACGGAGTTTTAAAGCTTCTTAATTTTTCCGTGGATTTTGAGAGTATGGATTTTTACGAAAGAATTTTACAGTATATTGATTTCTTTTCAAAGTATTTCGGCAAGAAGCTTTTTGTAATCGTTAATTTAAAATCCTGCCTAAAGGAAAAAGAGCTTATTGACTTTGCCAAGACGGTAAAATATAAAAAATACAATGTGCTTTTAATAGAGGACAGCCAAAGGGATAAAATATCGCCCGATGAAAATATCAGAATAATTGATAAGGACTTGTGCGAATTCTGAATTTGTAATATAATATTTGGGACAAGTATTATTTGAATTACCGTCGTTTAGTAGTGCGGCGACTCTTACCTGCAAATTATTAATTTGAAATTTGAGGTTTGAGAGTAGTGTAAATTCAAATGGTACTAAAACAGTTATTTTTTATTCAAACAATCCTGCGCTGTTTGAGAGTAGTGTAAATTCAAATGGTACTAAAACCGCTATAACTGCCGTTCCTGTTGTTTTTACGTTTGAGAGTAGTGTAAATTCAAATGGTACTAAAACCCGACATATGTCTGCTCTTTGACAGGTATCGTTTGAGAGTAGTGTAAATTCAAATGGTACTAAAACAAATTTTATAAAGTTATTTAAAGTAGATAGTTTGAGAGTAGTGTAAATTCAAATGGTACTAAAACCATCACACCGGATATAAAACCGTTATGTTAGTTTGAGAGTAGTGTAAATTCAAATGGTACTAAAACATAGCCTAAAAGCTCCCTTGCTTCGTCTTTGTTTGAGAGTAGTGTAAATTCAAATGGTACTAAAACTTTATTATTAATGTTTTCAAACCGCAACTTGTTTGAGAGTAGTGTAAATTCAAATGGTACTAAAACAGCAATGCCGACAATATCCTTTACCTTGCAGTTTGAGAGTAGTGTAAATTCAAATGGTACTAAAACCAGTAACCCTCTTGTTGAGTTTATGGATAGGTTTGAGAGTAGTGTAAATTCAAATGGTACTAAAACCAAGTCTATCTTGCTTTGAAACCAGTCTTTGTTTGAGAGTAGTGTAAATTCAAATGGTACTAAAACGACCCGTCGGCAGTAACAATAAAGCGTTCAGTTTGAGAGTAGTGTAAATTCAAATGGTACTAAAACACAAGTGGGATTAATTCGGTAATTCGTGCGTTTGAGAGTAGTGTAAATTCAAATGGTACTAAAACGGGTAACATTGTACCTATTAAAGCTTTTCAGTTTGAGAGTAGTGTAAATTCAAATGGTACTAAAACATGCCAAACGAGCTATATAATGAAGCGGCTGTTTGAGAGTAGTGTAAATTCAAATGGTACTAAAACAGAATTGACCTGGCATGAAGTGCTTGACCTGTTTGAGAGTAGTGTAAATTCAAATGGTACTAAAACAGCCCTTGCCCGTGTGCGTGAAATCGATTTGTTTGAGAGTAGTGTAAATTCAAATGGTACTAAAACAAAAAACTTTCTAACACAAGCAGAAATGGCGTTTGAGAGTAGTGTAAATTCAAATGGTACTAAAACGAAATTACAACAGTTTCCGACAGCAGTATTGTTTGAGAGTAGTGTAAATTCAAATGGTACTAAAACCCGACAATCCGCATAAAATCAAGGGCTACCGTTTGAGAGTAGTGTAAATTCAAATGGTACTAAAACTACTGTACTGTCGCAGGCTCTTTCTTTTCTGTTTGAGAGTAGTGTAAATTCAAATGGTACTAAAACTATGGTACAGAATGGGTACAACTTTTTATTGTTTGAGAGTAGTGTAAATTCAAATGGTACTAAAACAGCTTCATCTAAAGAAAAAAGTGCTTCGTAGTTTGAGAGTAGTGTAAATTCAAATGGTACTAAAACAAATTCAAACGCCGACACTATGACCGTTATTGTTTGAGAGTAGTGTAAATTCAAATGGTACTAAAACTACTGCTTTGGGTGCCAATATATTTCAAAGTTTGAGAGTAGTGTAAATTCAAATGGTACTAAAACTTCCGCACTTATTGTATCGCCGTTCCGTTGTTTGAGAGTAGTGTAAATTCAAATGGTACTAAAACGGTGACTGGAACAGTGGTAACGGCAACAGTGTTTGAGAGTAGTGTAAATTCAAATGGTACTAAAACTTGTTTGCCAAAGTTTTCCGCTTCTTCGTGGTTTGAGAGTAGTGTAAATTCAAATGGTACTAAAACTTTTCTAAAATAATCATAATCCACATACGCGTTTGAGAGTAGTGTAAATTCAAATGGTACTAAAACAAGAATTTCTTTGCCTGTGGCCCTCTTTTCGTTTGAGAGTAGTGTAAATTCAAATGGTACTAAAGCCTGAATTGCTGTTACTTTTTGGCACAATTTGCTTGAGAGCAATATAATCAATCATATCCGCACAGAGGTGAAATTATGACTCATCGAGAATATCTTGCGAAAATTGACGACTGCATTGCAAACGGAAAGTACAAGGACACCTGGCAGTCGCTTGCAAACCATAAAACTCCCGAATGGTATTACAGGGACAAATTCGGCATTTTTATTCATTGGGGCGTTTACAGCGTGCCGGCTTTCGGAAGCGAATGGTATTCGAGGGCCATGTATGATAGGTCGTGCGGCGAATTTTACTATCACAGAAAGACCTACGGCGACCAAAAGAGCTTCGGCTACAAGGATTTTATACCTATGTTTAAGGCGGAAAAATTTGACGCCGACAGGTGGACGGAGCTTTTCAAAAAATCCGGCGCAAAATTTGTTATGCCCGTGTGCGAGCATCACGACGGCTTTGCCATGTACGAGACCGAATTTAACCGCTGGAACGCAAAGCAAATGGGTCCGTTAAGAGATGTCATATCGGAAATCAAGGCCTCCTGCGAAAAAAACGGCTTAACCTTCTGCGCCTCCACGCACAGGGCGGAGCATTATTTTTTTATGAACATGGGCAGAACCTTTGACAGCGATGTAAACGACGAGCGGTTCAGGGATTTTTACGGTCCTGCGTATTACTGCCCGGAGCTTGATTCGGGTACGGTTCACGCAACAACTGCGGACGCCTTTTCAATAGCTCCCGATAAGGCATGGCTTGAGGATTGGCTTGTGCGCACCTGTGAGCTTATTGACAAATACCGGCCTAAAATCCTCTATTTTGACTGGTGGATACATAATCACGGCTTTAAGCCCTATCTCAAAAAGCTGTGCGCCTATTATTACAACAGGGCGCTGGAGTGGAACTGTGAGGTAACCGTAAATTACAAGCACGAGGCTTTCCCTCCGGGCGTTGCGACCTTTGATGTCGAAAGGGGAGCGCTTACGGGCATATCTCCCGTGCCGTGGCAGACAGATACCGCAATAGGCAAAAAGTCCTGGGGATACAGAAAGGATAACGAGTACAAATCCGCAAGGCAAATAATTTGCGATTTAACGGATATAGTCAGCAAAAACGGCATGCTTTTGCTAAACATAGGCCCTAAGCCGGACGGAACCGTTACCGATGAGGAAACTCAGGTTTTGCTCGATATAGGAAAATGGCTTAAAATTAACGGCGAGGGCATTTATTCAAGCGTCCCGTGGCGCAAATTCGGCGAGGGGGAGGTAAACGCCGAGGACGGCTTCTTTAAGGACGGCGAGGAAAAGGCGTACACCGAAAAAGATTTCAGGTTTACATACAAAAACGGCTTCCTTTATGCGTTCCAGATGCGTCCCGGGGGCAGAAAAATCCGCATTAAATCCCTTGCTAAAACGGGTTGTCACGATTTTTTAACGGGAAGCGTTACCGCCTTGGACGGCAGTAAAATCGAAAGCGCCGTGAGGAATGAAAACGAAATGCTCATAACCCTTTCTAAGGAACCCGAAACGGATTTACCGCTTTGCTTTAAAATCGAAATAGAGTAAACAGGGGGCTTTTAACGGAAATCGGAGGGGAAAAATATGCTTTTTAAACTGCTTGTTTGCTTTGCCGCAGGTCTGGGCGCAGGCGTGGGAACAGGCTTTGCCGGAATGAGCGCCGCCGCAGTTATAAGCCCTATACTTATAACCTTTTTAAATATGCCTGCCTACGAAGCGGTGGGCATAGCCCTTGCAAGCGATGTTTTGGCGAGCGCAGTCAGCGCATACACCTACGGTAAAAATAAAAATCTGGATATACGAAACGGGCTTGTTATGATGTTCAGCGTCCTTGCCTTTACCCTTGTCGGAAGCTGGGCGGCAAGCCATGTGCCGAACAATACAATGGGCAGTTTTTCCGTATTTATGACTATGTTGCTCGGCATTAAATTTATCGTTAAGCCTGTTATGGCAACAAAGGAAGCCATGGCGCAGGTCAGCGCAAAAAAGCGTATAATACAGTCCGTCTTATGCGGCGCCGCAGTAGGCTTTATATGCGGCTTTGTGGGCGCAGGCGGCGGAATGATGATGCTCCTGATTTTAACAAGCGTTTTGGGATACGAACTTAAAACGGCGGTGGGTACAAGCGTGTTTATAATGGCGTTTACTGCGCTGACGGGCTCGGTAAGCCACTTTGCCATAGGCGGTGCGCCCGATATTGCCTGCCTTGTATTTTGCATTGTATTTACCTTGCTTTGGGCGAGAATTGCCGCTTACCTTGCAAATAAGGCGAGCGCAAAAACGCTCAACAGAGCGGTGGGCGTTGTGCTTACCGTTTTGGGCGCAGTAATACTTTCGGTAAGGTTTTTCGCTTAAAAACAAATAAAAAATAAAATTTACCGCATACCTTCGTTTAATCGGGTATGCGGCTTTTAATTACCGTAAATTCTAATTGTTTTTTGCCTTTATTTCACAGTAGAGCTTTGAAATTTCGTATATTTTTCTCTTAACCTTTTTCATATCTTCAAGCATTTCGTCTTTTCCGTTTTCGGTAAGCCATTTCGCCGTGCGTTCCCAGGGCCTTGACCCTTTCACCGTGTAAAATTCGTAGTCATTTTCGCTTTGCCCCTTGATTTGCGAAAACAGCTTTTCCGTCATATCAAAAATTTCCGCACAGCTTTCACGCATAATATATAGCTTGTTTATGTCCCTTACGCCCTCGTCAAGCTTTGCCAAACGCAGGGAGAGCCTGCTCTCTTTTACTTCTTCATCTCTTTTTGACGGATAAACGAGAAAGCAGTCTCCGGCAGGGAACGACCAGTGCGTGGAGTCCTCCAAAGGGTTTTCGACCCATGCGTCATACGCCCACCGCAAAAAGCCCGTGGCGTTTAACGAGCCTGCAAAAAGAATTGTCCAATAGCTTTCGACGGGAAAAGATTTTGTAAAGCTGTTCGGAATATGCTCTGTTGCGGTATAAAGCGTGGTTTGCTTATTGTCCCTGCGCCTTATTTCAACCTGCTTTTTAAAGTCATCTAAGTTTTCCCTGATTTGATCAAGCCCGACAGAGGCGTAATCAAGCCTGTTGAAAATAGCTTCGTTCCGTTTAAAATCATTGAACGCCGCCGATATTTTAAGCGTTTTTCCGTCCCTGTTTTTTACACGGGCAATCAGGTTGAGCGCAGTTTCCATATTGCGCCTCTCGTCAAAACCCATATAAACGCTGTCAAAGCACCCCGTCAGGTCGAGGTGGTTTACAAAATCCTTTAAAAACGCCGACCAGATTTTACTGTAGCCGTCCTTGTCGGCAGGGCTTACCGAGATTTTCTTTTCCCTTTTGCTCTTTTCGTCGTAATATCTGACGGCGCTTTTCCACGGTATCATACTGTAGCAGATAATTTTGTCGGCAATTCCCAAGCTTTTATTAAGCGTTAACCACTTGTCAAAATGAGTGTAATCAAATTTCCATTCGCCGTCGGCGGTCTTTATCCACTTTATCATCGAGGGATAGTGTATTTTTCTGCCGAAGCCGTAGGTTTGACCGCCCCATGCCTCCTCAACTATGCTTGCGGTAACTGCATGGCCTCCGAGGCTTTTATAGAGAGACATATGCTGTTTAAGTATTTCCAAATGCCCGTCCGAGAAAGGCTCAACGCCGTAGTAATACGCAGTATTGTAAGGGTGGCTCCAGTACTCCGTATCGAACAAATAGTCCCGGGCGTCCGGCAGGTCGGCGTCAAGCACCTCCAGCGAGTATTCTAATTCTACGGGCTTTTCTGCCTTTTGTGAAGTAACCGTTATGCTTCCCCGGTAAATTCCGGGTGCGGCGTCTTTCGGCACGGATATTTCGGCCCACACCAATTTAAAGGAATTTTTGCAAAGCCTAACGGGTGCGTCGGAATAAATAACCTCCGGGAAACATTCTCTTTTTCCCTTTGGCATTTTATTAAAAATATTATTGGCGTACCAGCCTGCGTGGCCCGCATACGCCTTTACGCTCTCAATAAAAGAGAGCTTGACCGAGCAGGAGGGGAGTACGCCGTTTTCGCTTTTAAGCTCCGAGGCGTTGAGCGAAATTAAACCCATATCACGGTCTTTGCAAAGCACGGCAAATTCCGCCGTCGCTCTGTCGTTTTTCCAGGAGTATAAATCAGCGCACTTTTTCTTTTCGCCTTTAAGTATTCTGTTATAATCGCTTTCAAGGTATCTGTCGCCGCTGTCAACAAATACTGCGTCAAAGTATTCAAAATCATAATCCTTTTCGCAAGTAAGAGTAAGCTTGCTTACGGCATTGCCCGATTGCCTCGACTCCATAAAACTCCTCCGCAGATTAATAAAGCAAAATTATGCTTACATTATAACCTTTATATGAAAAGGCTGTCAATTCATATTACCCCATAACCGCTGCAAAATTATTTTATATCGTTATTCATAAAATTACCTAAAAGAGAAAACGGGCTTTATGCTTTTGAGTTTTTAATACGGTAAAAGAGCATATCTCACCGTTTTCTTTTATAAATGCGAAAAGCTTTATCTCACAGCTTTTTGCTGAAACAGATAATACGGTTAGCTTCCGCAAAACCCGTTTTCAAATGGAATTTCAGGCTGTCGTCATTATTTATTTCACAATCGCTTGCAAATTCCGTACAGCCTTTGGCTTTTGCCCAATTCTGACATTCGTTTAAAAGCCGGGACGCAATTCCCAAACAACGAAATTCCTCCCGAACAAATATGCCTTCCAAATACCCCACAGGACTTGTTTCGGTACCCTCTACATAGTCGTGCCGAAGCTGACATTGTGCAAATCCAACGGTCAAATTATCCTGATATGCGATAAAGCAGACGGTATTTTCACTGTTCACCGAATCTGCGAATGAAGCTGTCAATTCCGAAACAGTACTGTCCCACATTTTAACGGCCAGCTTCGCCAAATCTGCCGCCTCTGAGCTTTCGGCCCGTTTGATTACCATGATTTCTCCTCCTCCAAAATTAAACTTAAACTTTCAATTCCCACTCTTAGCTGTTACTTCCCGAAAATCGGCATATTAAAATTTGTGAATAGAAAAAAGTGAATAGCAAACAAGTAAAAATCGGCAAAGCTGACGCTCTGCCGATTTTTGGCAGCGGTATAAGGATTCGAACCTCAACATACGGAGTCAGAGTCCGCTGTGCTACCGTTACACAATACCGCTGTGTGTTTAAATTTTTCTCAACTGCGAGAGATATTATACAATGAGAAAGCTCAAATGTCAATAATTTTATTTTAAATTAATTAAATTATTGCGCTCGTTTACCACTATAAGACAACAGCCCGTTACAAAGGTCAAAAACAGCAGTATGCTCACAAGATTGTGAACCGCAAATTTGATTTTGTTTGAGCTTTCGTCGAACGAGGCGCAGAACATAAGAAGCATTACCGAGGTAAACAGCACCGCAACCAAGGCTATGTCCGAAAGATACCTGATATTTACCCCTGCAAAGCACATATCGAAAACGGCCATTATAATTATACAGATTAAGGAAAGCGCAAGCACGGATTTTTTGTATTTGTCCGTGCTTTTTTCGCTGAGCGGAACAGGCAGGCAGGCGAAGCCCCAAACGCTCGGCATGGAAAATATGCCTATGGTCGAGGTCAGATACACATAGGTTTTGATTGACGGCAGAACCTTGAACGGCACATTAAAATACGGCGGCGAATTTAAAAATTCGGGGAACTGGAAAAAGTAATAATAAAACGCCGGTAAGACAAGCGACAGATTAAAGCTGTATTTTGAAACATCGTAAACGGTCAGCTGATATTTTGCCCCGAATTCAAATACAGAGCCGAACCTGGCGTAATTATACCACATTACGAACGCTGCGCCGATTGCCACGGGAACTGCAAAGGAGAACACCTGCTTTAGCTTTTCTGAAACGGTATATTCCTTTGAAAACAGCGCCGATAAATAGACGGGAACGGCAAGCAAAAAGTACAGCGCTATGTTCGGTCTTGACAAAACTATAAACACAAGCGAAATTCCCGAAAGCGCAAAGAACAGGCATTTTTTTACGACGGACTTTGACTCATAGGCGCAAAAGGTGAACAGCAAAAACAGCGCAAGAAAAGCTATTGCGCTTGAAACCGATATATAGTACTGGTCTGCGCTTGACTGCGACATAAGTATAAGACTTCCTGCCTGCGCCGCAAAAATCGAGAGTATAAGCAGGGACAGATTAACTTTTTTTACGAAAATTTTGCACAGCTTAATCACAAGGAAAAATATTGCGGTTACCGCAACGGCGGAAAATATAAAGCATACCGTTTGTGCTGCCGGGACCTTGCCCGTAATGAAATAAAAGGGGAAGTAAACAAGCAAAACGGGCGCCAAACCGAAGTAGGAAAAATATTTGCCGTCAAAATATACCCTGTCCCAAAGGTAGTCAAACGAATACATAAGCCTTTCGTTCCAGTCATAGGCGTTGTCAAGCCTTGAAAGCATACTGTTCGGGACAATATCAATGTTAAGCTGATGCTTCAGCAATGCGTCGAACATCTGCTCGTGCGCATTTGTGTAAAACAGCGGAATTTCATAAGGATATTTCAGGTTTCCCTCAAAAAGACGGTAAAAAACCGCAACACAGGCGGACAGGCAGATAATAAGCGTCATAAAAAGGCACAGCCTGTGAAGCCTGTTGCGGCTGTCATAGAGCTTGTTATAGAGCTTGAATTT
This sequence comes from uncultured Clostridia bacterium, assembly GCA_947630285.1. Taxonomy (GTDB): domain Bacteria; phylum Bacillota; class Clostridia; order Oscillospirales; family Acutalibacteraceae; genus Fimenecus. Next base: position 176,227 of record CANRHD010000001.1, on the reverse strand, counting down.
TAAATTTAAAGCCGAATATACGATAACGGCTGTCAACGAAGCGGTAATTACGGGACTCATTATTTTATTTGTCTGAAAGACTTTACCTTTCCTGAATTTTTAAAATTCCTGTTTGCTCTTTACATTATAAAACAATTCTTAATCTTACGCAATAATAGTTTGCCATATTGAAAATATTATGATACAATAAAATTTAAAAGAGGTGACAGTATGGACTGTGTAAGCAATATGACACGCTCTCCCATGATAACTGAATTTTATGAAATTGCGGCGGCGGACGGATACTTTAACAGCGATAAAAAGGATACCGTTGCGTATTTTGATTTGTTTTTCCGCAAGGCGCCCGACAAGGGCGGATTTGCCATTATGGCAGGGCTTTCCCAGGTTATAGATTATCTTAAAAATATTAAATTCGGCAGTGACGACCTCGAATTTTTAAGGGGAAAAGGCGTAAGCGAAGAATTCCTCGAATACCTTAAAAATTTCAAGTTTTCCTGCGATGTGTGGGCTGTTCCGGAGGGAACTCCCATATTTCCGAACGAACCTGTAATTAAGGTCAGGGGGCCGTTTGTTCAGGCACAGCTTATAGAGACGGCGCTTTTAATGTTTATAAATCAGCAGAGCCTTATTGCTACCAAGGCAAACCGCCTTGTACGGGCTTCGCACGGCACGGTGGTTGCGGAATACGGCACCAGACGGGCGCAGGGCTCGTCGCAGGCGGTATTCGGCGCAAGGGCGGCGCATATCGGAGGCTGTTCGGTCACTTCGGGAATAATCCCCGAAAAGGAGTTCGGCATTTCCGGCGTCAGCACGATGATTCACAGTTGGGTGCAGATGTTCGACTCCGAGTACGAGGCTTTCTGCGAGTATGCAAAAAGGTATCCCGACGACTGTACGGTTGTGGTAGATACCTACGATACTATCCGCTCGGGCATACCCAATGCGATAAGGGCTTTTAACGATGTTTTGGTACCCATGGGCAAGCGCCCCAATTCAATAAGAATTGACTCCGGCGATATTACCTACCTTTCAAAAAAGGCGAGGAGAATGCTCGACGAGGCAGGTTTTCCCGACTGCGATATTATGGCTTCAAATTCGCTTGACGAGTTCCTCATAAGCGATATGGTTTCGCAGGGCGCAAGGGTGGATTGCTTTATTGTCGGCGAGAGGCTCATAACCTCTGCTTCCTCTCCCATTTTCGGCGGAGTTTACAAGCTCTGCGCAGTTGAGAGGGACGGCGAAATCATACCTAAAATCAACCTTTCCGAAAATGTAAGTAAAATTACCATACCTTCGTCAAAAATGCTTTACAGGCTGTTTGATATGGATTCGGGCAAGGCTATTGCAGATGTTTTGACCCTTGAGGGCGAAAGCATTGACGATTCAAGACCTTATGTGCTTTTCGACCCGGATTACACCTGGAAGCGCAAGGAGGTTGAGAACTTCGTTGCCCGTCCTCTGCTTGTCAAAATTTTTGATAACGGCGAATGTGTCTATGACGAGCCGGGGCTTGAGCAGATAAGGGAGTATTGCAGCGAGCAGATAGACACCCTTTGGGACGAGGTAAAACGCTTTGAAAATCCCCATAAATACTATGTTGACCTTTCAAAAGAGCTTTGGAGAATAAGAAATAAGCTTATAGAAGAGCATAAAGGAGCGATTATGATAAAATGAACATTTGGCACGATTTGAACCCCGAAAGAATTTCAAGAGAGCGCTTTGACGCCGTTATTGAAATCAGCAAGGGAAGCAAGATGAAATATGAGCTTGACAAGGAAACGGGGCTTCTCAGGCTCGACAGGGTGCTGTATACATCTACGCATTATCCGGCGAATTACGGCCTTATTCCGAGAACCTATGCCGAGGACAACGATCCGCTTGATGTGCTTGTTCTCTGCTCTGAAAAAATTGAGCCGATGGCGCTTGTAAGGTGCTATCCCATAGGCGTCATAACCATGATTGACTCCGGCTCTCCCGACGATAAAATTATAGCTATTCCCTTTGACGACCCTACATATAACGGATATAAGGATATTTCACAGCTTCCGGCGCATATCTTCAATGAAATGCAGCACTTCTTCAAGGTCTATAAAACGCTTGAAAATAAGCCTACCGCCATAGATACCGTCAAGGGCGTTCTGCCTGCAATAGATGTAATCGAAGAGGCCATTGAGAGATATAAGGAAAAATTCTGCTGAAATAAGGCCTGTGGGGGAATGATAAAATGAAAAACCGTTATGCAAAGGCGTTCTTTGCCGCAATACTTATTATTGTCCTTGTCTTCGGCGCAGTTGCGGCCGTTTTAACCCATGACGGCAAGCAGGCCGTTCCCACGGTCGGCAAGGTGAGCGAAGAAAAAGCCGATACAAAAGACAAAAAGGAAAAAAAGAAGGATAAGACGACTACTACCGAGCAAACCTCCGTAAGCATTGATTTTCTGTCTGTGGGGGACAACCTTATTCACGACGGAATTTATCAGCAGGCGCAAAAAAGGGCCGGCTCGAACGGGTACGATTTTTCCTACTGTTATGAGAATATAGCAGACGATGTGAAAAACGCCGATATTGCCACGATAAATCAGGAAACCGTTATCTCGAAGTCAAACGAGCCGTCGGGCTACCCTCTGTTTAATTCTCCGCACGAGGTCGGCGACGAAATTGCAAAAATCGGCTTCGATGTAGTTACCATGGCAAATAACCATATGCTTGACAAGGGCGAAAAGGGCCTTAAAGAGGCGATAGACTATTGGGACGGCAAAGACGGTATAACAAGAACCGGCGCATATAAAAACAAGGAAGATTTAAACCGTGTGGAATATGTGGAGAAAAACGGGCTTAAAATCGGGCTTGTTTCCGCAACGCAATATACCAACGGCCTGTCTTTACCCTCCGGCAGCGAGCTCGAGATAATATATACCTCCGAGGAGGATATTATCAAAAGCAAGATAGAGGCCGCAAAGAAACAGTGCGATATGGTGCTTGTAAATGTCCATTGGGGCAACGAGTACCAGACCGAGCCTACGCAGGGGCAGAGAGATTTGGCGAGAAAAATGGCAAGGTGGGGCGCAGATGTAATTATAGGGCATCACCCCCATGTGCTTGAACCCATTGAATTTATCAGTAAAGAGGACGGCACAAGGACGCTTGTGGTATATTCCCTGGGGAATTTCATTTCACAGCAAAACACGCCGCTCCGTGTCCTCGGCGGTATGTTAAAATACCGTGTCACCGTGGACAAGTCTACAGGCGGCCTGACCATTGACAATGTTAAGCTCATACCGATAGTCACTCACTATGTCAGAGGCTCGGACGATGTAAAAATATACAAGCTCAGCCAATACACCGACAGTCTGGCGTCAAGGCAGGCTTCAAGGCTTAAATGCAGTGATTTGAGCGTCAATTACTTTAAAAGAGAATTGGCAAAAATAATTGACGGCAAGTATTTGGATTAAAACGAAAATATTATTCAGTATATGGAAAAAGGGCGTACCGCTCGGAAAAATTCATAAGATTTTAAGACTGACGGTAACCCTCGCCGGGTTTTCCTGAAATCTTTTTCCTTTGTGTATATACTAAGGTAACGCATACTTTTCATAAAAGTTTAAAGCATGGCTTTTTGCCGTGCTTTATTTTTTTGCTCTTTTTTGGGAATGGACTCCACTTTCAAACCTTTCCGCCCCACAAAGCGAAAATTTTTGTAATTTTTCGGTTCTAAAAACGCCAAAATCACCCACGCTAAAATTTGTAAAAAAATCTTGATTTTCTTTAAAAAAGCTATTGATTTTTTGTATTTCATAGTTTATAATAAATGCGTAGTGGGGGGAAAATCCATAGCAAATTCATAGTAAAGGGGCGTCAACCCACGGTTTTCGCTAAAAAATGGTAAATTGCACCAAAAGGAAAGGGGAGAGCAAACAATGACTTTTACGGATGCTTATAAACATACCGTAGATTCCAAAAAGCGTTTGTTTATCCCTGCAAAGTTTCGCCAGATACTCGGCACAACCTTTTATGTGTATTACGACGAAAATCAATCCTGTATTGCCATTTTCGGCGAGGAAGAGTGGGAAAAGAAAAGTAAAATGGTTTCCGACAGCGGCGACCCCGATTGGCAGCGTTTCGTATTCTCGAGCGTAGTTACCTGCGAGGCGGACAAGCAGGGCAGAATAACCCTCAGGTCCTCTTTCTGCGAGGACGCTGGCATTAAAAAAGATGTCATCGTAGCAGGCGTCGGCACAAGAATTGAAATATGGGACGCCGAAAAGTATGCAGAGTATATGACTCAGTTGAGAGCCTCTCACAAGAGATTCCCGAATCTTATAAATTAACGGGTGCAGTAATATGGAGTTCAGTCATATTCCCGTCCTGTTTTACGAAACTGTCAATTCCCTGAACATAAAACCCGACGGGCTTTATGTTGACTGCACGGCAGGCGGCGCAGGACATTCAAAGGCTATTGCCGACAGGCTTACAACGGGCAGGCTTATCGCCATAGACAGGGACCCGGACGCAATAGAGATTTTAAACGAAAGACTCGGTTCTTTTCCTCAGGTCACAATAGTACAAAATACCTTTAATAATATAAAGGAAATTCTTTCGGGAGCTAAGGCGGACGGAATAATAGCTGACCTCGGCGTAAGCTCCTACCAGCTTGACGAGGCGTCAAGAGGTTTTTCCTTCCATAAGAACGCCGAGCTCGATATGAGAATGAGCAAAACGGGCAGGAGCGCAAAGGATATAGTAAACAGCTATTCGGTGGGCGAGCTTACAAGGGTATTGAGGGAATACGGGGAAGAAAGATATGCAAACCGTATAGCCAACAATATCGTAACCGCCAGAGAGAAAAAGGAAATAAATACAACATTTGAACTTATAGATATAATAAAATCGTCAATGCCGCAAAAAGCTATGAGGGACTCGCACCCGGCAAGGCGTACGTTCCAGGCCTTGAGAATTGAGGTAAACGCAGAGCTTGAACAGCTTAATACGGGGCTTGACGATATGTTTGACTGCTTAAAAAAAGGCGGCAGACTTTCGGTAATAACTTTCCATTCGTTAGAGGACAGAATGGTCAAGCAAAGGTTTAATTCGTTTGCGCAGGGCTGTACCTGTCCCAAAGATTTTCCGGTTTGCGTGTGTGGGAAAACCCCGAGGGGAAAGGTCATAATAAAAGGTCTTGCACCGAGCGAAGAGGAGCTTAAAAGCAACCCCAGGGCGCACAGCGCAAGGCTGAGAGCCGTAGAAAAGCTTAAAGACGAGTAAAGAAGAGAGGAATTTGATATGGCAAGCGGAAGAAACAATAAATATGACAACTTTGACTTTTCGGATTTTGAGCCGAGACAGTCTTCATATGAGAGAAACGCCGCACGCAAATTAGATACAGCGCCAAAGAGCAGACCCTCCGGCAGTAAGCCGAATATGAAGCTTGTAAAACGGCCGAAGAAGTCTTATGCGCAGACAAAGTCCGATATGAAAAGGGCTAATTTGCACACGGCGAAAATCATTGCAATATCGCTTGTACTGCTCGTTATGATGTCGGCTTTGCTGTACGGCAGAATGAAAGTGGACGAGCTCGACAGGCAGATACAGAGCAAAAAGAACGAGCTTTCGGTTGCACAGAGCGAAAATGTAAGACTGAGTATGAAGCTCGACTCACTCATTTCTCTTAAAAATGTCGAAGAATATGCACAGAACAATCTCGGAATGGTAAAAATGGAGAACTACCAGATAGAATACATAGATCTTTCGGGAGAGGACAAGGCTACGGTTTCGGGGGAGAAAAAGGTTAAAAAACAAACCCAAAACAAAGCTTCGTTTATCTCAAGGTTTATGGAATATATGAGCAAATAACCAAATAAAATTACAACGAGGGTTAAGTTAAACGGCTTAACTCTCGTTGTTGTATCTGAAAATATGGAAAAACCCATATTTTATATTGTAATCGGGGGCGTGAATATGAATTCAAGATCGTTAAAGCAGCTGTCTGTTCGGGCGACAGTTGCGCTTTGGATTATTTTCCTGGCTTTTGCAGTTTGTATAGGGAGCCTTGTCAGGGTTGCAATTATAGACGGTGAGGAATATAAGCTCAAGGCTGAAAAAAATCAGCTTCTCGATACAAAGGTATCCGCCGGCAGGGGAACCATATACGACGCAAATATGAATGTTATCGCAAAAAGTGCGTCTGCGTGGCTCGTTTACATCGTCCCCTCCAAAATAGAAAGCGACGAACAGCGCAAGCAAATCGTTTCCATGCTTTCCGAAACGCTTAAAATCGATGAGGAAACGCTGACACAAAAGGCTAACCGAGATTCAAACTATGTTAAAATCGCAGGCGAGGTTGAGGAAGAACAGAAAAACAAAATTCAGGACTATATAAAGCAGGAAACAAAAAAGAATAAAAAAAGCAAAATTAACGAGATTATAGGCATAGACCCCGATACAAAAAGATATTATCCGTATTCAAATTTCGCCTCTACCATTATCGGTTTTGTAAATTCCGACGATGAGGGAACGGCGGGAATAGAGAAAAAGTACAATTCCGAGCTCACCGGAATTTCCGGCAGAATTATTGCCGCAAAAAATGCCCGTCAAAGCAAAATGGCGAGCGAGTATGAGACAATGTTCGCCGCTCAGGAGGGCTCAAATCTTGTGCTTACAATAAACGAGGTAGTGCAGTATTACCTCGAACAAAGCCTTAATCAGGCCATTACCGACACAGGCGCAAAATACGCCTACGGCATTGTAATGGATGTTGATACGGGCGCAATACTCGGTATGACCTCAAAGCCCGATTTCGACCTCAATTCGCCAAATACCGTTTTCAGCGAAAGCGTGCTTGAGGACTTGGAAAAAATCGAAAACGAAGAGGAAAAGAAAAAGGAAAAGCAAAACGCCCTCTTCGCTCAGTGGAGAAACAGAACCATAAGCGATACCTACGAGCCCGGCTCCGTTTTTAAAACGGTTGTTGTTTCTGCGGCGCTTGAAGAGGGAGTAGTCGATCTCAATACAAAATACACCTGTACGGGCAGTATCAGGGTTGCCGACAGAACCCAAAATTGCTGGAAGCTCGGCGGACACGGTACGGAAACGCTCACTGAGGGACTTATGAACTCGTGCAACCCGTTTTTTATTACGATAGGTCAGAGGCTCGGCAAGGAAAAATTCTATAAGTATTTTGAGGCGTTCGGTTTTACCGAAAAGACAAACATCGACCTGCCGGCGGAATCCGTCCCCGTGCCCGATGTCACATACCATTCGCTTGAAAAAATGGGCATTTCGGAGCTTTCGTCAAGCTCGTTCGGCCAGACCTTCCAGGTTTCGCCTATTCAGATGATAACGGCGGTTTCGGCAATAGCAAACGGCGGCAAGCTTATGCAGCCTTATATTGTAGACAGTATTCTTGACACAGACGGCAATGTCGTTAAAAAGACAAATCCCGTAGTAAAGCGTCAGGTAATTTCCGAAAAAACCGCTTCCACGGTAGCCGGAATGATGGAAAAGGTCGTTTCGATAGGCACAGGTAAAAACGCCTATGTCGCCGGTTATCATGTGGCAGGCAAAACGGGTACTTCGGAAAAATTAAATCACAAGGGCTTTTACATAGCCTCGTTTGCCGGCTTTGCGCCTGCCGACAACCCGGAGATTGCAATTTTGATTGCCATCGACGAGCCGGAGGGCGCACACGGCGGCGGCGTTGTTGCCGCTCCCATAGCCGGTGAAATACTCGAAAAAGTGCTTACTTACTTAAATGTAGAGCCGCAGTATGAGGACTCGGAAATGAAGAACATCTCCTCCACAACTCCTCAGCTTGTGGGCAAAACCGTTGAGCAGGCAAAACAGATTGCCTCCAACTATAAAATTAAGGTTATCGGAGGCGGCAAAGAGGTAGTTTCGCAAACTCCTGCGGCGTCCTCGCAGATAAGAACGGGCGGAGTAATCGTGCTTTACACCGACGAGACAGCCGCCAAACAGACGGTGGAGGTACCCGATTTCAACGGCATGACAATGTCGCAGGCAAATTCCGCCGCCAACAGAGAGGGTCTTAATGTCAGATTTTCCGGAACAACAAATTCATCGGGCGTAAACGCCTATAAACAGAGTGTTGAGGCTGGGAATAAGGTTGAAATAGGCAGTGTAATTACCGTCTACTTTAAAACGAGCGTCAATGTTGAGGACAACTGACAGCTCGGGGAAATCGGCAAGCTTATATACGGAGGGAAAATTTTGAAATTATCGGAGCTTTTATTAAATGTAGAAACCGAAAGTAAATATACAGACGCTGATATATCCGATGTAACCGATAAATCATCTGAAATTTCAGAAAAATGCGTGTTCGTATGTATCAAGGGTTCAAAATTTGACGGCCACAGCGTGGCAAAACAGGCCGAGGCGTCAGGTGCGGCGGCGGTTGTGGCGCAACACGATGTCGGGGTAAAAAATCAGATAATAGTAAAGGATACAAGAAAAGCCTATTCAAGGCTGTGTGCGGCGTTTTACGGCAATCCGGCGGAAAAGCTGAAGCTTATCGGGGTTACGGGAACAAACGGAAAAACCACAACAACCTTTCTGATTAAAAATGTTTTCGATACTCTCGGCGTCAAATCGGGTCTGATAGGAACGGTTAAGAACAACACAGGCGACAGGGAATATACGGCTTCCCTTACCACTCCGGACAGTAAACAGCTCCAGGCTCTTTACAGGGAAATGGTTGACAGCGGCTGTAAGTACTGTATTATGGAGGTTTCCTCCCAGGCTTTGGAGCAGGGCAGGGTTGACGGCTGTCATTTCGATATAGCCCTGTTTACCAATTTAACGCAGGATCACCTTGATTACCATAAGACCTTTGAAAATTATGCCAACGCCAAACGAAAGCTTTTTGAAAACTGCGACACGGCAATTATAAATATAGACGATGAATACGCCGAAAAAATGGTCGAGGGGCTTGACTGCGAAGTGCTTACCTTTGCGGTAAACAGCGAAAACAGCGATTTCAGCGCAAAAAATGTCAAATGCTTTGCCGACAGCGTTCAGTACGAATTGCTAACGCCCGACAACATAGGCAGAATAAATATAAAAATACCCGGCCGTTTCACCGTGTATAATTCAATGGGCGCCGCCGCCTGTGCGATAAAGGCAGGAGCGGATTTCGACAAGGTGCTAAAAGCCGTTTCCCGGTCGAAAGGCGTTCCCGGCAGGGTCGAGGTCGTGCCGACAGACAAAGACTTTACGCTCCTTATAGATTACGCCCATTCGCCTGACGGACTTAAAAATGTTATCTCCTCCATTCGTGAGACAACCAACGGCAGGATAATTACCGTTTTCGGCTGCGGAGGCGACAGGGACAGAACGAAAAGACCGATAATGGGTAGAACCGTGGGCGAGCTTTCCGATATTGCCGTGGTTACAAGCGACAATCCGAGAAGCGAAGAACCATCGCTCATTATTAAGGATATACTTGAGGGCATGACCGAATGTAAGGCGAAAATCGAGGTCATAGAATCGAGAACGCAGGCCATAAAATTCGCTCTCGGTATTGCAAAAAAAGGCGATGTGGTTTTACTTGCAGGCAAGGGACATGAAACATATCAGATATTAAAAACAGGCAAAATACACTATGACGAAAGAGAAGTTGTAGCCGATATACTGAAAGGCAGCATATAAATGGAAAAGTTGATGTTAAAAATGATAGCTCAGTGGACAGGTGGGGAGCTATGCGGAGATAATTTGATTATAAGCGATATTAGCTTGGACAGCCGTCAAATATCACCCGAAACGCTTTTTATTGCGGTAAAGGGGGAAAGGTTTGACGCTCACGATTTTATAAACGAGGTTCAGGCAAACGGCGCAAAGGCCGTTATGTGCCATAAAAAGGTGGATTGCAGCATACCTGTAATCTATGTTAAGGATACAAAAAAGGCCCTGCTTGATTTGGCAAGGGAGTACAGAAAGTCAATAGACGGTTTAAAGGTTATCGGCCTTACGGGAAGCGTGGGCAAGACTACGACTAAGGAGATGACCTACTGCGTTGTTTCAAAAAAATACAACGCCATTAAGACCGAGGGAAACCTCAATAACGAAATAGGGCTTCCCAAAACGCTGTTCAGGTTAAACGCCGAAAACCGTGCGGCGGTAATAGAGATGGGAATGAGCAATCTCGGCGAAATTTCAAGGCTTGCGAGGACTTCTCTTCCCGATATAGGAATTATCACGAATGTCGGAGTATCTCATATAGAGAATTTGGGCTCAAGGGATCAAATCCTTCGGGCGAAGCTTGAAATTCTCGACGGAATGAAAAAAGGTTCTCCGCTTATAATAAACGCCGATAACGATAAACTCATAACGGTAAAAAATGACGATTACAAAATAATCTACTTCGGAATAGAAAATAAAGACGCCCATGTACGGGGTGAGGATATAAAAGAGGACGGAAACAGCACCTGCTTTACCGTGGTTTACGGCGGCGGCAGGCAGGAGGTTAAGCTTCCGACCGTCGGGATACACAATGTTTACGACGCTTTGTCGGCGTTTGCGGTAGGGCTTGAAATCGGGATTGAGCCGCAGACCATAGCGGATGCGCTATCGGAATATCATCCAACCGGAATGAGACAGCGCATTAAAGAATTTCACGGCCTTAAGGTTATAGAGGACTGCTATAATGCGAGCCCCGATTCACAGCGAGCCGCACTCAACGCCCTGAAAACCATAAAGTCGGAAAGAAAAATAGCCGTGCTCGGCGATATGCTTGAATTGGGCGATTATTCAAAACAGGCGCATTGTGATATAGGCAAATATGTTGCCAAAAAGCAGATAGATATGCTTTTCACCTTTGGTGAGGAAGCGATAAACATAGCCGAAACTGCGCAGAAATTCGGCGTAGAGGCGTATGCGTTTACCGATAAAGCCGTTTTGTTCAACGCATTAAAGGGCGAACTTAAAAAGGGCGACGCCGTTTTGTTTAAAGCAAGCAGGGGTATGAAGCTTGAAGAAGTAATAGAAATGCTCTATAAGGAGTGGGAGAATAAATGAGTTATAAAACAGGAATAATATTTTCGCTTATATTAAGCTTTGCCATAGCTGCGCTTTTGGGCTTTGCGGTAATTCCGTGGCTGCGCAGGCTTAAATTCGGCCAGACCATACTTGACATCGGTCCGGCATGGCACAAGTCCAAGCAGGGCATACCCACCATGGGCGGAATAATGTTTATTATAAGCACGGTTGTTTCATTCGCCGTAGTTCTGATTACGGATAAGGTAACGGGCGGCAATCTGCTCGTCGGAGACAGCCTCGTTCCCGACTCTTTAAAGGTGAAAATCTTTTCGGGCGTTTTAATGGCGCTGGGCTTCGGCCTTATCGGCTTTGCGGACGATTATATAAAGGTCGTAAAAAAGAGAAATCTGGGTCTTACCATTACCCAAAAATCAATAGCTCAGATTTTGGTTATGCTTGCGTATCTCGGTGCGCTGTTTATGTCGGGAAACACCTTTATGAACATACCCTTTGTCGGCAATGTGAATTTGGGCTGGTTTTTTTGGATTTTCGGTATAGCGGTTATTTATCTCACGGTAAACGCCGTTAATTTTACGGACGGCATCGACGGCCTGTGTGCCTCGGTAACTTCAACTGCGGCAATAGCGTTTACGGTTATTGCGGTTTTAAAGGGACTTTTCGGCGTAAGCTTACTCGCCGCTTCCCTCGCCGGCGGCTGTCTGGGCTATCTCATTTGGAACTGGCACCCCTCTAAGGTGATTATGGGCGATATGGGTTCGATGTTCCTGGGCGGTATGGTTGTAGCGCTTGCCTACGCCATTGACGCACCGCTTATAATTCTTTTCCTCGGACTTATTTATGTAATAGAAATGCTGTCCGATGTCTTACAGATAGGCTATTTTAGGGCAACCCACGGAAAACGGATTTTCAAAATGGCGCCTATTCACCATCACTTTGAGATGTGCGGTTGGAAAGAGGTAAAAATCGTAATCGTATTTACCGCCATAAACATTATAGGCTGTGTTATAGGCGTCGCATTATTTTACTTCGGAAATAAATAATTAATTAGAATAAAAATCGGAAAGGAGAAAGGCAAAATGGCTGATACAGCGGCAAGGCGGCGGCCGTCGGGGAGATCCGGCTCAGCGTCGGGTCGGGCAAAGAAAAAGAATTCGTCAGGCGGATTTTCAAAGTATTTGGCAATGGGCAGTTTTGATGTGCCGTTTTTGCTTCTTGTTATAATAATTCTTACCACGGGACTTGTAATGCTTTTCTCCGCAAGCTATACTTACGCTTACTATAACGAACACGGCGACAGCGCATATTTTTTCAAAAGGCAGTTGGCGTTTGCCGTTGCCGGCGTAGTGTTTATGCTGTTAATTTCAAAAATAAAATATGAGTATTTTAAGCTTTTGGCGTACTTTGCGGTGCCGGTATCTCTGGTGCTTTTGGTAGTGGTTCTCATAATGCCGGCAAGGTTCGGTGATTTCCACAGGTGGATTTATATAGGCTCTTTTTCGTTCCAGCCCTCTGAGATTGCCAAGCTTGCAATAATTATGTACTGCGCCTACGGGCTTGAAAAGGATCATAATTTACTGATAGGCAAAACTGTCGGCAGAACAAAAATCAGTAAGCTTATTATGGATTATTCAAACGGCAGAATAGCAATTAACGATTCCTTTGTAAAGCTTTGCTGGTACGGTGCGGTTATACTTGTTACGGCCGTTTTGGTCTATGCGGAAAACCACCTTTCCGGTGCGATTTTGATATGCGGTATAGGCGTGACGATGCTCTTCCTCGGGGAGGTTAAAAAGCATTGGTTTGCGCTCATAGTTATAGTGGGCGTTATTATGGTGATTTTCTTTGTAATGAACCCGGAGCTTCTCGAAAAATATGCCGGTTCAAGAATTACCGCATGGCTTAATAAGGACTATGAGCCTCTGGGCGCACGCTGGCAGACAAATAACTCGCTTTACGCCATAGGCTCGGGCGGACTTTTCGGCGCCGGACTCGGCAATTCAAAGCAAAAGCACCTCTATGTTTCGGAACCTCAGAACGACTTTATTTTTTCAATAGTGTGCGAGGAGCTCGGCCTTATCGGCGCTTCGATAATACTTATTGTTTTCGCCCTGCTCGTATGGAGGGGCATTGTAATAGGTATCCACGCAAAAGACCGTTTCGGTGCTCTGCTTTCCATGGGCATAGTTTTTCAGGTAGGTATGCAGACAATTTTAAATATACTTGTTGTTACCGATACGATACCGAACACGGGAATAAGTCTTCCGTTTTTCAGCTACGGAGGAACTTCGCTGATGATGCTGTTGGCGGAAATGGGTATAGTGCTTTCGGTTTCAAGATATTCAAGACTTACCAAAAAATAATCAAAGGAGAGCGTTATGAAAGCAATTTTTGCCGCAGGCGGCACAGGGGGACACATAAATCCTGCTTTGGCAGCGGCCGGGGAGCTTAAAAGGAGACATCCCGACGCTCAGATACTTTTTATCGGCACCAAAGAGCATATGGAAGCAACGCTTGTACCGGCGGCAGGCTTTGACTTTAAAACTATACATATAGCCGGCTTTCAGAGAAAAATAAGCATTAAAAATATAATAAGCAATATTAAAACAATCGGGCTTATGTTCAAGTCAACGAGGGAGACTAAAGCGATAATCAACGATTTTAATCCCGATGTTGTAATAGGCTTCGGCGGATATGTCAGCGGACCTGTTGTCAGAACGGCCGCAAAAATGGGCATAAAAACCGCCATTCATGAGCAAAACGCCTTTCCCGGAGTTACAAACAAGGCTCTCGCAAAAGAGGTAGACGCAGTTATGCTTACCGTGGAACAGGCGGAAAAATATCTTCAGCCAAAGAATAAACCCATAATAACAGGTCTGCCCGTGCGCCGTTCTATTTTCGACGCCGACAGGGACTTTTCAAGGGCAAAGCTGGGAATAGGCGAAAATCAGATAATGATTTTATCAATGGGCGGAAGTCTCGGCGCAAAGGCCATAAACGAGAATATGACCGAGGTAATTACAAAGCTCAGCGGAAATAAAAATCTTTACTTTATGCACTCTACGGGAAAGTACGGGAAATGGGTTCCGGACAGGCTCCATGAAAACGGCGTAAATACAGATGTGGGAAGCAATGTTACCGTAAGGGAATATATAGACGATATGGATGTTTGTCTTTCCGCCGCCGATTTGGTTGTAAGCAGGGCAGGGGCTTCGTCCCTTTCGGAAATAGAGGCGGTCGGCAGGGCTTCAATACTTATACCGTCCCCGAATGTCGCCGAAAACCACCAGTACCACAACGCCATGGCGCTTGTAAATAAAAATGCGGCAAAGGTGATAGAGGAAAAGGACCTGACCGCCGAAAAACTGCTTGGGGCCGTTGAAGAAATGGTATCCGACAAAGCCCTTTTAAAGCAGTACGGCGAAAACGCCAAAAAGCTTGCCGTAATCAATTCGGCGGAAAAAATCTGCGATGTCATAGATAATTTGGCGGATTAACAAAACCGAAAAACCTTGCATAGTATAGAGAGCAGAGATGATTTTCTTTGTATTATGTGAGGTGTGAATATGGATAGTTTTGTTATTAATGGAGGGAAAAAGCTTACAGGCGAAATTCAGATACACGGTTCAAAAAACAGCGTGCTTCCGATTTTGGCGGCCTCGTTTTTGGTAAACGGCAAATCGGTAATACATAATTGTCCGCTTCTTTCCGATGTTGACGCTGCGCTGAAAATTTTAACTCACCTCGGCTGTAAGGTCGAGAGGGACGGACACACTGTTGCAATAGACTCCGAAAATGTCACTTCAAGCGAAATTCCCGACAGCCTTATGAGGGAAATGCGTTCTTCCGTAATCTTTTTGGGCGCAATACTCGGCAGAACGGGCGAGGCCAAGCTGTCAACCCCCGGCGGCTGTGAGATAGGCCTGCGGCCGATAGATATGCACATAAGCGCCATAAAACAGCTTGGCGCAGAGCTTTCCGAGGAACACGGCAGGCTTGAATTCAAAGTCCCCGATAAGCTTAAAGGCGCTAAGATAACATTGCCTTTTCCGAGCGTAGGGGCAACGGAGAATATAATAATAGCCTCGTGCGTTGCACAGGGCGCAACAATAATTTCAAATGCGGCAAGGGAGCCGGAGATTGCCGACCTTGCGGATTATCTCAATTCATGCGGAGCAAAAATACATTCCGCAGGGGACAGCACAATAGTTATCGAGGGCGTAAAACAGCTTCACTCTACAAACCATACGGTTATTCCCGACAGAATAGCGGCTTCTACATATTTAATCGCCGCCGCCGCAACGGGCGGAAAGGTTTGCATAAAGGATATAATTCCGGCTCATATAGGGGCGTTGATTCCCGTGCTCAAGCAGTCCGGCTGTGAAATAACGGAGAGCAACAGGTGGGTGTGCCTGTCCGCCCCGAAAAGATTAAACAGAGTAAGCATTATAAGAACTATGCCGTACCCGGGCTTCCCCACCGACGCACAGGCGCCGCTTACGGCAATGCTTTCGTTGGCGGACGGAACATCGGTTATTATAGAAAATATTTTTGAATGCAGGTATAAGCATGTCAGCGAGCTTATAAGGCTCGGCGCAAAAATAAGCGTTGAGGGCAGAACGGCCGTTATAGAGGGCGTGCCGAAGCTTACGGGCGCATCGGTAGTCGCTCCCGATTTAAGGGGAGGCTTTGCACTTATAATTGCCGGTTTGGCCGCAGTCGGGGAAACGGTAATAACGGGCATTGAGCATATAGACAGAGGTTACGAAAAACCGGAAGTGTTTTTATCACAGCTCGGCGCTGATATAAAAAGGAAAGAAAGCTATGCAGAACAACGACAACAGGAATAACAGAACCTCCAATCAAAAAAGAAAAACGGGTCAGCGTGCTGTGGGTTCGGTCCGTAACACAGCCGCCAAACGCCCTGCGCCTGCACGGACAAGGCCGAAAACCGCATCGGGCGAGCCTATGTCGAGGGACGAGGTGCGTTCGGCAAAAATCAGGGAGCGCAAAAAAAAGCGCCGCAGGATGCAGCTCTTAATCTATGCCGTTGCAACGGTTTTGGTCATAACGGCGGCGGTGATAATTTCATTGACCGTATTTTTTAAAATTTCCGCCATAAGCGTAACGGGCGACGAGGTATACAGCAGCGCCCAGATTATTGAGGCTTCAAAACTTAAAAAGGGCGAAAATCTTTTTTCATTCAGTAAAACCGATGTCACAGAAAGCATAGAAACAAAGCTTCCCTATGTTGAAAATGTTGAAATAAAACGAAGCCCCTCGGGTAAGGTTACGCTTAAAATCGGCGCCGCAAAGGCCATGCTCGCCGTTGACAGGGGAGACAGCTATATACTGCTGAGCTCCGGCTGTAAAATACTTGAAGACAATATACAGGCTTTAAACGAGGACGCAATAACGCTGAAAGCGAGCGAGCTTACCGATTATACCCCGGGTACAACGGCGCAGTTTAAAAATCCGTCCGACCTGCAAACAGTTTCAGATATTGTAAAATTAATCGGCGACGGTAAAATCGAAAACATCAGCGAAATAGATATTACCGACCCCGAAGATATTAAGCTCGGCTACAGCCAACGCATAGTTTTAAAGGTCGGCACCGTTTCAAATTTTGAGAAAAACATTGATTTTATTAAGGCCACCCTGGAGAAAAACGACACGGACGAGCCGAACTTCTCGGGAGTTATCGACTTCACCATAGAAAACAAGGCTTTCATAAACGACGCCACCGAGCCTGTCACGGCAAAACCGTCGCAGGACGGAAAAAATGACGGTGAAAAAGACGGGAAAAACGAAGAAAATTCGGAGAATAAAAACGGCGAAACCACCGAAAAACAGACTCAAACCGCAGCTAATGACGAAAATAAAAATGATAACGGCGGTTGATAGTAAAAAAATTACTAAAATATTCATTAATTAATAAAAAAACAGTTGCCATTAAAGCTATAATGTGATACAATATTAAAAAATTGTAATATTGTATTATAGTATAGGTGTGAATAAAAGTCTAAAAAAATAGGAGGATACAAAATGCAGTTCGAGATGGACAACTCTTATCAGGAAGTTACAAATATTAAGGTTATAGGTGTTGGCGGCGGCGGCGGAAACGCCATAAACCGTATGGTGGAAATGGGTATAGAAGGCGTTGAGCTTATCGTATGCAATACGGATAAGCAGGCACTTTATTTTTCAAAGGCTCAGAATAAAGTCCAAATTGGCGAAAAGGCCACGGGCGGCAGAGGCGCCGGCGCAAATCCCGAAATAGGCAGAATGGCCGCCGACGAGAGCCGTGAAGCAATTGAAGAACTCCTTAACGACACACAGATGGTATTCATCACCGCAGGTATGGGCGGCGGCACAGGTACCGGTGCGGCTCCCATAATCGCCGAAATTGCCCGTAAAAAGGATATACTTACCGTCGGCATTGTCACAAAGCCCTTTGCTTTTGAGGGCAGGCACCGTATGCAGCAGGCGGAGGCAGGTATTGCAGAGCTTGCGGGCAATGTTGACAGCCTTATAATTATACCTAACGAAAGACTTAAAAATGTTTCGCAGGAAAAGATTACGCTTGCAAACGGGTTTAAGATTGCAAACGATGTCCTTGTTGACGGCGTAAGGAGCATTTCCGACCTTATCGTAAACGCCGCTCTTATCAACCTTGACTTTGCAGATGTTACCGCAGTTATGAAAAATGCCGGCCACGCCCATATGGGTATAGGCAGGGCAAGAGGTAAGGACAGGGCGGAGCAGGCGGTTAAGGCCGCTATCACAAGTCCTCTTCTTGAATCCACCATTGACGGCGCAACGGGCGTTATAATCTGTATTAAGGCTCCGTCAGATGTAGGTCTTGAAGAAATCGACACTGCGGCAGGTATAGTCCGTGCCTCTGCGGCAGACGACGCGAATATTATTTTCGGCGTTGACCTCAAGGAGGAGGATTCCGAGGACGATGAGATGATTATTACCGTCATCGCAACAGGCTTCGGCGAGGGTAACGCCAAGCTTTCCTCCAATAATACCTCGTATTTCTCAGAGGAACAGCCGCTTCTCTATCCCATGGACGATATAAGCAGTACAAGCACTCCGTCTTCAAGCAGTTTCGACAATGACAGCAACAAAAAATATTCCGAGTTTATTGATATTATAAACGGTAAGAAATAATTTTCTAAACAAAATTTTGCCGGCAGACTTTTTGTTCTGCCGGCTTTTTTTGCGTGTTAATTAAATATAAATTCCTATACAATTATATATAGATAAAAATTTAATAACGGATACGGGAAATCAAACAAGATTTTTTGAATAAAATTCCTCCCTGAACCAAATGTCGGGAACCTCAAAGCATTTCTTGTCTAAGTAGTTGAGAATACCGGCGTCCGTTGTAAAGTCAAACCGAAGCTTGTACGAATAAAGAAGCTGTTTTTTGTATCCGCCGAATTTTTTGTTGTTTTCATTCCTGCCGTATTTGCCGTCGCCCAAAAGCGGACAGCCTATCGACGCCATATGGGCCCTTATCTGATGCGTTCTGCCTGTAAGCAGTTCAATTTCAACAAGGCTCAGACCGTCTGCCGTATCAAGAACCCTGTACTTGGTTTTGATATTTTTTGCCCCATACGCCTCGTTTTTTAAAATCCTGACCGTGTTTTTGCTTTCGTCCTTTAAAAGCCAGCCCTCAAGCGTCCCCTCCTTTTGTACGGGAGAGCCTATCACTACGCAAAGATAGTATTTATGAAGCTGTCTTTGCTTCATTTTTTCATTGAGTATTCTGAGGCTTTCGGCGTTTTTTGCGGCTATGACTATACCGCCCGTGTTCCTGTCTATCCTGTTTACAAGGGAGGGGACGAACGAAGCCTCGCTGTCGGGATCGTATTCTCCCTTTTCGTACATATAGCGTTTAACCCTGCCTATGAGCGTATCGACATATTCCCTGTCGTCCGGGTGGCATAGCACACCGGCCTTTTTGTCGAGCAGTAAAATATTTTCGTCCTCGTAAAGTATATCAAGCTTCGTTGAAGCCTTGGTAAAATCGTATTCCCTTTGAGTTTTCTCAAAAAATTCATCGTTTATATACATATCCACCGTATCGCCCTCTTTGAGACGGGTGGAAATTTCGGCACGCTTTGAATTTACTTTTATTCTTTTAGTCCTGATATACTTATATAACAGCGCCTGCGGCAAATTCGGCACGGCCTTTTTTACAAATTTGTCAAGCCGTTGCTCGGCGCTGTTGCCGTTAATGGTAAAGCTTTTCATAAAATTATCCTCGCCTTAATTTTTACCATACTATTTTATCACATTTTTGTGTTTGATTCTACAATAATTTTTAAGCCCGTTTCCCATAAAATAATAATATTTTTACCGATTTTAAGGGCTAAAGTGGGGGAAAATTTCAAAAAATGAATAATTTTTGTGATTTCAAGGCATAATTTTGAATATTTTTCCTCAAATAGCATATAATATAACTGGATTTAAACCGAAAAACGGCCCGTTTTAGTTAAAAATCGAGTATAAATTCAATGGGATTTCGCCACAAATGCTATTTTTTTAACTTTTTCACAAAAATTCACCGCCGAGTTATTTTATTTAGAGCTATTTAAAAGCTAAAACACAAAATATGACAAAGGCTTTTGTAATATTTGCACAAAAATAGCTTTTTTCAAAATTTGACATTTGGAAGGCTCTTAAATATAATACAAAAAGTCAAAAGGCGAAAGTAACAGCGGCACCTGAAATGAATTTATTTCATAACGATGTCCAACAGCCCGGCAGTCTTTTTAAGTCTTTTTACCGGGTATGAGTTAAAGGAGCAAGATGATGATTAAGGAAATGAAAGGAAATGAAAAGCGTATTCGCAGGAATATAAGCCGCATTGTTGCGCTTATAGTTGTTTTTGCGCTCGTGTGCGCTTTAACGGCGTTTGCCGCATCTCCTGAAGTTTACAATGTAGACATCTATGACGGCAACGAGGTCACAAGGGTTTTAACAAGCAGAACAGACGCTTTTGAAATTGTTGCGCAGGCAAAGATAGAATTGAACGAGGACGATATGCTTAACCTTGACAGGTTCGCCGTCGGGCAGGAGAGCATAATAATTATTTACCGTGCGGCGGATATTGAATTGGTAACGGCAGACGGCAACACTCAAAGTGTTCGCTTCGCCGGAACGGTTTCGGATTTGCTCGAAAGCAGGCATATTCAGCTCGGAGAGGATTATATGGTTAATTATCCTCTCAATACGGAGCTTGTCAGCGGTATGAAAGTTACCGTGATAAAGTCATATACCGTATTTGTAAGCGTTGACGGCGCAACCACAAGCTACAAAACGGGCTTGGGTACTGTTGCCGATGTGCTTGAAAAGGCGGAAATTACGCTCTCCGATAACGACGAGGTTGTACCCGATGTCAACACCGAACTGTCAGACGGGCTTGAAATATCCGTCAACAGGGTAGAGTATGTCACAAGAGAGCAGAATGAGGTCGTTGAGTTCTCAAAGGAAAAGATGCAGTCTACAGAACTCTATGTCGGCTCAAGCAAGATTATGCAAAAGGGCGAAAACGGCGTTAAAACCGTCACTTATGAGGATAAGTATGTAAACGGTAAGCTTCAAAGCTCAACCGTGGTAAACGAAGTGCTTGTTAAGCAGGCCGTTTCACAGATTACGGCCGTTGGAACAAAGGATAAGCCCGTAACCGTTGCGGCCGTTAAGTACGGCGGTTCGATGATCTCGGAGCTTTCCGTTCCGTTATCTGTTAAAATTGAAAACGGACGCCCCGTAAATTATAAAAGGGCTGTAAGGGGAATGGCGTCGGCATACAGCTGTTCAAGCGGCTCATTGACCGCAAGCGGAAGACCCGTAATGCCCGGCCATGTTGCGGTAGACCCCAATCAGTTCCCGTACGGAACAAAGCTTTGGATAGTTTCCGACGACGGAATAGTTTACGGCTACAGCATTGCCGCCGATACGGGCGGATTTGTAAATAAGGGCAAGTTCACGGTTGACCTGTTTATGAATACCGAGGCCGAATGCAGAAGCTGGGGCGCAAGAAATGTTACAATATATGTTCTTTAACGAAAAAAGCGAATCGCACGATTCGCTTTTTCTTTTGCCCTTATTTCAGCTTTTCAAGCTCTCTGTTTATGGAGTTGAGAACATCTTTTTTGTCGGCTGACCACAGGGGAGCGACAAGCAGTTTTTTCGGGGCGTCTCCCGTGAGCCTGTGAATTACCGTACTGTTTGGAATTATTTTAATACACTTTACCAAAAGGCTGATATACTCGTCCTTTTCAAGCGTTTTAAATTCGCCGTTTAAGTACATCTTTTCAAGCTCCGTTCCCTTAAGTACATGAAGAAGCTGTAGCTTTATTCCGTCGGCTCTGCTTTTTACAACATAGTCAACGCTTTTTAAAATCATTTCTTCGCTTTCCCCGGGAAGCCCCAAAATCAAATGCACAACAACATTTATCCCTATCTCTTTAAGGTTTTTTACCGCTTCGTCAAATACGGGCAGAGCGTAGCCCCTGTTTATCAGCTTCGCCGTGCTTTCGTGTACGGTTTGCAGTCCGAGCTCAACAAAAACAGGTTTAATTTTGTTTAAATCTTCAAGCAGGTTTAAAACCAAATTGCCCAGACAGTCCGGCCGTGTGCCTATCGAAACGGCCGAAATGCAGTCGTTTTGAATGGTTTTGTAAAACAGCTTTTCAAGATAATCCATTTTGGCATAGGTGTTTGTGTAGCTTTGGAAATACGCAATATATTTGTTGCCCCTGAACTTTTTTGCCACACGCTCCTTGGCCTTTTCAATCTGAATATCTACATCTTCGCAAAGCTCCTGGGCAAAATCTCCGCTTCCGCCCGCCGAGCAGAAAATACAGCCTCCCGTGCCTATAGTACCGTCTCGGTTCGGGCAGGTCATACCGCCGTCAAGCGAAAGCTTATACAGCTTTTCACCGAAACGATCCCTTAGATATTCGTTAAAAGAGTAATATACAGGGAGCATAAATCATCACCAAAGAAATTATACCTTAATCTTTTTGCTTATTCAATGTTGATTTATTTCAAAATTAAATGTATTATATACAGTATAGCTTTTGTCGAAAGGAAGTTTTTTATGATTTCGGAAGTTCAAAAAGAAATAATGAGACTTAAAAAGGAAAAGGACGCCTGTATTTTGGCACATTCGTATGTAGCTCATGAAATTCTCGAAACAGCGGATTTCACCGGGGACAGCTATGCCCTTTCGGTAAAGGCCAAAACAGCTCCGCAGAAAACCGTGATAATGGTCGGCGTGCGCTTTATGGCGGAAACCGTAAAAATTCTCTCTCCCGATAAAAAAGTCATACTCGCCAACGACGGCGCAGGCTGTCCCATGGCGGAGCAGATGGACAGGGAACTTATACTCAGGGTAAAGGAAAAATATCCCGATTACAAGGTAGTGGCATATATAAATACTACAGCCGAGCTTAAGACGGTGTGCGATGTTTGCGTAACCTCCTCCTCGGCGGTTAAGATAGTAAAACAGCTTCCCGATAAAAATATACTTTTTATTCCCGACTGCAACCTCGGCGCATATGTGGCACAGCAGGTTCCCGAAAAGAATATTAAGCTTTTACAGGGCGGATGCCCCGTCCATGCCTCGGTAAATGAAGAGGAAGTTTTGCAGGCAAAGAAAAAGCACCCGAACGCCCTCCTGCTTGTTCACCCGGAATGTACCGTAGAGGTTGTAAAGCATGCGGATTTTGTGGGCTCAACCTCCGGCATAATGGAGTTTGCGAAAAAATCCGACTGCAAAGAGTTTATAATCGGCACCGAAATATCAATAGCGGAGCATTTGCAGTACGAGTGCCCCGATAAAATGTTTTACTATCTTTCCCAAAAGCTTATTTGCAAAAATATGAAGCTTTCCACGCTTTACGATGTCTATAACGCCCTTGTCGGCCGTTCGGGCTTGGAAATAGTCATGGACGGGGATACCGTCGTAAAGGCGAGAAAGTGCATTGACGAAATGATAAGGCTCGGCGGCTGAGGTGCATTTATGTCAAACGAAAGGGTAATGATAGCAATGAGCGGCGGCGTTGACTCGTCGGTCGCCGCATATCTGCTTAAAAGTCAAGGCTTCGAGTGCGTCGGGGCGACAATGTCTCTTTTTGAAAAGGAAGGCACGGATATATCAGACGCCGAGAGCATTTGCGATAAAATAGGAATACCGTTTAAGGTTTTTGATTTTAAAAAGGAGTTTAAACGCTTTGTAATAGACGAATTTGCCGAAGCCTATACGCTCGGAAAAACCCCCAATCCGTGCATCTTCTGCAACAAAAATCTTAAATTTTCCGAGATGCTCAAAAAGGCCGATGAAAATGACTGCAACCTGCTCGCAACTGGGCATTACGCAAGGGTGGAGTTTGATAAGGCGAGCAATAAATATCTGCTCAAAAAAGCGGCCGACCCCTCAAAGGACCAGAGCTATGTGCTTTATATGCTCACTCAGCGGCAATTACAGAGAATACGCTTTCCCCTCGGCGGCTTTACAAAGAGCGAAATACGGGAAATCGCAGAGCAAAATTCATTTGTAACAGCCCATAAATCGGACAGCCAGGACATCTGCTTTATACCCGACGGCGACTATTCGGCTTTTATTGAAAATTACCTCGGCAAAAAATTTGAGCCGGGCGATTTTGTTCTTCGTGATAACAGGGTTTTGGGCAGACACAGGGGAATAATAAACTATACCGTAGGCCAGCGCAGAGGGCTTGCCGTCTCATACACAAAGCCGCTTTATGTTTTGGAGATAGACCCTGAAAGCAACAGGGTTGTTTTGGGTGATAACGAGGATTTGTTTACCGACTCACTAAGGGCCGAAAATGTAAATATAATCTCGGGCGACGGGCTTAAAGCTCCCGTCCGCTGTAAGGCAAAGATAAGATACAGGCACACAGAACAGCCTGCCACCGCTTATATTGACGGCGAAAACATTTTAAATGTGAAATTCGACCGACCGCAGAGAGCCGTAACAAAGGGGCAGTCCGTTGTACTGTACGACGGCGATACCGTGCTCGGAGGCGGAGAAATAATTTAAACCCTGCTTTGAGCAGAGCTTAGAGGTTTACAGTATGGTAGATAAAAATTGCATTTCAACAATCAGTCATATTCGCTTTGACCCCACCGAGCCGAGGGACGGGGATATTGAGATTACCGATATAGCCCATGCCCTTTCGTACTTGGCGAGGGCGAACGGGCATTTCAGCGTGTTTTTCTCCGTTGCCCGCCATTCGATAAATTGCGCCGTGGAGGCAAAAAGCAGGGGATATTCAAAAAAAGTACAGCTTTTGTGCCTGCTTCACGACGCCGCAGAGGCGTACATCGGCGATATGACAAGGCCGCTTAAAATGAAAATTCCGTATTTTTCGGAGATCGAGAAAAAGTATCAGGATATTATCTTTTCAAAATTTATCGGCGGCGTTACAGACAGCGAAAGGGCGCTTGCAAGGGAAATCGACGATGCGATGCTCTGTCACGAATTTTTAAAATTCAACGGCGAAAAACTGCTTGACTGTGTTTCTCAAATAAGCGTAGAGCTTGATAAAAGTATTAAATCCGAACAGGAAACAAAACAGGAGTTCTTGGATTTGTTCAACGAACTCAGCGGACAATGATATGGAAGATTACACTTGGAATCTTTGGCACGGCTGTCGTAAAATCAGCGAGGGCTGTAAAAACTGCTATGTCTATTCAATGGATTTTTCCTTTGAAAAGGACAGTACGGTTATTTCAAAAACTCAGAATTTCAACCTCCCCGTAAAGCGCTCAAGAAACGGCGGATACAAAATACCGTCCGGCTCTTTTATCTATACCTGCTTTACCTCGGATTTTCTCTTGGAGGAGGCGGACGGCTGGCGTGTTGACGCCTGGAAGATGATGAGAGAGCGAAGCGACTGCACCTTCTGCTTTTTTACAAAGAGGATTGAACGGCTTGAGGCGGTTCTGCCGACCGATTGGCAGGACGGCTATGAAAATGTCATAATCGGCTGTACCGCAGAGAACCAGCGGCAGGCGGACAGACGCTTGCCGATTTTTTTGGAAGCTCCCATAAAGCACAGGCAGATAATATGCGCTCCGCTGATTGAAAATATCGAGCTTTCAAAATATCTTGACAGGGACTTGATAGAGCTTGTTTCCGTAGGCGGAGAATCGGGAAGTGCGGCAAGACCCTGCAACTTTGACTGGGTTCTCAACATAAGGCGGCAATGCGTCGAAAAGGGGATAGCATTCACTTTTCATCAGACGGGCGCAAAGCTGATAAAGGACGGCAGGCTATATAAAATCGAGAGAAAATTTCAACATTCCCAGGCCGCAAAGGCAAATATAAATTTCGGAGATAATATAATTGAAAAAAATTTTTGAACTCGCAAAAAAATACAGGGAGCTTATAGCTTATCTTATTTTCGGCGTTTTGACCACGCTCGTAAATTGGCTGACCTATACTCTGCTTGTAAAAATTTCGCCCCCGTCGGTAAACGCTCTTACCTGGATAACCGTGAGCAATGCCGCGGCATGGGTCGCAGGCGTTTTGTTTGCGTTTATCACAAATAAAATATTTGTCTTTGAAAGCAAAAGCTTCGCTCCCGCAACGCTCGCCAAGGAGTTTGTATCCTTTGTTGCTTCGAGGGCGTTTACGGGCGTGCTTGAGGTTTTCGGCGTGCCTCTGCTCGTAAAGCTCGGATTAAATCAAACGGTTTTCGGCATAGAGGGTATGGCCGCAAAGCTGACAGTTTCGGTTATCGTTGTAATTTTAAACTATGTTTTCAGCAAATTAATAGTTTTCAGAAAAAAGAAAGATTAAGGCATTGTTTAAGGCTTTATCAGATTTGCACAAAATATTAAGCTATGGTGAACCCCCGGCGAGGGTTCACCACCGAAAAACAGTCCACCGGACTGTTTTTCGCCCCTCCTGCGCTCTTTATGGGCAAAGATTTCGCAGTCTGCGGACTGCGACGGGGGCTTTGCCCCTCGACCCCACCGTCCTTTTGTAAAAGGCGGCCGAAAACTTTTAATTTTTAAAAATAATTTATCGACAAATTAAGGCGTCCGCATCTCAGGTGCGAACGCCTTTAAAACTTACTGCTTTAAGAATTTTTTGAGGACAGAACCGCCAAGTTCTTTTCCATAAGGTCAAAGAAGCGGTTTACGATTTTTTCGTCTTCTTCATTTCCCCTTACGCACATTGAAAGTGTCAGCTCACCGTTGATTGAGGTTGCGGAAAGAAGCACATACGGCTTGTATTTAACCGCCCCTGTCATAAATCCGTCAACGGGCGCATGACCCGAAAGCGCAAGCTTGTCGCTTTCAAGCACGCCTATATTGCTCATTGCGATAAGCGGATTTGAATAGCCGAGTTTAATTACCTGTTCGCTTGCCGCCTGCGGCATAATGCTGTAGCCGAGTTTGAGCAGGGGCAGACCGTACAGACCCATAAATTTGTCGTTTTTGAATTTTTCAATGCTCTTTTTCGTGTATTCAAGCGTCTTAAAAATATCCTCGCCGAGTTCGGGAATATTGCATTGCATAAATGCCGTTTGGTTTGTAATTCCCGTTTCGCTTGTGTCCTTCATATGGCGGCGCAGGTCGATGGCGCAGGAGATAGTAACGCTTTCGCTCTTGTCAAAACCGGCAAGCTCGTAAAGGCTGTAAAAATACGCCGCAACAAGCATATCGTTTACCGTAGCGCCGATGGCTTTGCCCGATTTCCTGAGCGTTGCAAAGCGTTCGCTGTCTATTTTTCGCCTTGCTATAAACGAGCGGTCACGGATATTGTCCTGCGTCAGGGGGAAGCGGTGGTCGTCCTTTGCGCAAACATTTTTATAGAGATTTTGCGCCATTTTCTTTTCAGTTTTTGAAAAGTCGCTGTAGACCTCGTCGTATGCTCTTGAGCCCGATTTCAAGTCAATGGGGCTTATCCTGTTCTCGGCATACTCGTTGTAGCTCCTGCAAAGCGTCTTCATAAAATATTTCAGATCGCCGCCGTCCATACACATATGGTTTTCCACAATGCACAGCACACTGCCGCCGTCTTTCTTGTTGAATACCGCAACCTGAATTTGAAGCTCGTTTTCGGGAGGGATATATTGGGTTAAAAATTCGTTTATCGCCTCGTCAAGCTTGTCGGGCGTTGAAACATGAAGCACATCGTCGATGTTGTAATCGTTTACCCTCCAATATGCTCTAAGCTTTGTATCTACAAAGGAGGAGTGCAGAACCGGCGCCTTTTCGAGAAAGCATATAAGCACGGTTTTCAAAATTTCAATGTCAATGGGAAAATCATAGTGCAGTTCAACATGAACCATACGGTCGTTAAAATCACGGAAAAGATAGTGCATCTTATCCCAAAGCTCGGCGTTCAGTTTTCTTTCCATATGTCTTCCTCCTCCGGTTTATAGGAATATTTTTTGTTGTGCAAAATCATTCCCACAACAATTAATACATCTATTATCAGCGACAGGTAAATTAAAATCTCGCCCTGTTGCCAGGTGTAAAACCTTAAAATTCCGAATATAACATAAATGAAAACAAACACAACGGGTACGGTTATAAGATAATTTATGATTATAAGCCTCTGATGAGTCATGGTGGCAAGTATTAAATCGCCTATAAACATAAGCGCAAGGGCGGCAAGAAAAATCAGATACGCCTTTTCAATTCCGAGCGGTATTCTTAAAACAAGGAATATAAACTGGGTAAGCACCATAACAGAGCCTGCCACAAGCGCCCGTGAAACGGCATAAAGCATCTTGTGACTGTTGAGCAGGTAAACGCCTATCCACATAAGCGAAATTATGCTGACTGTTGCCGTGCCCTCTACAATAAGCCATGTAGGATGCCATATATCCGCAAAAAATCCGATAAGCAGGAAAATTACAACCGAAACAAGTATGGCGCATACGGCGGCAACAGGGGAGTACTTAATTATTTTTTTCTCCTTTATACCGTTGATGTAACGGCTGTAGTCGGATAAAACCTTTTTGGAGTTAAATTCCGAAATTATAAGCTCGTGACAAACCTTTTCGTCTTTCAGACCTCTGTCGAGAACCTGCTTGGTTCTTTCGGTCATTTCCTGCAAAACACGCCTTTTAAATATGAAATTGACCGTGTTGTCAGGGTATTCTTTCATTATACTCTCAATGTGTTCGCAATAATCATAATGTACTTTCAAAAAAATTCCTCCTTAAAAAATACATTAAAATAATAATACCAAAGCCTTTTTATTAAATCAATAAATATTTTGTAAATTAAACCGACGGGCGCATTAATTTTTTTCGACATATTTTGCAATAATATTCACAATAAAGGGCATATATTCATTTTTATGAATAAAAATCATTTTTTGTATACATTTCTATATATAAAATGTCAATTTAAAAGCGAATTTTATACCGCTTAATTGTAATAAATAACAAAGTTGATGAATAATTATACAAAACACTTGCATTTTTATTCAATACGGTGTATAATTCAAGCATATTAAAATTTCGGAGGAAAATATATGAAAAAGTCAATTAAAATCATTGCCGTAGTTATGGCTTTGGCGCTTGTAATCTGCGCTTTTGCGGCCTGCGGCGGCAATAAGGAAAAAGAACAAACTAAGACCAATGCGGAAAAGAATACTCTTGTTATGGCGACAAATGCGGCATTCCCTCCCTATGAGTTTAAGGATGGCGACAACTTTGCCGGCATAGATGTTGAGGTTGCTCAGAAAATTGCCGAAAAGCTTGATATGACGCTTGAAATCAAAGATGTTGAGTTCGGCTCGATTATCGGCGGCGTACAGACAGGCAAGTTTGATATGGGCATGGCGGGTATCACCGTAAACGAAGAAAGACTTCAGAGCGTAAACTTTACCGAGTCCTATGCAACGGGCGTACAGGTAGTTATCGTTAAGGAAGGCTCTTCAATCAAATCTCTTGACGACTTAAAGGGCGACGGCTCAATGAAGATAGGCGTTCAGCAGGATACCACGGGCGATATTTACGCTTCCGACACGGTTGAAAACGGCGGTTACGGCGAGGATAATGTTATCCGTTACAAGACCGGTGCAGACGCTGTTCAGGCGCTTAATTCCGATAAGGTTCAGGCCGTTATCATAGACAACGAACCGGCAAAATCCTTCGTTGCCGCAAATAAGGGCCTTACAATCCTTGACGCAGAGTGGGCTGTTGAGGACTATGCAATAGCCGTTTCAAAGGATAATCCGCAGCTTCTTGAGGACATCAACAAGGCTCTTGCGGAGCTTAAGGCGGACGGTACTCTTGATAAGATTATAGACAAGTACATTCCTGCCGAATAACAGGCGTAAATTGCGCTGAGTAAATTCAGGGCGGCTTTGTTCCGCCCTTTTTTTATTAAACACAGTACAACGGAGGCGGTTGAAAGAATGTTTGATGAGCTAAGAGATAAAATAATGCTTTGCTTTATCGACAACGGATATTGGGAATGGCTTGTAGAGGGCTTTTTACATACGGTTTTGATTACCGTTTTTGCGGTTATATTGGGACTCGTTTTCGGCATAATACTTGCGGCGGTCAGGTCCTCTTACGACAAGAACGAGGAAACACTCAAGCTCAGGGGCGGCGTAGGCTATTACCTGTTAAAGGCGATTAACTTTATTTGCAAGATTTATATTACCGTCATAAGGGGAGTGCCCGTTGTAGTCCAGCTTATGATTTGGTATTTCGTAATACTCGTTTCGTCTAAAAGCGATATATTTGTTGCGGTTATTGCGTTCGGCTTTAACTCTGCGGCGTATGTTGCGGAAATATTCCGAGGCGGCATAATGTCTATCGACAACGGCCAGTTTGAGGCCGGCAGAAGCCTTGGCTTCAACTATGTTCAGACTATGATACATATAGTAATACCGCAGACGGTAAAGGCGGTATTGCCCACGCTTTTAAACGAGATTATCGCCCTGCTTAAAGAAACATCAATAGCCGGCTATGTCGGAATTATGGACCTTACAAAGGCAGGCGACCTTATCAGGGGCAGAACATTTGAGGCTTTTGTGCCGCTTATAGCGGTTGCGATAATTTATCTTGTAACCGTTGTGGTTCTGACAAAGGTATTTACCACTATCGAGAGGAGGCTTCGCCGAAATGAAAGATAACGAAACCGTAAAGGGCATACAGGGCGGTTCGCTCATAAGTATCAAAGGGCTTAAAAAGCATTATAACGGCGGCAGGGTAAAGGCCCTTGACGGAGTGGATATGGAAATAAAAAAGGGCGAGGTAGTGGTTATAATAGGCCCGTCGGGAAGCGGAAAATCAACATTTTTGCGCTCTTTAAATCTTCTTGAGATTCCTACCGAGGGCAAAATAATTTTTGACGGCGCCGACATTACCGACCCGAAATCGAATATCAACCTCCACCGCAGAAAAATGGGAATGGTATTTCAGCATTTCAACCTCTTTAACAATATGAACATACTCAAGAATATGACCATTGCGCCTATGAAGCTGTTAAAAAAGAGCAGGGAAGAGGCGGAGCAGAAAGCAAAAGCGCTCCTAAAGCGTGTAGGGCTTGAGGACAGGGCTTCGGCGTTTCCGAGTCAGCTCTCCGGCGGACAGAAGCAGAGAGTTGCCATAGTCAGGGCGCTGTGTATGGAGCCCGAGGTAATGCTTTTTGACGAGCCCACATCTGCGCTTGACCCGGAAATGGTAGGCGAAGTTCTCGATGTTATGAAATCACTCGCTTCCGAGGGAATGACCATGGCGGTAGTAACTCACGAGATGGGCTTTGCCAAGGAGGTTGCCACAAGGGTGGTATTTATGGACGGCGGCAAAATTTTGGAGCAGGGCACGCCCGATGAAATCTTCTCAAATCCGCAAAATCCGAGGTTAAAGGACTTTTTATCCAAGGTTCTCGTATAATTTTATCTTAAATAATTGTTTACTTTAGCACGATAAAGGCATATAATATTATTTATAAATTATACTCGGAGGTGCAGTTATGAACGATATAAACACTCTTTATAAATTATGGTGCGAAAAGGCGGTCGCCGACAGCGATTTAACCGCGGAGCTCAGGGAAATTGAGGGCAACGAGGACGAAATACTCGACCGCTTCTATAAAAATCTTGAGTTTGGCACGGCAGGTCTCAGAGGCGTAATCGGGGCCGGTACCAACAGAATGAATATTTATACCGTAAATCAGGCGACGCAGGGACTTGCGGATTATTTAAATTCCGCTTTCAGCGAGCCGTCCGTAGCCATTGCGTATGATTCAAGGATTAAGTCCGATACTTTTGCGCGCTCTGCCGCAGAGGTGCTTGCAGGCAACGGCATAAAGGTATATATTTACCCGGAGCTTGTTCCCACGCCGATGTTGAGCTATGCGGTGCGCTATTATAAGTGCAGTTCCGGCATCATCATTACCGCAAGCCACAATCCGGCAAAGTACAACGGCTATAAGTGCTATGACCCCAACGGTTATCAGATGACCGACGAGGCCGCCGCAAAGACATACGGGTTTATAAACAAGGTCGATATGTTTGACGGCATACATAAGGCAGATTTTGACGAGGCGGTTAAGCTCGGC
Organism: uncultured Clostridia bacterium; assembly: GCA_947630285.1. GTDB lineage: Bacteria > Bacillota > Clostridia > Oscillospirales > Acutalibacteraceae > Fimenecus. The sequence goes on along the minus strand of CANRHD010000001.1, from coordinate 144,635 downwards.
AATATCGAATATGTTTCGGACGATGTTGTCGAGAGCTTCTACAAAGAGGTGCTCAATGCGGGCGTAAACAAAAATGCGTGCGAAAATTCCGGACTTTCCGTTATCTATTCGCCGCTCAACGGCACGGGCAATAAGCATGTCAGGGAAATATTAAAGAGAATAGGCGTATCCGATGTCAGGGTGGTTAAACAGCAGGAGCTTCCCGACGGCAATTTCCCGACCTGTCCGTTCCCGAACCCCGAAATCAAACAGGTTTTCGAGTGCGCCATTGCCATGACGGAAGAAAAAAAGGCGGATCTGCTCCTTGCAACCGATCCCGACTGCGACAGGGTCGGCATCGCTGTTCTTGACAACGGCGAATATAAGCTTATGACAGGCAACGAAGTGGGCATAATGCTCACCGAGTATATACTCTCGTCGCTCAAGGAGCAGGGCAGGCTTCCCGAAAATCCCATAGTTGTGAAAACCATCGTAACCTCACAGCTTGTCGCTGAAATTGCGGAAAGCTACGGCGCCGAGACAGCCGATTTGCTAACGGGATTTAAGTATATAGGCGAGCTTGTTACAAAGCTTGAAAAGAAAAATCAGACCGACAGGTTTATAGTCGGTATGGAGGAGTCATACGGCTACTTAAGGGGTGCGCACGCAAGGGATAAGGACGCCGTTGTCGCTTCAATGCTCATCTGCGAAATGGCGGCATATTACAAGAAAAAAGGTGTCAGCCTGTATAATCAGATGCAGAACATCTACAACAAGTACGGTATGTTTTTAAATTCTCTGCTGAACTTTAATTTTGAGGGTGCGGCAGGTATGCAGAAGATGAGCGACATGATGAACAAGCTTCGCTCCAATCCTCCCAAAACCGTTGCCGGGCTTGAGGTGTGCGGTATTTCCGATTATTTAAACAGCATAAAAACCGATTTAAAATCTGGCAGTACGGAAAAAATCGAGCTTCCCAAGTCAAATGTTCTTTCGTATAAGCTCACGGGCGGTTCGGGCGTTATAGTCCGTCCCTCCGGCACAGAGCCCAAGATTAAAATTTATATAACCGCCGTTAAGAAGGACAGGGCTTCGGCAGAGGAGCTTACAAAAGAAATTTCAGCCGATATTGAGAAAATAATGGGCATTGAATAAGCGGAGAATAAAATGTTTAACAGAAAAGTTGTAAAAGTAATATGTATAGTTTTGGCCGTTTTAATGGCGGCGAGCGCTGTATCTGTTTTGTTTTACACTCTTGTAAGATAGTAAATTTTACAAATAATTTTTAAATTTAAGGGCAATCTGTTTAGCGGATTGCTCTTATTTTAAACAATTTTATACAATTTTCACAAAAAATATTGACAAATTCCAATTTAATGCTATAATATAATTAAATTAGTATGAATAAGTAGTGTTTATACTGCCGAAGGGGTAACGATATTGTCTTTTGATAAGAACTCGTTAAACGGTGAAAATATTTTATCGCTTGTAGGCAAGGCCCAGGCAGGGGATTCAAACGCCTTAACCAATATCATAGTCAGCGTGTCTCCGCTTGTTCACAGCCTTGTAAGGAAATTCTTATCTGCCTCAGTAAACAGTTCCATTGAAAGCGACGACCTTTTTCAAGAGGGTATGCTCAGTGTGCTTTCAGCAGTTAAGTCATATGACAGCTCCAAGAGCGCAAGCTTTAATACTTATGTGGCAGAGTGTGTACGCAACAGGCTCATTTCCGCTTCACGCAAGCGTTCGGAAAACAGCGTTTTTACTTGCGAAACTGTATCTTTGGAAAATTCGGCCGGCAGCGCTGCGCCAAGCGCATCGGTTGAAGAAATCACAATAGTTAAAGACCGTTTTGACAGAATACTTGATTATATTAATTCAATGCTTTCAAAAAGGGAGCTTGAGGTTTTAAAGCTTTTCATAAGCGGTGCGTCTTATGAGGAAATCGCTTTAAAAACCGGCTCTACTGTAAAATCGGTTGACAATGCTCTTCAGCGTGTGCGCCAAAAGATCAGAAGTTCTAATTTGTAAAAATGCCCTTCTCATCAGGAGAACATTAATTTGTAACGGTGCAAATCCGTTAGGGGTAAAAATATTTTTATGTTGCGAGGTTACTAAAATGTACGAAGACAAGACCCTTACATGCAAAGAGTGCGGAAACGAATTTGTTTTCACAGCGGGTGAGCAGGAGTTTTACGCAGAAAAAGGCTTTGTAAACGAGCCGCAGAGATGTAAAGCCTGCCGTGATGCAAGAAAGAATGCCCTCAGGGGTGAAAGGCAGTTATATACTGCTGTTTGCGCTAACTGCGGAGGGGAAGCAAAAATTCCTTTTCAGCCCAGAGACGACAGACCTGTTTATTGCAGCGAATGCTTTGCAAAGATGAAGGAAGAGGAAGAAAACGCATAAGCATAAGCGAAAATAATTTTACTTATATATTATGCCAAAGAAAGACGCCTCACACAGCTTGTGTGGGGCTGATTTTTTGCCTGCGTCGCACGGCCGGACATTTTAAAACAAGTACGGCGGCGTTTTTCCTTAGTCAAAATAATCAAATATTCACTTTTGCTTTATCTAAAATGCTGAAATTAAAAAACTCTTTGTTTTTTTACTGTTGTTTTTTGTAAAAAGCTGTTATTATTATTTTGAAATAGTATTTGGGAGGAAAAGTTGAAATGTTTAAGTTCAAAAGAATAATAAGCGTTTTGCTTGTTTTGGTTATGCTGTTTTCCTGCACGGTTTGTGCGGCGGCAGTTTCCGGCGACTACTCCAAGGAGGCGGCGGAATCTGCAAGAAAAATTGCTAAGCAGATGGAGGCAGAGGGCGTCGTTTTGCTTAAAAACGACCGCAACACCCTGCCGCTGACGGAGAAAAAGGTCAATGTATTCGGCATGGGCTCTGTAAACTTTGCAATAGGCGGAGGCGGTTCAGGCTCCGTTGTATCCGACGGGGCTGTTGATTTTTACACTGCGCTTGGCAACGCCGGCATAGAATTTAACGAGGAACTGCTTAAAATGTATATGGAGTGGGGAACTCAGCACTCCATAGCCGAAACCGGTCAGGGACTTGTAGATATGCTCTTGCAGATGATAAACGGCAGTATTGCCGAGGAATTGCCTGCCTCCGAGATTGGCAGAAGCGTTCTTGAAAACGCCAAAAAGTTTTCGGACACGGCAATTTTCGTTATCACAAGAACGGGCGCCGAAATGTCCGATGTCTCCGTCGAGGATATAAAAATTTCCGACACGGAAAGAGAATTAATTTCAACCCTTAACGACAATTTTGATAAGGTTATACTTATTTTTAACACCTGCAACATACTTCAGATGGATTTTCTCGAGGACTACGAGAATGTAACGGCCGCTATGCTTGTTTGGACAACGGGCGAGGTCGGGGCGGACTCCGTAGGCAAAATTCTCACGGGCGAAATTTGCCCCTCGGGTAAGCTTACCGACACCATAGCTTATGATATTACGGATTATCCCACAACCGCCAATTTCGGAAATTTCCAATATTCCGACCAGCTCTTCAGGTATTTTGTAAATTACGAAGAGGGCATTTATGTAGGCTACAGGTATTTTGAAACCTTTGCTCCCGACAGGGTTATGTATCCTTTCGGATACGGTCTTTCATATACCGACTTTGACTGGGATATAGGCGATTACAAGGTCGAAAACGGTAAAATTTCCGTTGATGTAACTGTTACCAATACCGGCGGCGTTGCCGGCAAAGATGTTGTCGAGGTTTATTTCTCCGCTCCGTACTATCAGGGCGGAATTGAAAAGAGCGCCATAGAGCTTGCCGGTTATGCCAAAACCGATACCATAGCTCCCGGCGAAAGCTGTACGGTCAATGTTTCTTTTAAAATCGACGATATGGCGTCCTATGATTATAAGGGCGCACAGGCGTGGGTGCTTGAAAAGGGCGACTATATAATCAGGGTAGGCCACGATGTTAAAACCTTTGAGGACAAAACCTATACATACAATTTGGCTCAAACCAAGGTGATAAAGAACGACGATGTAACGGGTACGGAAATTAAAAATCTTTTCCCCTATGCCGAGGGCGATTTGAATTATCTTTCCCGTTCGGACGCTTCCGGCACAACCTCTGCGCCGCAGAATTACAATGCGCCCGACAGCGTTAAAAACTGCGATACAAGACCCGAAGCGACTGCGCAGGGAACCGTTCCGAAAACAGGCGTCGTTTACGGCGACGGCAATATTATGCTTGCCGATGTAAACGCCGATCCGACCCTCTGGGACAAATTCCTTGACCAGTTCACCGTTGACGAAATGATTGATATGATTTGCGAAAGCGGATACAAAACCCTTGGCCTTGAACGCCTCGGCGTACCCGAAACCGTTGATAACGACGGCCCGGCAATGGTTAAAGGCTCGGGAGGGCTTCTTTATAAGGATTCGGGCGTTGCATATCCTGCGGCGGTTTGCCTTGCAAGCTCATGGAACGACAGTCTTGCAAGGGCTTACGGCGACTCTATAGGCAGGGAGTGCAACGGCATAGGCACTAATATTTGGTATGCTCCGGCATGTAATCTTCACAGGAATCCCATGGGCGGCAGAAACTTTGAGTATTATTCCGAGGATCCGCTCCTTTCCGGCAAAATGGCTTCCGCCGTTACAAAGGGAGTACAGAGCCACAAGGTCGTTGTAACGGTTAAGCACTTTGTTTGCAACGACCAGGAAACAAACAGGCAGACAAGGGGACTTTTCACTTGGGTAAACGAGCAGGCGATGCGTGAGCTTTACTGCGAGCCGTTTGAAATAGCCGTTAAAGAGGGCGGCGCAAAGGGCATTATGTCCGCTTACAACAGATTGGGCGATAAATGGTGCAGCGGCTGTCCGGAGCTTCTCATCGATTTGCTTCGCAACGAATGGGGATTTGACGGCTTTGTTGTCTCCGACGCCTATATCAATGTAACGGGTGCAAACTATATGGACCCCGTGCTTGCGGTTTACGCAAGGAACGACGCCTGCCTCACAAGCCTTTGGTACTTTGCCGAGAAAATACAAATGACAACAAATATGAAGCAGACCTATGAAAAAGACCCCATAGGCTTCGGCAACGCATTAAGGCTTTGCACATACGACCTTTGCAGGGTTAAAATGGCGACAAGGGCGTTTGACCCGACGGCGGTCACGGGAAATAAGGGGCTTGTCGTAAGTAATCCCGGAAACGCTCCCGGTGAAAATTCGGAAAATACCGAAAATCAGACGGATAAAAACAATACTGAAACAACTACTCAGGGCAATTCTTCGGAAAAATTAAACAACCCCTCAACCGGCTCAAAAGCCGTTCCGATAATCGGTGCGGTCTGTGCGGTAATTACTGCGGCGGCCGTTATCCCTGCGGCGTATAAGTTCTCAAAGAAGAAAAAAGAGGACTGAAATTAAACGATATACAATAAAAACTGCTCCCGTATAAGTACGGGGGCAGTTCAGCCTGTAGATAAACTGTTTTGCGATAGCAAAATGTCTAAAAGTTTTTGTCCGTCTTTTTTCAAAAAGACGGTGGGGTCGAGGGGCAACGCCCCCGGCGCAGTCCGCAGACTGCGAAACACCTGTACTTCAAAGAGCGCAGGAGGGGCGCAAAATAGCCCGGTGGGCTGTTTTGCGGTGGGGAACCCTCGCCGGGGGTTCACCATAATCTTACTCCTTTTGTGCTTATTGCCAAGTGATACATACTTTTTCTACACACCGAAACTGCTCCCGTATAAGTACGAGGGCAGTTTTTAGTTATCGAACACACGCCGCTTCACGCAGGCTCTTATGTATTGTCCCTTAAAAATTTCAGCATATCGTTGTTTACGCCGTCGCTTACGGGCGAGAACGGGTCTACAATGCAAAAAACATGGCCGAGCTTTTTGTCGGGCAGATATTTCAGCTTGCACTTTACGCCGTTGTCCTGTAAATCCTCATACGCTTTAAATGTGGCCTTTTTAGCCGGCAAATCGCCTTTGCAGGTTATAAGGTAAACGGGAGGCATGGAGCTTAGCGCCAAGGCCCTGTCAAGGTTTACATAGCCGTTGTACTTTTTGCTCTTGTATTCGCTTCCCAATATTTGCTTTGTGTAAATACCCGTAACGGATTTTTCGTCCATATAGCAAACAGGGCAGGTGAGGCATACGCCCTTAATGTCGATGCCGGGCGAAACGGTATCGTATATTTCTCTGAGCGCCTGCGAATTGTTCAAAAGCGTTGAGAACGCCGCCAAAAATCCGCCTGCCGAGTCGCCGGTAACATACAGCCTGCTTAAATCGCCGCCGTATTCCTCTGCGTGTTCCTTTATCCAAGAAAAGGCGAGCATACATTCACGAAGCTGTACGGCTATGTCCGCAAGCGGTACAAGGGTGTAATTAATGCTGAAAACCGTATAACCCTTTGAAGCGAGCGTCATATTGTAGTATTTGTTTATTTCCTTTGTCCCGTACATCCAGCCTCCGCCGTGTATGTCGATTATTACAGGCAGTAAGCCGACGCTTTCTTCGGGGGAGTAAATGTCAAGCAAATGCTCGGTTTTGCCGTCCTCGATATACGGAATATCCGCAACCGTCTTAACTTTTTCAGGAGGGGTCTGCGAGTCAATTCTCTTTTGGTCGCTTACCTCGACAAAAGTTTTCCAATATTTTGAGAGCAGGGGTCTTAAATTTAACATCATTTATCACTCCTTTAAATTATCTTATCACAAAACAGCCCCGTATTCAATAAAACAGCCTTTGATTTTACTTTACATAAACATATATTTGCTGTAAAATATCTGCGGAAGTGATTTGATGAAAAAGCTTTTAAGCTATACGAGAGCGGCTATAGATAAGTACGGTATGATTTCCGACGGAGATAAAATTGCCGTCGGCGTTTCCGGCGGTAAGGATTCCCTTGCGCTTTTAACCGCATTGGCGAAAATACGCAGTTTTTACCCCTATAAATTCGATATTGCAGCAGTAACGCTCGATTACCGCTTTAACGGCGAAAAGGGCGATTTCAGCAAAATTAAAGCTTATTGCGACGGGCTCGGGGTGAATTATTTTGTTAAGGAAACGAACCTGTGGCAGTTGATATTTGAGCAGAGAAAGGAAAAAAATCCTTGCAGTCTGTGCGCTAAAATGAGAAGGGGAATTTTGCACGATACGGCAAAGGAGCTCGGCTGTAACAAGGTGGCGCTCGGGCATCACCTCGACGATGCGGCGGAAACCTTTATAATGAATTTGTTTAACGGGGGACGGGTCGCCTGTTTTTCGCCCGTTTCATATCTTTCAAACAAGGGGCTCTATTTAATCAGACCTCTCATATTTTTAACGGAAAACGATATATCGAACATTTCAAAAAGGCTCGATTTGCCCGTAGTAAAAAGCAAATGCCCTGCCGATAAGGCAACCGAAAGGCAGAGCGTTAAAGAGCTGATTTTGCGGCTTGAAAACGACTATCCGCAGCTTCGCAGAAAAATAATAGGCGCAATGCAGGCCGACAATATAAGCCAATGGGGACTTTGCAAAAATAACGAACAGAAATTTTAAAAGAAAGTAATTTATAGTTTTCTGCAAACTAAAAGGCTTTACCGGATTTAACCGATAAAGCCTTTTTTGTTTATTGAATTACGGTATTAATACATTCCGCCGCCGGCCTGTGCCATCGCCGCCGCGGCAGCCGCCTCGGCCTTGGGGTCGGGAATGTCGGTAACAAGCGATTCGGTGGTAAGCACCATAGCCGCTACCGAAGCCGCATTCTGAAGTGCGGAACGGGTTACCTTTGCCGGGTCAAGAATACCTGCCTTGAACATATCAACATAGGTTTCGCTTGCAAAGTCAAAGCCGTAGCCCTTCTTCTTTGACGCCATAATTTCGTTTACGATAACAGAGCCCTCAAGTCCGGCGTTTTCGGCTATCTGACGGATAGGCTCCTCAATAGCCTTAACAACTATGCCGATACCTGTTTTAAGATCGGGATCGTCTGTTGAAAGAAGCTTTGAAACCTCGGGAATAGCGTTTACAAGAGCGATACCGCCGCCTGCAACGCAACCCTCTTCAACAGCCGCCTTTGTAGCCGCAAGAGCGTCCTCGATGCGGAGCTTCTTTTCTTTCATTTCTGTTTCCGTTGCGGCTCCGACACGAATAACCGCAACGCCGCCTGCAAGCTTTGCAAGCCTTTCCTGAAGCTTTTCACGGTCGAACTCCGATGTGGTTGACTCTATCTGACTTCTTATCTGGGCAACCCTTGCCTTTATGTCGCCCTTCTTGCCTGCGCCGTCAACAATAGTGGTGTTTTCCTTTGTGATTTTAACCTGCTTTGCACGGCCGAGCATATTTATTTCTGCGTCCTTTAATTCAAGTCCGAGGTCGGAGGTGATAACCTGACCGCCTGTAAGGATAGCTATATCCTGGAGCATTTCCTTTCTTCTGTCGCCAAAGCCGGGGGCCTTAACGCAAACGCAGGTAAATGTTCCCCTGAGCTTGTTTACAAGGATTGTTGAAAGAGCCTCGCCCTCAACATCTTCTGCGATAATAACGAGCTTCTGACCTGCCTGAACGATTTTTTCAAGTAAGGGGAGAACCTCCTGAATGGAGGAAATCTTTTTATCCGTAATAAGAATGTAAGCGTCGTCGATAACGGCCTCCATCTTATCGGTGTCAGTAACCATATAGGGGGAGATATAACCGCGGTCGAACTGCATACCCTCAACAACATCTGAATAGGTTTCCGATGTCTTTGACTCTTCTATGGTAATTACGCCGTCTGCGGTAACCTTTTCCATAGCCTCTGCAATGAGTCTGCCGACAAATTCATCGGCGGCGGAAATTGTAGCTATTCTTGCAATATCATCTGATGATTTAACGGGCTTGGCGTTCTTTTTGATTGCCTCTACAGCCTTGTCAACAGCTAACTGCATACCTTTTTTTACGACCATGGGATTTGCGCCGGCCGCAACATTTTTCATACCCTCACGCACAAAAGCCTGCGCCAAAAGCGTGGCTGTGGTAGTGCCGTCGCCGGCAACATCGTTTGTCTTTGTGGCGACTTCCTTAACAAGCTGTGCGCCCATGTTTTCAAAAGCGTCCTCAAGCTCAACTTCCTTTGCTATTGTAACGCCGTCGTTTGTGATAAGGGGAGCGCCGTATTTTTTGTCAAGAACAACATTCCTGCCCTTAGGGCCTAAAGTGATTTTAACGGTGTTGCTCAATTTGTCGATACCGGTTTGCAAAGCCTTGCGTGCTTCCTCGCCGTAAATAATCTGTTTAGCCATAATAAAAGTACCTCCTGATAATTACTCTACTACTGCAAGAATATCGTCTTGGCGGACGATGGTATAGTTTACATCGTCAATTTTAACCTCTGTTCCGGAATACTTGCCCGAAATAACCTTGTCGCCGACCTTGACGAACATTTTAACCTCTTTGCCGTTGATTACGCCGCCGGGGCCGACCGCTACAACTTCGGCTATCTGCGGTTTTTCCTGCGCCGAAGCGGAAAGTATAATGCCGCTCTTGGTGGTTTCTTCAATCTCAACAGGTTTAAGTACAACTCTGTCTGCCAACGGTTTGATTTTCATAAAAAGTCCTCCTATATGAATTAATTGTAATGTGATATTAGCACTCCTTAGCTTTGAGTGCTAATATATATTTTAACCAATATATAGAAAAAATCAAGCCTTTTTTGAAAAATTAATAATTTTGTAATATTTACGGTTATTTAATAAATAAAATCAGTGTGATTTTATAATATTGTAATTATTGCTAATATATGATATTATATATCAATAACGAGTAAATTATTTGCGTTTTCGGAGGAAAGCGGCTATGCTTGAATATCTAAAAGAGAAGAATTACAGTATATACTATAAATTGTTGACCATAGCGATTTTGTTCGGCAGCCTTTTGCCCGACTTTATAGCTTTGATTTTCGTAATATTGCTGGCGGTTTATTTTTTGATGCAGCCGGACAGGCGAAGAGCCATAACCACCGGCAGAACTGCAAGGGCAATGGCGGTTTACAGCGTATTTATGCTTTTGAGCGCAGTTTGGGCACAGGCTAAGCTTGCAAGCATTGCGACGGGCGTCACCTGGATTTGCGCCCTGCTCGTATTTTTGCTTGTGGCAAGTATGTCGGATTCGAGGGACAGGCTCGAAAACATTATGCTCTGCTATATCGGTACGGCGGCGTTGAACAGCGCCGTTGCCATTGTGCAAATGACCTTTATGGCGATAGGTAAATCGGAGTACTTCCCAAGCCCGATTTACGAAAAGGCGGATACGCTCATTTTAAATTTATTGCGTTACAATGTGTTTTTCGAGGAAACCGTCGATAGGGCTTCGGGCTGTTTTAACAGTCCGCTTGCGCTTGCCACTTTCCTTGTAACGGCCTTTCCGCTTGCCGCATTCTGTGCGTTTTACGCCAAAAACAAGAAGCGCCGAATACTCTCTGTAATCGGCGGAGCTTTTATATTCTTCGGAATAATGTTTACCTTTTTGCGCGGCGCCGCAGTTGCCGTCGTGCTGTCGTTTATGATGCTTTCCTTTGCAGGCAGGAAGCCGGCAAAGTTTATGTCCGGCTCGGCGCTGGTTGTGGCGGTGATACTGCTTGCCGTTCTGTTTGAGCGCAGGGGAGTTGCCGCAAGCGAGGACCTTTCGACAAATTACAGATTTGAGCTTTGGAAGGTGTGCTTTGCGGCGTTCAGGGAGCATCCGATTTTGGGACTTGGCGCAGGAAGCAGTAATGTAAACGAATATCTGCTTTCAAAGGGAGTTGAGTTTTCCCATGCGCATAACCTGATTATAGAGGTAATAACGGAGGGCGGTATAATCGGAGCGCTTATATTCGCTTCGTTTGCGGTGGTTATAATAAGCGATATACTTTACCTTAGCAGAAAACACGGGTGGTACAAAAAATATACTATAGCTTTCCTTTCGTCGCTGACGGGCCTTATGGCAATGTCGATTTTTGAAAGCACCCTGAGTACCGTCAAGGAAATAATATATTTTGCCGTCATTCTCGGCTGTATAGCGGCAATCAAGAGGGTGTATAAGCGAAATGAGGCAAAGCTTGTAAAAAAGTCTCAGGCTGAAATTTCCGCCGCGGGAGAAGAGACAAAATGAAAGAGCAGTTAAAATTTATAAGGGGGAAATTGGGTTACGGCGTAGGCGCTGTAGGTCTTGATTTGAGCTACGGCCTGTTTTACTCGTTCCTCTCTTATTACCTCTCAAGCGTCCTCAATATATCCGAGGCGTTTTTGCTTATACTTACGCCAATTGCAAGGATTTGGGACGGCATAAACGACCCCATGATGGGCACCGTGGTTGACAATACAAAAACAAAGTTCGGCAAGTACCGCCCTTGGATTTTAATAGGAGCGGTTTCAAACGCCGTAGTGCTTACTCTGCTTTTCACCTCTTTCGGAATGAGCGGAATGAAGCTGTGCGTTTACATAGCCGTGATGTATATTTTATGGGGAATGACAAATACCATGGCGGATATACCGTACTGGTCCATGGTTCCCTCTTTTACAAGCGAGGAAAAGGAGAGAAACCTCGTTGCCACGGTGGCAAGGACTTTTTCGGGTCTGGGGCAGGGTATAATTTCAATACTTACGCCCATTATTTGCCCCTTGCTCTCAAGCGACCTCGAAAAGAAAACGGACAAGGGATATTCCGCCTCCGGCTTTTCAAGGTGGGCGATGATATGCGGCATAGCCCTCGTGCTGTTTTCCCTTGTCTGCGTGCTTACAACCAAAGAGACAAATGTAGTATATAACGAGAAGCAGAAGTTCAGCCTAAAGCAGATTTTTAAGGTAATAAAGTCAAACGATCAGCTTGTGGTATTTATGATTTTCGCCATGCTCTCAAATGCCGGCTGGTATCTCACAAGCTCAAGCGCAACATATTATTTTTCCAATGTGATCGGCGACTCAACAAAGCAGTCACTTTTCGGCACTATAGGCTCTGTGGGCTCTATACTCGGACTGTTGGTTGTGCCCGTCCTTTCGCAGAGGTTTACAAAGAGAACGACCTACACTATCTCTCTTGTCTTTTCTATGACGGGCTATGCTCTGATGCTTGTTTTCGGAGCAATTTTGAAATGGCCCGTTGCGCTTGATTTTTGCTATATAATAGCCTCGATAGGTATTTCCTCGATGTTCGTTTCGCAGACTGTATTCCTTGCGGACATAGTCGATTACGGTGAGTACAAAAACGGCGTAAGGAATGAAAGCATAACCTTTTCAATGAAAGGCTTTTTGCAGAAGATGGCATACACCATTCAGACCGTTGTGCTGTTCGGTTCGCTGTGGATTATGGATTATAACAGGCAGAACAGGGCAGGGGCGTTTTCGCCTTCGACCAAAACGGGAATAGGCCTGCTTGCATTCGGCGCACCTATACTGTTCCTCTTTGCCTCGCTGATTGTGTTCAGAAAGAAGTTTAAAATTTACGGAAAGCTTGCCGACGATATACATAATTATATTATCTCCGAGCGTGCCGCCCCGTCGGAGCATTAAGGCTTTTTGACAGCGCAAACAGCAAATAAAACGGCCCTCCTTAATTTCGGAGAGTTGTTCAGCCTGTAGAAAAAGTATGTGTCACTTGGCAATATGCACAAAAGGAGTAAGATTATGGTGAACCCCCGGCGAGGGTTCCCCACCGAAAAACAGTCCACCGGACTGTTTTTCGCCCCTCCTGCGCTTTATGAAGTACAGGTTTTTCGCAGTCTGCGGACTGCGACGGGGGCTTTGCCCCTCGACCCCACCGCCTTTTGAAAAACGCGGACGAAAACTTTTGGTATTTTGCTATTGCAAAACAGTTTATTGACACGCTGAAACGGCCCTCCTTAAATTCGGAGAGCCGTTATAATTTTATATCTTTTCGCAGGTTTGTGCGTCTATTATGTTTTTGAAAACGGAAACATGCGTGCTTGAAATGAATTTGTCCATATGCAGACTGCCGAAGAACCACTTGTCGAATTTGCAGGAGTTTGAAAGCTCCTCGAAATATGCGTTAAGTGCGGAAACACGGAGATTATCGTAGTCTTTAAGCTGTAAAAAGCCCTTGATTTTTGTCGGCGGCTCGTGGGTGATTATGTAGTCCACCTTGTAGTCAAACTTTTCAAGGCTTTGAGCGCCCTCAAGCAATTCGTCCTGCGTCGGGATTTCCTCCTTAGACCACTCGTTTTCCTCGGTTCTTATTTCAATGTCGGGACTTTCGCCGCCGCCCATTGTAAAGATTTTTTTGTCGTCTATCGTGTAAACCTGACCCCTCATAAGATGATAGAGGTTGTCGTAAATTTTATGAACCTTTCCGCCCTTCCAGGCGCTGACCTCGTAGTTGTTAAGCAGAGAAAAGTTTTCATGCGTACCGTCAATAAAGCAAATGTTGTATTTCCTTTTGCCGAGCTGACGGATTATTTTATGCTCCCTTTTGCTGTCGTCCCAGATAAAACCGAAATCGCCGCAAACTATCAGAGTGTCTCCCTGTTTAAGCTTTTTGAGCCTTGAGGCAGAAAGCCTTTCGGCGTCGCCGTGGGTATCTCCGGTTATATAGATCAAATTTTACACATCCTTAAAATATAATTGATATTTAAAAATTTCTTTGCTATAATAATTTATAATATAATACTCTTTTTTTACAATATTTTCAAGGGGCTTAGCGTAATTAAACGCTATATATGTATTATGAAAAGGTTTATCTGTTTGGCAGTAACGGTTATTCTGATATTTTCATATGCCTTTGCGCTGCCGTCGTCGGCAAATTATAACAGCGAATTAAAAACTGAAGCGGATATAGTTTTGCTTTTCAGCCTTGACGACGGAACTGTAATTTTTGATAAAAATTCAGAGAAAAGGAACGCCATGGCTTCGCTCGCAAAGATAATTACTGCGTCGGTTGTAATTGAAAACTGCGAGGACCTTGACAAAAAGATACTTGTGCCGGAGTATTGCGTTTCCCTTTTAAGGGGTACAAAGTCGGCTCCGGCCGTTTTAAAGGCGGGCGAGGAGTTGAGCATAAGGCAGTTGCTCTATTGCCTTATGGTTAAATCGGCAAACGAATCGGCGTATGTTTTGGCGGATTATATAGGCAACGGAAGCATAGATAATTTTGTGGATAAAATGAACGAGCTTGTTGCGTCTTTAGGCTGTAAAAACACTCATTTTGAAAATCCGCACGGCCTTGACGCCGAGAACCAATACACCACCGCAAGGGATATGGCGCTTATTGTTAAACACGCCCTCGGTTTGCCCTCGTTTATGGAAATTTGCAACACAAATAAATACACCCTTGAAAAGACAAACAAGAGCGGCGAGCGTAACTTTTACAATTCAAATTGGCTTATAAATTCAAATTACCGCACCTACTATTATAAATATGTTCAGGGCATTAAGGCAGGAACTACCGAGCAGGCAGGTTGCTGTGTAGTTTCAAAGGCGAGCAAGGACGGCTACAATTACTGCTGTATTATTATGAATGCACCCTCTAAGGATACCAACGGCGACGGCACAAAGGATAATATGGCGTTTACGGAATCAAAGCGCCTTTACAAATGGGCCTTTGACAACCTGAGACTTGAAAAAATTGCGGATACCTCCAAAATCGTAACTGTTGTCGATGTTAAGCTGTCTTTTGACGCCGACCATGTGCGGCTCGTTCCGGCGAACGATGTAACGGCGATAGTGCCCGTCGGAAACGGCGAGGACAGCGTGCTTATCGAGCCTATAGAGGAAGAAACGCCCAAGTCGATTAATGCGCCCGTCAAAAAAGGCGAAAAGGTCGGTACCGCCAATATTCTTTATGCAGGTACAATTATCGCCACGGTTGACCTTGTGGCGGCGGACGATGTTAAGGTAAACATTTTCCTATGGCTTGTCAATGCGGTAAAAGTTGTCGTGACCTCGCCCATATTTTTAATTTTGCTTGCCATTGCCGTGATAGCGTTTATTTCCTATGTGTACCTGATGAGAAAGCAGACCGACAAGAAAATGAAAAGAAGCCTCGGAAGAACAAGACCCGTTATGTATTCGGGGGCGAAAAATTTAAAAAATACCAAGGGTAAAGGCAGGGCGGACGGCAAGCCCTCCGACAGAACGAAAAAATAAGATTAAAGGACAAAAAAATAAAAAATACAGGTTCGCAGTTTAAGCAAACCTGTATTTTTTTCTTTTGTTTCGGGTTTATTTTGCGCCGAAATTCAGTAAGAAGAAACCGGCGGCAACTGCCGAGCCTATAACTCCGGCAACATTCGGACCCATGGCGTGCATAAGCAGGAAGTTCGAGGGGTTGTATTTTCTGCCCTCAACCTGCGAAACCCTTGCGGCCATGGGAACGGCGGAAACGCCTGCCGAACCTATAAGCGGATTTACCTTGCCCTTTGTGATTACATTCATAAGCTTTCCGAAAAGCACTCCGCCGGCAGTCGAGAACGCAAAGGCCACAAGACCTATTGCTATAACAAGAAGCGTTTTTAAATCGAGGAAGGTTTTTCCCTCCGCCGTAGCGCCTACCGTAACGCCGAGCATTATGGTAACGATATTGCAAAGCGCATTTTGCGCCGTGTCGGACAGCCTTTCCGTTACGCCCGACTCTTTAAACAGATTGCCGAGCATAAGCATACCTATAAGCGGCGCAGTTGACGGGATTATAACAACGCAGATAACCGTAACAACAATCGGAAATATTATTTTTTCCGCCTTGCTTACGGTTCTGAGCTGATTCATTTTAATTTCTCTTTCCTTTTTTGTGGTCAACAGCTTCATAATGGGCGGCTGAATAAGCGGTATGAGCGCCATATAGGAATACGCCGCAACCGCTACGGGGCCTAAAAGGTGAGGGGCAAGCTTGCCCGTAACATAGATAGCCGTAGGGCCGTCCGCTCCGCCGATAATTGCTATGGCAGCGGCTTCAAGCGTTGAAAAGCCCTCAAATCCGGGGATATACTTTGTTGCGATTGATATTAAGAAAGCAACATATATGCCAAGCTGTGCGGCCGCACCCAAAAGAAGACTTGACGGGTTTGCAAGCAGGGGGCCGAAATCCGTCATAGCGCCTACGCCCAGGAAAATAAGGCACGGGAAGATACTCGATTTAACGCCGCAGTAAATAAGCCGCAGAACGCCGGAATCGTACCAGTGCGCCGACGGGTCAAGAACCTCTCCGCCGGGCGTCGCTATTGCCAGAGGGTCGTACATAATATCGGGGTATACATTTACAAGAAGCATACCAAACGCAATGGGAAGCAGGAGCAACGGCTCAAACTTCTTAACTATTGCAAGATACAGTAAAACAAACGAAACCAATATCATAAACCAGTTCTGCCAGGAAAGAGAGGCAAAACCCGATCCCTGAAAGATTTCAATAATTGAATTTATTATGTCCATGTTTCGGCTACCCCCTTAACCGATGAAAGCAAGAACTTCGTCAGTTGCAACCGAAGCGCCCTTGTTTGCGATAATCTGTGAAACCGTACCGTCTGTCGGGGCGACTATTTCGTTTTCCATCTTCATAGCTTCAAGAATAAAGAGAATATCGCCCTCTTTGACTTTTTGTCCGGCGGTTGCGTTTACTTTAAGTATAGTGCCCGGCATAGGCGATTTAACGGGCGTTCCCGTACCGCTTACAGGGGCGGCAGGGGCAGGAGCCGGCTGAGCGGCAGGAGCCGACGGCATGGCAGGTGCGGCAGCTGCGGCAGGAGCCGAGGGCACAGCGTTTGTAACTATCGCTTCTTTAAGCTCGGTAACATCTACTTCGTAGTCCGTACCGTTTAATGTAACAATGTATTTCATATCTTTTTCTCCCTTATTTCTCTATAAGCTTAATTGAATTAAACTGCAGTTTA
The DNA here is from genome assembly GCA_947630285.1 of uncultured Clostridia bacterium. Lineage (GTDB taxonomy): Bacteria > Bacillota > Clostridia > Oscillospirales > Acutalibacteraceae > Fimenecus. The sequence continues at coordinate 127,829 of CANRHD010000001.1, read as the reverse complement.
TTAAGAGCTATGCCGCTTTCCTTTGAAACGATAGCCATAATTACTGCGGCGGTTTTTTCGTCGGTCTTGTATAGCTCAAGCTGACCCAAGGACTGCGTTTCTTCAAGCGCCGCCGCTTTGCTTTCCTGCTTGTTCTCTTTTACGGAAATCTTTACTGCGGTATTTTCCGCCTTTTCTTTTGTTACGCTTCTTTTGCCCTTTGAAGCCTTTTCAAAAGTACGGACAACCTTTGAAAGTATAACAACGAGTATCGCAAGAAGAGCGAGTATTATCATAACCACTACTATGCCCGTAACCGACAGGCCCAAAGCCTCGGTCATTGATATTGAACCGCCGTTACCCGGTGAAGCGAGCGCCGCCGAGTCTGTAATGGTAGCTTCGGCTACTGCGTTTAGAAAATTCATATTTCACTCTCCTTAATCAATTCTTCTGATTGAATAGTTAAATGTGTTCTTCGACTTTTCTTCACGCCTGTCAAAGAAAGCCTCCGCCTGAGTCGGGAACGCAATATATGAAAGCACATCTTCATCGCATTTTGCCTTGCTTCCTATTTCTGCCTTCGCCTTTTCAAATTCAGGCTCAAGAGTATCGGCGAAGCGGCAGGTGATAGGTTCTTCATCGCCCAGAACCTTCTTTTGGAGCGCAGAGTTTATCTCGCCGGGAGCTTTGCCGTATTCGCCTTTGATATACGCCTTGATTTCCTTTGAAATGTTTTTATATCTCTGCCCTACAAGCACATTTGTAACCGCCTGGTTTCCGACCATTTGGCTAAGCGGAGTAACGAGAGGGGGATAGCCCATATCCTCACGAACCTTGGGTATTTCAACAAGCGCTTCGTCCATTTTGTCAAGTGCGTGCATATCCTCAAGGTTGGCCATCATATTCGATAACATTCCGCCGGGAACCTTATAGGTCAAAGCGTCGGTGTCTGTTACAAGCGCTTTCGGCTTCAGCAGTCCCGAAGCCAGATATTCGTCCCTGACCGGCTTAAAGAAATCGTTTACCTGCTTTAATACATTCCTGTTAAGCCCCGTATCGTATCCGAGACCCGTTAAAGCGTCGTGTATGGTTTCCGTAGCCGGCTGTGAAGTGCCGCCAGAGAAGCAGGAGGTGGCCGTGTCGATTATATCACAGCCTGCCTCGACCGCCTTTAATACAGTCATATACGCCATACCCGTTGTGCAGTGCGTGTGCAGAATAACGGGCATTTCCGGCAGTGCGTCTTTGATTGCCGATACAAGGTCCTTTGCCTCGGCAGGGGTCATAACGCCGGCCATATCCTTAATGCAGATGGTTGAACAGCCCATCTTTTTCATTTCTTTTACCGTTTCAACATATTTTGCAAGCGTGTGAACCGGGCTTGTAGTGTACGATATTGCGCCCGATGCAACGGCGCCGTTCTTTATCGTCTCGTCAACGGCAACCCGAATGTTCCTGGTATCGTTGAGAGCGTCAAAAATTCTTATAATGTCAATTCCGTTTTCAACGCTCTTTTTAACAAACATTCTTACAACATCGTCGGGATAATGCTTGTAACCGAGCAGGTTTTGACCTCTCAAGAGCATCTGTAATTTTGTGTCGGGGCATTTCTCTTTGATTTTTCTGAGCCTTTCCCACGGGTCCTCGTCGAGGTACCTGAGACAGGAATCAAATGTTGCGCCGCCCCAGCACTCTATCGAATAGTAGCCCGCTTTGTTCATAGCTTCAAGTATGCCGTCGAATTTTTCATACGGCATTCTCGTGGCTATAAGCGACTGGTTGGCGTCTCTCAAAACGGTTTCCGTAAACTTAACCTTCATATGTCAATCCTCCTGAAAGAATAATGTATTTTTTAAGATAGAAGCGTCGGATTTTCAAGCTGTGAAAAGCCGCCTTATTTCGCCGAAAAAGGGGGCAGAAAAAAACAGTTTGAAAAGAAAATCCAAATCTATCCCATTATAAAATTCTGTACGATTGTAGCACATTATTCCGTAATTTGCAAGATAAAATCAGGCCTTAAAAATATATTGTTAATTTTGATTATATTATTAAAATTTTTATGTGTTAATATTAAATAAAATACTGAAATTAGTTTTAAATTGTTAAAAATGTATTGCAGTAAGTCGAATATTATTATATAATTAATCTTCAAACTGATTTATGTTATTATCTGTTGATTTTTACAGTCATAAGGAGTTGTATATATGGAGTTTTTTAACAACAGCGACATAATCGCCGTACCTATGGTTGCGTTGAGGGGGCTTGTGGTTTTCCCCGGGGCTACGGTGCATTTTGATGTCAGCAGGCAAAAATCCATTGCGGCGGTCAAGGCCGCCATGGTTTCAAAGAAGAGCGTATTCCTTGTCGCACAGAGGGATATACAGGAGGAAATCATCAATACAAAAACGCTTTACGATATAGGCACGGTTTGCGAGATAAAGCAAATTGTCAGAATGCCGTCGGGCGACAGCCTCAGGGTAGTTGTCGAGGGCAAATACAGAGCAAGGCTTTGCGGCATAACGGGCGTAAATCCCTTCTTTACCGCAACTGCGGCGCAGGTGGGCGAGGTTCTTCCCAAGCCCTCCGAGGCATTAAAGGCAGAAGCGTCTGTCAGAAGCGTTAAGAGTCTTTTTGAGGATTACTGCCGCTTTGCGCCCAAAATTGCGCCGGATATTGTTTTGGCGGTGTCGGTAAAGGACGACCCCGGCGAGCTCTCCGATTACATAACCGCAAATATTCCGCTTGAGTACAAATTAAAGCAGTCCGTTCTTGAAGAGCTCAACTGTATGAAAAGGATAGAAAAGCTCTGCGTTATACTCGCAAAGGAAACCGATGTCCTTGCCATGGAGGCGGAGCTTAACGACAAGGTTCAGGACCAGATAGACGATAATCAGAGAGAATACTATTTGCGTGAGCAGTTAAAGGCGATTTCCACAGAGCTCAACGACGGGGACTCCCCTGAGGCTGAGGCGGATAAATACCGCAAAATGATTTTAAAAACAGGCTTTGCCAAGGAGGACGAGGAAAAGCTTTTAACAGAGTGCGACAGGCTGATGAAAATGCAGCAGTCAAGCCCCGAAAGCTCCGTTATCAGGAATTATCTTGACGAGGTTCTCGCCCTGCCATGGAACACATATACAAAGGAAAATATCAATATCAAAAAGGCGTCTAATATACTTGAAAAGGATCACTACGGCCTCAAAGAGGTTAAGCAGAGAATTATAGAGATGCTTGCCGTGCGTAAGCTTGCTCCCGATATTAAGGGGCAGATAATCTGCCTTGCAGGGCCTCCCGGAGTGGGCAAAACATCTATTGCAAGGTCGCTTGCCCGTGCCATGGGCAGAAAATATGTGCGTATCTCTCTGGGCGGAGTAAAGGACGAAGCTGAAATAAGAGGTCACAGAAAAACATATATAGGCGCAATGCCAGGCAACATCATTGATGCGCTCAAAAGGGCAAAAAGCGCAAATCCGCTTATTTTGCTTGACGAGGTGGATAAGCTTTCAAGCGATTATAAGGGCGACCCGTCTTCGGCTCTGCTGGAGGCGCTTGACCCCGAGCAGAACAATTCGTTCAGGGACCATTATATCGACATTCCCTTTGACCTTAGCAAGGTGTTGTTTGTAACCACCGCAAACGACTTGGAAAATATTCCTGCGCCTTTGCGTGACAGAATGGAAATAATAGAATTATTCAGCTATACCTTTGATGAAAAATTCAACATAGCCAAAAAGCATCTCGTTCCCAAGCAGATAAAAGAGTACGGGCTCAAGGCGTCGCAGCTTAAAATCCGTGACGACGCCCTCAGGCTTATAATCGACGGATACACCAAAGAGGCCGGCGTAAGAATACTTGAAAGAACCGTAGCAAAGGTAATACGCAAATGCGCCGTCAGGTTTGCAGAGGGCTTTGACGGTAAAATTACGGTTAAACAGTCGGATATAGAACAGCTTTTGGGGCCGAGAAAATTCAAAAATGACGGGCTTGAAAAGACGGACCGTGTAGGCGTTGTAAACGGCCTTGCGTGGACTTCCGCAGGCGGCGAGATTTTGCAAATCGAGGCTTTGAGCGTCGAGGGGAGCGGCAAGCTTGAGCTTACCGGCTCTCTGGGCGATGTTATGAAGGAGTCCGCCAAAACCGCTTACAGCTATATCAGGAGCATTGCGTCCGAATACTCAATAGAAACGGATTTTTACAAAACCAGGGATTTACATATCCATTTCCCCGAGGGCGCTGTGCCTAAAGACGGCCCCTCTGCCGGAATAGGAATAACGACCGCCATAGTTTCGGCTCTGTCGGGTCTGAGCGTTAAGTCGGGCGTCGCCATGACAGGCGAGGTAACTCTCACGGGCAGGGTGCTTGCGATAGGCGGTCTTAAAGAAAAATCAATGGCGGCTTACAAATCGGGAATTAAAACGGTTATCATTCCCGAGGAAAATTCCGCAGACATCAAGACCTTTGACAGGGTTGTAACCGACGCCCTGAACTTTATCCCCGTCTCCAATGTAAACGAGGTTCTTCGGCTTGCTTTAAACGAACCCGAAAAGGGCGCAAAGAAGCTTGAAATTCCCGTTGCCGCAGACAGTAGCCGTATGACGGAGGCTTGGAACGGAAATTAATTGAATTTAGCAGTTAAATTTTTGACCGAATAGGTAAAAAGGTGAGTTTTATGGACTTTTCAAACGCCGTGTTTGAAAAAGCGTACGGCACTTTTGAACAGCTTCCCCCGTCGCAATTCCCCGAAATCGTTTTTTCCGGGCGTTCAAATGTGGGTAAATCATCGCTTATAAACAAAATATTCAACAGAAAAAATCTTGCCAGAGTAAGCTCCGTTCCGGGGAAAACAGTTACAATAAACTTTTACGGGCTCGGGGACGGTGTGAAAATTGTGGATCTGCCCGGCTACGGCTACGCAAAGGTGGCAAAAAGCGAGAAAATCCGCTGGGCAAAGATGATGGAACAGTACTTTAATTCCGGGCGCAATATTAAGCTTGCGGTACAGCTTATAGATATGCGCCGCCCTGCAACGGACGACGACATTATGATGCTTGACTTTCTTGAAAGCACGGGCATAGATTATATCGTCGTAATGACAAAAAGCGATAAGCTCAACAGGGGCGAATACAGGCAGAGGCTTGAAAAGTCAAGGGAAGAATTAAATTTTGTAAGCGCAGAAAATATAATCCCGTTCTCTTCTCAAACGGGAGAAAATGTTGATAAAATCAGAGCAATAATTCAATCTCGTTTGGAGGCAAAATAAATGGAAAAAATACCTTTTGTAACAAAAGAAAAAGCAGAGGAAATAGCAGGCGTTTATCCTACGCCTTTCCATCTTTACGATGAAAAGGGCATACGCCGTAACTGCGAAAATCTTTATAAGGCGTTTTCGTGGAACAAGGGCTTCAGGGAATATTTTGCGGTAAAGGCAACGCCCAACCCCTTTCTTATAAACATTCTGCGTGAATACGGCTGCGGCTGCGACTGTTCGTCATTGACGGAGCTTATGCTTTCTAATGCCATAGGCGCTCACGGCGATGATATAATGTTTTCGTCAAACGATACTCCTGCGCAGGAGTTTAAATATGCGAACGATTTGGGTGCAATAATAAATCTTGACGATATTACCCATATAGATATACTTGAAAAAACGCTCGGCAAACTGCCCGAAAAGATTTCCTGCCGTTACAATCCCGGCGGATATTTTAAAATTGCCAACAGCATTATGGACAACCCCGGCGACGCAAAATACGGTATGACCACTCCGCAGCTTTTTGAAGCCTTTAAAATACTTAAATCAAAGGGCGTAAAACAGTTCGGCATACACGCTTTTTTGGCAAGCAACACCGTTACAAACGAGTACTATCCCACGCTTGCAAAAACTCTTTTCGAGGTTGCCGTTAAGCTGAAAAAAGAGACGGGAGCGGATATTAAATTTATTAATCTTTCCGGCGGAATTGGTATTCCCTACCGTCCCGGCCAGAGCGAAAACGATATTTTTAAAATTTCACAGGGCGTTAAAGAGGTATATGACGGGGTGCTTGCGGCAAACGGTATGGGCGACATCTCGATATATACGGAGCTGGGAAGATATATGACCGGTCCTTACGGCGCTCTTGTTACAAGGGCGATAAACAGAAAGGACACCCACAAGCAGTATATAGGCGTTGACGCCTGTGCGGTAAATCTTATGCGCCCGGCAATGTACGGGGCATACCACCACATAACCGTTTTGGGTAAGGAAAACGCCGAACCCGTAAAGATTTACGATGTAACGGGTTCGCTTTGCGAAAATAACGATAAATTCGCCGTAGACAGAGCTTTACCCGAAATTGAAATGGGCGATTTGCTGTATATTCACGACACAGGCGCTCACGGCTTTGCAATGGGGTATAATTATAACGGAAAGCTGAAATCGGCGGAAATACTCCTTAAAACCGACGGAAGCTTTGAAATGATAAGAAGGGCGGAAACTCCAAAGGACTATTTTGCAACATTCGACTGCTTTGATTTTTATAAAAAAGTAACGCAGTAATCACAAGAGGTAACAATATGCCGTTTGTCCATTTACATTTGCATACTCAATACAGCCTGCTTGACGGCGCCTGCCGTTTCGGGCCGTTGTTTGACGCCGCAAAAAAGAACGGGCAGACCGCTGTTGCAATTACCGACCACGGCAATATGTTCGGAGCCGTGAAATTTTACAAAGAGGCAAAGAAAAACGGCATTAAGCCCATTATAGGCTGTGAGGTGTATGTTGCGCCGAGAAGCCGTTTCGACAAGGTTCATTCCATAGATAACGAACGGCACCATCTGGTTCTGCTTTGCAAAAACGAAACGGGCTACAAAAACCTTATAAAAATGGTTTCGGAGTCCTGGATTACGGGCTTTTATTCAAAACCGAGGGTGGATAAGGAGCTTTTGGAAAAGCACCATGAGGGGCTTATTGCTCTCTCCGGCTGTCTTGCAGGCGAAATTCCGAGGAAGCTTGCAATAAACGATTACGAGGGAGCAAAGCAAACCGCCCTGTGGTACAACTCTGTTTTCGGGCAGGGGAATTATTATATTGAAATACAAAACCACCATATTAAGCAGCAGCTTGAGATTTTGCCGAGGTTAAAACGGCTTTCCGACGAAACGGGAATACCCCTTGCCGCCACAAACGATGTTCACTATGTAAAAAAAGAGGACGCCAAAACCCAAAAGGTTCTCATATGTATTCAGACTAACCATACCATAGACGAAGAAACGGGTATGGAATTCGGCACGGACGATTTCTATTTAAAGAGCGAAGCCGAAATGTCGGAGCTTTTTCCCGATTGCCCCGAAGCTGTTGAGAACACCGCCAAAATTGCGGATATGTGCAATTTGGAGTTTGAGTTTCACAACACCAAGCTTCCGCACTTTGAGGTTGCAAACGGGCAGGATCATTTTGAGTATTTCAGGGAAAAATGCTTTGAGGGCCTTTACAAAAATTACGGCAGGGACTGCAAAAGCGAATATGTTGAGCGCCTTGACTACGAGCTGTCCGTAATCAAAAATATGGGATATGTCGATTATTTTCTCATAGTTGCGGACTTTATAGATTTTGCAAAGAAAAACGGTATCCCCGTAGGCCCCGGCAGGGGTTCGGGCGCAGGCAGTATCGCCGCATACTGTATGGGTATAACGGGCATAGACCCGATGAAATACAATTTGCTTTTTGAGCGCTTTTTAAACCCCGAAAGGGTAAGTATGCCCGATATCGATGTGGATTTTTGCTATGTCAGGCGTGAAGAAGTAATAGATTATGTTATAAAAAAATACGGCGCCGACCATGTGGCGCAGATAGTCACCTTCGGCACCATGGCGGCAAGGGCGTCCGTCAGAGATGTCGGCAGGGTGCTGGGGCTTCCCTATAATACCGTTGACGCAGTGGCAAAGCAGATACCTCGTGAGTTGAATATTACTATAGATAAGGTTCTCGGCAGGGACGCCGATTTCAGAAAAATGTATGAAAGCGACGAAAAAATAAGGGAGCTCATTGATTTGGCGAGGGCGGTCGAAGGTATGCCGAGGCACGCCTCCACACATGCGGCAGGCGTTGTAATTACCGACAGACCGGTTGACGAGTATGTTCCCCTTGCAAGAAATGACGAGGCCGTAGTAACTCAATACACCATGACCGATATAGAGGAACTCGGCCTGCTTAAAATGGATTTTCTCGGCCTGCGGACTCTTACGGTAATTGACGACTGCGTTAAGGCGGTAAGGGAAAAGGACAGAAGCTTTGATATTGAGAAAATACCGCTCGACGACGCCGAAACCTACGAGCTTTTTAAAAACGGGCAGACCTACGGCGTGTTCCAATGCGAATCGGCAGGGCTGCGCAGGGTGCTTGTACGCTTAAAGCCCGAGAGCCTGGAGGATATTATAGCCGTTATTTCGCTTTACCGCCCCGGGCCTATGGACTCTATAGACGCCTATATAAGTAACAGGCACAATCCCGAGCTTATAAAATATAAAACAGAGGCTCTGCGGCCGATTTTAGATGTTACAAACGGCTGTATGGTATATCAGGAGCAGGTTATGCAGATTTTCCGCTGGCTTGCTGGCTACTCTTTCGGCAGGGCGGATATAGTGCGTCGTGCCATGTCAAAGAAAAAGCACGATGTTATGGAAAAGGAGCGCACCACCTTTGTTGAGGGCTGTAAGGGCAACAATATCGACGAAAAGACGGCGAACAGCATTTTTGACGATATGACATCTTTCGCTTCATACGCCTTTAACAAATCACATTCGGCGGCATACGCCGTTGTAGCTTACAGAACCGCTTATCTCAAATGCCATTATCCGGCTGAATTTATGGCGGCGCTTCTGACAAGCGTTATAGACGATTCCGACAAGGTTGCCCTTTATATTTCCGAGTGCAACGCCATGGGAATAGAGGTTTTAAAGCCGGAGATTAATTATTCGAGGGCGGAGTTTACAACCGACTGCGGAAAAATCAGGTTCGGACTGCTTGCGGTTAAATCTTTGGGCTATAACTTTATTGACTCAATTTACAAGGAGCGCTGTATAAACGGAAAATACACATCGTTTTACAATTTCTGCAAAAGGACTTATTCCAGGGAATTTAATAAAAGAGCGGTCGAGAGCTTAATAAAGAGCGGCGCTTTGGACTGCTTCGGGCTTAACCGCAGGGAAATGCTTTTAAACTTAAATTCCATAGTCGCTTCTCTTGAAAACAAAAAGAGAAAAAATATTGACGGTCAGATAGCCTTGTCCGATTTGGGCGGCATAGCCGAAGCACAGTCCGACGAGCCCGAAATACAGCGCACCGAGGAGTTCCCTCTGCTTGAAAAGCTTTCTCTTGAAAAGGAGACTACCGGCCTCTATATTTCCGGCCACCCCATGGCGGAGTACGCAAAGGTTTCCGAAAGCATTAATGCTGTGAGGGTAATTGATTTAATAGAATCGCAGAACGACGAAACAAGCCTTTATAAAGACGGTTCATATGTAAAAATACTCGGAATTATAACCTCCGTTAAAAAGAAAATAACCAAAAACGACGCAACCATGGCGTTTGTCGGGGTGGAAGATGTAAGCTCCGGCATCGAGGTTATAGTTTTCCCGAAGGTTTATGAGGCGTCAAAGGCCTTTTTACAGACGGGCAAGGTATTGGTCGTAAACGGCAGGCTTTCCCTGCGTGAGGACGAGGACGCAAAGATAGCGGCGGATTATTTCAGCGAATGTCCGAGTATGGGCAGTAAGGCAAAAAGACGGGGGCTGTTTTTGAGGCTTAATTGCCGAAGCGACGACAGAGCGGAAAAGTGCAGGGGCATTTTAAAAAACGAAAACGGCGCTTTACCCGTTTATTTCTTCTTTGCCGACGAAAAAAAATATGTTCCCACACAGTTTAAAATAAACGGTGAAAGCGAAGCTGTAAAAGAGCTGAAAAGGCTTCTCGGTGACGAAAACGCCGTACTTCAGTAAACTTATAAAGAAATAAAAAGTCCTTTTTTACTTGACTATTTTTTCTTTTAGTGTATTATATATTTAAAAAAATTCTGCGTAGCAATAATTTGAGGTGATAAAAATGAAAGCAATCGGCGTATTGACAAGCGGCGGCGACGCACCGGGTATGAATGCGGCCGTCAGAGCAGTTGTTCGTGCAGGCTGTAAAAAGGGTATGCGCGTTATGGGAATAAGGCGCGGTTATAACGGGCTTATGTACGGGGATATGTATGAGATGAATCTCCGCTCCGTTTCAAATATAATTAACAGAGGCGGCACAATACTTTATTCTGCAAGAAGTCCCGAGTTTAAGACGGAGGAGGGTATGCAGAAAGCTATCAATGTGTGTAAGGAAATGGGCCTTGAGGGCCTTGTTGTAATAGGCGGCGACGGCTCCTTCAGGGGCGCAAGGGATTTGTCGTTGAGAGGTATTCCCTGCGTAGGAATACCCGGCACTATCGACAATGATATTGCCTGCTGTGACTACACAATAGGCTTTGACACTTCCATGAATACGGTTATGCAGATGGTTGACCGTCTGCGTGACACCACGGAATCTCATGACCGTTGCTCCGTCGTTGAGGTTATGGGCAGGAGGGCAGGTTACATAGCCCTTAATGCCGGTATTGCCTGCGGAGCTACTACTATACTCATTCCCGAAATTGAGTTTGATTTTGAGCGTGATGTCATAGACAGAATGAAGAAAACACAAAAGACGGGCAAAAGACATTTTATTATCATAGTCGCTGAGGGTATCGGCGGCGTAAGCGAGATGGCAAAGAAAATCGAGGAGGTAACCGGCATTGAAAGCCGTGCCACTATACTCGGCCATGTTCAGAGGGGCGGCTCTCCCACCGTTCGGGACAGGGTTGCCGGAAGTCTTATGGGCTGTAAGGCGGTCGAGCTTCTTGAAAAGGGCATAGGCAACCGTGTTGTCGCAATTAAAAAGGACGATATTGTTGACTACGATATTTTTGAAGCTCTCAATATGACCAAGCACATTGACGAGGGGCTTTACAAATTGGCTCATGAAATTTCAATCTGATGAATAACATTGTTCTGATAGGTATGCCCGGCTGCGGCAAAAGCACGGCCGGCGTTATACTTGCAAAGACCCTCGGTATGGACTTCGTGGATACGGATTTGATAGTCCAACAGCGTGAAAACAGGCTTTTACAGGATATTATTGACCTTGACGGCCTTGAAAATTTCCTTGACAGGGAGAGCGAAGCCATACTTTCAAGGGAGTATTCAAAAAGCGTTATCTCCACCGGGGGAAGCGCAGTTTTCCGCCAAAACGCAATGGAGCATCTTAAAAAGAATTCGGTCGTAATTTTTCTCGATGTTTCTCCCGATATTTTGGAGGCGAGAATAAACAACATAAAAACACGGGGAATAGCCGCAGGCAAAAACGAGAAAATAACGGATATATACAACAGCCGTTTGCCGCTGTACCGCAAGTATGCGGATCATATATTAAACTGCGACGGCGAGAGCGTTGAAAAAACGGTTGAGAAAATAATCGAACTTTTAAAAAATGAAAAAATTTGAAAAAGCTTTTCGGCGCATTTTGTGCCGAAAAGTCTTTTTTTTTCCTCACATATTTTTTTGAATATATCACAAATTAATATTGCGGCAAGAGCCGCAACGGAGGAGAAAATGAAAAGATTTTTCAAAGTAGTAAGCTTTATTGGGCTTATGATAACCTCTGTTATTTTCGGATTCGTTTACATCGGGCTCAGAGAAATTCCCGACGAAATTTACCTTGTAAATTCTCAGGATTTTTCACCCGGCTTATTTTACAGCGCAAGCGTCCCTGACGACGCCTCTTCAAAGCAGGTGTTTACAAATAACGCCTCCGCTTTGGACGACAGCGCTGAGGAAAAGCATTTTACGGTGAATATCTCTCTGCTCGAAACGATTCCCGTAAAATCTTCTTATGTGACTGTTTCAAAAAGACAGTATGTGGTCCCGGGAGGAGACATCTTCGGCATCAAGCTTTACACGGACGGTGTGCTTGTAGTCGGAATGGACGATGTGCTGACAGCGTCGGGAAACAGAAATCCGGGTAAGGAAGCAGGAATTGAAACAGGCGATATACTAAAGGAGCTTAACGGCGTAAAAATTAATACCGTATCACAGCTTACGGCGTTTTTTGAAAAGACCGGAGATAAAAAAATCAGGGTAAAGGCTTCAAGAAACGGGAGGCCGTATGAAACCGAGCTTACCCTCCAAAAATCTCAGACCGACCTTAAAAACAAGGCCGGGCTTTGGGTCAGGGACAGCGCCGCAGGGGTCGGAACAATAACCTACTATGACAGGAGCACAAAGGTTTTCGGCTCTTTGGGGCACGCTGTTTGCGATGTAGATACGGGAAAAATTATGCCCCTGCAATCGGGAAAGGCAGTCGGTGCGGAAATAAACGGTTGTTATAAAAGCAGTGAAAACAGCGCCGGTGAGCTGTGCGGTGTTTTTGAAGAAAGCAATATAGGCGAGCTTAAGGTAAACTGCGACAGCGGTTTGTACGGCACGCTTTATACCGTGCCTAAGAAAAAGGAAATTCCCGTGGCGACAAGGCATGAGGTCACAACAGGAGATGTAAAGATAATATCTACCGTTGATTCGGATGGCCCAAAGTATTATGACGCTCGTATAGTGAAGGTTTTGAAAAGTACGAATGAAGATGAAAAGAATATGGTTATCGAGATTACAGACCCCCGGCTTATCGAAAAGACCGGCGGTATAGTGCAGGGAATGAGCGGCAGTCCGATAATTCAGAACGGTATGCTTGTGGGCGCAGTGACCCATGTTTTTTTGAATAACCCCTTGCAGGGTTATGCGATTTTTGCGGAAAATATGCTCAAGGTATCGCAGAGAACACAAGAAGTCGTAACTGATAAAGCTTCCTAAAAGGGTGCACAGAGAAAAACTCAACTTTTTCTCTGTGCATTTCTTTTTATTCAAATTTTTTCAAAATTTTTAATTTATCTATTGCCAAATTATTACAATTATGTTAAAATATGACAGAAATAAAAAACGGAGGTAATAATATGGAAAGAAAAATCAGAGTAGTTTTGGCGTCGGAGGGCAACGAGTTCGGACGGAACTGTCAGAATATTTTAAGCTCCTACGGCTTTGAGGTTATTCTAATATCAAAAGACGGGGCGCAGCTCTTGAATTTCCTTGAAAAAGATAAGGCAGATGTCGTGGTTATGGACGCCTTTATGGTTAATCTCGATGCGCTTGCTGTTTTGAAGAAAATCAAAAAGGACAAAAAGTTCGACGATATGCTCGTTATGGTAGTTTCGGGCGTAAGCAATCAGCGCTTTGAGCAGGAAATTTTGGAAAACGGCGCAGATTACTATTTTTTAAAGCCTTTCGACACTTCCATGATGGCAGAGAGGATAATCCAAATGACCGGCTGGGGCAAGGAAAGCTCTCCAAGGGGAACGGGCTTACTGAAATCGGAGTCCGATTTACAGGTTATCGTAAGCGATATTATGCACCAAATCGGCGTTCCGGCGCATATTAAGGGCTATCAGTATTTAAGAGAGGCGATAATCCTTTCAATTTCCGACAGCGAAATGATGAATTCGGTGACAAAACTTCTCTATCCGACCGTTGCCAAGACCTTTTCAACAACTCCCTCAAGGGTGGAGAGGGCAATACGCCACGCCATTGAGGTTGCCTGGGACAGGGGCGATGTCGATGTGCTCAATTCGTATTTCGGATATACTATCCAAAGCACAAGAGGAAAGCCGACCAATTCCGAGTTTATTGCCATGATAAGCGATAAACTGAAGCTGAGCATGAAAATCGGTTAAATCCTTTTAAATTTTAAAATTAATGCACACTGTTTTCGGTGTGCATTTTTTGCGCTTTTGTTAAAATATCCATAATCCTTCATAATATACACGGCATTTATGAATATTGTGTATAAAAATGTATTTTTCTTGAATATTATTTCATATAATTATTGACTTTACACGGATTTTTTTATATAATACCTGCATAAAAATACAATGGAGAAATATTTTAATGACAAAAATATTTATAGACGGAAGCGCAGGAACAACAGGGCTTCGTATATATGAACGGCTTGAAAAGAGAGAGGATATAGAGCTTATTTCTCTGCCGGAGGAATTGCGAAAGAATACAAAAGCAAGGGCTTCGGCCCTGAATGAAAGTGACATTTCCTTTTTGTGCCTGCCCGACAGCGCCGCTGTTGAGGCTGTGGGCTTGATTAATAACGGCAATACTGCTATAATAGATACTTCCACCGCTCACAGAACGGCGGAGGGCTGGGCTTACGGCTTTCCGGAGCTTAGCGGATACAGGGAAAAAATCAGAAATTCAAAAAGAATTGCAAATCCCGGCTGTCATGCAAGCGGCTTTATCGCCCTTGTCGCTCCGCTTGTCGAAAACGGAATAATCGACAGGGAAGCAAAGCTTACCGCTTTTTCCCTTACCGGTTATTCGGGAGGCGGCAAAAAAATGATAGCCGAATACGAGGGGGAGAGCAGGGACGCCCTGTTAAACGCCCCCAGGCAGTACGCTCTGGGTCAAAACCATAAGCATTTGCCGGAAATGATGAAAGTTTGCTCTCTTTCAAACGCCCCCGTTTTTTGTCCCGTAGTAGCCCCGTTTTATTCGGGTATGGAAGTTACGGTTATGCTTTTTAAATCCGATTTAAAAGCGGGCGAAGAGGATATAAAAAGAACCTACAAAGAGGTTTACAGGGACGGCGTTTTAAAGTTTGTTGACGGCGGCGATGAAAGCGGCTTTATATCCGCAGGCAGTCTCAGCGGCAGGGACAGTATGGAAATTTCCGTTTTCGGCAATGCAGACAGGATTCTGCTTGTTTCACGCTTTGACAATCTCGGAAAGGGCGCTTCCGGAGCGGCAATACAGAATATGAATATCCTGTTGGGAATAGACGAGAAAACAGGACTTGAGATATAGGAGAGGATTTATGAATACAGTTAAGGGCGGAGTGTGCGCCGCAAAGGGCTTCAGGGCTTCGGGCATACACTGCGGAATAAGAAATAACAGAACAAAAAAGGATCTGTCGCTGATAGTCAGCGATGTTCCTGCTTCGGCGTGCGCCGTATATACTACCAATCTTGTTAAGGGCGCACCCCTCATAGTCACCAGGGAGCATATCTCGGACGGCAGGGCCCAGGCAATTATCTGCAACAGCGGTAACGCCAATACCTGCAATGCAAACGGCATTGAAATTGCACGGGAAATGAGCGAGCTGTGCGCCCGGGCGCTCGGAATACGCCCGTCAGATGTTGTTGTCGCCTCTACGGGAGTTATAGGACAGCCCCTTAATATAGAGCCTATCAAAAACGGCATACCCGAGCTTGTACGCAGGCTCTCCTATGACGCAAGCGGCGATGCGGCGCAGGGCATTATGACGACCGATACCGTAAAAAAGGAAGTTGCGGTGGAGTTTAGTCTCGGAGGCAAGACCTGCAGAATAGGCGGCATCGCAAAGGGAAGCGGTATGATTCATCCCGATATGGCGACAATGCTTGTGTTTATAACTACGGACACCGCCGTTTCAGGCGCAATGCTTCAAAAGGCTCTGTCCTGCGATATTAAAAACACTTTCAATATGGTAAGCGTTGACGGCGACACCTCTACAAACGATATGGTTACCGTGCTTGCAAACGGTATGGCGGAAAACGCCGAAATTACCGAGGAAAACGAAGATTTTAAGGTGTTTATGAAAGCGCTTAATACCGTTACCGTTTCGCTTTGCAGAATGATAGCCGGCGACGGCGAGGGAGCGACAAAACTGCTTGAATGTAAGGTCAGCGGCGCAAAGGATAAGGAAACTGCGAAGCTTGTCGCAAAAAGCGTTATCTGTTCGTCGCTTTTAAAGGCGGCAATGTTCGGTGCGGACGCAAACTGGGGCAGGGTGCTGTGTGCGATAGGCTACAGCAAGGCCGATGTTGACATAAATAAAATTGATGTCAGCTTCAAAAGCCCAAAGGGCGAAATATCCGTCTGCAAAAACGGCTCGGGAGTTGATTTTTCCGAGGAAAAGGCCAAGGAGATTTTGCTTGAAAAGGAAATCGAAATACTTGTAGACCTCAACGGTGGGGAGGCCTGTTCAACGGCATGGGGCTGCGATTTGACATATGATTATGTAAAAATCAACGGTGATTACCGTACTTGAGGTGATTAAAATGCAGAATGATTTTTCAAATATGGAGCGTGCCGAGGTTCTTACGCAGGCGCTTCCCTATATAAAACGCTATACGGGCAAAACGGTAGTCATAAAGTACGGCGGAAACGCTATGGTAAACGAACAGCTTAAACAGCAGGTTATGGAGGACATAGTGCTTTTATGGCTCATAGGCGTTAAGGTTGTGCTTGTGCACGGCGGCGGACCCGAAATAAACGATTTAATGGGCAGGCTCGGCAAAAAGGCCGAGTTTGTTGACGGTTTAAGGGTTACGGATAAGGAGACCGTTGACATAGTGCAGATGGTTCTTGCCGGCAAGGTGAATAAAACGCTTGTAAACCTGCTTGAGATGAAGGGCGGCAAGGCTATAGGGCTTTCGGGTATGGACGGAAGACTTATAGAGGCCAGGATAAAGAACGAAAAGCTCGGCTATGTGGGCGAGATTACAAAAATCAATATTAAACCGGTTGAGGATTTGCTTGAAAACGGATATATACCCGTAATTTCCACCGTGGGCTGCGACAGACAGGGCAATACCTACAATATAAACGGCGACACGGCTTCCGCACGCATAGCAGGTGCGCTCGGTGCGGAAAGGCTTATTATGATGACGGATATTGCCGGCATATTGAGGGACAAAGACGACGAGAGCTCTCTGATACCCGAAATTACAATAAATCAGGCCGAAAAGCTCTATGACGAGGGCATAATTTCCGGCGGTATGATACCCAAGGTTGAATGTTGCGTAGAAGCCATCAACAGGGGCGTTAAAAATGTCATTATTATGGACGGCAGAGTACCTCATTCTATCCTTATGGAATTACTTACGGACGAGGGCGCCGGCACTATGGTTACGGGAGTAAAAAAATGAGCGTTAAGGACATAGATAAACAGTATGTTGCAAATACTTATAACCGCTTTCCCATTGAAATAGTTTCGGGAAAGGGTTCGGTTGTCATGGACGACAGCGGCAAAGAGTATATTGATATGGGTTCGGGCATAGGAGTTACCTCTTTCGGCCTGTGCGACGATGTTTGGCTTAAAGCCGTGGTAGAGCAGGCTTCAAAGCTTCAGCATATGTCGAACCTTTATTACACCGAGCCCTGCGCTCTGCTTGCAAAAATGCTCTGCGAAAAAACGGGAATGAAAAAGGTTTTCTTCTCAAACTCCGGGGCGGAGGCGAACGAGTGCGCAATAAAGGCCGCAAGGAAATATTCACAGCAGAAAAAGGGCAGGGAATATTCAACCGTAGTAACGCTTGAAAACAGCTTTCACGGCAGAACCCTGACTACTTTGGCGGCAACGGGTCAGGAGCATTATCACGAGCTTTTTACACCGCTTACGCCCGGCTTTGTTCACACCAAGGCGAACGATTTTGAGGCTCTCAAGGCAGTCTGCGGTCAGAATAAAACGGCCGGCATAATGCTCGAATGTATTCAGGGCGAGGGCGGAGTCGTTGCGCTCGACGCCGATTTTGTTAAGTCCGTTTATAATTACGCCGCAGAAAACGACATAGTTTTGATTATTGACGAGGTTCAGACGGGAAACGGCAGAACCGGCGAGCTGTACTCCTATATGAACTATGGAATTAAGCCCGATATTGTCACAACCGCAAAGGGGCTTGCAGGCGGACTTCCTCTCGGGGCGGCTCTGCTCGGCGAAAAGGTCGAGGGCGTACTCGGCTTCGGCGACCACGGCTCAACATTCGGCGGAAATCCCATAAGCTGTAACGCCGCCTTGAGCATACTTGAGAGAATAGACGAAAAGCTTTTAAACGAGGTAAAGGAAAAGGGAAAATACATCTTTAACGAGCTTGAAAACGCCCCCGGCGCAGAGAGCGTCAGCGGTATGGGACTTATGATAGGCATAAAGACGGTAAAGCCTGTTTCCGAGGTAGTTGAAAAGTGTATTGAAAACGGCGTTCTCTGCCTCACCGCCAAGGATAAGCTAAGGCTTTTGCCTGCGCTCAATATAAAAATGAGCGATCTGGAAAAGGCGGTTGGGGTAATAAAAGAAGCTTTGATATAAGAGGGGAATAAGATGGATCTTAAAGGCAGAAATTTTTTAAAATTACTTGATTTTACACCCGAAGAAATAAATTATTTGCTTGAGCTTGCAGCAGATTTAAAGCAGAAAAAGAAGCAGGGCACGGCGCACAGATTGTGCGAGGGAAAAAACATTGCGCTGATATTTGAAAAAACCAGCACAAGAACCCGCTGTGCGTTTGAGGTTGCGGCGGCAGACCTCGGTATTCACCCCGTTTATCTTGACCCGAAAAGCTCGCAGATAGGCAAAAAGGAGAGCATAGCCGACACCGCAAGGGTACTCGGCAGAATGTTTGACGGCATCGAGTACCGCGGCTTTGAGCAGGAAATTGTTGAGAATTTGGCAAAGTATTCGGGCGTTCGGGTCTGGAACGGACTTACCAATGAGTTTCACCCGACGCAGATTTTAGCGGATTTTCTTACCGTTAAGGAGCATTTCGGACGCCTTAAGGGCATCAAGCTCGTTTATATGGGCGACGCAAGGTACAATATGGGTAATTCCCTTATGGTCGGCTGTGCAAAAATGGGTATGCACTTTGTCGCCTGCGCCCCCGAAAAATATTTCCCCGACAAAAAGCTTGTTGATGGCTGCATAAATATCGCAAAGCAAACCGGGGCGGTTATCGAGTTTACGCAAGAGCCCGAAAAGGCCGTTGTCGGAGCAGATGTAATATATACCGATGTTTGGGTTTCAATGGGTGAACCCGAAAGCGTATGGAAAGAGAGAATTGACGATTTATCGAGGTACCGTGTGGACAGAGCAGTTATGGATATGGCAGGAGAACAATGCTGCTTTATGCACTGCCTGCCTGCGTTTCACGATTTAAAAACCTCCACCGGCAGGGAAATTTACGAAAAGTTCGGCATTGACTGTATGGAGGTCACCGACGAGGTCTTTGAGGGCGGCCGGTCCATAGTTTTTGACGAGGCGGAAAACCGTATGCACACGATTAAGGCGGTAATTGCGGCCACTCTTTAATAAATTGCCGAAAAATCATTTTCTTGTTGACAAGGTAAATGAGCTGTGATAAAATAATAAAAATCAAATCTTTAAGGCGATACAGAGAGATCGGCAAGATGTTTAAAACTACAATCGGGTGCGTGTTCCGCACTGTAAATTTGACTTAAAGTCTTGTCGTTTTGACAGGGCTTTATTTTTTAGGAGAGGGCAAAATGGCGCAAAAAATTAAACTCACGGTATTCAAAACAAATGCTTACCCGTCTTTTTCACCCCGTGTTGACACGGAGCTGTTGCCTGTTTCCCATTTTTCGGAATATGTTGTTTTTCCCGGCTTTTGCGATGTGCATGTGCATTTTCGTCAGCCGGGTTTTTCTTATAAGGAAACGATAAAATCGGGCTCGCTTGCGGCGGCGCACGGCGGCTATACCGCAGTTTGCACCATGCCGAATTTAAACCCCGTTCCCGACTGCACCGAAAATTTGAACAAACAGCTTGAAATAATTAAAAGGGACGCAGTTATCAATGTCTATCCCTACGCTTCCATAACCGTGGGGCAAATGGGTGAAAGGCTCTCCGATATGGAGGATACGGCTCAAAACTCAATAGCCTTTTCCGACGACGGCAGGGGCGTGCAGTCTTCGGAAATTATGAGGGAGGCTATGCTGAAGGCAAAATCTCTGGGAAAAATTATAGCGGCTCACTGCGAGGATAACTCCCTGCTTTTCGGCGGCTATATTAATTCGGGCGAATATGCAAAACGGCACGGTCACAGGGGCATTTGCTCCGAAAGCGAATGGAGGCCCATACAACGGGATTTAAAGCTTGCAAAGGAAACCGGCTGTGCCTATCACATATGCCATGTATCCTGTAAGCAGAGCGTGGAGCTTATCAGGCAGGCCAAGGCGCAGGGCGTTGATGTCACCTGCGAAACTGCTCCGCACTATCTGATTTTAACCGACAGCTGCCTTGAAGAGGACGGCAAATTCAAAATGAATCCGCCGTTGCGCTGCGAGGAGGACAGGCAGGCGTTACTTGAGGGAATTAAGGACGGCACTATAGATATGATTGCCACCGACCATGCCCCTCACAGCGCAGAGGAAAAATCAAGGGGGCTTGAAAAGAGTCCCTTCGGCATAGTCGGGATTGAAACGGCTTTTCAGCTTTTATATACCCACCTTGTAAAGAAAGATATAATTTCACTTGAAAAGCTCATCGAGCTTATGGCGGTCAATCCGAGAAAGAGGTTTAATATACCGCTTGAAAACGGCGATTATACCGTTTGGGATTTAAACGGTAAACAGCTTATCGACCCGAAAGAGTTTTTGTCTATGGGCAGAGCCACGCCCTTTGAAAACACAGAGGTTTACGGAAAATGCGTTTTGACGGTATGCGGCGGAAAAACGGCTTACAGTTTATAATTTATACGGAGGAAAAAACAATGGCAAAAAGAACAGATGTGAAAAAGGTACTTATTATCGGCTCCGGGCCGATAGTTATAGGTCAGGCGGCGGAATTTGACTATGCCGGCACCCAGGCCTGCCTCGCATTAAAGGAGGAGGGTTATGAGGTTATACTCTGCAATTCAAATCCTGCCACGATAATGACAGATACTTCTATTGCAGACAAGGTGTATATGGAGCCGCTCACCCTTGAATATATAGCAAAAATACTGCGCTATGAGCGTCCGGACGCCATAGTTCCCGGCATAGGCGGCCAGACGGGTCTTAACCTCGCAATGCAGCTTGAAAAGAAAGGCATACTAAAAGAGTGCGGTACAAAGCTTTTAGGCACTTCGAGCACAAGCATCGAAAGGGCGGAGGACAGAGAGCTTTTCAAGGAAATGTGCGAATCAATAGGCGAACCTGTTATACCTTCGGAAATTACCTACGACCTTGAACAGGCAAAGCAGGCGGCAAAGAAAATAGGCTATCCCGTCGTACTGCGTCCGGCATTCACTCTCGGGGGAACGGGCGGCGGCTTTGCAAATAACGAGGAAGAGCTTATAGAAATCGGTATGAACGGTTTTAAGCTCTCTCCCGTGCATCAGGTGCTCATCGAGAAAAGCGTCAAGGGATATAAGGAAATCGAATTTGAAGTTATGCGTGACTCAAACGACCACGCCATTACGATTTGCGGTATGGAAAATATCGACCCCGTAGGCGTTCATACCGGCGACTCCATAGTTGTAGCGCCTATACTTTCGCTCAACGATCACGACCTGAAAATGTTAAACGACAGCGCAATCAAAATTATACGGGAGCTTAAAATAGAGGGCGGCTGTAATGTTCAGTTTGCGCTCAATCCCAATTCGAGCGAGTATTTCCTTATCGAGGTAAATCCGAGAGTTTCCCGTTCCTCGGCGCTTGCGTCTAAGGCAAGCGGCTATCCCATAGCAAGGGTTACCGCAAAAATTGCGATGGGTATGGCGCTGGAGGAAATACCCGTAGCAGGCGGCACGGCGGCAATAGAACCGAGCCTTGACTACATAGTTGCAAAGTTCCCCCGTTTCCCGTTTGACAAGTTCTCGGACGCTCCCAACACTCTTGGCACGCAGATGAAAGCTACAGGCGAGGTAATGGGCATAGGCTCTACGCTTGAGGAATGTATGCTTAAATCCGTGCGCTCTCTTGAAACGGGAGTTTGCCATTTCAGGCTCGCTAAATTCGACAGCTTCTCTGACGGTGAATTGTTTGATTATATCAGGGAGTTTAAGGACGACAACATTTACGCCGTGTTTGAGCTTCTGCGCAGGGGCGCCGACATAGAAAAAATACACGAAGTAACCATGATTACCGAGCTTTTCCTTGAATCGTACAAGAAAATAGTAGATATGGAAAAGACGATAAAGGAAAATGTAAACTCGGCTGAGGTCTTAAAGCAGGCTAAAATAATGGGCTTTTCCGACAAATACATTTCAAGCGTTTGGAATGTAAAGGAAACAGAGGTCTACGCTTTAAGAAAGGCAAACAAAATAACGCCTGTATTTAAAATGGTAGATACTCTTCATACGGGCAAATACATAGCTTATCTTTACTCCTCGTACACGGGCGAAAACGCTTCAAGACTCAGCGACAAAAAGAAAATCATAGTTTTGGGCGCAGGGCCTATCCGTATCGGGCAGGGCGTCGAGTTTGACTACTCAACGGTTCACGCCGTTCAGACCATTAAACGGGCGGGCTATGAGGCGATTATTATAAACAACAATCCCGAAACGGTTTCCACGGACTACACAACTGCCGATAAGCTTTATTTTGAACCGCTCACTCCGGAAGATGTTATGGCGATTGTAGATTTTGAACAGCCCGAGGGCGTTATAGCCTCTCTCGGCGGCCAGACCGCCATAAACCTTGCCCAGCCTCTTATGGACAGGGGAGTTAAAATTATAGGCACGGACTGCGAAGCTATCGAAAAGGCGGAAAACCGTGACAGCTTTGAAAAAATACTCAAGGATCTCAATATACCCCAGCCCAAGGGTCAGGCCGTGACAAATATCGAGGACGGCTTAAAGGCGGCTAACGAAATAGGCTATCCCGTGCTTGTCCGCCCGTCGTTTGTGCTCGGCGGCAGAGCCATGCAGATAGTTTCAAAGGACGAGCATTTAAAGCAGTACCTTAAAACAGCGGTTGAGATTGATGTTGACAAGCCCGTACTTGTCGATAAATACATACAGGGTAAGGAGGTCGAGGTTGACGCTATCTGCGACGGCAGAGATGTTTTTGTACCCGGAATTATGGAGCTTGTCGAGAGAACGGGCATACATTCGGGTGACTCTATAAGCGTTTATCCCACCTTCTCAATTTCCGATAGGGTCAAGGGAATAATTTTGCAGTACGCCAAAAAGCTCGGCCTCGGCATAGGCATAATAGGGCTTTACAATATCCAGTTCATAGTTGACCCCGACGACAATGTTTATATCATCGAGGTAAATCCCCGTTCTTCAAGAACCGTACCGTTCCTTTCAAAGGCTACGGGATATTCCCTTGCGGACATAGCCACCGAGGTGATACTCGGAAAATCGCTCAAAGAACAGGGCTTGTTTGAGCTTTATCCGCATGAAAAGGACAGATATTATGTAAAAGTCCCCGTATTCTCATTCAATAAAATCAAGGGGCTTGACGCTTATCTCTCGCCCGAGATGAAGTCAACGGGAGAGGCGATAGGCTATGACGACAAGCTTCACCGCGCAATGTTTAAGGCTCTTACCGCATCGGGAATGAATCTGCAAAACTACGGCACCGTGCTTGTAACGCTTGCCGATGAGGACAAGCAAGAGGCAATTCCGCTTATCAAAAGATTTTATAATATGGGCTTTAATATCGAGGCCACAAGCGGCACGGCGGCGGTGTTAAGGGAAAACGGCATACGCACAAGGGTGAGAGGAAAAATAAGCGAGGGGAGCGAGGAAATTCTCGACTCCATACGCTCCGGCTATGTAAGCTATGTAATCAATACCAGGGCGATACTTTCCGGCGTGCATTATGAGGACGGTGTTGAAATCCGCCGCACGGCAACGGAAAACAATGTAACAATATTCACTTCTCTTGACACGGTCAGGGTTTTGCTTGATGTTCTTGAGGAGACAACGCTTACCATATCCACCATTGACGCATAAATTTTTTCGGGTCTTCGGAGGTGAAAAATGAAACAGGTTTTACTTACCGTTAAAGAAAATACCGCACTTACGGAAAATGTTTTTCAGATGAAGCTGGAGGGCGATTTGTCCGAAATAACCTCGGCAGGTCAATTCGTAAACATTAAAATAGACAATTTTTATCTAAGGCGTCCGATTTCGGTTTGCGACATTGAGGGCGACGCTCTTACCTTAATTTATAAGGTAGTCGGCAAGGGTACCGAGGTTATGAGCAAAATGGGCGTCGGCACGGTTTTAGATGTGCTGACGGGGCTCGGAAACGGCTATGATTTGGAGCTTTGCGGCGGCAGTCCGTTGCTTTTGGGCGGCGGAGTGGGCGTACCGCCCATGTACCTGCTTGCGAAGCGGCTTATAAAATCAGGCAAAAAGGTCGCCGTAATTCTCGGGTTTAATACCGAGTCGGAGGTCTTTTACGAAAGGGAATTTGCCGCTCTGGGCTGTGATACCAAGGTAACCACCGTTGACGGCAGTTACGGTATTAAGGGCTTCGTAACAGACGCCATGCCCGAAAATTATTCGTATTTTTACTGTTGCGGTCCCGAACCTATGTTAAAGGCCGTATATAAGCACAGCAAGACCTCCGGGCAGTTCAGCTTTGAGGAAAGAATGGGCTGCGGCTTCGGCGCATGTATGGGTTGCAGCTGCAAAACGGTAACGGGGTATAAGAGAATTTGCAAGGACGGCCCCGTTTTGAAAAAGGAGGAAATATTATGGGAAGATTGAGTGTAAATCTATGCGGTACAGAGCTTGAAAATCCCGTAATACCGGCCTCGGGAACATTCGGCTTCGGCTACGAATTCGCAGAGCTTTACGATATTAACTGCCTGGGCACATTTTCGTTTAAAGGCACTACAAAAGAGCCTCGCTTCGGCAACCCGACTCCGAGAATTGCGGAGTGTACGGCAGGAATGATAAATTCCGTGGGGCTTCAAAATCCGGGCGTTGACGAGGTTATCAGCCGTGAGCTCCCCAAGCTTAAAAAGTGCTTCCACAAGCCCGTAATGGCCAATGTCAGCGGCTTTTCGGTAAGCGATTACGCCTATACCTGCGAGCTTCTTGACAGGCAGGAGCAGGTGGGCTTTATAGAAGTAAATGTCAGCTGTCCCAATGTTCATTCGGGCGGTATGAGCTTCGGCACACAGCCGTCGGCGGCGGCAGAGGTTACAAGCGCCGTCAAGGCCGTAACCAAAAAGCCCGTTATAGTTAAGCTCTCGCCCAATGTAACGGATATAGTTTCAATAGCAAAGGCCTGCGAACAGGCAGGCGCAGACGCAATAAGCCTTATAAACACTCTTATGGGTATGAGAATTGATTTGAAAACAAGAACGCCCGTAATTAAAAATAAAATGGGCGGATTTTCAGGCCCTGCGATATTTCCCATAGCTGTCAGAATGGTTTATCAGGTTGCAAATGCGGTAAATATCCCTGTCGTAGGTATGGGGGGAATTACCTGTGCGGACGATGTAATAGAAATGATGATGGCAGGCGCAACGGCCGTCGAGATAGGCGCCGCAAACCTTATAAACCCCTATGCCTGCCGGGACATAATAAATGATTTGCCAAACGCCTTGGATAGGTATAAAATAAATAATATTGCTGATATAATAGGAGTGATTAAGTAATGGGCAGAGATGTAATCGTAGCATGCGATTTTTCGAGCGCACAGAAAACTTATGAGTTTTTGGATCTGTTTACCGACCGCAAGCCGTTTGTAAAAATCGGTATGGAGCTTTTCTACTCCGAGGGTCCCGACATTGTAAGGGAGATAAAGAAAAGGGGACACAAGATTTTTCTTGATTTAAAGCTTCACGACATACCCAATACCGTAAAAAAGTCTATGGCCGTGCTGTCAAGACTTGATGTTGATATATGCAATCTTCACGCCGGCGGCACTGTAGCTATGATGAAAGCGGCGCTTGAGGGGCTTACAAGGGAGGACGGCACAAGACCCCTGCTTATAGCCGTGACCCAGCTCACCTCTACCGACCAGCAGGCAATGGAAAACGATTTGCTTATAAAAGAGCCTATCGACAAGGTGGTTATGCACTATGCTCAAAACGCCAAAAAAGCGGGGCTTGACGGCGTTGTATGCTCGCCCCTCGAATCGAAAAAGGTTCACGGCGTTTGCGGAGATGATTTTATAACCGTAACCCCGGGCGTAAGGTTTGCGGACGGGGATATAGGCGATCAGAAAAGGGTTATGACCCCTGCCCAGGCAAAGGAGATCGGTTCCGATTATATCGTAGTCGGCAGACCCATAACTGCGGCGGACGACCCCGTAAAAGCATATTTGAGATGCGTTGAAGAATTTGTTGACTGATAAAAGGAGAGATTTTTATGGAACTTAACAAGCTTATAGCAAAGGATTTGCTGAAAATCAAGGCGGTTTTTTTCCGTCCGCAGGAGCCTTTTACCTGGGCAAGCGGAATTAAAAGCCCTGTTTACTGCGACAACAGGCTGACGCTCACTGCGCCGCAGGTAAGAACAGATGTTGAAAACGGGCTTGCCTCTCTTATCAAGGAGCATTATCCCGACGCTCAGGTGCTTATGGGGACATCTACCGCAGGAATAGCGCATGCCGCAATTACGGCGCACCTGCTTGATATGCCCATGGGCTATGTTCGCTCGGGCGCAAAGGACCACGGAAGAAAAAATCAAATTGAGGGCAGACTTGAAAAGGGTCAAAAGACCGTTGTTGTCGAGGATCTTATTTCAACGGGCGGCAGTGTTCTCGAAGTGGTAAGCGTTCTTCGTGAAGCGGGCGCAGATGTTATCGGCATAGTTTCGATTTTTACCTACGGTATGCAAAAGGGCATAGAAAGACTTGAGCAGGCCAATGTCAAAAATTATTCGCTTACCGATTTTGACTGTATTGCCGAGGTTGCGGCACAGGAGGGCTATATCGAAAGCTCGGATATTGAAAAGCTGATAGCTTTCAGAAACAATCCCTCTGACGAAAGCTGGATAGGAGCGCAAAAATGAGAAGCGTCATAGACATAGTAGACCTCACAACGGAGGAACTCGACGAGCTTATTAAAACGGCAACGGACATTATCGAAAATCCGCAAAAATACGCCGAGGTCTGCCGCGGAAAAAAGCTTGCAACGCTGTTTTTTGAACCGTCAACAAGGACAAGAATGAGCTTTGAAGCCGCAATGTACGAGCTTGGCGGCCATGTAATTTCCATGACCGACGCAGGCTCATCGTCCGCCGCAAAGGGCGAAAGCGTAGCGGATACGGCTAAAACGGTAAGCTGTTACGC
Source organism: uncultured Clostridia bacterium (assembly GCA_947630285.1). GTDB lineage: Bacteria > Bacillota > Clostridia > Oscillospirales > Acutalibacteraceae > Fimenecus. The sequence continues at coordinate 100,742 of CANRHD010000001.1, read as the reverse complement.
CGATATTATAGCGATGCGCCACCCAAAGGAGGGTGCGGCTTATGTTGCGGCAAAGGCGGCTACAATTCCCGTTATAAACGCAGGCGACGGCGGACATTGTCACCCCACGCAGACGCTTGCCGATTTATTGACGATTTACCGTGAAAAGGGCGGCTTCGACAACCTGACGGTCGGGCTTTGCGGCGACCTTAAATTCGGCAGAACGGTACATTCGCTTATCAATGCGCTTTCGAGGTATAAGGGAATAAAATATGTGCTTATTTCACCCGAGGAGCTGAAGCTTCCAGGCTATGTTAAAAGGGACTCCATAAAGTCGAGAAACATTCCCTATGTTCAGACTACGGAGCTTGAAAGCGTTATGCCGGAGCTTGATATACTCTATATGACAAGAGTACAGCGTGAGAGATTTTTTAACGAGGAAGACTATTTAAGGCTCAAGGACAGCTATATTTTGACTCCCGACAAGCTTCACAACGCCAAAAGGGAGCTTTCGATTATGCATCCGCTGCCGAGGGTAAACGAAATAAGCGTTTCGATAGACGACGATGAAAGAGCCTGTTATTTCAAACAGGTGTTAAACGGCAAATATATGAGAATGGCGCTTATCCTAAAGCTTTTAAGGGAGGCGGGCACAATATGAACATAGATTCAATTCAAAACGGCGTTGTTATAGACCATATCGAGGCAGGTTGCGGAATGAGGCTCTATAAGCTTTTGGGGCTTGATTTGCTTGATGTTTCCGTAGCGTTGATAAAAAATGTTCAGAGCAGGAAAATGGGGAAAAAGGACATCATTAAAATTGATGCGGATATTAATGTCAATCTTGATGTGATAGGCTATGTTGACCCCGGCGCAACGGTAAACATAATAAAGGACGGCATACTCTGTGAGAAGCTGTCCATAGATATGCCCGATACGCTTGTTAATGTTGTAAAGTGCAAAAATCCAAGGTGCATAACCTCCTGTGAGCAGGAGCTTGACCATATATTCAGGCTGTCGGACAAGAAAAGCAAGGAATACCGCTGTATTTACTGCGAAACAAAGGCAAATTAAAATTAAAATAAAAATTAAAGGGCTGTCTGTCGGGACGGCCTTTTTTTCGGGCTTGCCATTGCAGGCTGAATGTTGTATAATCCGAGTACCGATACAGCGGTGCGGTAAATTGCACCGTACAAACCATATAACGCTTGAGAGGTATAATATGAAACCTATCGACATTAAAAGGGTAAAAATAACGGACGCATTTTGGAGCCGTATCCGGCAGTCGGTACGCACACAGATGCTTCCGTACCAGTGGGAGGCGCTCAACGATAATATTGAGGGTGCGCCCAAGAGCTATTGCATACACAATTTCCGTGCGGCGGCAAGACTTAACGAAAAGCGCAGAGAATTGGGCGATGCCTTTGAGGAGCCCGTGTTTTCCTATCCGGGCTTTGATATTTGGCCGCAGGAGGGGCAGGAACCCGACAGCGACAAGTTTTACGGCTTTTTGTTTCAGGATACCGACCTCTATAAATGGCTGGAGGCCGTTGCATATTCGCTTGCAGATTTCCCCGACGCCGAATTGGAGGCCTTGGCGGACAGCGCCATTGAGCTTATTAAATCTGCCCAGCACCCAAGCGGTTATATGGACACATATTACATACTTTACGGTATGGATGCGGCGCTGACAAATCTTCAGTCCAATCACGAGCTGTATTGTCTCGGGCATCTTATTGAAGCCGCCTGCGCCTATTACGACTCTACGGGAAAGGGCGTTCTTCTCGGCGTTGCACGGCGTTATGCCGATTATATTTATGAAAGAATGGGGCCCGACGGCGATGTTCCGGGCTATCCCGGCCATGAAATTGCAGAGATGGCGCTTGCAAGGCTCTACGGAGTTACAGGTGAGAAAAAGTACCTTGAGCTTGCAAAGCTGTTCATTGACAGGCGAGGGCAATCCCCGAATTACTTTGACGGAGAAAGGCGGCATGAGGCCGAGCGACTCGGCAAGCCCTACCGTCCCGATAAAAATCCCGACCATAACGCCTACTCGCAGTCTCATATTCCGGTGCGTGAGCAAACGGAGGCTGTGGGTCACGCCGTAAGGGCGGTGTATTTGTATTCTTCAATGGCAAGCGTCGGCGAGCTTACAGGGGACAGCTCGCTTAAAGACGCCTGCCGCAGACTTTGGCAAAGCGTTACCCGTGAAAAAATGTATGTTACAGGAGGGATAGGCGGCACCTGCATCGGCGAAGCCTTTTCGTATCCGTTTGACCTGCCAAACGATTCGGCTTATGCCGAAACCTGCGCCGCCGTGGGTCTGGTTTTCTTTGCACGGAGTATGCTCGGCGTCTCGCCCTGCGGAGAATATGCGGATATTATGGAAAGAGCGCTTTATAACTGCGTTCTTTCGGGTATGTCGCAGGACGGCAAAAGCTTTCTCTATGTAAATCCCCTTGAAGTCGTTCCGCAGGCGTGCCATAAGGACGAACGGCTTTCCCATGTGAAAAATGTCAGGCAAAAGTGGTTCGGCTGTGCCTGCTGTCCTCCGAATTTGGCTCGGCTCATAGAGTCCCTCGCTCAATATGCGGTGACGGAGGACGAGGATACCCTTTGGCTTAATTTGTTTATGGGGTGCGAGATTACCAAGCAGATAGGGGAGGCTTCGCTTAATGTCAGCGTTGAGACGGATATGCCCTGGGGCGGCAGGCTGAAAATTCGTATATCTGCCCCGAACGCTGTCCGTGCAAAATTGGCGGTCAGGATTCCCGAGTGGACCCAACCCGATAAGCTTGAAATTTCTCTGCCCGACGGTAAAGCGTGTGAAACCGTTGACGGATATATGTATATATCGGGCTTATGGGAGGGCTGCAGCGAGGTTAATTTGAATTTTTCCATGCCTACCCGTATATTGACCGCCAATCCTAAGGTAAGGGAATGTCTCGGCAAAGCTGCCGTACAGCGAGGCCCCTTTATCTACTGCGCCGAGGGAAGCGAGCTCTGGCTGTACCGCTTAAATCTTAGAGGCAAAATAACCGCACGGGAAAATAATATTTGCGGCGTTCCCATGGTATGCCTCACGGCCGACGCCAAAAAGCTCTCCCAAAAATCCTGGGAGCTTTATTATCAATACAGCGAGCCCGAGGAAAAGGACTGCACCCTACAGCTTGTCCCTTACTTTGCCTGGGGCAACCGAGGCGAACAGGAGATGCGTGTTTGGCTGAGAGTTTAAAATTTCTAACAGTCTCGGCTCTATAAATAAAACAGAGGTTTTCTACATAAACACACCCCTTATGCTTCCTTTGCAGGAGGCCCAAGGGGTGTTTCTGTTTGAATATCGGTTTGTGTTATTTAGCTAAAATTTAACTTATCATCTAACTTGCCATTTAACTTATCATTCAACGCTTGCGAGTATATGCGGTTTGGCCTTTGGGGGAGCGTCGCCAAAGCTAAAGGAGGAGAGCAGTTCCTTTTCCGCAGAGTCAAGATATTCCTTATGCTCGCTGTAAAGCGTAGCTATTGTGTCGCCTTTTGAGACCCTGTCGCCGGTTTTCCTGTTTAAGAAGATGCCTGCGGCAAAGTCAATTTTATCTTCCTTCTTTTCTCTGCCTGCTCCGAGGTGAACCGACGCTGTGCCGCATCTTTCGGCGTCAAGCTTAACTATATAGCCGTCGGCAGGGGACTTCACCTGACGCACAAAATCGGCTCTTTTGAAGCGTTTTGTATCGTAAACATAATTCTTGTCTCCGCCCTGGGCTTCAACCATTTGGGCAAGTTTTTCGAGCGCTGAGCCGTTCTCTATTGCCTGCACGGCCCTGCTCCTGCAATTTTCAAGGTCTGCGCCCTCCGCCAAAAATATCATATTTGCGGCAAGCTCAACGCAAACCTGCTCCAGGTCTTCGGGTCCGTTTCCGCAGAGCGTGTCAACGGCCTCAATAACCTCAAGGGAATTTCCTATGGCGTTGCCTAAAGGAATATCCATATCGGTTATAAGAGCCTTGGTCTTTTTGCCGGAGCTGTTTCCGATTTTAACCATAAGCTCGGCAAGGCGTTTGGCGTCGTTAAAATCCTTCATAAAAGCTCCGCTTCCGGTTTTAACATCTAAAAGTATCCTGTCGCTTCCGCAGGCAAGCTTTTTTGACATTATACTTGAAGCAATAAGGCAAATTTTATCAACCGTTTGAGTTACATCTCTCAACCCATACAGTATTTTGTCGGCAGGGCAGAGGTTGCCGGATTGACCCGTTACGCAAATTCCCGTTCTGTTGACTATATCGAAAAATTCTTTGCCGTTTATATCCGTCCTCAAATTCGGTATGGACTCAAGCTTATCGACGGTGCCGCCGGTGTGCCCGAGACCTCTGCCGGACATTTTGGCGATTTTAACTCCGCACGCCGCCGCAATGGGAGCCGCAACGAGCGTGGTTTTGTCGCCTACGCCTCCGGTTGAATGTTTATCTACCTTAACGCCGTCAATTTGGGATAAATCCACCTTATCGCCGGAGTTTAACATCGCCATGGTAAGGTCAACGGTTTCCCTCTCGTCCATATCGTTAAAGTATATTGCCATAAGCAGGGCGGAAGTCTGATAATCCGCTATTTCATTATTCACACAGCCGTTTATAAAAAACTCTATTTCTTCCTTAGATAAGGCAAAGCCGTCCCGCTTTTTTCTGATAATATCCGTAATTCTCATAATCGGCTCAACCTCATTTAACATTTTCGTTAAGTACCTGCATTGTTACCTGTTCCTTTGCATATTGCGAAAGGTATTTGTCCTGATAATAGTTTTGGTTATTGGAAACAAGCTCGCCGTCCTGCGAAATATTAAGCACGCCGCAGCCTCGCTGTGCGCCCAATTTTGAGATACCGCTGTATGCAAGATAGTCTATGCTCATGCCGTAGTTTAAATTAATGCCCTTGTATGTAAGCGAGAAATTGTTGAGGTGGTCGTGGCCGCAGAAAACGGAATCTGTTGATTTTAGCTCAAGCATAGTCTCAAACAGGCTGTCATCGCCTATACCGCAGTATATTTGCTTGCCGCTTTCGCCCACGGTACCGTAATTATATTTAACATTTTCCGTGTCGTTATAACCGTTGTCAACATATTCGTTCCAGGCGTCCCTGTATTCGGTCAGCGGAATGTGCATAAACGCCGAAGATTTAACTGTTTTAAGCTCTTCATACTGTCGGGCTTTCTCGGCGTCAAGCTTGGCTATGGTCTCTTCGTTTTGCTTTGAAAGCTCTTTGATTGTTTCCCTGTACCATTCTATTTGATTGTCGTGAATGTTATCGTACTTCCATGCAATGCCGAAAAAGTCGCCGTCAACATAAGAATGGGAGTCAAAAAGAATAAGCGTTCTTGTTATAACATTGTCGGAATTTACAATATTTATAACCTGATTGCCGCTTCCGTCAACGCCTTCGGGACCTGCCTGGAGAAGACAGTGCGGATAGTCGCCGCTTGAATAGACCTCGGTAAGCTGGTCACGGTCGTAATAGCTGTAAAGCTCCGTGTCATGGTTGCCGTAGCAGGCTGTCCAATAAACGCCGAGCGACTCCATTAAATCGGCAAACAGAGTTGCGGAAGATTTGTTGTTAAGCGTTCCTGCCTGAAACGGAACGGGGTAGGATATATCGCCGGTAACAATGACAAGATCGGGCTTTTCCGCAGTAACCATGGCGGCAACCGCATTAAGCGCCATGGAGTCCTTGCTTACGGACATATAACCTCCGCCGATATGCACATCTGTAAGCTGTAATACCTTTATCTCATCATCGCTTATTATGTTCCAACAGCCGTTATCGTAGTTTTTATACACGGGACGGCTGTCAAAATTTACGGCGCTGAATGATTTTGCCTTATTTCGGTTGGCGTTTAGCCCTATCAGAGTAAGGCAGGTGCTGACAACCGCATAAATTAAAATTACGGTTACGAAGATAAGCAAAAATTTCTTAAATCTCTTTAAGTGCTTGCTCTGTGTTTTTGCCTCTGCGCTTTTTCCTTTTTTCATATCAATTACCCCCAAAATTTATAAATAGTTCGGCGTTGAGCCGATTTTTGATTTCCGATTTTAAACTGTCCGTCAGCGAAAATACCTCGTCCGCACTGCTGACATTCGCCCTTATTTCCGCATTAATAACGGCATAATCGCCGTAAATGTGCGCCTCTGATTTCAAAACCTCTGTTACAAGGCTGTTTGAAATTAAAATTTCCCTCGCCTTATCCGTGAGCCGAGAGTCCTTTTTGCCTATGATTTCTCCGCAGGAGGCAACAAGGGTTTTAACTCCGCTTACAATAATAATTACGGAAGCGGCAATGCCCATAACAGAGTCAACCGCATAGCCGAGTACCGAAGTCAGCGTAAACGAAACAACTATACAGGCCGATACAAAAAAATCAAGTACGCTGTCGGTACAAAGGCTTTTCATCACGGGGGAGGAATTGCTTTTATAGCTTTTTCTGTACGCCGAGGCCATAAACAGCTTAATTACGGCCGTAACGGCAATTACCGCCGCATATTTGGCGGAAAACCAAACGGGGACGGGGTACATAAGCCTTTGCAGAGAGGAATAGATAAAAGCACAGCCCGTAAACAGAATAACAAGCGAAAGGATAAAATTAATAAGCGTTTCGATTTTCCCCAAACCGAACGGGTAATTTTCGTTTGACTTAACGCAGGCGGCCTTAAAGCCGATTATTGCGATAAAGCAAATAAGAGAGTCCGCAAGCGAATTTAAGGAATCCACATATATGCTTATGCTGTTTGAGGATAAAGCTATGTAGATTTTTACAAAAAACAATATAAGATTTACGGCAAAAGCGGCAGAACACACCGCCGTTTTGTTTTTCAGTTTCAAAATTGCTTCCTCTTTTGACGGTTACTTTTACAATTTATACAATTATTTTAACATTTCACACAAAAAAATTCAACAAAAAAGCAAAAATAAAGGGCGGGAAAATTCCCACCTGCCAATAAATCGCTTTGCAATATTAAAAGTTTTCGGCCGCCTTTTACAAAAGGACGGTGGGGTCGAGGGGCAAAGCCCCCGTCGCAGTCCGCAGACTGCGAAACACTTATACTCAAAAAAGCGCAGGAGGGGCGAAAAACAGTCCGGTGGACTGTTTTTCGGTGGGGAACCCTCGCCGGGGGTTCCCATAATTTTATTACTTTTATAAATATGCCGACACACATTTTTTCAAAACAAAAGGGCGGGAAAATTCCCACCCTTAAAAGCTTGCCGCTGTTATCTCTTAATTTCGTCCCAGGGCTTACCGTCAATATGGAACAGCTCGTCAAATTCATAACGGTTATTTTCTTCCTTGGTATGGTTGGGATACCAAACCTGTGCGAAGAACGGATTTGTCTTTGCGATTGAGTCGTAATCCCATGCCTTATGGGGAATGTAGCACTCGGGGCACCAATGGCCGCCGAGAAGAATAAGCGCAGGGCTCGCTTCAAATTCAGCGCCGCAGTGGCCGCACTTCCATTTAAGCTTTGTCGCCATATCGCCCTTAGTCATACTCTCTGAAAGACATTCTCCGCCTCTGAACTTCGCCGCCTGCTTCATATCCTCGATGTCAAGCTCGGATTCGGGCTTTGACTCGTCATAGCCGTGGTCAAGCTTAAATTTCTCGGCGGCAGAGCTTTCCTTTTCAAAGTTGATAATTTCAAAGTCTTCCCACTTTGCAGGAATTTTTTCCCACTCGGCCTTTGAGCCGTAGTAAGCGCTCATACGAACCTTGTTGTCCTTTGCAACCCAGTCAAGCGTTCCGAAATCGGGGGTGGACGCAATTTTTTTCATAAACGGCTTAGCGCAGGCCGCAACCAAATTTTTGGGGAGGTATCTCGGAATTTTAAAGTAGAACTCAACCTGATCTGCAAGGCGGTTAAAGTAATCCTTAACCGGGAGATTTTCACGGAAGTGAAGGAACTCCTCAAGCTTGTCGCCGTCCGCATAGAACTGACCGTGGAAGTTCTTTGTGATGAACCAGTTGGGGTCAAAGAGCTTTTCGGGACCGGCAAGGCCGAGAGTGCCGAGAAGAAGCACTTCAAATTCATAGTTTGAAATTCTGTATTCCTGACCTGAACCTATATTGAAGAAATGGTTCCAGAAGTCGCCGCCGAGGTTGCCCTTTGAGTCCTCGTCGCAAAGATTTGCAAGGAGACGGCCGGAGTCCTCAACGGTACACCATTCAAGAACGCCGTTGATCGGTACATGGAACATAATAGGATCCATATTTTTAAGAATATTGGGGTAGAGGATACCTGACTGGCGCATTACAACCCAGTTTTTGATACCGCTTTCAACAAAAACTGCCTCGGCACGGCATTTTGAAACGGCATAATGGTCATAAATCGAAACCTTTAAGGGGTCTCCGCAACGGCCCCAATGAATGGGATAGTTTCTGTCGCCGGTTTCGGCAACGGTGCCTATGTAGCAAACTTTAACTGCGTCGGGGTCGGGCTGGGCAAGAACGGCTTTACAAATGTTTTCGGCGGCGCCGATATTTGTCTTTTGCGTTCTGTAGGGCTTCCAGTCAGCGGCAGGCGATACCATTCCCCCTACATGAAGAACATAGTCAGCGCCGTTTACAGCGTTGAGTACATCTTCGTATTTGGTTAAATCACCCCAAACTATGCGTACCGACGGGTCGTTAAGATATGCCTTGAACTTTTCTCTGTTCTTCTCACTGTTCCTTAAAAGAAGAGTGATGTTGAACTTGTCTTTTTTTGCATACAGCTCATTAAATCCGGCAAAACCCATATTGCCCGATCCGCCTGTAAGCATAACGGTTTTTTTGTCTGCCATATACTTCCACCTCATTTTATTTTAGTCAAAAATATTATAACATACTTATTCCTATTGTCAATAAATTAACGCACGGCAAAATCAACAAAAAAAGAAAAAAGCCTCGTTTGAGGCTCTTTTCATAAAAAATTTATTGCAAAATATTACCAAGCTATTGTAAATGTTTTTTCAAGACCGAAGGGGATAGAAAGGTCGGCGCCCAAAGCGCTCAAAGAAAGCGTCCAAACATATGAATAGAAAGCGTCTGTAACATTGCCTGTAGCTTTGTCAACGGTGATTTTTACAATACCGTCCTTGTGACCTGTCTTAACATTCTTGATAAGCGAAGAGGCAGGGCCTGCGTTATCAGTAACTATCGAAGGCATAACAACCGAGAAAATCTTACCATTGTGGCCTACGCCGTGAGCGGTATCTGCGCTGGGCTCGTCAGCCTTGATGTGAAGGGTAATAACATATTTGCCGCCGTTTTCCTGAACCTCTGCCTTTTCAACATCATCGGCAGTAAGCTTACTTGACCAGGATTCGTTTTCAACAGGGAACATGGCGTTTTTCTGCTCAACCGTTGTAGCGTTTACAGCGCCCGGGTCAAGAGTGCTGAGATCCTTTTCGCCCATGTTGCTTGCGATAAGCGAGTTTGCAATGCTTGTGAGCGTACCGGGGAGGTTGCCCTCGATGCCGCCGGCTTCCTTATTAAGCTCTTTTACAAGAGTAATCTTCTTGGCGTTCGGCTTAACCTTGTTGATTACGGTGTTGAAATAGTTTACAACATCGGCAGTAGAGCTTGAAGCGGAAATAGCGGCCGCTGAACCGCCTGTTGAGCCGCCCTGTGAAGCAGAACCGCCGGAAGTGCCCGAAGCGGCGCCTCCCGTGCTGCCGGTGTCGCCCGTACCTGCCGGGGTGTTGGCGGCGTCCGAACCTGCAACGGAGCTGCCGGTGTTCACGCTTGCGTTGTTATTTACAACCGGAATATTACTCTCCTCGGTAACATCAACCGGTTTGAAGAAAGCTATGTAGCTTACAGAATAAATCAATAACAGACAAAGACAAATTGCAAGTGCAGGGAAGAAAGTCTTTTTAAAAGCTTTTCTGACTTCCTGCTTGTCGGCAAGTTCTTTTGCCCTGGTTTCCGGTGTTGACGGAATTTTTTCTTTTTTAGACATTTATGTGGTCCCCTTTCAGTTTTGCATTAATATATAATAACACAAAATAATACTCTTATAATTTACAATAAAATAACCAAAATGTCAATGGATATTTCTACATTTTATAGGCAAAAAATTTGTGTATTTTGCCTTGCTTATTTTTATTGTATATTTCGGCCTGTAATGATACAATTAATTTGTATCATTAAAACAGGGGGGAAAATGATGGATATAAAAAGTATTAAGTCTACGGTTAAGGCCGCTCCGGGCTATGTCAAAGAGCATTGGAAAAATCCGGCCAAGGGAGAGTATGTATCCCTCAGCGAGTTTGTGGCATACACGGCAATGCAGGGCGGAACATATATTTTTATGACCTTTGCCGCAATAATGACTTTCTCCGCCACATATTTTACCGGCTCCATAATGGGCATTTCAAATCTTGATTTTACCATTATAGGAATGATGGGTACGGTTATAGGGTATATTCTTATATTCTTTAATCCCATAGGCGTTCTTATTTTTGAAAACCACGGCAGATTAACCCCCAAGATGAAAGTATTTGCCCATATAGCGTATTCTGCGGAAATTATCATAGGCATATGCTGCTACTTTATACCGTCGGCAAGGTTTGAGTTCATAATTAAGGGCTTCCCTCAGCTTGTCGGCAACAATTTGCTTATTGCCGGCATTACAAATTACATTACCTGGGGTATAAGAAGGGCGTTCAGCGCAAAGTACGGCAGGATTAAACCTTTCCTTGTAATATGCGGAATACCCTCCGCCGTCATAATGTCGGTTATTCCGTATTTGCCGCTGCTTGAAATGAGCTACACAAAAAGGCTGATAATTTTAAACTTTACATTTTCTCTTTTAAACTATTTCTATCAAAACTGGATAAATGTCGGCGGTATGGTAACCTTTATGACGCCCAATTCGCAGGAAAGGCAGAGGTTCTATTCGATAGCTCCGATAATTACGGGATTTTTCCCGTCGATTATCAATATGTTCCTGCCCATGCTCATACATGTTACGGGCGGTTACCTCAACCTTAAAACCTACAGGGTGTTTGTGCCGATTTTTGCGTTTACGGGCGCATTCCTTTCCCTTGCCGTCGTAAAGTGCAAGGAGAGGGTTATCGAAGCTCCCATAGAAAAGCGTGCCAAGGTCACATTCTTTAAGGGCGCAAAAAATGTGCTTAAAAACAAATATTTTTGGATTATCAATATTTCAAATGTCCTCGGCCAGTATCAGTGGCTGATAGGCAACCTTTTGGGCTGGTGGTTTATTTATTCGCTCAGAATGGAATGGTTTTCCGGCGTGGCGGCCAATATAGTCGTTGTGGGTATGACTTTGGGAAACATTCTCTGCCCCATACTTACAAAACGCTTTGAAAAAAGAAGCATACTTTTGGTTTCACGGGGAGTTACTATATTGATGACCCTGGGAATAGTCCTGGCGGTAAAGCTCGGAAACATATTTGTGTTCCTGATTTCCCTTACCCTGAGAAACACAATACAGCCCATAGTAGACGGCGTAGGCTCCGGCTTCGGCGCAGATGTTCAGACTTACCACCAGTGGAAATACAACGAAAGAGCCGACTCCATGTCGGGAATTTTCACCTGGTTTTTAAATCCGGTTTCCATGGCGATAAGCTACATAGTTCCGTATATGCTGAAGCTCGTCGGCTTCACCTCGGACTGGGATGTGCTTTACGACTCGGCAATACTCACCAAGGTATTTTCGATTTACACCTGGACAACGATTATATCGCTTGTGCTTGTAACCATACCGTATTTATTCTACGACCTTACAAGGGAGAAATATGATAAATGCGTTGAGGACTTAAAGGTTCGCCTTGAGGAGTTTGAGAAAGGCGAGGCGCAAATGCAGGAGGTGAGCGAGATATGAAACGGAAAATAATTTCCGCCGTTTGCATTTTATTCGCCGTCGCCGTGCTGTTTTCGGGCTGTAACGGTCAGCTTCCGGCGGAAAACACAAAAATAAAATATAAGGTCGAAAATTCAAATGCGACCGTTACGGAGCTTCCCAACAACACTACAATCAAAACCGTAGTCATACCCGACGAATACGAGGGCTCGCCCGTCACGGATATTGCGGATTTTGCAGGCTGTAACCTTGAGAGCGTCGAGGTTATAAAAATCGGTAAAAATGTAGAAAACATAGGCGTATGGGCGTTTGAAAACAATCAGAGCCTGAAAGCGTTTGAGGTAAGCGAGGAAAACAAAAATTTCTGCTGTGTAGACGGCGTCCTTTACACAAAGGATATGAAAACCCTGTTGTTTTATCCTGCCGCAAAAGGGGAGAGCTTCGTAATCCCCGACAGCGTAAAAACCCTGCGGACAAAATGCTTTTACAAATGCTCCGGTCTTAAAAGCCTGACGCTTCCTTCAAAATTAAAAACCATTGAGGAAAAAGCGTTTTTCCGCTGTTCCTCGCTTACGGATATTTCAATCCCCGACTCGCTCGAATATATAGGCAAGGACGCATTCGGCTACTGCTCCGAACTGAAAGAAATAACGCTCCCCAAGGGCTTAGAGGAAATAGGGGAATACGCTTTTTACAACTGCTCAAAGCTCCTTAAAATAAATATGAAGTGCGCCAAGGAAAGCGTCCGGCTCGGCAAAAGCTGGTATCCGACAAACAACGGACTTAATATCGATAAGCTTGAAATTATATGGGAATAAAAAACAGGGTGGAGGCTTAAACCTTCACCCTTTGCTTTTATAAAATTTTTTTAAGCAAGCGCTTAAAGCTCATAAACACCCGAAGTCAAAACGACATATTCCTTTCCTGCGGAACGAATGTATTTGTAAACAGGCTCGGAAAACTGCTTGTAGTCGTTTGCGATATAGTTTCCGAGGCTTACGGTGCGGATTTTGTTTGAGCCTGCGTTGCAGACAAAAATATCGTTCCCGTAAATGCTTACAAAGACAGGTTCCGAAAATGTAGGAGAGTTCTCGGAGCCTATTCTCATATTAAACTTTTTGTGAACAACGGAATAGCTTATAATCGAGTTTTGCAGGGGTATGGCGGTCCAAAACTGCGTGCCGTCGGCAACAATACTGCTTATCGGGCAGTCGCGGTAAAGCAGGTCGCCCGTCCAGATGTTTCTGCCTCTTTTGTCAAAAAGACCCGTTTCGCCCGACGGATAAACTATGCCGACGCTCCCGTTCTTAAAAATCGTTGCCTCGCACGAAACATAGTCGCCGATAGACTCCGCAATAGTCTCAAAATTCTCGCCAAATTTATATGCGAGATACACATCTTTGGTTACGGGAACGGTTTTTCCCGTCTGATTGTTATACATAAAAAAACTAACCTTATAGCTTGTACCGTTATAAAGCTGTTTCTGCGAAAAAATAATCCCCTCGGGGCAGGGTATTATATCAAATACTTCAAAAGCAAATATTTTTTTCATTTTTAATCACCAATTTATTTATATAAAAAAGAAGATAGTTAAATTAATATGTATTTATTTTACTTTATTTTATTTAATCGGTCAATAAGAAAAATCAATATTAAAAAATTTTTAATAATTTATTTAATTTTACTTACAAAAAGCAAAAATATCTTAAAAAATGCGGACCGAATAAGTAAAAACCGGCAAGAGCCTGCGCCTTGCCGATTTTGGTGGAACCAATAGGGCTCGAACCTATGACCTTCCGCACGTCAAGCGGATGCTCTGCCAGCTGAGCTATGATTCCTAAAGACCATATTTTTATGTTGCCTGTCCATTATACTATATGTTTTTAAAAAAATCAACCGGAATTATTTGAAAAGTACTCCCAATGACAGCAAAAATATTACCGCCGGAATACCGCCTGCGGCGCATAACACGAGCGTATGCGGATTTATGCTTATGCTCATACCGGCAAAATCTCCTATAAAATTAGCGGCGAACAGGGCGATAATCCCCTGAAGCGCAGAAAAAATAAGAGCGGAAAAAAATCTTTTGGTTTTAAGCATCGAAATAAGAACAGCAAGCCCTGCAACCAAAAACAGGCAATAAACAGCCGTGGACATAACATTCCTCCTTCGGGAAAATTATATGATGTTGAAATTTAAAATTATTACAGTAATTTTCTTAAATTTTGTTTCATATCCTTAATCGGGTGATTGTATGGAATACGAAACAAGAGAATACGAAAGAAATTACAGGCGTTCAAGGCACGGCGGCGAAGACGGGGATATAAAGCCCGTTGATTTTATAACTCCCGTTATAATTGTCCAGTTTGTCGTTTTTCTGCTGATATTTCTTGTGCTTTTTGCCTTTTACAAAAAACAGAACGACAGCTTCAAACAGATAAGAAGCTTTTATATCGGCATTATGCAAAATGATATGACCGCAAAGGAGCTTGCGGACGGAGCGAAATCCGTGCTTAATTTTCTCTCAAGGCCGAGAGCGTCCGCAAACGGCGAAGCAAGCGCCGGCGATGCGGAAAACTTAGACGGTGCCGGCGGAGAGGATTTACTGCATCCGAAAGAGGACGCCTCTTTTTCCCCCGTGTTTTTGAGCACTGAGATTGTAAGGCCCGTTGAGTCAACGAGGATCACATCAAACTTCGGTTACAGAAAAAATCCCGTAACGAAAAAGTACGGCTTTCATTCCGGGCTTGACATAGCTTCCCCCGAGGGAACGCCCATAAAAGCCGCCTTTGACGGCGTTGTGGACAGGGCGACAAGCTCCCAGGCAAGGGGAAATTATATATTTTTAAAATCGGGCAACATTACAACGGTTTACTGCCATTGCGCAAAGCTCTTGGTCAAAAAGGGCGACAGGGTAAAGGCAGGCGATGTCATAGCCGAGGTCGGTTCTACGGGGCAGGCTACGGGGCCGCATCTGCACTTTGAAATTGTAATCAATTCCATTCACTACAACCCCGAATGGGTACTTGAAGCTTCATGAGCTTCAGCGTTTTCGGCGTCAGGGTTGAAATCGGCTTCCTTTTTACCGCAAGCGCAGCGTTTCTGCTCGTCTTTAACATAAACGACAGTATAAAGCTTGCAATAATTTTTTCGCTTGTCCACGAGATAGGGCATTTGGCGGCAATAATATTGTGCAGAGAAAAGCCTGAACGCATATCGTTCGGGCTTTTCGGCATGACGATAGTGAGAAAGGGCGACATTACTCAAAATTATCATAAGGAATTTTTTACTGCGGTTTCGGGTCCGCTGGCAAATTTAACGGCCGCCGCCGTCGGCGTTTTGTTTTATTTAAAATGCAAAAACGAATACACGCTTAAAATCGTTGCTGTCAATTTGATTATATCCGCTTTTAATATAATGCCCGTGTTCGGCCTCGACGGGGGCAGAGCGCTGGAGGCTGTGTTAAAGCAGAATTTTTCACAGGACAAAAGCGAAAAAATTTTGAGGGCGGTTTCGTTCTTTACGCTTGTAATTATGATGGGCTTCGGCTTTTATGTACTCATATCTACGGGGTATAATTTCAGCTTCCTTGCAATTTGCGTCTATCTGACGGTGTTGCTTTTTACAAAGGCCTGACTGCACAAATATTTGCTTTTTATCGGTATTTGTTGTATTATTAAAAAAGCTATAGTTTTTTGAGGTAAATTTATGATAAAAAAACAGCAGGAAAAGCTTTTAAAATTTGTTCAGAAGCCTGCCCGATACATAGGCGGCGAGGTAAACAGCGTTGTAAAGGACCCGTCAAAGGTAAAATTCAGGTACGCCTTTTGTTTTCCCGATAATTATGAGATAGGAATGTCGCACCTCGGAATGAAAATTTTGTATTCCCTCGTAAACGAGAGGGAGGATTCGTGGTGCGAGCGTGTCTTTGCCCCGTGGGAGGATATGGAGCGCTTGATGCGTGAAAACGATGTGCTTTTGTACGGCCTTGAAAGCGGAGACAATATCAGGGACTTTGATATGATAGGCTTTACCTTACAGTACGAATTGAGCTACACAAATATACTTAATATGCTTGACCTTGCAGGACTGCCCGTCAGAAGCGCCGACAGGCACGGTCTTACCCCTCTTGTAGTCGCAGGGGGGCCGTGCGCCTGCAATCCCGAGCCTCTTTCGGCATTTATAGATTTATTTATGCTCGGCGAGGGCGAGGAGCTGACAAACGAGCTTATAGACCTTTTTCTAAAGCACAAACAGGCAGGCTCGTCAAAAGAGGAGTTTTTAAAAGAGGCGGCTGAAATTCAGGGCGTTTATGTGCCGTCGCTTTATGATGTAAGCTATAACGGGGACGGTACGATAAAGGAAGTAAAAAACAGGGACAACGCCCCTAAAACCGTTAAAAAGCGAATAATAAGCGATATGAACAGCGTTTATTATCCGGACAAGTTCGTAGTTCCCTTTATCGACATCGTTCACGACAGGGTGGTTTCCGAAATATTCAGGGGCTGTATCAGGGGCTGTCGTTTTTGCCAGGCCGGCTTTATTTACAGACCGATAAGGGAAAAGTCAAGCGATGTTATAAACGCACAGACAAAGGCGCTCTGCGACTCGACGGGCTATGATGAAATTTCTCTCTGCTCTTTGAGCACAAGCGATTATTCGGAAATAGACAAGCTTATCCCTAAAATGTTCGGCTGGGCGCTTGAAAGGAAAATCAATGTTTCCCTCCCGTCGCTCAGGGTTGATAATTTTTCGGACGAGCTTATGCAAGAGCTTCAAAAGGTGCGCCGAAGCGGTCTTACCTTTGCTCCCGAGGCAGGTACGCAAAGGCTGCGTGACGCCATAAACAAAAATGTAACTGAAGATGAGGTCATAAGGACGGCGGAAAAGGCCTTTAAGGGCGGTTGGACGGCAGTTAAGCTCTATTTTATGATGGGTCTGCCCACCGAAACGCTCGACGACATCGAGGGAATTGCCAACCTTGCACAGGAGGTCGTAAACACTTATTATAAAAATCCCGACAGACCCAAGGGCAAGGGCGTAACCGTAAATATAAGCGTTGCTTCCTTTGTACCGAAACCGTTTACCCCCTTTCAGTGGGAGGCGCAGGACACGGGCGAAATGCTCGGCCAAAAGCAGAAGCATTTGCTTCAAAGCGTTAAAACGCATAAAATTCAGGTATCATATCACGAAACCCCCACAAGCCTTCTTGAGGGCGTGCTTGCAAGGGGCGACAGGAAGCTCTGCTCCGTCATCGAAAGCGCATGGAGAAAGGGCTGTAAATTCGACAGCTGGGACGAGTTCTTTGATTTTTCAAAATGGAGCGAGGCTTTTTCAGAGTGCGGAATAGATCCGGGCTTTTACGCAAACCGCAAAAGAAGCTTTGACGAAATTTTACCGTGGGATATGTTCGATTACGGCATAAGGCGCAAATTCCTGGAGGAGGAAAACCTGAAAGCGTACAAAAACGAAACTACTCCGAATTGCCGTGAAAAATGTTCCGCATGCGGTGCGGCAAAACTCAACGGGGGAAAATGCGATGCAAAGTGTTAGAATTTTCTTTGAAAAGACGGGCGACGCAAAGTATATTTCCCACCTTGATTTAATGCGCTGTTTTTCAAGGGCGATAAAGCGTGCCGATATAGATATTTGCTATACCGAGGGGTATAATCCGCACCCGTTTTTGACCTTTTCTCTTCCTCTTTCCCTCGGTACGGAAAGCTATTGCGAATCCGTTGATATTAAAATAAACGACGGTATGCCCTTTGACGAAATTAAGAAAAAACTAAACGGCACACTGCCCGGCGGCATCAGCGTAACAGCCGTCGGCGAACCGGTAAACAAGGCCGACAAAATAGAGTTTGCCGAATTTGATATTGTTTTTACCGTTAAAGATGCACAGGCGGCGGAACGGGAAATAGTCAAAATTCTTTCGCAGGACGAAATACTTGCGGAAAAGAAGTCGAAGCAGGGCAAAAAAAAGGTGTTAAAGCAGATTAATATAAAAGAAAACATAAAATCCTTTTCGCTTAAAAGCTCCGACGGCTGTGTGACGCTTAACATTGTACTTACGGCAGGCGTAAGGAGTAATGTCAATCCGTCGCTTGTTATTGACTGCGTTTCAAAAAGCATACCCGGAGAAATAGAAAGCACGGACATAATCAAAAGGAAAATGATGCTTTCCGATATGACAGAATTTATATAATTTGCGAAGCTGTAAACCGTTCATAATTACAGCTTGAAAAATTCATAATTTAAAGTTATAATAAAAGATAAATAAATTATTATTAAAAATCGGCGGATTATATCTTATTTTTAAAAAGCCGAATTTTGATGTAGTATATAAATTTAAGGAGGCAATTAAGGTATGAAGAAATTATTATCCGTGTTATTATCGTTTGTTTTAATAATACTGATGATTTCTCCGTGCTTTTCTGTGCTTGCGGCTGAAATACCGTCTGTCGGTCAATCCGAGCTTGAGGCGTTTACTCAGGATGTTATGGATTTGATTTACTCAAAAGAGCAGAAGCTCCGGGCGTTTTCCCTGATGAAGCTTGAACCTCAAACAGAGGACGGCGAAGAACCGAGCGAAGAACAGGAGATTATAAACCACAGAAATGCGGCTAAGGCAAGGGTTATAGTAAAATCAAAAAAAGCCGTTGACTCTCTCGGTGCGGTAAAAACGGCAGAGGGCTATGACAATCTGCATGTATTTCAGTTTTCATCGGAGCAGGAGGCCGACAGGGCTGTTGAATATTACAATTCGTTGGACTGCGTAGAATATGCGGAAAAGGACAGTATGGTTTACGCAGGCTCGGTTGAGGCCGACAGCGTCTCGGCGGCGGCTTCTTCTGCGGAAAATTCTATGGCAGGCGTAACCGAAACCGTGGGAATTACCGCTTTGCAGAATTATCTTAATGAAAATAACATCGTATATGACAAGGAAATTACCGTGGCTGTCATTGACTCCGGCGCAGACTCCGACCATGAGCTTTTAAAGGGCAGGCTGATAGAAAACGATTTTAATTCCGTCGGCGGAGACAGCAGTGAGGACGATAACGGACACGGTACGCATGTTGCCGGAATAGTTGCCTCCAACACTCTTGACAATGTAAAAATAAAGCCCTATAAGGTACTCAACGAGGAGTGCGAGGGAACAGACCTGGAGATAACTCTCGGTATCGAGCAGGCCGTTGAGGACGGCGTAGATGTAATTAATATGAGCCTCGGCGGAAGAACCAAGTCGGAGCTTATGCACGATGCGGTAAAAAAGGCTTACGAAAAGAATATCCCCGTTGTAGTTTCAGCAGGCAATGACTTTGCGGATATTTCCAAGTTTTACTATTCGCCGGCCTGTTTCCCCGAGTGCATAACCGTTATGTCCTGCGGCGAAAATATGGTAGGCGTTCCCGGCTTTTCAAACTACGGCGGAGAATGTGACATTGCCGCTCCCGGCGTAAGCATTAAAAGCTCGTATTTGGGAAACACATACAAAGAGCTTTCGGGTACCTCCCAGTCCTCGCCGTTTGTTGCGGCGGCGGTTACCTATGTAATGCTTGACAACGCAGGCATAAGCGTTGATGAAATCAGGGCAAAGCTTCAGGAATACACCGTTCCGTTCGGCTTTAAGACTAAGAATTCCATAGTCGAGTCGGGCAAGGTCGGCTGTCTTTATATGGAGTATATTACACGGGATATAGAGACGGCTTCTTCACCCGTTTTCAGCAGGGAAAGCGGCGGATTTACCGAAAACTTTAAGGTAAGTCTCCAAAGCAACGATCCGGACGCTACAATTTACTATCACACTTCAAATATGCCCGACTATTATAACCGCCAGTACAACAGCCCCATTTCAATACAGTACGATACTTCGATTACCGCCTGGGCGTACAAGGACGGTATGAAAATAAGCAAGGACGCCACGGCGGAATATGTAAGGGAATTTCCCGACGACGATTCAAAATACAAAATTACGACCGCCGGCGAAATTACAAGCTACATCGCCGACGAGGAAGATGTCGTTGTACCCCGTACCGTACAGGGAATAGAGGTTAAATCAATAGGCTACGGCGCCTTTGCCAAAAAGCAAATGAAGAGCGTCATTATACCCGATTCCGTGGAGATGATAGACGATGCGGCTTTTTCGGACTGCGCCAATCTCGATTATGTCAGGGCAAACGGCGTGGGCGTAACGGGCAGTTCGTTTATGAACTGTTCAAATCTTCAGACGATAGAGTGCGACAGCCTAAAGGTAATAGGTCAAAGGGCTTTCCAGAATTGCGACAGCCTTAAATTCTTTGATTTCAGCAATATTCAGTCTATAGGACATGAGGCGTTTTCAAGTGCTTCGGGCTTCTACAGCATAGTTTCCGACAAGCTTACTCAGGTGGACACAGGAGCGTTTAAGAACACAAAAATTGTTGTTTTTGACGCACCGAATGTAACTTCGCTGGGCAGTTACGCTTTTCAAAACTGCACAAGCTTAAAAACGGCCAAGATACCCGGCGTCACCACAATACAGGAATATGCGTTTTACGGCGATTCGGAGCTTACCAAAATAGAGGCGGACGAAGTCAGAATAATGGGTAAGGCTTCGTTTTCGGGCTGTAAATCCCTGCGCTCGGCAAGCTTCCCGAACCTGAAATACATAGATTATTCCAATTTGGACAGCAGCGGCAGTACTTTTTCGGGCTGTACTTCACTGATTTATTTCGACGCCGAAAATGTTGTGGATATGGGCTTGAGTACATTCAACAACTGCACCGCTCTTAAAAGCATTTCAATGCCCAACCTCGAAAAAATAGGCTCAAAGGCGTTTAATAACTGTAGTTCTCTTACAGATGTTTATTTGCCAAAGCTTCAAACCTTACCGCTCAACGCCTTTAACGGTTGCAGTTCATTAAAAGAGCTTGAATTTCAGGGCGTTGAGAGTACAAAAAAATCTTCCGACCAAAGCGATTTGATGAAGATTAATTACCTTATCCTCGACAAGGCCGTAACCGTTTCCGTTTTGCCCGACAACAGCGGAGTTTTACTCCCTTCAACCGTCACAAGGATAACTGCGGCCGTTCCCAAAAACACGGTGATTTATGCAACCGAGGGTACGGTAGCGTATAATTGGGCGCTTAAAAACGGGCTTGAGGTAAAGGAAATTACCCAGGATACTGCGCTTATAACGGATTTACCGATGAAATATAACCCAAAGAACGGGGACTTTGTTGCGGATATAATCGGCTTCAACAGAACCTATCAGTGGTACGGAAATACCGAGCCGAACAATACAACGGGAACCGCCATAGGCGGCGAAACGGGAAAGACCTTAAATCCCGGCAAATACTCTTATCCCTATTATTACTGCGTTGTCACAAGCACGGATACGGGAAAAGAGCCTGTTAAAATAAGGACCGGCGTGGCTAAGGGGCCGGACGCCTATGCAGATTATACGGCTCTCGATGCTTTGATAGACAGCGTCCCCAAGGATCTGTCCGTTTATACCGAGGAAAGCGTCGCCAAGCTTAAAGAGGCGTTAAATTCCGTAAAATACGACCTTGAGGCCGATAGTCAGGATATTGTTGACGGATATGCCGAAGCGGTAGGGGAGGCTATAAAATCTCTTGAATACAAGCCGGCAGACTATACAAATTATAATCTTGCGGTTAAAAAGGCGCAGGAGGCTGTTCAATCGGGTCTGTATGAAGACCTGACAGCTCTTGAGGCGGCGCTTTCGGTCGATGTGAGCGGCAAAAAAATAATTGAGCAGAGCGTTGTTGACGCACAGGCAAACGCCATTTTGAGCGCAATAGAAATGCTTAAATACAAATCGGCCGACTATAAGGCTTATATTGAGGCCGTGGCAAAGGCAAACGAGCTTGACCTGACCCTTTACAAAAATCCCGAGGAGCTCAACGAAGCCCTTTCGGCCGATGTCAAAGGACTTGACATTACAAAGCAGAAAACGGTTGACGATCAGGCGCAGGCGATACTTGACGCCATTGACGGACTTGTATATAAGGACGCCGACTATACCGATTACCTTTTGGCGGTCACCAAGGCCAACTCAATAGACCGCTCGCTTTATAAAGACCTGTCCGATCTTAATCTGGCGCTCGCAGTCGATGTAAACGGCAAGAATATAACCGAGCAGAGCGAAGTCGATAAGCAGACTAAGGCGATACTTGACGCCATTGACGCTCTTGAGTACAAAACCGCCGATTATACAAGGCTTGACTCTGCGCTGAAAAAAGTGCCCGACGATTTGTCGGTTTACACCAAGGAGAGCGTAGATAACCTCAACGCCGTTTTAAAATCCTTGGAATACGGGCTCGACATTACAAAGCAGGATTTTGTCGATAAGCAGGCAAAAGCGTTGCTCGACGCCATTGACGCTCTCGAGAGAAGCTTTATAATAGGCGATGTAAACTGCGACGGAAAAATTTCCGTTGTCGATGCGAAATGGGTATTACAGCATCTCTCCTACCTGAGAACCCTTAGCGGCGTCAATGCAAAGGCGGCAGATGTAAATCAGGATAAGCGCATTTCTTTAATTGACGCAAAAATGATTTTACAGATGATTGTCGGAAGCCGTTAAGACCGTTTTACCGTGCTTTTAGAGAAGAGCGAAAATTAACCGTGCTTTTAGAGAAAAGTGAAAATTAAGAGTGAAAAAGTAAAATCGGCGAGGCGCTTATTGCCTTGCCGATTTTTTACCGAAGGTATAAAAAACCGCCGCAAGCGATATACAGCCTGCGGCGGCGATGGTCGGAGCGACTGGACTTGAACCAGCGGCCTCTTGGTCCCGAATTTTTCACAATAAGTTTTATAGTGATTTATCACACTTTATAAAAAGTTGCGTTTTCCTTGATATATCAAGGTTTTTTGACAATGAAAAGCAAAATATCAAGTAAAATCAAAAGCTATAAAAAATCAATTTTTTTGGAAAAGTGTTAGAAAAGTGTTAGAAAAAAGACTACTGTTATACAAGATGACCGCAGAAAAAATCTGCGGTTTTTCTTTATGCGTGGCAGTAACTAAAACGGGTAAAGGGTGCTGAAGAGTTCAAGCGTGGCAGAGATTTGCCCCCTTTATTCAGCAGATAAAATAAAACGCCCTCATAAGAGGGCTTACCTTTTCCGCCTTGTTTATCTGACTTGCTCATTGTTTAAAAAGTAAAAAGGCACTTGCTGACTATCGGCACGAACGAACTCGCCCTTATTTAGCAAATGCCTTGTTCGGTTAAACTAACGGTTACGGTAAAGTGAAAATGCACGCAGTGATTATATTTGCCGTATGAATTGAGTTATAACTCCCAAAACGATTATATCGTCAACGCTTACTGTTTCAGTTGGAAAATCATTGTTTATCGGTATTAGTGTAATTTGCTTTTTGTTACCGACAACAATTTTTCGAGCAAGCAAATTAGCTTTTTTATCCTTTTTCTTTATCAGAACAATATCGCCCGTTTTGTATTCCCGTATTTCAACATTAACCATATCACCTTTTGAAATAATAGGGTACATACCATTGTCCGATATAGAAAAGCCTACGGGTTTTATCTCTTGTGTAACGGTTATATTAGTATCTTTGTAAAAATCTTTACTTACAATGTTAAGCGTTCCTGGCTGCTTTTTTATACTGCTTATAGCTTTCTCTGATGTATATGCAATTAAAAACTTTGCCATTGGCATATTGTCAAACTGTTTTCGAATTTCTTTCATTTGTTGTGTTGTAATCCTATTTTCAAATGCTCCAATTATAGAATTTGTAAAAACATCTTTCAACATTTCAATTAGTTTTATTATCTCTTTTGGTGCAATATCGAGATACGCTTCAACAACTAAAATGTTTTCATATCCCTTTTCTGCATTACAGGCTTTAGCGATAGCAACAGAAACATCATCTGACGGTGTGCGGTTATTTTTATCGTTTCTTAAAGTGCTTATGTATGACGGAGTTATATTAACACCGAATTCCTTGCATTTTTCTGCAATTTGCTTTGCGGACAGTTTGCTTTCGTCAATGAGTTGATTTAATAGTTGAGTATAAGGCATAATTTTCCCCTTTCGCTTTTTAATAAATATAGCATATCAAAACAATTTTGTAAATACCTATTGACAAAAAAGTTTTTAAGTGATAGTATATGTCTATAATCACAATGTTGTAAATTACAGTTTACAAATCTGTTTTGCTTTGCGGTTGTTAAACACCGTTGCGGTGTGCGGTAGCACCGCAACGGTGTAACACAAAAGGTTAGTATTACCCTTTTGTGTAATTGTGTTATTTGTGTTATTTCATAGTATATTCCATATATGAAAAAAATTATTGAAAGGAGGTATATATTATGAAAATTTTAATTGTTGTTGCATATTCTATGCAGAAAGGAGGAACAGATGCCTGTTAGTCGTTCTCGTAAATATCAGATTACACAGAATAATCCCGATAATTACGGATTAACTGCTGATATGATAAACGAAACAATGAAAGAGTTAAAATGGCAGTATTATTGCTTTGAATTTGAATTCGGAGCAAAAGAGAATACTCCGCATTTTCATTTATATTTCGTTTGTGAAAACGCAGTTGGATTTACCCGAGTTAAAAAATTGTTCCCATATGCTCACATTGAAGCCTGTAAAGGTACATCACAAGATAATCGGAATTATATTCGAAAAGAAGGTCGGCACGCTGACAAAAGCATAACTTCATTACCTGATACATTTGAGGAACACGGTGAAATGCCTATTGAAACTCAAACAAAAAATGAAACTGTATCGGCTGATGTTTTGAATATGCTTGTCAATGGTTGTTCTAATGCAGAAATCATTGAAGCTCATCCGAGTTATTTATCAAAGATAACTCATTTAGATAGTTGCAGAAATGAATTTTTGAATGAAAAATATAAAAATGCGCGGCGTAATGTTGATGTCGAATACATCTACGGAAAAACAGGAACGGGAAAAACTCGGTCTGTAATGGATAAATACGGATATGAAAATGTCTGTAAAATTACTAATTATCCAAAAGAAAGACCATTCAGTAATTATAAAGGTCAAGATGTTTTGTGCCTTGACGAATTTTACGGCGGTATTCCTTTAAATGATTTACTGCAATATACTGACTGTTATCCTTGTTACTTGCCGTCAAGATATAACGATAAAACTGCTTGTTATACAAAGGTTGTTATAATCAGTAATATACCTTTGGAAATGCAATATAAAAACATTCAAGAGGAAAAACCTCTACAATGGAATGCTTTTATTCGCCGTATAAATCGGGTTACCGAATTTGTTTCGGATGATGACTTTTATATCGGTGTTGAGCCTAAAATAACAAAGATTTCACATAATCCGCAGGATTATATATTGTGAGGTGCTTTGTATGTTTGACAGCTTTCGTGATGTTTTAAGCGTTCAAGAAGCGTGTAACGCTTTGCATATTGGAAAAAACACGCTTTATGGTTTACTTAAAAGTGGGGTTGTTAAATCGTTAAAAATCGGTAAAAAGTATTTGATACCGAAAATCTGTCTTATTGATTATATAAATCAATGTAGATAATTCGCAAATTCTCTGTTATAATTTTGTGTATAACAGTAGTCTTTCCAAAGGAAAGGAGTTATTTATGACGGGAAGCCTACAAGTTAAAAACGGCAAATATTATGCCGTTATAAATCAAACTGATAAAAACGGAAAGCGTAAGCAAAAATGGATTTGTACGGGATTTGAAATTAAAGGCAATAAAAAGAAAGCTGAAAAATTTTTGTATGATAAAATTGCCGAATTGGAATTAGCTGACAATCTCATAAAATCTGATGTTCTGTTTGCCGATTATGTTTTAAATTGGCTTGAAGTATCAAAAATTCGACTTGATAAAATAACATATCAAGGTTATCGAAATATTGTCAACGCTCACATATACCCTTATTTTATTGATAAAGGTATAAAACTATGCGAATTGTCAAGAAAAGATATTCAAGAATATGTAAACATAAAATCCGTTAGAGGTCGAATTCGTGGTCAAGGTGGTCTGTCTGCTAAATCCCTGCATACACATATGATTATCATTCAGCAGACATTGAAAGAAGCTGTTAAAAGTGATTTGCTTACATCTACACCGTATCAGTATATTTCGCTGCCGAAAATTCAAAAGCATAACGCAAATTTTTATACTTATTCCGAATTGCAAAATATGTTTGAATTGATTAAGAATGAGCAATTATATCCTTTGATTTTTTTTACTGTTTTATTTGGATTAAGACGGAGTGAAGTGCTCGGTCTGAAATGGGATAGCGTTGATTTCGAGCGAGGTTTGATAACAATCAAGCATACTGTTGTCCGTTTCTCTGATGTTGTTGAAAAGGATAAAACAAAAACAGAGTCAAGCTATCGTTCATATCCAATTACGGATGAAGTGAAGTCCATATTAAAGCAGTTAAAGGAAAAAGAAATTATAAATCAAAAGCTTTGCGGTAATGAATATATTAAAAACGATTATATATTCAAGTGGGATAACGGCAAACCGTACACACCGGATTATGTCAGCCGTAAATTTGGCAGAATTCTCAATCATTACGGATTGCGAAAAATACGCTTTCACGATTTGCGACATAGTTGTGCGAGCTTACTCGTTGCTAACGGTTTTCAATTAAAAGATATACAAGAGTGGCTCGGACACGCTGACATTCAGACAACAGCTAATATCTACGCTCATTTGGATATTGAGAGAAAGAATAAAATTGCAAATTCAATGTCAAATTCCTTTGCTTTCTAATTGTGTTAGAAAAGTGTTAGAAAAACGCTTGTTTTTATAAAAAAATAAAAACCTCAATATTTCAAAATCGTTGAAATATCAAGGCTTATGAGTGGTCGGAGCGACTGGACTTGAACCAGCGGCCTCTTGGTCCCGAACCAAGCGCGATACCAAACTTCGCCACGCCCCGAAAGATTTTTTCTTTTTTGCTCGGTTATTATAATATAATTTTAAAATAAAATCAAGTGTTTTTAATTATTTATATAAATTTATATTTTTTACCCTCTTTACAGCATACAAATTTTATTAATTGACAATATCGGGTTTTAATTATAAAATTAAAGAGGTTTATTAAACAAAAACCGTGGAGTGAAAGATATGAAGTATTATTTTATTGTCAATCCCTTAGCCGGGGGCGGAAAAATGCAAAAACAGATTTCTGCCGAAATTGAAAAACTGCCTGTTAAATCCGACTGCGAGATTTATATAACAAAGTGCGTAAAGGACGCCACAGCTTTTGTTAAAAAGGTTTGCAGTGAGCATACGGGCGAGGAAATGCGTTTTATCGCCTGCGGAGGGGACGGAACCATTAATGAGGTCTTTAACGGAGCTGTGGGCTATGATAAGGTAAGCGTAACCTGCTACCCTTGCGGAAGCGGTAACGACCTTGTAAAAAGCTTCGGATCGGTTGAAAAATTCTTAAATATTCCTGCGCTCATCAGCGCCCCTACGCAAAAGCTCGACTTAATTAAGGTGGGCGACAGGTACTGCGACAATGTTACAAACTTCGGTTTCGATACCAAGGTTGCGGAAACGGTAAATATCGACAGGGCAAAGAACGGCCACGGCAAAAAAAGCTCGTATGCCAAGGGTGTAATAAAGGCCCTGTTTACCGCAATGAAAACAAAATGCACTATAGTTGCCGACGGCGAAAATCTAACGCCCGACGGCGTTATAACCTTTTGTACGCTTGCCAACGGCCAGTATGTAGGCGGTTCTTTTAAATGCGCTCCCAGGGCGAAAACAAACGACGCTTTAATCGAGGTCTGCATTGCAAAGCCCCTGCCGGCAATAAAGGTTCCCGTGCTTATTCCCATGTATATGAAAGGCACTCATCTTGACAATATGGATAAGTTTGATTTTCTCGTTTACAGGCAGGCAAAAAAAATTGAGGTAACCGCTCATCAGAGCAATTTTGCATATTCGCTTGACGGTGAAATCATATATACGGATCATTTTACCGCAGAAATTGTCGAGTCTGCGCTTGATTTGGCGGTTCCCGACTGAAATATTGCATAAATTACTTGTGTAATTTTTATAGAATTTTTCAAAGACAGCTGCACCTCATATTAAAATTGCACAAAGATTAATTTTCTTTTTTATAAGAATTGACAAATAATTATTATCGTGCTAAAATACATCACATAAGAAGCGACAAAGGGGCCGCAGATGATTTGTTCATCTGTGGCTGTTTCTTTTATATAATTGAAAATTTCGACAAGGGCGCCGTTGGGAATTTACAATGTGTTCTTGTCGCTTTTTTTATTTTCATCGGAAAATTTAATTTGACATTCGGCCGAAAAAGCAAAAATCCAAGCTTTAACCGAGTAAGGATATTTTCTTTTAAGCTCAGATGCGTTCCTTTTAAGCGCTCCGGACACCGCAAAATTCGGAACTGTATTTAGCCCGAGGTTGTTTTTTCGACATAATAAATATTGAAAGGACGATACATAATGACACAAGAAATTTCAAATGTTGTATCTGAATTGGTGGGCTCCGAGGTGTTCAGCGTCTGGTTCCTTATAGGCGCTGCGCTGGTATTCTGGATGCAGGCCGGCTTTGCAATGGTTGAGGCCGGCTTCACCAGGGCAAAAAACACAGGCAACATCATAATGAAAAACCTTATGGACTTTTGCATAGGTACGGTAGTTTTCATTTTGATAGGCTTTGGGCTTTTGCTGGGCGAGGACCTTTTCGGATTTATAGGTAAACCCGGATTTGACATCTTTACGGCGTATGAGAATTTTGATTTTTCAAACTTCGTATTTAACCTTGTATTCTGCGCCACCACCGCAACGATAGTTTCGGGAGCAATGGCAGAGCGTACAAAATTTATTTCTTACTGCGTGTATTCCGGCGTTATTTCCGCACTTATCTATCCCATAGAGGCTCACTGGATTTGGGGCGGCGGCTGGCTTTCGCAGTTAGGCTTCCACGATTTTGCAGGCTCATGCGCCATTCATATGGTAGGCGGTATTTCCGCTTTGATAGGCGCTAAGCTCTTAGGTCCCCGTATAGGTAAATTCAAATACGATAAGCAGGGAAAGGTCACAAAGGTAAACGCTTTCCCCGGACACAATATCACATTCGGAGCTTTGGGCGTATTCATACTTTGGCTCGGCTGGTACGGCTTTAACGGTGCGGCCGCAACAAGCTTGGAGGAGCTCGGTTCAATTTTCCTCACAACGACCGTTGCCCCGTCGGTTGCAACCGTTGTATGTATGATTTTCACTTGGATAAAATACGGAAAACCCGATGTTTCCATGTGCCTTAACGCTTCGCTTGCAGGCCTTGTCGGCGTAACGGCAGGCTGTGATGTGGTAGACGCTTTCGGCGCAACTATGATAGGTGCGGTTTCCGGCCTGCTTGTTGTATTCGGCGTATGGCTGCTTGACCATAAGCTCCATATAGACGACCCGGTAGGCGCCGTTGCCGTCCATTGCCTTAACGGTATTTGGGGAACCTTGGCGGTAGGCCTTTTTGCCACGGATACCGCTCCTGCATTTGCAAGGGGATACGGCGACGGAGTAAATTTCGGAGCCAACCAGATAATGGGCGAAGGACTTTTCTACGGCGGCGGATTTAAGCTTTTGGGCGTACAGCTTTTGGGCTTTGCGAGCGTTGCCGCCTGGACTGCCGTAACCATCACCATAGCTTTCCTTATAATCAAAAAGATTTTCGGACTCAGGGTTTCAAGGGAAGAGGAAATTACCGGACTTGACTCAACCGAGCACGGCTTACCCTCCGCATATGCAGGCTTTGCAATGCTTCCCGAGTACATAGACGAGGGCGACGAGCCTGTAGTCGTAACGGGCGACATTCCCGTTGCAGAGGCGGTTGAGGTTAAGGAAATGCCCAAGGTAGCGGCGGAAAATGCTACGGGACACAAGTTTACAAAGATTGAAATAATTTGTAAGGAATCCCGACTTGAGGCGCTGAAAAACTCCATGGTAAATATCGGAATAACGGGTATGACGGTTTCCCATGTACTCGGCTGCGGCATACAAAAGGGCAAGCCCGAATATTACAGGGGAGTTGAGATTGAAGCGTCACTTCTTCCGAAAGTACAGGTTGACATAGTGGTAAGCGCAGTTCCCGTATCAAAGGTTATTGCGGTTGCAAAGCAGGTGCTTTACACCGGACATATCGGAGACGGTAAGATATTTGTTTACGATGTTGAAAATGTTGTAAAAATCCGTACAGGCGAAGAGGGCTATGATGCGCTTCAGGATGTAGAATAGCATAACCGCCTAATCTTATCGCAGATATTAATTTTGTTTTCCTCTTAATTTTATAAATTGCATAACCCTATTGGAAGCTTCCGATTTTTTCGGAAATTCCGATAGGGATTATGTAATATTACAGCTAAACCAATATTTCAGGCTTTCCCTCACCATAAGGAAAAGAAAGGATTTTTTTAATATGGCAAAGCAGCAGAAAAAAACTTTATACAACGAGGCTTTTGAGCATGACGCATGCGGAATAGGAGCGGTAGTCAGCATAGACGGCAAGGCTTCTCACGGCATAGTTGACGACGCATTGTCGATAGTTGAAAAATTGGAGCACAGGGCAGGTAAGGACGCCGCCGGAGAAACCGGAGACGGCGTAGGCATATTGCTTCAGATTTCGCATAACTTTTTCTCCCGTCTTGCTTTAAATTTGGGAGACGCCCGTGACTACGGCGTGGGAATGTTTTTCTTCCCCCAAAATTCCCTCCACCGCCGCCAGGCAATGAAGATGTTTGAGGTAATATGCGCAAAAGAGGGCGTAGAGTTCATATCCTGGCGTGATGTTCCCATTGACAGCTCCATTTTGGGCGAAAAGGCAAAAAGCTCAATGCCCTATATCGCTCAGTGCTTTGTCAGAAGACCGGCAGGCTTGAAAAAGGGGCTTGATTTTGACCGTAAGCTGTATGTAATACGCCGTGTGTTTGAACAGAGTAACGACAATACCTATGTGTGTTCGTTTTCTTCGAGAACAATAGTCTATAAGGGTATGTTCCTTGTAGGCCAGCTCCGCCGCTTTTATCTTGATTTGCAGGACGAAGCCTACGAGAGCGCAATAGCCATGGTACACTCGAGGTTCTCAACCAATACAATGCCGAGCTGGGAAAGAGCGCACCCGAACCGTTTGATTTTGCACAACGGCGAGATCAACACAATAAGGGGAAACGCCGACAGAATGTTGGCAAGGGAGGAAACCATGCAGTCCGTATGTATGGAGGACGATATGGATAAAATCCTGCCTGTAATAAACGCCTCGGGTTCGGATTCCGCCATGCTTGACAACGCCCTTGAGTTTTTAACAATGAACGGAATGCCCCTGCCGCTTGCGGTTATGATAACCATACCCGAGCCTTGGAAAAACGACCCTAATATGAGCAGGGAAAAGAGGGACCTTTACCGCTATTACGCCACTATGATGGAGCCGTGGGACGGTCCTGCCGCAATACTGTTTTCGGACGGCGACTGCGTCGGAGCGGTGCTTGACAGGAACGGACTCAGACCGGCACGCTACTATATAACAAAACAGCGCAGACTTATTCTCTCCTCGGAGGTCGGCGTGCTTGACATACCGCCGGAGGATATAGTCGAAAAATCACGCCTGCGCCCGGGAAAAATGCTTTTGGTCGATACGGTCAGGGGCGAGGTCGTTTCCGATGAAGAGTGTAAACAGTATTACGCCTCGCAAAAGCCTTACGGCGAATGGCTTGACAGCAACCTTGTAACGCTTTCGGAGCTTCCCATTCCGAACAAAAAAGTGCCCGAATATACCGAGGAAGAGCGCAACCGCCTTTATAAGGTGTTCGGATATACTTACGAGGATTTAAACGAAGCCATACTTCCCATGGCCAAAAACGGAATTGAAGCCACGGCGTCTATGGGGTGCGATATTCCCCTTGCGGTTTTGTCGGAAAAGCATCAGCCCCTGTTTAACTATTTCAAACAGCTGTTTGCTCAGGTTACAAATCCGCCTATTGACGCTCTCAGGGAGGAAATCGTCACCGATACCACCGTATATGTCGGCTCTGACGGAAACCTTCTCTCCCAAGAACCCGAAAACTGCGCCGTTTTGCAAATACATAACCCCATACTCACCTCGGTTGACCTTATGAAAATCAAGTATATGGATAAACCGGGCTTTAAGGTTAAAACAGTATCTCTGCTTTACTATAAAAACACTTCGCTCGAAAAGGCTCTTGACCGACTTTTTGTCGATTGCGACAGGGCGTACAAAAACGGGGCGAATATAATTATCTTGTCGGATAGGGGAGTAGACGAGAACCATATTGCAATTCCGTCTCTTTTGGCGGTATCCGCCATGGAGCAATATCTCATACGCACCAAAAAGCGCACGGCAATTTCAATAATTTTGGAGAGCGCAGAGCCGAGAGATGTCCATCATTTTGCAACGCTTCTCGGTTACGGCGCAAGGGCTATCAACCCGTACCTTGCTCAGGAGTCGATATCCTCCCTGATTGCAAGCGGCAGGCTTGATAAGGACTACCATACGGCAATAGAGGATTATAACAGCGCAATTTTGCACGGCATAGTGAAAATCGCCTCGAAGATGGGCGTTTCAACGCTTCAGTCATACCAGTCCGCTCAGATTTTTGAAGCTGTCGGCATATGCAAAGATGTAATAGACCGCTATTTTACAAATACGGTGAGCCCCGT
Source organism: uncultured Clostridia bacterium (assembly GCA_947630285.1). Taxonomy (GTDB): domain Bacteria; phylum Bacillota; class Clostridia; order Oscillospirales; family Acutalibacteraceae; genus Fimenecus. Next base: position 68,220 of record CANRHD010000001.1, on the reverse strand, counting down.
TGAGGGCATAGGCCTGCCCGAAATAGGCGAGGGCGTGGAGTGGCGCCACAACAAGGCGTTTGACCCTCTCGGACTCGGCGTTGACAAAACGCTTGAGAGCGTAGGTATGCATAAACTGCGTTCGGGCAAAAACGCAGAGGACCATATGTACGACCCTGAAACCATAATTGCCCTGCGTGAGGCGACGCAAACAGGCTCTTATGAACGCTTTAAAGAATACACCGACCGTGTTGACAACGAACGCAAACCGCATACATTGAGGGGCTTGCTCGATTTTGTCTGGGATAAAAACGGCGGAATTGACATAAACGAGGTTGAGCCTGCAAGCGAGATAGTAAAAAGATTTAAAACAGGCGCAATGTCATACGGCTCTATTTCCGAGGAGGCGCACACCTGTATGGCGATAGCCATGAACAGGCTCGGCGGCAAGTCGAACTCAGGCGAGGGCGGAGAAAAGCCGGAACGCTTCAATACAGAGCGAAACAGCGCCATAAAGCAGGTGGCCTCCGGGCGCTTCGGCGTAACAAGCGCCTATCTTTGCAGCGCCGATGAAATACAGATTAAAATGGCGCAGGGTGCAAAGCCCGGAGAGGGCGGACACCTTCCCGGCGAAAAGGTCTATCCCTGGATAGCCGAAAACCGCTATTCAACGCCCGGCGTATCGCTTATTTCACCGCCTCCGCACCACGATATATATTCCATCGAGGACTTGGCACAGCTTATTTACGACCTTAAAAACGCCAACAGGGACGCAAGAATATCGGTAAAGCTTGTCTCCGAGGCAGGCGTAGGAACAATTGCGGCAGGCGTTGCCAAGGCCGGTGCCGGCGTAGTTCTTATTTCAGGCTATGACGGCGGCACGGGTGCGGCGCCCAAGAGCTCAATACACAACGCAGGGCTTCCCTGGGAATTGGGGCTTGCTGAGGCGCACCAAACGCTTATTAAAAACGGGCTTCGCACAAGGGTTCGCCTTGAAACGGACGGCAAGCTTATGAGCGGCCGTGATGTTGCGATAGCCTGCCTTTTGGGAGCGGAGGAATTCGGCTTTGCCACGGCTCCGCTGGTTGCCATGGGCTGTGTCATGATGCGTGTTTGCAATCTTGATACCTGTCCTGCCGGCATTGCAACGCAGAACCCCGAGCTTCGCTGTCGGTTTTGCGGAAAGCCCGAATATGTAATGAATTTTATGATGTTTATCGCCCAACAGCTCCGTGAAATAATGGCAAAACTCGGCGTGCGTACAGTCGATGAGCTTGTAGGCCATACCGAAATGCTTATGGTAAGGCCGCACGGAATTACCCACAGGGCGGATACCATTGATATGTCGCCCGTATTGGGCACGCTTCCTGCCGAGCATTACCGTGAAGAGGACAAATTTGATTTTGAGCTTTACAAAACCCTTGATGAAAAGGTGCTTTTACCTGAATTTGAGCCTTATTTTAAGCGCAAAAAGCCGCATGAAGCATCGGTCGAGGTTTCAAGTACAAACCGTACTTTCGGAACTATACTCGGCTCGGTAATAACCAAAAAATTCGGCGACAGCCTGGAAAACGACAGCTATACGGTTAATTGTACGGGCGGCGGCGGACAGTCCTTCGGGGCGTTTATACCCAAAGGACTTACAATCAAACTCTGCGGCGACGCCAACGACTATTTCGGAAAAGGTCTGTCGGGCGGCAAGCTAACCGTAAGACCCGATGAAAAATCGGGCTTTGAGGCAAAGGATAACATCATAATAGGCAATGTTGCGCTCTACGGCGCCACAAGCGGCGAAGCGTACATAAACGGCATAGCCGGCGAGAGATTTTGCGTGCGTAATTCTGGCGCAGTTGCTGTTTGCGAGGGCTGCGGAGACCACGGCTGTGAGTATATGACGGGCGGAACGGTCGCCATACTCGGTAAAACGGGCAAAAACTTTGCCGCAGGTATGAGCGGCGGTATAGCCTATGTGCTTGACAATGAACACGACCTGTATTTAAAGCTCAATAAAGAGATGATAAATGTTACCGGAGTAACCGAGCCGCACGATATTGCCGAGCTTAAAACGCTTATACAGGCGCATATTGAGGCAACGGGTTCTGCACTCGGCAAGGAAATTATGAGCAATTTTGAAAAATATCTGCCGCTGTTTAAGCGTATAATTCCAAAGGATTATCAAAAGATGCTTGTAGCCATAAGCAGGTTTGAGGAAAAGGGCGTACCGCACAAGGACGCTGTATTACAGGCCTTTTATCAAATAAAAAAGGCTTGAACGGAGGTGTGAATAATGGGAAAATCAACAGGATTTATGGAGTTTGACAGGCTTTCAAACTCCTGCGTGAGCGAAAAAGAAAGAATTAAAAATTATTCGGAATTTCATCCTCCGCTTGATAAACCGGCAAGAATACAACAGGCGGCTCGCTGTATGAACTGCGGAGTACCGTTCTGCCAATCGGGCGCAAATTTCGGCGGTATGGTAAGCGGTTGCCCTCTTCATAATCTCATACCCGAATGGAACGATGAAATATATAACGGGCATTGGAAAGAGGCTCTTTTCCGCCTTTTAAAGACAAATAATTTCCCCGAATTTACAGGCAGGGTTTGCCCTGCGCTGTGTGAAGCGGCCTGTACCTGTTCAATGAACGGCGACGCCGTAACCGTTCACGATAACGAGCTTTCTATAATAGAAGAGGGCTTTAAAAACGGCTGGGTAGTGCCGAGAATACCCGATGTAAGAAGCGGCAAGCGCATAGCCGTTATAGGTTCGGGTCCTGCCGGGCTTGCCGTTGCGGATAAGCTAAATCAGAGGGGACACAGCGTTACTGTCTTTGAGCGTGAAAACAGACCGGGCGGACTTTTGATGTACGGTATTCCCAATATGAAGCTCGACAAGGAAATTGTCGCAAGGCGTATAAAGCTTATGAAGGACGAGGGCATCGTCTTTAAAACCAATGTCAATGTCGGAGCGGATATTCAGGCCCGTGATATAATAAACGATTTTGACGCAGTAGCCGTGTGTTGCGGCTCCAAAAAGCCCAGGGATTTGCAAATAAAGGGCAGGGACGCCGCCGGAGTTATGTTTGCCGTTGATTATCTGACCGACTCAACCAAATGGGTGGTAGGTGAAAATGACAGACCGGGCGTTACCGCAAAGGGCAAAAATGTTGTCGTCGTCGGCGGTGGAGACACGGGCAACGACTGCGTTGCCACCGCAATAAGACAGGGCTGTGCCTCGGTAATACAGCTTGAAATGATGCCGAAGCCCCCCGAACGCAGGGCGGAAAACAATCCATGGCCGCAATGGCCAAGGGTTTTAAAAACCGATTACGGTCAGCAGGAGGCCATTGCCGTATTCGGCGCAGACCCGAGGAAATATACCACGACGGTTAAAGAGATAATCAAGGATAAAAACAACAAAATCACCGCCGTAAAAACAGTAATGCTCAACGCAAAGACCGACAAAAAGAGCGGCAGAACCGTTATGGAGGAAATTAAGGACAGCGAGGAAACATTGCCGTGCGACCTTTTGCTCATAGCGGCAGGGTTTGTCGGCTGTGAAGACTATGTTGTCAGGGAATTTGACATAGCTGTAAATCAAAGGGGCTGTATAGCCACCAAGGACGGAATGTGCCAAACCGAAAACCCCAAGGTCTTTGCCTGCGGCGACGCAAGGAGAGGACAGTCGCTTGTCGTTTGGGCGATTGCGGAGGGCAGAAGCTGTGCCGATGAAATTGACGATTTCCTGATGGAATAATAGACTTTTAAAACAGAGATAAGAATAAAAAAGACCTTTGATTTTCACCAAAGGTCTTTTTTATATATTGAGCATTGTAATATATTACACGATTTTTTCCAAGCCCTCCGCAGAGTACTTTTCGCCGTTTCTCTTCTTTTCAAGCTCCTGCAAAAGTCTGTTGAACTTTTCCTTTGTTATCGGGTACAAAACTGCGCCTATTACCGAAAGTATAAGGAATACGGCAGGGAACACGGTTACATTGTTTTCTATGCCGTTTACCGTCTTGGCGTTCTGTATTTCAAGATTGCCGTCATAGCCGGTTATTTTGAGTATAAGGCTTACGGTCCAAACGCCGACGGCCGCTCCGAATTTTTGGAAAAACTGCGGCAGGGCGGTTATAACGCTTTCACGGCGTGAATTGTAAGCAAATTCATCAACCTCTACAAGGTCGTAAGCCATGGAGTAAAATACCGTCCAGAAATTAGCCATACCCATTCCCATAAAGAATGTAACTGCCAAAGCGGCAGGAATACTGCGCACGCCTATAATCCTCAAAACAATAAGTCCTACGCTCATAACGCTCATAAATACTATGCTTGAAAAACGCCTGTCTTTCTTTTCGGAAACCTTGGTAACAATCGGAATAAACAGAGCCATTACAACGACAAGCTCAACAATTACAACAGTCATCCATGTTTCGGGGTCTGCCCCGACAAGGTCTTTTATCATATATTCAAACGACGACTGTATCATACTTGACGCCATAAGGAAGAATACTATAAACACAGCAAACCATTTAAACGGTTTGATTTTAAGTACTTCAAAAAACTCGGAGAATATTTCCTTTATGCTCTTTTTATCGTTTAAATCGGGTTTTGCCTCCGCCTTTTGAAGCCTTATATTTTTGAGCGATTTTACGGTGATGAGCGCAAAAATTATTGAAAGCACAGCCATTATAACCGCCGTAATTGTCCAGCCGGCAGAGTCGCCCATTTTGTTCCCCGAAATTACAAGTCCGGCAAACAGCGCAGGCAAAACCGCAGGAAGAGCGTTTCCGAGGAAAATAGCAACCGTGTTTATAAGCGAGCTTGTGCTTCTTATTTGGGTGCGTTCGTCATAGTCCTCCGTAATTTCCGCAACCACGGCATAATACGGTATGGTGTAGATTGTATATGCAAGCCAGAAAAGCATTGCGACGGCGGTATAGTAAATAAACTGCAACACAGATGATTTAACGCCTATGTTGATAAACGCCGCAACAAACAAAATGCCGAGCGGAAATGCCGCCTTAGACATAAATCTTCTCTTGTCGGCGCCGTTTCTGTCCGCAAACGAACCGATTATGGGGTCGGTAACAGCGTCCCATATGATAGAGATAAAGCTGACCGTGCCTGCCAAAAGCGGATCCATTTTAATTACATCTGTAAGAAAAACAAGGTAATATGTATAAAACATATTGTAAAGCAGGGATTCGGTTATTATTCCCGAACAGTAACCGAGCTTCTGCTTTTTGCTAAGTGTGCTTTTGCCCATAATTACGCCTCCGTTTAATTTATAACTTCAGTCTAACAAAAAATCGGAAAAAAGTAAATAAAAACATCTTAAAAACACTTTAAATATGCAATCCGATATGGTACAATAGCCTAACGAAACAGGGAAAGATTTTTGACTTTAAAAAATGTGGAGTGATTTTTACGGATTATAAACAGGCGGTGGCATATATCCATTCGCTTTTGAAATTCGGTATAAAGCCCGGGCTGGACAGGATAAAAGCTCTGCTCGGCGAATTGGGAAATCCCCAAAACGCAATGAAGTTTATCCATGTTGCCGGAACAAACGGCAAGGGCACAACCTCGACCATGCTCTCCGAAATTTTAATTGACTCCGGTATGAAAACAGGGCTTTTTACCTCCCCGTATGTATTTGATTTTTGCGAAAGAATAAGAATAAACGGCAAAAACATTCCAAAGGACGCTTTGGCACAGACGGTAAGCGAGGTAAGGTCCGCCGTCGAGCGCTTAAACCAAAAGGGCTTAGAGCCCACCGAGTTTGAAACCGTTACCGCTGCGGCGCTCCAGTATTTTAAAAGGGAAAAATGCGATTATGCGGTTATGGAGGTCGGATTGGGCGGACGGTTTGACTCTACAAATATTATTCCCTGTCCTGAGGTTGGCGTTATAACCTCGATTAACCTTGACCATACAAATGTACTCGGCAGTACCGTTGAGGAAATTGCGTTTGAAAAATGCGGTATAATCAAGGAAAATTCAAAAGTTGTTACAAGCTCCCTACAGGAGCTGGAGGCGCTTGAGGTGATAAAAAAGAGCGCAGACGAAAAAAACGCCCGTCTCTGCATTGCCGATTATGAAAATGTAAAAATAATAAGCGAAAATATTTCCGGCACCGAAATACTGTTTGAAAACAGGGAATATTACATACCGCTTGCAGGCGCTCATCAGGTTGAAAACGCAATCGGCGTAATAAAGGCGGCCGAGCTTATAAAAAATGTTGAATACGAAAATATCCGCAACGGAATAAAAAACACGGTTATGCACGGCAGAATGGAATTGATTTTACCCAATGTGCTTATCGACGGCGGACACAACGAGGAATGTGCCGTCGCTTTGAAAAGGGTGATAGAAAAATACCTTAATTGCGAAAAGATTACCGCCGTTATCGGTATGATGGCGGATAAAAGCTGTGAAAAATATCTTAAACATATTCTTCCGCTGTGCGAAGCGGCCGTTTTTACCAGGCCCGATAACCCCCGTTCGCAGGAGCCTGAAATATTGAGGGAGCTTTCAAAGACATATTTAAAAAAATCGGCTATTGAAATTGACCCTAAAACCGCATATAATAGGGCAGTAAAAGAGTCGGATTTTGTTTTGGTCTGCGGTTCCTTTTATTTACTTTCGGATATTTTTAACCAATAAAGAGAGGATTAAATATGACTGATTTTTATGAGGACAGAATGAAGGTTTTCTTTGATACATACCGTGATTATATGACGGTTTACGAAAGCGTAATCGACGGCTTTATGTATAAAGAATGCGGTTATAAAAAGAATAATGAGCTTCCCGATACGGGCGAGGGCTTCCGCCCGTTTTCTCTAAACGACCGCTGGGGCGGCAAACAGGACTCACACGCCTGGTTTTACAAGAAGCTTATTATTCCTCCGCAGCTGAGAGGCAAAAATGTTGAAGTGGAAATTTCCACAAGCTCTGCTCAAAACGGCTGGGACGCCATTAATCCGCAGTTCATAGTCTATGTTGACGGCGAGCTTGTGCAGGGTCTTGATATGAACCACCGTGAGATTTTTCTCGATAACGCAAATAAAAGCTATGAGTTATACATCTATGCCTATACGGGTATGGCAGGCGACGCCTATCTCGATTTTGAGGCAAAAATGAGAGTTTATAACGAACGGGCAAGAAAGCTGTATTACTCTTTAAAGGTGCCGTTTGAGGTTACACAATACCTTGAACCCGAAGAAAAAAAGTATATTGAAATAGAAAAATATATAATTAACGCCGTCAATATGCTCGATATGAGGGTTAAAAATTCAAGCGAGTTTGACAAGTCCGTAGAAGCCGCTCTCAATTACCTTGATATGGAGTTCTATTCAAAATACTGCAAGGCCGAGGATATAAACGCCGTTTGCATAGGACACACTCATATTGATGTTGCGTGGCTGTGGACCCTTGCACAGACAAGGGAAAAGGTTCAGCGCTCGTTTGCCACCGTTATAGCCTTAATGAAAAAATATCCCGAATACAAGTTTATGTCAAGCCAGGCACAGCTTTACAAATACCTTAAAGAGGAGAGCCCGGAGCTTTACGAGCAGGTGAAAAAACTTGTCCTTGCAGGCAGATGGGAGGTTGAGGGCGCAATGTGGGTCGAGGCCGATTGCAACCTTTCCTCCGGCGAAAGTCTTGTCAGGCAGGTTCTCTACGGCAAGAACTTCTTTAAAAAGGAATTCGGCGTAGATTCCAAGGTCTTGTGGCTTCCCGATGTTTTCGGCTACTCTGCGGCGCTTCCCCAGATTTTGCGAAAGAGCGGCGTTGACAAGTTTGTGACTTCAAAAATCGGCTGGAACGAAACGAACCGAGTACCCTATGACACCTTTTGGTGGAAGGGTATAGACGGCACGGAAATATTCGCATACTTTATGACGGCTCAGGACAAAAGCAGGGGAGTGCCCGTATCTACAAACAGCACATACAATGCAAAGCTCAACCCGTCGCAGCTTCAGGGAGGCTATGACCGTTATCAGCAGAAGGATATAAACAACGAAATTATGATTACCTTCGGCTACGGCGACGGCGGCGGCGGTCCGGTAAGAAAAGACCTTGAGTATTACGATATACTAAAAAGGGGCGTTACCGGCGTGCCGAAAGCGAAGATGGAATTTGCCGGCGCTATGCTCGAAAGGGTAAAAAGGAGAGCGCAGAAAAATCCAAAAACTCCCGAATGGCAGGGTGAGCTGTACCTTGAGTATCACAGGGGTACTTATACTTCGCAGGCCAAGAACAAGCGCAGTAACAGAAAAAGCGAGTTCCTTTTTGAAAAGGCTGAAACACTCGCCGTTATGGACGAAAAGCTCAACGGCAAAAAATATCCCTCCAAGGAGCTTCACGACGGCTGGGAGACAATCCTGCTCAATCAGTTCCATGACATCATACCGGGTTCTTCGATTAAGGAGGTTTATGAGGTTTCCGCAAAGCAGTACGAGCAGATAAGAATTTCGGGCGAAAAAATAGCCCTCAACGCCTATGAAAGCATAATTTCCAATGTAAATTCGGACGGCGGAATAATAGTATTTAACCCCAATTCCTTTATAGGAAACGGCACGGTTAAAATAGGTTCAAAAACTTACAGCGTCAGGAATATTCCTGCAAAGGGCTACAAGGTAATTAAAAAGCCGGAGATTTTAAACAGCGTTTGCGTTACGGAAAATACCATAGAAAATTCCTATTTCCGCCTCGTTTTTGACAAAAACGGAACTCTCACAAAAATTTACGATAAGAGAAACGCCAGAGATGTTCTTAAAAAGAACGCAAGGGGAAATGTCATTACGGCCTACGAGGATTTTCCGAGAGATTACGACAACTGGGAAATAAGCAACTATTATACCGACAAATCGTGGGAAGTAAACGATGTTGTTTCAATAAAGCAAATTAAGGACGCTTCGAGGGCCGGACTTGAAATTAAAAAGAACTTTTTAAACAGCGTTATTGTTCAAAAAATCTGGCTTTACGATGATATTGAGAGAATAGATTTTGACACCTATATCGACTGGAAAGAATCGCACATTATTTTAAAAACGGCTTTCCCCGTTGATATAAACGCAGATAAGGCCACATATGACATTCAGTTTGGAAGCGTTGAACGGCCTACTCATTACAACACAAGCTGGGACAGCGCAAAGTTTGAGGTGTGCGCCCATAAATTCGCCGACCTTTCCGAATACGGCTACGGCGTGAGCCTGATTAACGACTGCAAATACGGCCACAGCATACACGACGGGGTAATGAGCCTTACCATGCTCAAAAGCGGTACTTATCCCGACCCGACGGCGGATAAATGCGAGCATTATTTCACCTATTCTCTCTATCCCCACTGCGGCGATTACAGACAGGCCGGAACTATCAGGCAGGCATACGAGCTTAATAATCCGATGACCGCATTTAAAATCGGTAAACAGCAGGGCAGGCTTAAAGACGAATACTCTTTCATATCCTGCGCAGACGAAAATGTTGTAATCGAAACGGTTAAAAAGGCGGAAAACGGCGACGGCATTATCGTAAGAATGTACGAAAGCTTTAACAAGAGGACAAATACCGTAATTACCGCAGGCTTTGACTTTGAAAGCGTAACCGTTTGCGACCTTATGGAAAACGATTTAAAGGTTATAAGAACAGCAGGCGGTCAGATACCCGTTTGCCTGAAGCCGTTTGAAATCTTGACCTTAAAAATCAGATAAAGCTTTAACCCTTATTTTTTAATTTCAATTTTTTAAAATTTTCTATTGACAGAGGAATTTTTTAGTGCTACAATTTAACCAACCTGTTTGGTAGGTAAAAGCAAAAAAACAAAAAGCCCGATTAAATAAGGCTTTGTTTTGAGCTTTACTTTTACAGTTTGGAGGCAAGCATTGAAAAAGTTATTTGAAAAGCTTTTAAGGCAAAATTTCCGTTTCGGACGAATGTGAAGCGTTCATTTTATTTAATTTATTTTTAGAAATTTTATTTATTGAACAATTTATCATTTATTATCGAAAGGAAATTAATTATGTCAGAATATAAATTTGAAACAGTTCAGCTTCACGCCGGTCAGGAAAATCCGGATCCGGCTACAGACGCAAGGGCAGTACCTATATATGCCACAACTTCTTATGTTTTTCACAACTGCGAACATGCTGCGGCACGCTTTTCGCTTGCCGACGCAGGCAATATTTACGGCCGTTTGACCAACTCTACGCAGGAGGTATTGGAAACACGCATTGCCGCTTTGGAGGGCGGTGCGGCGGCCCTTGCGCTCGCTTCGGGTGCGGCGGCCATAACCTACACTCTTGAGGCTTTGGCTCAGAACGGCGGCCACATCGTAGCGCAGAAAACGATTTACGGCGGCAGTTATAACCTTTTGGCGCATACTCTTCCCAATTTCGGCATTACGGCAAGCTTCGTAAATATTCACGACCTTGCTGAGGTTGAGGCCGCAATCAGACCGAATACAAGGGCAATATACATAGAGACGCTCGGTAATCCGAACAGCGACATTCCCGATATTGATAAGCTTGCCGAGCTTGCCCACAAATACGGCCTGCCTTTGGTTGTCGATAACACCTTTGCTACGCCGTATCTTTTAAGACCCATTGAACACGGCGCAGACATAGTTGTTCACTCCGCAACAAAGTTTTTGGGCGGACACGGCACAACGCTCGGCGGAATTATAGTGGATTCGGGCAAATTTGACTGGGCGGCAAGCGGCAATTATCCTGCGATAGCCGCTCCCAACCCCAGCTATCACGGCGTTTCGTTTGTAGATGCCGCCGGACCTGCGGCGTTTGTAACATATATAAGGGCAATTTTGCTTCGTGACACGGGAGCGGTAATTTCCCCGTTTGCGGCGTTTCTGCTCTTACAGGGTATAGAAACCTTATCCCTGCGTGTTGAACGGCATGCGGAGAATACCGCCGAGGTCGTTAAGTATTTAAGCGGCCATTCGTCAGTCGAAAGCGTAAACCACCCCTCTTTGCCGGATCACCCCGACCATGAGCTTTACGAAAAATACTTCCCCAATGGCGGCGGTTCGATTTTCACCTTTGAAATTAAGGGCGGCGAGCAGGAGGCCCACAGGTTTATAGACAGCCTTAAAATCTTTTCTCTGCTTGCAAATGTTGCCGATGTTAAAAGCCTTGTAATTCACCCGGCTACAACAACTCACAGCCAGCTTAGCGCAGAGGAGCTTGCAGACCAGGGAATTAAGCCGAATACGATAAGGCTTTCCATCGGCACGGAGCATATAGATGACATTATAGCCGATCTCGAAAAGGGATTTGAGGCTGTTAAATAAGTTTGAAAAATTGAGGTAATCATAATGGCAATTTACAAAAGTGCGGCGGATATAATAGGAAAAACGCCCCTGCTTGAACTCACCCATATTGAAAAGAAGCTCGGACTTCGGGCAAAGATAATAGCAAAGCTTGAATATCTTAACCCTGCCGGTTCCGTAAAGGACCGTGTAGCCAAGGCCATGATAGACGATGCGGAAAAAAGGGGAGTGCTTAAGCCCGATTCCGTTATAATCGAGCCTACAAGCGGAAATACGGGAATAGGGCTTGCAAGCGTAGCCGCCGCAAAGGGTTACCGTATAATTATAGTTATGCCCGAAACCATGTCCGTCGAGCGCAGACAGCTTATGAAGGCCTTTGGCGCAGAGCTTGTGCTGACCGACGGCAAAAAGGGAATGAGCGGAGCCATTCAAAAGGCAAACGAGCTTGCGGACGAAATTGAAAACAGCTTTATACCCGGCCAGTTTGTCAATCCGGCAAACCCCGAAATCCACAGGCTTACTACAGGTCCGGAGATTTATGAGGACACACAGGGAAAGGTTGATATTTTCGTTTCCGGCGTAGGGACGGGCGGAACGGTAACGGGCGTAGGCGAGTATTTAAAATCGAAAAATCCCACCGTTAAAATCGTAGCCGTAGAGCCGGCGTCGTCTCCCGTGCTTTCAAAGGGAACTTCGGGCGCACATAAAATACAGGGCATAGGCGCAGGCTTTGTGCCGGAGGTACTCAATACCAAAATTTATGACGAGATTATTCCCGTTGAGGACGGCGACGCATTCGAGACGGGTAAGCTTATAGGCAGAAGCGAGGGCGTGCTTGTCGGAATTTCTTCGGGTGCGGCGGCTTATGCGGCTATCGAGCTTGCAAAACGCCCTGAAAACGAGGGCAAAAATATAGTTGTCCTGCTTCCCGACACCGGCGACAGGTATCTGTCTACGCCTTTGTTTGAGGATTGATGATATTTAGCTGATTTTAGGCTTCAGGAGTAAAAATGATGATTTCTACAAGGGGGCGCTACGCTCTCAGAGTTATGCTCGATTTGGCGGAAAACGGTCAAAACGGATATGTGCCCATGAAAGAGGTGGCACAGCGGCAGGAGCTTTCCCTTAAATATATCGAGCGCATAATGCCGGCGCTTGTTAAAGAGGGCCTGGTAGAGGGCGTACACGGCAAGGGAGGCGGCTACAGGCTTGTAAAAAGGCCGGAGGAATACACCGTAGGCGATATTTTGAGAATATCCGAGGGTGACCTCTCTCCCGTAAGCTGTCTTGTGAGCGGCGCACCGCCGTGTAACCGTGCCGAAAGCTGTAAAACGCTCCCCATGTGGAAAAAGCTGTACGGTATGGTAAACGGCTTTTTTGACTCAATCACTCTGAAAGATTTGCTTGACATTTAAACGCTTTTCCTCTATATAAAAACTCCCGTTTGAAAAACAAATTCAAACGGGAGCTTTTCTTTTATTTTAACGCCTTATTTATTAAGCGAATTAACTATCTCAAGCGTGTCCCTTGCAATGACAAGCTCTTCGTTAGTCGGTATTACATACATCTTGACCTTAGAGCCGGGAACGGAGATTTCAACCTCTTCGCCCCTGATATGGTTTTTCTCTTCGTCAATATCCGTACCGAGGAATTTGATTTTTTCCGCAATCCTTGTCCTGTACTGCGGATTGTTTTCGCCTATGCCTCCGGTAAATACCACAGCGTCAAGTCCGCCCATTGCGGCGGCAAAACCGCCGATATACTTTGTAAGCTGATGACAGAGCATTGACTCCACAAGCTTGGCTCTCGCATCTCCTTCCTTTGCCCTCTGCTCAATGGTTCTGTTGTCGCTTGTGCCGGCAATACCGAGCATACCGCTCTTTTTGTTCATAAGAGTATCCATTTCGTCCGGTGTAAGGTTATGCGATTTCATAATAACCGGGATAATAGCAGGGTCGATAGAGCCGCAGCGAGTACCCATTATAATGCCCTCAAGCGGAGTAAGACCCATAGTCGTGTCAAAGCATTTTCCGTCTTTAACCGCAGAAATTGACGAGCCGTTGCCAAGGTGGCAGGTGACTATCCTGGTTCCCTCTGCTTTGCCGCCGAGAAGCTCTATACATCTGCCTGAAACATATCTGTGCGAGGTTCCGTGGAAGCCGTATTTCCTTATGCCGTCTTTCTCGTAAAATTCATACGGCAGGGCGTACATATAGGCGTAGTCGGGCATTGTCTGATGAAATCCCGTGTCGAAAACGGCAACCTGCGGCACGCTCATAATTTTTTCGCACGCCTCGATACCCTTGAGGTTTGCCGGGTTGTGCAGAGGGCCGAATTTGAAACATTCTTTAACCGCCTCTTTCATATCCTCCGTAACGAGAACGGAAGAGGAGAACTTCTCCGCACCGTGGAGAACCCTGTGGCCTACTGCGCCTATTTCGTCCATCGACTTGATTACGCCGTGCTCCTCGCTTACCAGCGTGTCAAGAACCAACTGTATAGCTTCGCTGTGATCCGCCATAAGATGCGGCTGACTCTTTATTGTCTTTTCAGGGCTTGAGGGAACCTTATGCGTAAAGGTTGCGTTTTCATCGCCGATTTGTTCGCAAATTCCCTTTGCAAGCAGGTTTTCGTTTTCCATATCGATAAGCTGATATTTAAGCGAGGAACTGCCTGCGTTAATAACGAGTATTTTCATAATTAAACCTCCGATGGTTTTTGTTGAATTTTTATCTGTAATATTATATACTTAATATTGGAATTTTTCAAGAGTAAAGATTAAACTTTAAGGAGGCAATATGGACAGGCAATTTCAAACCCACACATTTGAACCTGTTTTTGACGAAAATTCCGAAATATTAATACTCGGCACTTTTCCGTCCGTAAAGTCAAGGGAGTGTAATTTTTATTACGGCCACCCCCAAAACAGATTTTGGGCGTTGCTTTCAAAAATCCTGAAAACGGATTTGCCGAAAAGCACAGATGAGAAAAAACGAATGCTCCTTGCTAACCGTATAGCCGTGTGGGATGTGATAAAATCCTGCGAGATTTCAAATTCCGCCGACAGCTCGATAAAAAATGTCGTGCCCAACGATTTTTCCGCCATACTGTCCCGTGCGAAAATAAAAACGCTGTATGCCAACGGTAAAACGGCGGAAAGACTTTATAATAAATTCGTTAAGGAAAATACGGGCAGGGAAATTGTCCTTTTACCCTCCACAAGCCCTGCAAATGCGTCCTTCGGTATGGAAAGGCTTTTAAAAGAATGGAGCGTTATCGGAAAGGATTTGAATATATGAGCGCCATAGGAATTGTATGTGAATTTAATCCGTTTCACAACGGCCATAAATATCTCATCGACAGCGTAAAGAACGAGGGCGACGGCGTTATCTGCGTAATGAGCGGTAATTTTGTCCAGCGGTGCGAACCTGCCGTCGCAGAAAAGCGCCTGAGGGCGAAACAGGCTCTGCTTTGCGGTGCGGATTTGGTTTTGGAGCTTCCCGTGGCATATTGCCTTTCCGGGGCGCAGACCTTTGCCGGCGCAGGCGTAGGTTTGCTTGACAGCCTCGGTACGGTCGATACCCTGGCGTTCGGAAGCGAGTGCGGAGATATTTCAAAGCTTACAAATTTAGCTCTGGCTCTTGAAAAAGACGGGGTGCAAAACGGTATTTCCGAGCTTTTAAAAACGGGCGTCACTTACGCCTTTGCCCGTCAAAAGGCGGTTGAGAGCGTATGCTCAAACGAGCTTGCCTCTGTTTTACGCTCACCCAACGATATACTTGCGGTGGAATATATCGGCGCTCTCAGGCGTTTAAATTCCGAAATTAAGCCGAAAGCCGTGCCGAGAACGGGAGCCGGACACGATGAAAACGAGCCGTGCGGTTCGTTTGCCGGCGCTTCCTTTATCCGTGAAAAGTTTAAAAACTCGGAAAGCGTCGAAGAATATATGCCCCGTTCCTCTTATGAGATTTTAACACAGGCGGTAAACAGCGGGCTTGCACCGTCTCAATACCAAAAGCTTGATATTGCCGTGCTTTCGTTTCTGCGTATGGCAGACGGCGAAAGCTTCAGGGATACTCCCGATGTCTCCGAGGGCATAGAAAACAGAATACTCAATGCCGCCAAGGACGCCCGTACCCTTGCTCAGGTATTTGAAAACGCAAAGACCAAGAGATATACCCACTCCCGTATCAGGCGTATAGTTTTGTGCGCTTTTTTGGGAATAAAAAGGTCGGATACCGCCTCAGGCGCTCCGTATATAAGGGTTATCGGCTTTAACGAAAAGGGAAAGGAAATTCTAAGGAATGCGAGAAAAACCGCAAAGCTTCCCATCGTAATGAGAAGCTCGGATATTTTAAATTTGGGCGAGGAAGCCAAACGGTGCTTTGCCCTTGAGTGCAGGGCGACGGATATATATAATCTTACTTTGCCTGTTATCAGACCCTGCGGCACGGATATGACGGACAATTTAGCGCTGGTTTAGGCAGGGATTGGTTTAATTTGTTTTTATTAATTTTGCAGCTTTTCTTGCAAAAAAAATCTTAATCATTTATAATAAGTGAAAGACTTAAAAAGGTAAGTGTGAAAATGAAAAGCGATTTGTTGGATAAGCTTGAAAAAAATGCGGCTTCAATGTCAAAGGGGCAAAAGAAAATTGCCGGATATATTATGAAAAACTATGACAAGGCCGCCTTTATGACCGCATCCGCTCTGGGCAAAAAGGTGGGCACAAGCGAATCGACGGTTGTGCGTTTTGCCTCGGAACTCGGCTTTAAAGGCTATCCCGAGCTTCAAAAGGAGTTACAGCAGTTAATAAAATCCAAGCTGACTGCGGTGCAGAGGCTTGAAGTTTCCCGTTCGCTTCTCGGCGACAGCGATATAGTTGGAACCGTTTTGGCAGGGGATATGGAGCTTATCAGGCAAACTGCGGAGGAGACTTCAAAAGAGAATTTCAATAAATCTGTCGATGCAATAAACAGAGCCGAAAAAATTTACATCTTAGGCGTCCGTTCTTCGGCTGCGCTCGCCTCTTTTCTGGCGTTTTATTTTAATCTTGTCTTTGACAGCGTGGTTTTGGTTGACACCTCGTCTAATTCCGAAATGTTTGAGCAAATGTTCAGAATAGACGAAAACGATGTCTGCATAGCTATAAGCTTTCCGAGGTATTCAAAGCAGACGGTAAACGCCTTAAGATTTATACACGACAGAAAGGCCACCGTAATTTCAATTACCGATACGGTTAAGTCGCCTATTGCGCCGTTTTCGGACTATCTGCTTGTGGCAAAAAGCAATATGGCCTCCGTGGTAGACTCTCTTGTAGCTCCGCTGAGCCTGATTAATGCGCTCATAGTGAGCGTGACATTGAGCAAAAAGGACGAGGTTTACGGCAATTTCAACAAGCTTGAGTCCATATGGGACAAATATCAGGTCTACGAAAAGGATGAAACAGGCTCTGATGAGTAAGATTATTGTAGTGGGCGCAGGTGCGTCGGGCTGTGTGGCGGCAGGCTTTGCGGCCAAGTGCGGCGGCGATGTCCTGCTTTTTGAGAGAAATGAAAAAATAGGCAGAAAGGTGCTTATAACCGGCAAGGGCAGGTGCAATGTCACCAACGCCGAAACGGATATTGAAAAGCTGATTTCAAATGTGCCTAAAAACGGCAGGTTCCTTTACAGCGCATTTTCCCGTTTCGGTACCGAGGACACGAGAAATTTATTCGAGTCGCTCTCAGTTCCCTTAAAGGTCGAGAGGGGAAACAGGGTGTTCCCCCAAAGCGATAAGGCTTCGGATATAGTCGATGCGCTTAACAGGTTTATTACCCAAAACCGGGTAAAAATAATGACGGGCAGGGTAAAAAATCTCATTATAGAAAACAATGCCGTTGTTGGGGTTGAAACTTGGGATAAAGAGCGTTTCTTTTCCGATAAGGTCATAGTTGCGACGGGCGGACTGTCATATCCGAAAACAGGTTCAACCGGCGACGGCTATGAGCTTGCAAAGCAGGCAGGGCATGAAATTGTTGAGCCTAAACCCTCCCTTGTGGCTCTTACCTGCCGTGAGGGCTTTTGCAGCGAAGCTATGGGGCTTTCGCTTCGCAATGTCTCTATAAGGGTTGAGGATACAAAAACGGGCAGACGGATATATTCGGATTTCGGGGAAATGCTGTTTACCCACTTCGGGGCGTCCGGACCTATGATACTTTCCGCAAGCGCACATATGCGTGATATGGAAAAGGGAAGATATGAGATTTATATTGATATGAAGCCGGCTCTTTCCGAGGAAAAGCTTGATTTACGCCTGCAAAGGGATTTGTCGGAAAATTCAAACAAGGCAATTTCAAATTCACTCGGAATGCTTCTGCCGAGGGCGATAATCAATCCCGTAATAAGGCTTTCCGATATACGACCCGCCACAAAGTCCAATCAGATTACAAAGCAAATGCGGCAACGGCTTGTCCATACCGTGAAAAATTTGAAGCTTACCGTTTTGGGCTTTCGCCCGATAGACGAGGCCGTTATAACCTCGGGCGGAGTAAACTGCAAACAGATAAACCCAAAAACCATGGAGTCAAAGCTCTGCAAAAACCTCTATTTTGCCGGTGAGGTAATGGATTTGGACGCATATACGGGCGGCTTCAATTTGCAGATTGCGTTTTCAACGGCGTATCTTGCCGCTGTGAGCGCAAGCGAAGAACAGAGAAATTAATTTATGGGGAGATTTATATGATAAATGTAGCTATTGACGGTCCTGCCGGAGCAGGCAAAAGCACTATTTCAAGGGCGGCGGCAGGCGAGCTCGGGTTTATATATGTAGATACCGGGGCGCTTTACCGTGCGGTCGGCGTATATGCTTTAAGGAACAATATTGACACAAAGGACGCCAGAAATGTGGGAAAATCCCTTGAAAAAATTACTGTTGAGCTTAAATTTGCAGACGGCGTTCAGCATGTGTTCTTAAACGGCGAAGATGTTTCCGAGGAAATTCGGCTTCCCGAGGCCTCCATGGCGGCTTCAAATGTTTCGGCGATACCTGCCGTAAGGGAGTTCCTTTTTGACCTGCAAAGGGATATTGCCGCAAAAAACAACTGCATAATGGACGGCAGGGACATAGGCACGGTCGTATTGCCCCATGCGCAGATAAAAATTTTTCTTACCGCTTCTCCGGAGATAAGGGCTATGAGAAGGTTTAAAGAGCTTGAGCAAAAGGGTGCGAAGGATACCTACGAGGAGGTACTCTCGGATTTGAAAATCCGTGATTACAACGACTCTCACCGTGAAATTGCCCCTTTAAAGCCTGCGGCAGACAGCGTTACGGTGGACACAAGCGGACTCAGCCTTGAGCAGTCCGTTAATAAAATTGTAAGCGTTATTAAGGAGAAAATGTGATGAATTTCGATTACGGCAAACTGCGTGAATACAAGGGCTTTTATGTTATGAGGGGAATTGCTAAAGCTCTGCTTCCCCTTATGTATAAAATTAAATTTACCGGAAGCGAAAATATACCCGAAAGCGGCGGATACATAATAGCCTGCAATCACCAAAACGCATTGGACCCGGCAATTATTTGCATGGGCGTAAAAAGACCCGTTCATTTTATGGCTAAGCAGGAGCTTTTTGAAAACGCCCTTGTCGGCTTCCTTTGCAGACACTGCAATTCTTTTCCCGTAAAAAGGGGAGAGGGCGATATGTCGGCAATTAATTATTCGGCTCGGATAATCGAAAACGGCTGGCCTTTGGGCATTTTCCCCGAGGGCACACGCTCTAAGGATTTTAAGCCGGGAAGAGGTAAATCCGGCGTTGCGTTTATAGCGAAAATGACGGGTGCGGATATTCTTCCGACGGCCATTTACACCTCCGATGAGTTTAAAAAGGGTACGCCGCTTACCGTGCGCTTCGGAAAGATAATTAAAAACGAGGAGCTCGGCTTTTCGCAGGAACATTCTCCCCGTGAACTGAGAAACGCTTCAAAAAAGGTAATGGACGAAATTACCGCGCTTTGGGAGGAAGGGCATTGCGAAAAATAAATCTCGCCGAAAAAGCCGGCTTTTGCTTTGGCGTAAACAGGGCGATTAACCTGCTCGAAGAGCTTGTAGACGAGGGTAAAAGCGTTTGTACTCTCGGACCGATAATACATAATCCCCAGGTAATTTCATCTTTTGAAAAAAGGGGAGTAAGGATAATTGAAAAGCCGGAGGACTGCCAAAGCGGCGGAGTGCTGGTAATAAGGGCCCACGGTATCACAAAAGAATTGCTCGAAAAGGTAAAAACCGTCTCCCCCGACTACTGCGACACAACCTGTCCTTTCGTTGCAAAAATACACAAAACGGTAAGCGAAAATTCCGATGAAAACAGCGTTACCCTGATTGCCGGCGACAGCGCTCACCCGGAGGTCATAGGCATAAGAAGCTATTGTAAAGGACGCACTTTTGTCTTTAACAGCGAAGAGGAGCTTGATAAAATAATTAAAAATAACCCGGACTTAGACAAAAATCATCTTATTGTTGTCGCCCAAACCACATTTTCAATAATTTTTTTTGAAAAATGTGTAAAAAAAATTAAAAAAAACTATACAAATGCAATTATTTTTGATACAATATGTAATGCGACAGAAGAAAGACAAAAGGAAGCGGCACAGCTTTCGCTTGCTAACGACGCTATGATAATCATAGGCGGCCGTCAAAGCTCCAACACGGCCAAGCTGAAATCTGTTTGCCAATCCAACTGTCCCACTTTTCTGATCGAAACCGCTGAGGAGCTCAATGAAATAGATTTATCCCCTTTTAACTCAGTCGGTGTTACTGCCGGCGCTTCAACGCCCGACAGTATAATTAAGGAGGTACTAAAAACAATGTCCGAAAATTTGGAACAAACCAATGCAAACGCGGTAAAGGAGGAGTCAACAATGGCCGATGATGCGTCTTTTGCCGATATGCTTGATGAATATATTGACGAAAGCACAGACAAAAAGGTTGTCGGTATTGTTGTGGGCGTTTCTTCCTCCGAGGTTGAAGTTGAAATCATCGGCAGAAAGCACACGGGATATGTTACCAAGGAAGAATTCAGCAACGACCCGACGCTTGACCTCACCAAAGAGGTAAAAGTAGGCGATAAGCTTAACCTTATCATTATGAAAACCAATGACGCAGAGGGAACCGTAATGCTTTCCAAGAAGCGTTATGACTCACGCAAAGCATGGGATACCATTTCACCCGACAGCGACGAGATAGTTGAAGGCAAGGTTACAGGCGTAGCCCGTGAGGGCAAGGGGCTCTTTGTCCAGCACGGCGGTATCAGCGTATTTGTTCCGGCGTCGCTTTCTGGCGTAAGCCGCAGCGATTCTCTTGAAACCGTTGTGGGCAAAACGGTTAAATTTAAAATTATTGATGTCGATAAATCAAAGCATAAGGTTGTCGGCTCCATAAGGGGCGCAAACAGGGAAATCCGTATGGAGCAGGCCGAAAAGTTCTGGGCACAGGCCGCAGAGGGTCAAACCTATACCGGAACCGTTCGCTCTCTTACAAATTACGGCGCATTCGTTGATATCGGCGGCGTTGACGGTATGATTCATATTTCCGAGCTGTCCTGGACAAGAATTAAGCACCCCTCCGATGTTGTCAATGTCGGCGACAGCGTTGAGGTCTACATAAAAGCGCTTGACACGGAAAACAGAAAGGTTTCGCTCGGATTTAAAAAGGTTGAGGACAATCCCTGGGAAATCCTCAGAAGAGATTATCCTGTCGGCAGTACCGTAAACGCTGAAATCGTCGGTCTTACAACCTTCGGCGCATTTGCAAACATAATTCCCGGCATTGACGGTCTTATACATATTTCCGAAATTTCATATGCTCACATTGCAAATGCTTCCGATGTCCTTAAAGTAGGTCAAAAGGTTGATGTTAAAATCCTTGATATTGATTTTGACAAAAAGCGTGTAAGCCTTTCGATTAAGGCTCTTCTCGAACCTCCCGCAGCAGAGGAAGCTCCGGCAGAACCGGCAGTCGAAGAACCTGCGGCAGAGGAAGCCGCTGTTGAAGATGTAGCCGTTGAAGCACCGGCCGCTGAAGAACCGGCCGCTGAAGAGACAACCGTTGAAGAAGCAGTCGCCGAAGAACCGACCGCCGAAGAACCGGTCGCCGAAGAACCGGTCGCCGAAGAACCGGTCGCCGAAGAACCGGCAGTTGAGGAAGCTAAAGAGGAAACACCGGCAGAGGAAACTCCTGCTGAAGAATAATTTATAATTTTGGGGCATAGTGAGTTTCAAAAAATTCACTATGCCCTTTTGTTTTATGGAGGTTATTATGTTAGGAAAAATCTTTTCTGCCGCCGTTTTGACGGGCGCAGTTGCCGCCGCAAGCGTTATTGCAAAGAAAAAAAGCACGGATTTTTGTCCCGAATGTGACATTAAAAAGGCGATAGCAAAGGCTTCAATCCACATTTGGAGCGACGAACGCTACAATAACGGCGCCGCTCTCACTCCTCCGATGGGCTGGTCAAGCTGGAACGCATTTCGCAACCATATTGACGAGAATAAAATTCTTCAAATTGCCGACGCAATGAAAAAATCGGGTCTGCTTGACGCCGGATATAAGTATGTAAATCTTGACGACTGCTGGCACAGCTCAATGCGTGACGAAAACGGCAGGCTTCAGGGTGACCTTTCCGCTTTCCCGAGCGGAATAAAGAGCCTTGTTGAAAAGCTTAACGAAAAGGGCTTTAAAGCAGGTATTTATTCTTCTAACGGCACGCTTACCTGCGAAGATTTGCCGGCGTCTCTCGGCCATGAGAGAATAGATGCGGAAACCTTTGCCCAATGGGGAATAGAATATTTTAAATATGATTTTTGCCACAATAAACCCATTTCCTCAAAAGCGCCGCTTATAATCGAAATGCTTGTTTCCTCTCCCGACGGCAGGGTTATTTGCAAAAAAGAGGCCAAGGACGCATCACTTTCGGGAACTGCCGCCTGTTTTACCGATGAAAAGGGCAGTTATATTGGCAGGCTCGATTTCGGCACGGGAAGCGCAGGCTTTACCTTGGACGGCGTTGAAAAAGACGGTGAATACATTTTAACCGTAGTTTTCAGAAAGACGGGCGAGATGGAGAAGTATGCCGCCGTAAGCGTAAACGGCACAGATACTTACGAGGTCGATTTTCCGCCCACAAAGGCATGGAGTACCGACGGCAGGGTACAGTTATATATTAAGCTTAAAGAGGGCGTAAACACCGTTGAAATTAAAAATCCCATCGGTTCAAAGGCCGACAGCGCCGCAACACAGTATATCAAGATGGGCAGGGAGCTTAAAAGGGCAACCCGACTGTATGCACAGCAGAACAATACCCAAGAGAAGCCGATAGTTTATTCTATTTGCGAATGGGGCAGAAACAGGCCGTGGAAATGGGGTGCAAAGGCAGGAAACCTCTGGCGCACAACGCCCGATATAAGACCTGTTTGGGCGTCCGTAGTCGGTATTTATGAGGCGACGGTAAGGCTGTACGGTTATGCCGCTCCGGGCGGTTGGAACGACCCCGATATGCTTGAAGTGGGTAACGGCAATCTAACCGTTGAGGAAAATAAGGCTCATTTTACCCTTTGGGCGATGCTTGCGGCGCCGTTAATTCTCGGCAACGACATAAGGAAATTTATAAAGCCCGACGGCACGGTTGACGCCGATAATAAAGTGCTTAAAATCCTTACAAACAAGGATATTATAGCCGTTGACCAGGACAAAAAGGGCATGGCCTGCAGAAGAATAAAAACCAACGCTTTTACGGATATACTCGTAAAGCCGCTTGAGAACAATGAAACCGCCGTTTGCTTCTTTAACAAGACGAAAGAAGAAAAGGAAATGAGCATATATTTTAAGGACATAGTAAATCAGAGCTTTGTTGATATGCCCGAGGCCAAAGCCTACGAATACACAAATCTTTGGACTAAGGAAACAGGCGAATCCGCCGTTTCATTAAATTCAAAGGTTCCTGCCCACGGTGTAGCCGTGTTCAGGGTAAAAGCGGCGGACTGAGCGAAAAATTTTTCGGTAATAGCATGGCGTAAAATTCAAAATCTTGAGGTGTAATATGCACGGGGAGAAAAACGAAGGCAGGGGAATTATTCCGTATATTCCGCCGAGGCTTGTCATATATGAAAATAAGAAATTCAAATACGATGAGACGGGCGCCATAAGGGCCATTGTCGATGTTGAAACAACCGAGAACAGGCAGACAAAGGCGCTTGTATTCAGACTGATTAAGCTCTTTTTCAGCATTTTTGTAGTATTGCTTATTTTTCATTTTGTCCGTATGACTTTCTTTACTTATACCCCGGAAAAGTGGGTTGAGCAACCGAAATTGAGAATAGTCATTGTAAACAATCTTATTAAAAAGTCAAACGCCACTCCCGGCGAAAATGCGTTTATTCAAACGATAACTCTCAACAGGCTGTCCTTTACCGATGAAAAACACAGGCAAAAGTACGAAAATATGAGGCAAGTTCGTGAGGAAGGCACTTTACTTTTCCAAACGGACGAGGAAATAAGCGAAATTTTGGGCGAACCGTACAAAACGGAGAAAACTTACGACGATAGCGTTCTCAACGACACGCAGATTTTGGAAAACGATGCGGAGTATAAGCAGGATTACGACCGTTTCACAACCGCATATTACAGGGCGTACAGCACAAAAAAACATTCTTATTCGATTGGCATTTTTTATTATGATAATATTGCCATAGGCACAATGTGTAAAAAAGATAAATGAGCCGTTTTTCGGCTCATTTTTGCATGTATAAAAGTGGGCGTTATCGGGTTTGCACAAAATGGTAAGATTATTGGGAACCCCCGGCGAGGGTTCCCCACCGGCAAACAGTCCCCCGGACTGTTTGCCGCCCCTCCTGCGCTTTATAAAGTACAGGTATTTCGCAGTCTGCGGACTGCGCCGTGGGCGTTGCCCCTCGACCCCACCGCCTTTTGAAAAAGGCGGCCGAAAACTTTTAAAGTTAGTAGTTTACCGACAACCTGAGATGTGCCGTTTTTTCGGCTCATTTACTTTTCTGTATAGGTTTTAATACAGCTTACAAGGGCGTTTGCAGGTATTGAAATCAAAAACCACAAGGCGCTGAATAACGGGCAAATCTGTCCTAAAACATTAAAGGGCATATTGTGATAATCCCACACGCCCATTTTAAAAACAATATTAACCAAAATTCCCGTAAACAGCTCAAGCACGGTAATGACCGCAGATGAAATAAAACATTTAAAGTAAATGCTTTTTTCAGGGAAATCGTTGGATATTACATATATCGCATAAAGGGCAATTCCCCCCACTATAAGCATGGACCAGTGGGTACGGTTCCTGTAAGCTATTTCAATTAGTCCATACAGCGATGAACCGAGGATAAAATATATTAAAAACGCTCTCCATTTTTTCATTGTCGAAGCACCCTAAAATATTTTTTCTGCAATCTGCGGTCGTATTCAAAAATTTATTTGTTATAAATTGTATATTTGCTTTTACGGCGGACCGCTTTTAAATTGCACGGTTTTTATATACAAGAACCGAAAAATGTGATAAAATATATAAGATGTTTTAGAAATATATTTTGGTGAGTGTATGAAGGTTAAGCTTTACACTCTCGGCTGTAAGGTAAATCAGTACGAAACGCAGGAAATCACAGAGGATTTATTAAGGCACGGATATGAAATTACTCTATCGGATTTGCAGGCCGATATTTTCATTGTCAATTCCTGTACGGTAACTGCCGAGAGCGACAGAAAAACAAGACAGACTGTCAGGCGCTTAAAGAGAAATTATCCCAAAAGCGTCGTGGCTTTAACAGGCTGTATGCCGCAGGCGTTTCCCGATATGGCGAAAGAGCTTGATGCGGCGGATATAGTGCTGGGAAATAAGGATAATATAAACCTGATAAGCCGTTTAAATTCTTTCCTTGAGAGCAAAAAAAGGCAGGTAAACATAAACAGCCATATTGCAGGCGAAAGGTTTACGGGTGCGCCTATAACGGATTTTAACGAAAGAACAAGGGCCATTGTTAAAATCGAGGACGGCTGTGACAGATTTTGTTCATACTGCATTATCCCGACGGCAAAGGGCAGGGTTCGCTCAAAGCCTGTGGAGGAAATCGAAAAAGAGGTCAATACGCTCTCCCGAAACGGGTTTTGCGAGGTCGTTTTGGTAGGTATAAATCTTTCGGCTTACGGAAAGGACAGCGGCGAAAAATTTTACGACGCCGTGAGGGCGGCGTGCAGACCCGAAAATATAAAAAGGGTTCGTTTGGGTTCGCTTGAACCCGACCATATTACCGATGAAGTAATATGCGAGCTTGCCAAGCTCCCAAAGCTTTGTCCGCAGTTTCACATATCTCTGCAAAGCGGCTGTAACGGCACATTAAAGAGAATGAACAGGCATTACACGGCGGAGGATTATTACGAGCTTTGCGAAAAGCTGAGAAAAAATTTCACGGACTGCACCCTGACCACAGATATTATGGTGGGCTTTGCCGGCGAAAGCGATGAAGATTTTACCCAAACGGTAGAGTTTGCAAAAAAAGTGGGCTTTGAAAAAATACACATTTTCCCGTATTCTGTCAGGCAGGGAACAAGGGCGGCGGAATTTGACGGGCAAATCGAAAAATCCGTCAAAGAAAAAAGAGCCGCAATTTTGAACGAAACGGCTGTCATGCTAAGGCGGAATTTTTTGAAAAACCAAGTCGGCAGAACTCTTGAGATAATACCCGAATCAAAGCATAAAAACGGCTACAGCTTTGGATACACGGCGAACTATACGCCTGTTATGGTAAAGGGAGAGCTTGAAGAGGGTAAGCCGATAAATGTATTAATTACCGACAGCGACGACGAATACTGCTATTCCGAAAAAATATAACGCCTGCATTTTCCATATGCCGACCGCCTTTTTGCTAAGCGGTTGCGAAAAAACATATAAGAAAAAATCTCCTCCTGAATGATAAACAGGCGGAGATTTTTAGTTTGTTTATTGATTTTCAACGCAAATTTTATATGCTATTTCTTCAAGCTGTTCAATACTTTCAAGCATTCCTGCTTCCCGTCGGTACTGCGCCGCACCCTTTATGCCCTTCATATACCAGGCGGCGTGCTTCCTCGCCTCCCGTATTCCCACTCTGTCGCCCTTGTATTTGCAAATAAGCTTAATATGCTTCACCATTACCCTCATACGCTCGCTGACGGGCGGTTCGGGAATAATTCTCCCCTCGCTCATATAAGCGTTAATTTGCTGAAATACCCAGGGTCTGCCGAGTGCGCCTCTGCCGACAAGCAAAAAATCACAGTCGGTTTTTTCAAACATTAGAGCGGCGCTTTGACCGTCGGTTATATCGCCGTTGCCTATAACGGGAATATCCAAGTTCCTTTTAACCTCCCTTATTATATCGGTATTTACGGGAGGGGCGTACATTTGACTACGGGTTCTGCCGTGCACGGTTACGGCCTTTGCACCGGCGTTTTGCGCTCGCAATGCCAAATCGAGGGCGTTAATGCTGTCAAAATCCCAGCCCGAACGCATCTTGACGCTTACGGGAAGTTTAGTAGAAGAAACAACCGCCCTGATTATTTTTTCGGCCTTTTCAGGCTCTCTCATAAGCGAAGCACCTCCGCCGTTTCCCGAAATTTTCGGAGCGGGACAGCCCATATTTATATCTATAAAATCTGGCTTTACCTCAAGAACCGATTTTACGCTTTCCGCCATAATTTCTGCGTCGCTTCCGAAAATCTGAACGCCTGCCGGCCGTTCCGCATCGTTTAAACGCATCAGTTCCTTTGATTTCCTGTCGCCCATGGTAACGCCCTTAGAGCTTATCATTTCCGAAACGGTATAAGCCGCACCGTATTCTCGGCACAGCTCCCTGAAAGCTCTGTCGGCAACTCCTGCCATGGGCGCAAGAGCGGCAAACCCGTCAATTTTTAAATTACCTATATACATAAGCCAACCTGAAAATAATTTTTGATTTATTTTAGCACAGATAAGATAAAAGCGCAACTTTGCATTTTTTTAGTGCATTTTTCGGTGTGTTATGATATACTAAAAATAATAAATGTAAAACGGAGAAATTCAAATGAACATACTCATTTTAGACGGAAACAGCATATTAAACCGTGCCTTTTACGCAATTAAACTGCTCACCACAAAGGACGGAAGATATACAAACGCCATTTACGGCTTTATGAATATGCTTTTAAAGCTTGAACAGGAGGTAAAGCCGGAGAGCGTTGCGGTTACCTTTGACTTGAAGGCTCCCACCTTCAGGCATAAAATGTATGCGGACTATAAGGCAGGCAGAAAGCCCATGCCCTCTGAGCTTGCACAGCAAATGCCGGTTTTAAAGGAGCTTATCACGGCATTGGGATATAAAATCGTTGAAAAAGAGGGCTACGAGGCGGACGACCTTATCGGTACTCTTTCGCTTCACTGCGGCGAGGGCAACAGGGCGTATATTGCTACGGGCGACAGGGACAGCTTACAGCTTATAGGCGACAATGTAAGCGTGCTGTTGGCGTCAAATAAAATGGGCAGGGCGGAAACTACTTTGTATGACGCCGCAAGGCTTAAAGAGGAATACGGCGTAAGCCCCGAACAGATGAAAGATATAAAAGCCCTTATGGGGGACAGCTCGGACAATATTCCGGGCGTTCCGGGCGTTGGCAAAAAGACGGCGGAGGCGCTTATAATAAATTACGGCAGTCTTGATTATATTTACGAAAATCTCGACGCAATTGACATTAAAGAGACCCTG
This sequence comes from uncultured Clostridia bacterium, assembly GCA_947630285.1. Lineage (GTDB taxonomy): Bacteria > Bacillota > Clostridia > Oscillospirales > Acutalibacteraceae > Fimenecus. Next base: position 40,177 of record CANRHD010000001.1, on the reverse strand, counting down.
CGCTCAAAGCTTTCGCAGAATAAGGAGCTTGCTTATTTAAGCTATAAGCTCGGCACGATAGACAGAAATGCGCCTATTGACACGGATATTAACTCATATAAAAAGAAAGAGCCGGATATTAAAAAGGCGGTCGGTATTTTGACCTCTCTTGAAATGTTCAAAATACTTGAAAAGCTAAATTTAAACTACGGCTCGGAAATCCTCCCGAATACTGACGCAGCGTCGCAGGCAAAAAAGCTTGAAATAAAGGCGAACTGTTTTTCTCTCGTTTCGCAGTCCGCAGAAGAAAACAAGTATGTGTATTTTAACGCCTGCTTTGACAAAAACGGGGATATTTCGGAAATATATATTACAGATGAAAACGCCGTTTATGTTTTAAATACGGCTGAGGAATTTGAACTGTTTAAAGGTATTCTTTTAAACGGCGAAATTAAAAAGTACACCTATAACGCAAAGCCCCTGTATTCCTATTACTTTAAAAGGCACGAGGAGATATGCGACATTGACTTTGATTTAATGCTTGCGGCGTATCTTTTAAACCCGTCGGCAAAGGATTACAGCGTGGAGAGACTGCTTCGGGAGTTTTCCGTGCCCGAGCCCGATTATGATTTAAGGCAGGAGAAGGATGCGTCAGGGTTTAAGGTGCTTTGCGATAAGCTTGAGGTTGAGCTTGAAAGGGTGGGGCAGAGCAAGCTTTTTGAGGAAATAGAAATGCCCCTGTGCAAAGTGCTTGCCTCTATGGAGGTCTGCGGCATAGAGGTCGATAAGGAGGGCATTGAAAAATTCGGCGAGGAAACGGAAGAAAAAATAGAAAAGCTTGAAAAAGAGATTTATACCCTTGCCGGCGGAGAGTTCAATATTAATTCCACAAAGCAGTTGGGCTCTGTGCTTTTTGAAAAGCTTAAAATTCCGACCAGGAAAAAGACAAAAACAGGTTATTCCACAAATGCCGAGGTGCTTGAGGGGCTTGCCGACGAGCATGAGATAGTAAGGCTCATACTTGAATACAGGACTTATTCAAAGCTGAAATCCACCTATTGCGACGGGCTTTTGAAAACCGTGGCGGACGACGGCAGAATACACTCGAACTTTAACCAGACAGAAACGAGGACGGGCAGAATATCGTCAACCGAGCCCAATTTGCAGAACATTCCCGTAAGAACGCAAATAGGCAGGGAAATGAGAAAGTTTTTCAGGGCAAAGGACGGGTACACCTTTATTGACGCCGACTATTCGCAAATTGAACTGCGTGTGCTTTGCGATATAGCGGACGATAAGAATATGATAGACGCCTTTAACAGCGGAGTTGATATTCATACCGTTACTGCCTCCCAGGTATTTAAAATGCCATTGAATATGGTTACACCCCTGATGAGGACAAGGGCAAAGGCGGTAAATTTCGGCATAGTTTACGGCATAGGCGCTTTTTCGCTCGGCAAGGATATAGGGGTTTCCAGAGCGGAGGCCGACAGGTATATAAAGGACTATCTGCACCACTATTCGGGCGTTGACATGTATATGAAAAATATAGTTGAAAAGGCAAAGGCGGACGGCTATGTTGCGACCCTTTTCGGCAGAAGAAGATATTTGCCCGAATTGTCGGCTTCTAACCGAATGATACGCTCGTTCGGCGAGAGGGTGGCGAGAAATATGCCCATTCAGGGTACTGCGGCGGATATAATCAAAATTGCCATGATTAAAGTCTATAACAGGCTTAAGGCCGAAAACTCGGAGGCCCGTCTGATTTTACAGGTACACGATGAATTGATTGTAGAAAGCCCCGAGCGTGAAGCCGAAAGGGTGAGGACAATAGTTAAAGAGGAAATGGAAAACGCCTGTAAGATGAAAGTATTGCTTTTAAGCGACGCAAATATAGGGAAAACTTGGTATGACGCAAAGGGTTGATATATGAAAAGAGTAATTTTTGTTTGTTCGGGAAATTCATGCAGAAGTCCCATGGCGGAGGGTCTGTTCAGGGAGTATCTTAAATCACGGGAAATCGGCGGAATTGAGGTTTCAAGCGCAGGAATTTTCTGCCGTGACGGCGGAAGCGTTACCGAAAACGCCGCTTTTGCCGCTGAAATTCTCGGCGCAGATATTAAAAACCATAAGACGAAAGCCCTGAGAGCCGACGATTTTACGGAAGAAACATATTTTATCTGTATGACCTCTTCAATTTCCGAAATAATAAGTGCTTTTAACCCCAATGCAAAGGTTATGGCGCTTGAAATAGACGATCCCTTTGGCGGCGACAGCGATATTTACCTGAGAACGGCAGAGAAAATTTGCTCCGATTTTCACAGGGTTTTACAGTTTGTGAAAAACGGCGTCTTGATTATGCCTATGAAAAAAGAGGATATACCGTATCTTGCAGAGCTTGAAAGGGAGAATTTTTCCGTTGCCTGGAGCGAAAAATCCTTTGATGAGGAGCTTGAAAACAGCAACGCAAGATTTTATACCGCAAGGCTCGGAGGGGTACTTGTCGGGTACATAGGCGCAATTAATGTATGCGGCGAGGTCTCGATATGCAATATCGCAGTTGAGGAGAATTTAAGAAACAGGGGAATAGGCGGCAGTCTTTTAAGGCAGATTGAGGAAATTTCAAAATTTGAACGGGCCGAATTTATAACCCTTGAGGTGAGAGAGAGCAACCTAACCGCAAAAAGACTTTATGAAAAAAACGGTTACAAAGAAGTGGGTCTGAGAAAGGGATTCTACCAAAAGCCCAAGGAGGACGCAGTGCTTATGACAAAATTTTTAAAGCAGAACGGTTAAAAAAGGCACAGCTCCGAAAAAACGGAAAGTGTGCCTTTTTTATATTTGTTTTTATTTGATTGTATAAAATTCAGCCGTTGATTAAAAACAGACCGAGACCGCACACGGCAACGCCGACAAGCTGACGCAAAGAAACCGTCTCCCTGTAAAGCAGAAATCCTATAACAAGCAACGCTACGGCAAGGCATATATTTGCAGTCAGCGCACCGTTGCTCACCTTCCAGCCGGCACGGTAAAGAAAAACATATCCTGCTTCAAGCCCTATAATAGACGCCGCCAAAACAAACGACGACCAGTTAATTTTGCTTAATTGCCCGACGGCATTAGCAGGGCCTGCGCTTATCAAAAAAATAATCAATGAAATCCCTGCGCTTACAAGATATGTAACGGTCAATGCGCCAAAGGTATTCGCATTTTCGGGTATGGACTTGGTGCAGATATTATAGATACAGTTTGACCCCACAATCAGCAACAGGGGCCATATCATATTGAACATATGAAAAACCTCCAAAGTAATATGGCCTGTTGAACGGTAGGATCCCAGCCGTATATATTATAAATATTTGTTTATGAAGTTCGTTACCGCAGGCCAGTACAGCTCCGGGTGGGCGCATACCGAACGGGCGTGCGGTGCGTCGGGAACGGAAAGCTTTTCCTTCGGCGACGGGCAGGCGTCAAAAACGGGGTCGAGCATCGAGTAGGGAACAAAATCATCGTTCTCACCGTGAATGAACAGCATAGGTATTTTGCATTTCTTTAACTGCTCCGTGCACGACGCCTCTTTAAATCCGAATTTCGCCTTGCGCCGGTTTACATCGTTTGAACTGTATAAAAACGGAAATTCGGGTATTTTCATCTGCGACATTTTGTGCTTCATAATATCCCAAACATTGGTATATCCGCAGTCCTCAATGGCGAGCTTAACATTTTCGGGCAATTCTTCGCCCACGGTCATCATGGTGGTTGCCGCACCCATTGAAACGCCGTGAAGTATTATTTTGCAGTCGGGGTGCATTTTAACTATGTAATTTATCCAGTCGATAACATCAAGCCTGTCGTTCCAGCCCATAGTGATAAATTCTTCTTCGCTGTCGGCGTGACCTCTGAGGCTCGGAGTAATTACATTGTAGCCCATATTTAAAAATTCTTTTACATAGATGCCCATATTCCACGGTGCGGAGGTATAGCCGTGAATACATATTACAAACACATCGCTCTCTTTTTCGGGTCTGAAAAGATTGGCGTGCAGGCTTTGGTTTTTCCTGCTGTAGATTGAGATATTTTCCTTTTCTGCGTCCTTAAACCAGTGAGCGCCCTCCTTGTAAATTCGTTCAAGTCCGCTTCTGTATTCGTCGTTTTTGATTTTTTCTTCGTCCCTGCTCACAACACGGGAGGCTATCGGGCTGTTAAGTCCTTTCCTTGAAAGCACAAAATGATATGTGATTTCGCCGATAACGACAAAAGTAGCTGTAAATGCGCCTGCGGTGATTGCAAGATATTTTACCAAACCTGATTTCTTCTTATCGGACATAATATCACTCCCCAAAAGATTTAAATATAAATTTATACTAATATCTTACTACGAATTTACCCAAAAATCAAATTTTTTACAAATTTAATATTATAGTTGTTTTTATTGAGTAAATCTGTTAAAATATTTACGGTTAATAATTTAAAACTTGCGTCCGAGGTGTTAATATGGATGAAAAAATTATGAGAACAAGTGTTTTCGGCGGTTTTAAAAAGGCCGATGTCCTTAATTATGTTGAGGAGCTTCAAAAGCAGATTGAACAACTCAAGGAGGACGCAGAGGCAAAGGAAAAATCTATTTCACAGCTTAATGAAAAGGTTGAGGAGCTAACCTCCCGTTGTGGGGAATTTGAGCTTGAAAACGATGAGCTTACCGATGAGAACGAGGCGCTTAAGGCTTCTGTAGAGGAGAAGAATACTCAGCTTGAAGCGGTTAAAGAGCAAAACCGTGAAATGGGCGAAAATATTGCCGAGCTTACCGAGGTCAAAAAGGAATATGAGGGCGTTAAAGAGAAATACGAAAACAACGCCGAGGAGCTTAAAAAGGCGGAATCAAGGCTCGGAGCGGCTTATCTTGACGCACGCAAGTATTCCGAAAAAATCGTTGCTTCCGCAAACGAACGGGCTCATAGCGCCGCAAAGGCAACCGGCGATGAGATTGCAAAGCAGGCAAATGAAATTTCACGCCTTTCTCAGGATATTGAAAAGCTTTCCGCTTCTTTCGCAAAATCAATGAATGAATTGCAGGCAAATATTACCGTGCTTTCGCAGAGAATGGCGGCAACTGCGAAAAATTTAAGCGTACGCCGAGACGCTTCGTTCGAGCCGGAATTAAATATCAATTTTGAGATGGACGGCGACGCTCGCGGCGTTATAGAAACAGATGACGGAAGCGGACTTACATACATACAGTATCCGCCGAATACCGATTTTAACGAGGACCTTAATATAAAGCCCGATTCAACCTTTACTTTCGGGAATAAGGGTGAGCAGGCGTGAGCGAATACAAAATTACAACCGATGAAATAAAAGACGCCGCAAAATATTTAAAGGCCGGAGACACCGTTTATCTTTCGGGAACCGTTTACACCTCAAGAGATGCGGCGCACAAGCGGATTTTTGAGCTTTTGGAGAAAAATGAGAGCCTGCCTTACGACATAGACGGCGCAGTGGTTTATTATGCCGGCCCCACGCCTACGCCGGAGGGGCTTGCCATAGGCTCGTGCGGCCCCACAACCTCAAGCAGAATGGACATTTATGCGCCGAAAATGCTTGATATGGGTCTTTACGCTATGGTGGGCAAGGGCCCCCGTTCAAAAGAGGTTTGCGACGCAATAGTTAAAAACGGCGCTGTGTATTTCTGTGCTGTCGGCGGCGCAGGGGCTTTGGCGTCGAAGTGCATTACCGAGTGCGAGGTCATAGCGTTTGAGGATCTCGGCTGTGAGTCGGTGAAAAGACTGAAATTTAACGGGTTTCCGCTCACGGTAGCCATCGATTCCCACGGCGGAAATTTATTTAAAAAATAAGTGGAGATTTAAAAATAAAATGGATTTAGGCAGTTATGCACAGTTAAGGAAAAAGATAATAGAAAACGAATTTAAAAGAATGAACGATATGCAGAGGGAAGCGGTCTTTAACACAAAAGGACCGCTTTTAATTCTTGCAGGCGCAGGTTCGGGCAAAACTACGGTTGTTGTAAACCGTATAGCCAACCTCGTTAAATACGGCGACGCATATAACAGCGACTGGTTTGAGCGAACTCCCGATGAAAACGATTACATAAATATGCAGAGATACCTTGACGCAGATAAATCCGTTTATCCCGAAATAGCCGATATTTTAAGCGTCAACGCCGTTAAGCCGTGGCAAATTCTCGCCATTACATTTACAAATAAGGCGGCGAACGAGTTAAAGGAAAGACTTTCTCTGATGCTCGGGGAAAGCGCAAACGAAATTTGGGCAAGCACTTTCCATTCAAGCTGTGTAAGAATTTTAAGGCGTGACGGGGAAAGAATAGGCTTTTCAAAGCACTTTACGATTTACGATACCGACGACAGCAAGAGGGTAATCAAAGAGGTTCAGAAGCTTCTTGATATTGACGACAGATTTTTATCTCACAAAACAATAATGGGAGAAATCAGCCGTGCCAAGGATTCGCTTATTTCTCCCGAGGAATACTGCGGCACAAATCAGGGCGATTTAAGGCTTTCGAAGGTGGGCGAATGTTATAAAAAGTACCAGAAGATGCTCTATGACGCAGACGCAATGGATTTTGACGATATTATAGTGAACACAATAAGACTTTTTGAGGAATGTCCCGATGTGCTTGAATACTATCAGCGCCGTTTCCGCCATATTATGGTTGACGAGTATCAGGACACAAACTATGCGCAGTACAAGCTCACCTCAATGATTGCGGACGGATATAAAAACATATGCGTTGTGGGCGACGACGACCAAAGTATTTACCGCTTCAGGGGCGCAACGATTGAAAACATACTTAAATTTGAAATGCGTTATGAGAATGCAAAGGTAATAAGGCTTGAGCAGAACTACAGGTCAACGCAGAATATACTTGATGCGGCGAATGCGGTTATCTCCAATAATTCCGAACGCAAGGGCAAAAATCTGTGGACAGCAAACGGCGAGGGCGAAAAGGTTATATGGCGCACGGTAAAAGATGAAACCGACGAGGGCAAATACATTGCAAAAACTATTGCCGACAAGGCGTCCGAGGGCTACAGCTTCAGCGATATGGCTGTGCTTTACAGAATGAACGCAATGTCAAACTCAATAGAACATTCGCTTGTAAGAAGCGGCATACCGTACAGAATAATCGGCGGCCATAAGTTCTATGACCGTATGGAAATAAAGGACGCCATGGCATATCTGAGCGTGATAAACAATTCCGCCGACAAGGTCAGATTGCAGAGAATAATAAACACACCGAAAAGGGGAATTGGCGATACCTCCGTAAGCTACGCTTCGCAGATTGCGGACACTCTCGGCGTTTCGCTTTACGAGGTGCTTAAAACCGCCGATGAATACGAGATATTAAAGAGGAGCGCCGGAAAACTGCGGCAGTTTACGGATATGATGGACGAGTTAATTGAGTTTTCCGAGAACTGCGAGCTTGACGAAATACTTGCAAAGGTTCTCGAAAAGACAAATTATCTCGAATATTTAAAATCGGAGCCCGAAAAATTTGACGACAGGGTTGCAAACTTAAACGAATTGGGCGCTAACCTCACTCGGTTTAAGGAGGAAAATCCCGACGCAACGCTCGGCGATTTCCTTGAAGATGTCGCATTAATGACCGATATTGACAATTACAATGCCGACGCCGACGCCGTGGTGCTTATGACCTTACATTCCGCAAAGGGACTTGAATTTCCGATAGTCTTTATCCCCGGAATGGAGGAGGGCGTTTTTCCGGGAATACAGAGTATGTATAACGAAACCGAGGTCGAGGAGGAACGCAGGCTCTGCTATGTAGGCATTACAAGGGCTAAAAAGGAGCTGTTTTTGACAAACGCCAAAACAAGAATGATATTCGGCTCTACAAGCTATTACAGGCAGTCACGCTTTCTTGACGAAATTCCCGAGGACTTGCTTGTTCATTCAACCGATACGGGTTTTTCCAGCGGACAGTACAGGGATTATTCCTCTTACGGCTCAAAAGGAAGCTCCGCCTCTCAATACAGTTTATTTAACGGCAGGAATAATGATAATTACTCCGAAAAATCGGGCAGGAAAAGTGAAATAAACAGCTTTGCGGGCAGAAATAAAAAAGCGCTTGCGGCAGACCTTAACTATAAAACGGGCGACGCCGTTAATCATAAGGTTTTCGGAGACGGGGTTATCATTTCCACCCAGGCAATGGGGAACGATATGCTAATTGAAATTGCCTTTCAAAAGGTCGGTACAAAAAAGCTTATGGCCAAAATGGCAAACTTAAAAAAGCTTTGATTGCGCTTTAGTTAATTTATATCTATTTGTTTATAGGCAGTAAATAAAATTATATAAAAACAAGAAAAACCATCGGGCCGTCCGATGGTTTTTTCAGATGATTTAAGTTAAAATCAATTAAAAGAATTGTAGAGCTTTAAATTATTTGCACCGGGGTCGCAGTTGTGCCTGTAAATGCTCAGCACAAGCCCTATGCCTATATATACGCAAAGGTTCGACGAGCCGCCGGAGCTGAAAAACGGAAGCGTTATGCCGACTACGGGGAGAAGCTTCAAACACATACCTATGTTTATCAACATTTGACCGGCAATCATTGCCGCCATACCGCAGCAAATAAGGTTTGTTGACTGCTCCAATGATTTTTTACCCGTGCTGACCATTCTGAGCGAAATCAGCACAAGTATAAGCAGAGCGGCGGTACAGCCGACCAGGCCGAGTTCTTCGCCGATAACGGCAAAAATCATATCGTTTTTGCCCTCCGGTATTGCCCCTGCCTGAGTATATGCGCCGTGGAAAAGGCCCTGTCCGGTAAATCCGCCTGCGCCTATTGCGTTAATGCCTCGCATCTGCTGATAAATCTCGTTGGGATAAAGATCGGGATAAATCAGAGCCAAAATTCTGTTTTTTTGAAGCTGTTTTAATCCGTATGTCCAAATCAGCGGAGAAGCGGCGGCGGCAAGGGCGAAGACGCCTGCAAAATACCCCCAATGCACCCCTGCAATATAAAGCATTACGGCGGCAATTACAATAAAGACAAGCGATGAGCCCATATCGCCGGTAATCGCAACAAGCCCCGTGGGAATAAGGGCGTGTATTCCGAGCTGTATAATCGAAAATATGTTGTTGATTTTATATTTCAGCCTTTCAAGATGAACGCTGTAGGTTATTATGAAGCCAATTTTTACAATCTCCGACGGCTGAAAGCTTATAGGCCCGAATTTAAGCCAGGTATGCACATCGCTCCTTGCGGTGGGACCCGTTCCCCATTTAAAAAGCGCAATCATCAGAAGCAGGCACACCGCCGCTATGACGGGCCACAGCTTTGTAAAAATCTGATAGTCAAGCGAGGATATGATAACGGACAGTATTATACCGCCTGCGACTGCGGCAAGCATAACAATAAAATCTCTTGAAAATCTTGAGCCGTCCTCAATGCTGTATTTAGTTGCGCTCAAAACCATTACAAGACCGAAAGCGGAGGCTAAAACGCATAAAAAGAAAAGATACAAATCTGTTTCCTTAATAAAATTTATAACCGGATTGTTCTTTCTTTTCACTTTATCACCTCGCATATTTTGATAATTTATTTAATTATATTATGTTATTCTGCTAATTTCAAGTCAAAACTATTTACGCAGGCAAAATTTAGTGTTACAATATTACAGGTGATTAAATGCAGGTTTTTAATTCGTGCAGTTATGAACAGACTGTTGCGCTGGGCGAAAGACTCGGCGAAAAGCTGAAAAAAGGCGTGGTTATTGCTTTTTTCGGCGGCTTGGGTATGGGCAAAACCGCATTTACAACGGGTATAGCAAGGGGAATGAATCTTGAGTGCGAGGTTTCAAGCCCCACCTTTTCCATAGTTAATGTTTACGGTAAAAACAGCGAGCTGTGCCATTTTGATATGTACCGTGTTTCCACCTGGGAGGATCTTTATTCCACGGGATTTTTTGAATACATTGATATGGGCAGCGTTTTGTGCGTTGAATGGAGCGAAAATATTGAAAACGCTCTCCCCGAGGACTCGATAAAAATTTACATAGAAAAGGGCAAAAACGATAATGACAGGATTATTAAAATAGACGGATGTGATTTTGAAATATGAAAATTTTAGCCGTTGAGTGTTCTTCGCTTTCGGCAGGGGCGGCGCTGACAGAGGATTTAAAGGTCTTGGGCGAAAGCTACGCAAATACCGGGCTTACGCACAGCAGGACGCTTATGCCCATGGTTGAGAGCGTGTTAAAAACAACCGGTGTTGATATAAGGGAAATTGATGTTTTCGCCGTTTCTTCGGGTCCCGGTTCGTTTACGGGCGTTCGCATAGGCGTCAGCGCAGTAAAGGGTATGGCGGACGCACAGGACAAGCCCTGTTTTTCGGTTTCTTCGCTTGAGGGGATAGCGTATCCGTTTAAAAATTATGAGGCCGTTATCTGTCCGGTTATGGACGCACGCTGTAATCAGGTATATACGGCTATGTTTGAAAACGGTAAAAGAATTTCAGCGGACGAGGCCGTTTTAATCGAGCAGTTAAAGCAGAAAATAATCGCTTTAAATAAAAAGGTTATACTCGCAGGCGACGGGGCGGCGATGGTTTACGGAAAGCTTAAAGATGAAATAGATAATATTTATCTATGCGGCTCTCAGCTCAGGTACGCTCACGCTTCGAGCGTTGCCCTGGCGGCGTTTGAAAAGCTGTCCGCCGGCGAAACGCCAATGCGGTCGGGGGAGCTTTTGCCGTCGTACCTGCGCCTTCCACAGGCTGAAAGGGAATTAAACAATAAGCGCAAAAATGATAATTAAAATATTGTACCAAAGGAGAATAATTATGCTTTATTTGGGTGCCGACCACGGCGGTTATGAATTGAAGGAGTCTATAAAGGATTATCTTGACGGAAAAAATATCGAATATGTTGACTGCGGAACCGACAGCCCTGAATCCGTAGATTATGCGCCGATAGCAGAGAGAACCTGCAAAAAAATAATCGAAAGTAAGGATAATATGGGTATTCTTTGCTGTGGTACGGGCATAGGCGTTTCCATAGCCGCCAACAAGGTAAAAGGTATCAGGGCGGCTTGTTGTTCCGATTATTTCAGCGCAAAATATACAAGGCTTCACAACAACGCCAATGTCCTTTGCCTGGGCGGCAGGGTAGTCGGCGCAGGGCTTGCCGCCGAGCTTGTCGATGTGTTTTTGAACACGGAATTTGAGGGCGGAAGGCACCAGAGAAGAATAGACCAAATTACCGATATTGAAAATTCACAGAAATAACTTGTTTTTATGCCGAAAAAAGATGTATAATCTTTTATATAAACAAATGGGGGTATATCTATGTCAAATGTTATCATTACAAATCATCCGCTTATCCAGCATAAACTCAGTATTTTAAGGGACAAAAACACGGGCTCCAAGGAGTTCAGGGCGCTGATTTCCGAAATAGCCGCTCTGCTCTGCTATGAGGCGACAAGGGATTTACCGCTTGAGGAAATTGAGGTCGAAACACCTGTTGCGGTTGCAAAATCAAAGGTAATTTCAGGAAAGAAGCTTGCTTTTGTTCCGATACTCCGTGCAGGTATGGGTATGCTTGACGGCGTATTATCGCTTGTGCCGTCGGCAAAGGTTGGGCATATAGGTATGTACCGTGACCCCGAAACGGCTCTCCCCGTGCCTTATTACTGCAAGCTTCCGTCCGATATTTCACAGCGTGAGGTTTTTGTTATAGACCCCATGCTTGCAACGGGCGGTTCTGCTATAGACGCAATTAATCAGATAAAGACCTACAATCCCAAATCAATTAAATTTATGGGAATTATTGCCGCTCCCGAGGGCATAAATGCTCTTTCTGAGGCTCACCCCGATGTTGAAATATACTGTGCCGCCTGTGACGAATGTCTCAACGAACATAAATACATTGTTCCGGGTCTCGGCGACGCCGGGGACAGGATTTTCGGCACAAAATAAATTAATATTTAAGTTATAAAACCAAACCTCCTTAACATATTTATTAGTGATATGTTAAGGAGGTTTTAAATTTTGGATTATATTTTAGAAGAAAGGGCCGTAAGGCTCGGCGAATACATAGTTGAAAACAACGCAACGGTCAGAGCCGCCGCAAAGGAGTTCGGCATCAGCAAAAGCACGGTCCATGCCGATGTTTCGGAAAGATTAAAAAGAATAAATCCCTCTCTGCACAGAGAAGTAAGAAAGGTTCTCGATATTAACAAGGCTCAAAGGCATTACAGGGGAGGCATAGCCACAAGGGAAAAGTACAAGATGATGAAAACAAAAAGGAAAGGCTGATTTTACAGTATTTCTCCGAGCGACGGCGTTTCGGAGTCGATTATATGCTCCAATTTGCTTACGCAGTCAAGGCACAGCTCGTCAACCTCTGTTTTTCTGTCTTCTTTAAGGTACTGTTCAAGCTCTATGGTTGCGTCCTGAATATCGTCAAGCTCATCGTGGTTTATATAAACTTCAAATCTTGTTTTGTATTTTTTCCAAAGCTTAAGCGTAGCTTCAAGGCTTCCGTCAATATCTCCGCTTTTAATTTCTGACTGCTCTTTGAATATATCGGCCGTTTCGTTGAAGGATTTTACAAGCTCGCCTCCCTTTGTCTTTAAATCCATGTATCCGAGTACGGATAACAGTACCGACGCCGCCAAAAGAGCAACGGCTATAAATAATCTTTTCATAGACAGTCGTCCTTCCTTATGGTATAAATTTTTCCGTCCGTGTCAAGCGTCATAAGGATAATATCCTTTACATTTATATTTCTGCTTGTTAAAAACTCATTGAAGGATTTTGAATCCGTGTTGCATTGGGGTAAATTTTTGTTAATAATGCGTCCGTCCGAAATCACTACCGCAGGGTAGGTGTTTTCGGGCGCTTTTATTTTCAAGTCGTTTTTCCTCACCGTGTCGTAATCGGATTTTAACAATACGCTGAGCGTTCCGTTTGTTTCAACAACTGCGCTTTGCACGGTGGAGATGTCAAAAATATTCTTTTTGCGCAGTTCTTCAAGCAGATCGTCAATGCTGAAGCGCAGGTTCTTAAGCTGTGTCAAATCAAGCTTTCCCTCTTTGATAACCGTTATGGAATTTCCCTGAAGAAGCGAGCGGAATTTAATACTTTTTAAGCTGATAACGGAGACAAGAATTTCAAAGCCTACAAGCAGAAACACGGGTATAAATGTGTTCAACAGGGGAAGCTTTGTATCCTGCATGGGTATTGCGAGTATTTCGGAAATCAGTATCGTAATGACAAGCTCCGTCGGCTGTAATTCTCCTATTTGCCTCTTTCCGAGTATTCTCATAATAATTATAATGGCAATGTAGAGTATTATTGCCCTTAACAAACCAATAAGCATAAAATCACCTTTCATATATTTTGCAGAAAAATCGGGAATATTACTATTATTTATGGCAATACCAAATATAACATTAAGCTTAATAATGAAAGGCGTAAAAATGTTTGATTTTATTAAAAACGATATTGACAATATTACCGACCCTTTGGGCGAGGAAGAGCCTAAACTTCCCTTATTTGACAGCCTGCAAATGAATATAAGCTATTTGAAAATGCAGTTCGGGGAAAGCTTCGATATACTTTACAAGCAGATAAAGCTCGACGGCACCGATATTTGCTTTGTTATGGCGGACGGAATGTGCGAAAATATCTTGGTGGTTGAACAGGTTGTAAAGCCTATAGTAAACGAGAAAAATTTTCCGCTCAAAAACGAAAAAATGCTTGAATATATAAGCAAAAATGTTGTTGCCGGAATTGACCAGACCAAAGCGGAAACCCTACAGGACGCCATGGCGAATGTCCTGTCGGGACTGGTTGTGCTTTTTGTGGACGGGGTAAATTATTGCGAGTGCTTCGGGGTTCAGGGCTTCCCGAAAAGAAGTATAGAGGACGCAATTTCCGACAAAGAGGAAAAGGGAGCGCACGAGGGCTTTACGGAAAGCTTTAAGGACAATGTGGCGCTTTTGAGAAGAAGAATAAGAACTCCCGTGCTGAAATGCGAAATAATCGAAACAGGCAGGACAAGCAAAACAAGGGTTTGCGTATGCTATATGTCGGACAGGGCAAAGCGTGAAACCGTAGACGATATAAAATCAAAAATAAAAAACGCAAAGCTTGATACTGTCTTGGGCTCCGGCTATTTAAGACCGTTTCTCGACAGCAAACGCTTTTCTTTCTTCTCGGCGTTGGGAACAACGGAAAGACCCGATGTTGCCTGCGCCGAAATGGCGGAGGGCAGGGTGCTGATAATTGTTGACGGAACGCCCTTTGCGCTTATAGCGCCGTATTTGTTTTCGGAAAATTTCCAGACAATGGACGATTATAATTTCCGCCCGTTTTACACAACCCTTATAAGAGTTTTAAAATTTGCGTCGTTTTTTATAGCCGTCTTTTTGCCGGGGCTTTATATTGCGATATGCACCTTTCATCAGGAAATAGTGCCTGTTTCAATGATTTATGACCTGGCAATTCAGGAGAGCATAACGCCGTTTCCGGTGATGCTTGAAACGATTTTTATACACTTTGTTTACGAGATAGTCCGTGAGGCAGGTCTGCGAATGCCGAAGTCCGTCGGCCAAACGGTAGGTATAGTAGGTGCGCTTGTAATCGGCGATGCGGCCGTAACCGCAGGACTGGTGGCGGCACCTATGCTCATCGTCGTGGCGCTCTCCGCAATAACCTCCTTCGTTGTGCCGCACCTATATCAGCCGGTGGCCTTTTTAAGATTTGTTTTTATGGTTATCGGCGGAACCTTCGGTATATACGGCATAGTTATAGGCGCTACGGTGTTGCTTGTAAACATCTGTGCGGCCAATCCCTACGGCGTACCGCTTCTTTCGCCTCTGGCTCCGTTCTCGCCGGGAGCAATGAGAGATAATTTCATCAGAACGACCTGGCTGAGATTGGGAAAACGAGAACTGAAAATAGATAAGATGGAGAAGTAAATGAATACAAAGTCACAAATTAGCTCATGGCAGTTGTTTTCTCTTTTGCTTGTATCAAGGCTTTTAACAACAATTACCTTTATGCCCGTGCTGAATTTGAATATAGGAAATACGGACTATATCGTTTCAACGGCGCTCGGCGGAGTTTTAAGTATCCTGTTCTTTATACCTGCGTTTATTTATATAAAAAAGAACAGGGGCATAACGGAAATAACAGACAGCATTTCAAAAAAGGTAACCAAAGCCATAGCTGTAATATACGCCCTGTTTTTCCTGATGTATATTTTTTCAACGCTTACAAGAATTAACCTTTTTGTTTCGGCCGTTGTATTCCCACAAAGAAGCACGGCGGTTTTTATGGTGCTCTCCATTGCCGCCGCCTGCTATGCCGCCTCGCACGGACTTGAGGCGCTGGGACGGACAGGCTCGGTAACTTTGCTATTTTTTATTCTCTCTTTTATAGTGATACTCTTTTCGCTCAGGGAAAGGTTTGATTTTAACAACCTTTCGCCTGCGCTTTACGACGGTATAAAGCCTTTAGGCGTTTTAATCTGGGGAACAATAATGAGCACCGTGGAGCCTGCGGCGCTGATGATAATTTTGCCCAAGGTTTCGGGCAGGCTTATGAAAAGCTTTGTGGTATGGATCATATGCTTTATTTCTGTTGCAAGCCTGATTTTCCTTTTCTTAATGAGTACTCTCGGCGAAGCGGCGCTTTTACAGCTTTTCCCTTTCCACTCAATGGCGGTGCTTTCGCAGTTTGGGGTGTTTGAAAGAATGGACGCCCTTTTAATAGGAACATGGATAATGTCGGCGTTTGTAAAATCAAGCTTTTTGATATTGATAATAGCCGACCTTTTGTCCGAAAGCATAAAAAAGGTAAAGCGCAGTACCTTAATTGTGTTTATGTTCCTCATAATTTCTGCGGTTATATTGATTGAGTCAAAATCTTTAATGCTTTTTAAAGCCAATTTATCTTTAATTTTAAACAGCGTATTGTTTTTATTATTTGTTGTGGCGATACCTGCCGCTTTGCTGATTATCGACAGATTTCGCAATAGGGGTGAGAAAGAATGAAAAAAGCTTTAAAAGCGCTGTCCCTGCTTTTGATACTGTGTCTTTTTTGCAGTTGCTCAAGGGTTACCGAGGCCAATTCAAACGAATTGAAAAACAGGCTGATAATTCTTGCGCTGGGTATAGATAAGGAAAAAGACGGAGAGCTGAATATAAGCGTGCAGGCACTCAATACAGATGTCAGCTCAAACGCTTCAAGCGAAAGCACGCCCGAAAGTATGGTTAAATATTACTCTCAAAAGGGCAAATCTCTTTTTGAAGCTATAAATAAGCTCTCGGATTTAACGGGAAAACAGCCTCTGCTTTCCCAAAACAGAATAGTTGTGTTCGGCTGGGATATTGCAAACGAGGGCATATCCGACTGTCTTGACGACTTTGTAAGGAACACCGAGAACAGAACATCGGTTTTGGTTGCGGTGGCGCAGGGTAAGGCGCAGGAGGTCGTTTTTGCAAAGGCCGGCGAAAATGTAATACCGGCAAGAATGGCGGAGCAGATAATCGAGCGTTCGGCCGAGCAGAGCAGCGGTCTGTCTACAAGGGTTTATGAGCTTGTCAACAGAATAATAGATGAAAAATGCAACGCAACCGTACCGCTGATAAAGCTTAAAGAGGAAGAAAAAGAGAGTAAATTCCTTGCGGACAATGTTGCGGTTTTTAAAAAGGACAGGCTGATAGCCGTAAAAAACAACAATGTCGCAGTCGGTATCCTGTTTGTACGCAATCAAATAAATCAGGGCGTTATTCCTGCGGAATTTGACAATAAAAGCGTTGCTTTGACAATATTGAAAAGCAAAACAAGGACAAAAACGGAAATAGTAAACGGAAAGCCGAGATTTATTATTAATATCGAAACTTCCGTCAGCCTCAGCGAAATAAACAATAAGCTAACCGATAAAAACACACAGAGCGATTTTTTGAAAATTGAAAAGGCGGCGGAGGAAAAAATAAAATTTTATGTGGAAAATTCCATAAATGAGTGTATAATTAAATCAGGCTCCGATGTATTCTGCTACGGTAAAAGGCTTAAACGGACCCAGCCGAAATATTTTAAAAGCAATATCACAAATTGGTCCGAGGATATGAAAAATGCGGAATACTATGTAGGGGTAAAGGTAGATCTTAAAGGGATTGGAGATTCCGCGGCTGTTTTATACGGATAGGTTTGTATGAATTCGTTTGATTTGATTTATGAAGTGGTTAAAAAAATTCCTTACGGCAAGGTGGCAACCTACGGACAGGTGGCGCTTTTGACAGGAAATCCGAGATGGGCGAGGGTAGTGGGCTATGCGCTTCATGTAAATCCCGACCCGTCGCATATACCGTGCTACAGGGTTGTAAACCGCTTCGGCAGGGTTTCCGACGCCTTTGCGTTCGGAGGGAAAAATCAGCAGATAGAGCTTTTACGGCTTGAGGGCGTAAAGGTGAGCGACGAGGGTATAGTTGACCTTAAAAACTATTTGTGGCAAGGCGAATAAAATCAAATAAAAACAAAAAGAGCTGAATCTCGGTTTCGGGATTCAGCTCAGGTTCTATTTATTGGTTCTGTCAACTTTCGCTTCGGCTTTCATCAGAAAATCGTAAACGGGCTTCATTTCAATGAACCTTTTTCCCATTTCGTCCGCAAGCTTTTGCGTGTCACTGAAAAGCAGGTCAAAATCCTTGCTTTCCACTATTACGCAGAAATCTCTGATGTTTACCCACGGCATTTCTTTTTCGCTTACAAGCGGAAATCGGTTTTTCTTGTAGGGGTTACAGTCAAGCTTATACTCCTTATGCGCTTCAACGGTCTTTCTCGCTTTTAAATATGCTTTATCGTGATTTAAAACGAGCGAGCGCAGGGCCTCGATGCTTTTCGTGCTTGCTTTGTAGTATCCGCAGCCGTACATAAAGCCTCTCGGCGAGGCGTCTAAAAAGTAGACGGGATACCCTTCGTACAAATCTTTCCCGTGCATAAAGCTGTACCATACATTGTCCCGGAATACGGATTTATCTTTGGTAAACCTTGTGTCACGGTATATTCTTGAAATCCTTTTCGGGTCACAGCTCAATCCCGGGTCAATTTCGTTTATATAGGGCTGCATTTTTGCCACAAAGTCCCTGAAGGGCTCAACAACAAGCTTCCTGTGCTCCTCTTTATGCTCCCTGTACCATTCCTTGCTGTCCTTTAATCTGTTTTCCAACAGAAAATCAAAAGCCTGCGGTGTTAAGTTCATTTTATCATTCCTCACAAGTTCGTTTGATTAAAATTATAAATTAAAAATGCCGAAATAATCAAGGGATTTTTAAAAAAAGTCGTTTTCGTCAAATCAGGGTGTTGAATTTTTTACATTAATATGGTAAAGTAAATTATAATTATTTTTTGGAGGTTTGGGTTATGGATTTATCAAAAATTATCAGCAAAAAAGATGAAGCCGCCGCATATATGATTGATGAAATCACTCATATTTGCAAGGATTTTGAAAAAAGGGATCCCGGTTCAAAGGGCGAGCTTCAGGCGTGCGAGTATATGGCTGATGTTCTGAAAAAAGATTGCGGTTGCGATTATGCGGAAATCGAATCGTTCAAGGAAAATCCCGGTTCTTTCTTCGGTTGGATTTATTTCACAATAAGCTTTGTTTTGGCCGCAATAGCCTTATATTTTGTTGCTCCCGTTGTGTCGGCGGTGCTTATCGTATTGGGCCTTGCGATAGTTTTCATTCAGTTCGGGCTCTATAAAAAGCTCGTTGACAGATTTTTCCCCGAAAAAACTGGTCATAATGTTACCGCCATTAAAAAGCCCAAGGGCGAGGTCAAAAGGCGCATAATGTTTAACGGACACCCCGACGCCTGTTGGGAATGGCCCGTAAATTACGCTCTCGGCGGCGTCGGCTTTGAGGGACATGCGGTAATCTGCGGTATAGGCGCCGTTTATTATCTTGTCCTTTCAATTATCGCCTGTGCAAATAACAGGGCGGTAGGCCTGTTCTCGGCAAACGGCTCTTTCTCCGAATGGGATTTATGGTCAAAATTGGCCGTATGCGGCTTTGTCTTTATTCCGTTTATGATAGGCCTCTATTTTATGTGGAACAAGCACAGAATAGTTGACGGAGCAAACGATAACCTTTCCGGCTGTTATATGGGTATTGCCATTCTCAAGGCCTTAAAGGACGAGGGGATTGAGCTTGAAAACACCGAATTGGGCGTAATCCTCACAGGCTCCGAGGAAGCCGGACTCAGAGGTTCAATGGCGTGGTGCGAGGCCCATAAGGACGATTTTAACGATGTTCCCACATTCATCATTTCCTATGATACAATTCACGACCCCAAATATCTTATGACGAATTACCGTGACCTTAACGGTACGGTAAAGGTTGATAAAGATGTTTCCGACCTCTATATGGAGGCGGCAAAGGCGGTTAATGTACCCTGCAAAAAGGGCTGGGTTCCTCCGCTGGGCGGCGCAACGGATTCTGCGGCATTTGCGAAAGCCGGTTTCCGTGCAACGGGTATAACGGGACTCAACCATAAGCTTGAAAACTACTATCATACAAGAAGAGATACATACGACAATATGAATGCCGAGGGGCTTGCCAACTGCTTTGCGGCTTCCGTTAAGGCTCTTGAAATGTTTGATAACGGCGCCAAGCAGTAATAGGCTGATTTATTAAGACAAAAGCGGAGTGTTTTTCACTTCGCTTTTTTTCACCTCTTTATTTTTGTGAGAATAGTATGGTACAGCATTACTTGTAAAGAGGTGTAAAATGAAACAATTAATAATAGTTTCGGTTATTATATGTTCAGCGTCCTTCTTAGGCAGTCTGACAGGATTTTCCGTAAAAAATCTGCCTGTTAAATTAAACGATTTGCTGACGGCTTTTTCTGCCGGAATAATGCTTTTTGCGGCCGTTATAGGGCTCGTTGAACCGGCAACTGAAATTAAACCCGGAATTTTAAATATTTTACTTGCCTGTTTGGGAATAATATGCGGAGCGTTTTTTATAAAGCTTATTTCAAAATTAATCCCGAGAATTGAAAAGCTAATGAACATAAGCGGCAAAAATTCACAGGAAGAAGCAAAAATAAAGAGCATGCTGTTATTTGTGCTTGCCGTTGCCGTACATCACTTGCCGGAGGGGATCGCAACGGGTGTGTCCTTCGGAACGGGAGAAATTTCCGACATAATTACGGTTACGAGCGGAATTGCAATTCAAAATTTCCCCGAGGGCATGATTATAATACCGCCTATGCTTTCGCTGGGGATAAAAAAGAGCAAGGTGCTCGCTGTTGCGTTTATTTCCGGCTCCATTGAAATAATAGGCACATTTACGGGCTTTTTGCTTGTGAATATTTCAAGCCTGATACTGCCGTTTATTCTGGCGTTTGCCGGCGGAACGATAATGTTTGTAATATTCGAGAATATGCTTCCCGAAATAAAGAGAAACCTTAATTCTCAGCTTCCGTCCTTTGTCGTTTTAATCGGCTTTTGCTTTATGTGCGTAATAAACGGTATAATTTGATTGATTTTTTTATTGCCGCAGATTATACTTTTTGTTATAATTAAGGAAATAAGAATTACGGAAGTAAATGTTATGAAAAAGAAAAATACGCAGAATACAAAAAAGAAAATTGTTTCCGCCGCTTGGAAGCTTTTTTACGAGCAGGGATACGACGATACGACCATTGACGATATAGTTTTTGCTTCGGGCACATCAAAGGGTTCGTTTTACCACTATTTTAACGGCAAAGACGCTCTGCTTTCCTCTTTATCGTATCTTTTTGACGACAAGTACGAGGAGCTTTCCGATGTGCTTACCGACAGTATGTCAAGCTCGGAAAAAATGCTTTTTCTCAATAAAGAACTTTTCAGAATGATTGAGGACAGCATTTCTCTCGACCTCTTAACCCAGCTTTTATCCTCACAGCTTATCACAAAGAACGAAAAGAGCCTGCTTGATCACAACAGAACCTATTACAAGCTTTTGCGTTCAATAGTTATCGACGGTCAGAAAAAAGGCGAAATATCCGACGGCTATTCCGTAAACGACATAGTTAAGGCCTACGCTTTGTACGAAAGGGCTATGCTCTATGACTGGTGCCTTTGCAACGGGGAATATTCGCTGTGCGCTTACAGCTGTAAAATGCTTCCGATGTTTTTAAACGGTTATTTTAAGGAAAAATAAAAAATTTATTTTTTGTCTTAAAAAAAGTCTATACTTTAGTCTATCATAAAAGCTATAGTTTTTAAGGGAATTTTAAAAACTATGGCTTTTTATTTTTTAATAAAGTTTATACTTTGTTCTCTATTCCATTCTTTAAAAAAGTGTGATAAAATAAACCCATTCGTTTGAAAAGGAGAGTGTTATGATATGACATTCAATATTGTTCTTATCATCGCCATTGTCTTGTATATGGCTATGATGATAGGTATAGGTTTTGCGGTTGCGGACAAAAACAAAACCTCCGGCGACTTTTTCCTCGGCGGCAGACGCCTGGGGCCGCTTGTTACCGCAATGAGCGCAGAGGCCTCCGATATGAGCGGCTGGCTTCTTATGGGACTTCCCGCCATTGCGCTTATGGGAGGTTTGGCGGAAGCGTCATGGACGGCGATAGGCCTTGCGATAGGTACATATATCAACTGGTTGATTGTCGCTAAAAGGCTTCGTGTTTACAGTCAAAAAATCGACGCCTTCACAATTCCCGATTTCTTCTCAAAGCGTTTTGGGGACAAGTCTAAAATACTTACCGTTATTGCGGCGGTAATAATTATCGTATTCTTTATTCCCTACACGGCTTCGGGATTTTCCGCATGCGGTAAGCTTTTTTCTTCGCTTTTCGGAATGGATTATTTAAAGGCCATGATATTAAGCGCAGTAGTAATTATTATTTACTGCACCTTGGGCGGATTCCTTGCGGCCTCCACAACGGACTTTATTCAAAGCATTGTTATGACCGTGGCCCTTTTTGTTGTTATAGGCTTCAGCGAAGGTGCGGCAAAGGGCTTTGGCAATGTTTTTGCAAATGTTCAGAGCCTTAACGGTTACCTCGATTTGTTCAAGGGCTTTGATGTGGCTTCCGGCACAACGGGCAGTTACGGCGCTTTGCCTGTTGCTTCAACCCTTGCATGGGGTCTCGGCTACTTCGGTATGCCCCACATACTCCTCCGCTTTATGGCTATTGAAGACGAGAAAAAATTAAAGCTTTCAAGGCGTGTTGCCTCCGTATGGGTAACAATTTCTATGGGCATTTCGGTTATCATAGGCGTTATCGGATATTCCCTTATGAAATCGGGTATGATACCGAGCTATGAAAACGCCTCTGCCGCAGAGACGATTATAGTTGACATCGCAAAGGTGATTGCAAGCTACGGTTATGTTCCTGCCTTTGTCGGGGGTATTATACTTTCGGGCATACTTGCCTCCACAATGTCAACAGCCGATTCACAGCTGCTTGCGGCCGCATCGAGCATTTCGCAAAATATCGTGCAGGAGAGCTTCGGCGTTAAGCTTTCTCAAAAGAAATCCATAATTCTTGCCCGTGTGTCCGTTGTTATTATTTCAATTATCGCCATAATTCTCGCAAGAGATCCCAACAGCTCCGTATTCAGGATAGTTTCCTTTGCGTGGGCAGGCTTCGGAGCTTCGTTCGGCCCCGTTGTACTTTGCGCTCTTTTCTGGAAACGCACAAACAAATGGGGTGCGCTTTCGGGTATGCTTGCAGGCGGCATAATGGTATTTGTTTGGAAGTTTGTTGTACGCGCAAAGTTTGCCGGAACAATACTTGACATTTACGAACTGCTTCCGGCATTTATTGTAGGCCTCTTGTTTATCATAGCGGTAAGCCTCCTGACAAAGGCGCCCGAAAAGGAAATAGAGGAAAAATTTGAAGAAGTAAAGGCTTCGGTATAAAAGAAAAAACTACGGGCAGGCAGATTATTTTCTGCCTGCTCAGCGTGTAGAAAAAGTATGTTTCACTTGGCAATATGCATAAAAGTAGTAAGATTATGGTGAACCCCCGGCGAGGGTTCCCCACCGAAAAACAGTCCACCGGACTGTTTTTCGCCCCTCCTGCGCTTTTTTGAGTATAGGTGTGTTTCGCAGTCTGCGGACTGCGCCGAGGGCGTTGCCCCTCGACCCCACCGTCTTTTTGAAAAAAGACGGGCAAAAACTTTTGGCATTTTGTTATCGTAAAACAGTTTATCGACAGACTGGGGCAGGCGGATTATTTTCTGCCTGCTCTTTTTTAGTCCGTTTATTTGTATATAATTGCGCTTTAATGATTGAAGTTTAAAATAATTCGTGTTAAAATCTGTTTATTAACTGTTTAAGGAGATTTTTAATGAAAGATAAGAATAAAGTTGCCCCTACGCCGCCTATGGGCTGGAACAGCTGGGACTGCTACGGTGCCGCAGTAACCGAAGAACAGCTTATCGGAAATGCGGAATATATGAGAGATAAGCTTAAAAAATACGGCTGGCAGTATGTTGTGTGCGACATTCAGTGGTACGAGCCAAAGGCAAAGGACAATGATTACAATAACTTTACCGAACTGTGTATGGACGAGTATTCAAGGCTTATACCGGCGGAAAATCGTTTCCCCTCCGCCGCAAACGGCGCAGGCTTTAAAGGCATTGCCGACAGAATACACAATATGGGATTAAAATTCGGCATACATATAATGAGGGGAATACCCCGTCAGGCGGTTCACAGGAACACCAAAATACTCGGAACCGATGTCACCGCAAGGCAAATAGCGCATCATTTTTCCGTGTGCCCGTGGAATACTGATATGTACGGCGTAAATACAAGGTGCGAAGCCGCACAGCTGTACTATGATTCGATTTTTGAAATGTATGCTCAGTGGGGAGTTGACTTTGTAAAGGTTGACGATATAGCCAATACCGAGTTTCAGCCGCACAATCCCTATTCCGCAAAGGAAGAAATAGAAATGATAAGGCGTGCCATTGATAAATGTGGCAGGGATATTGTGCTTTCGCTTTCTCCCGGGCCTGCTCAGCTCAGCGCCGCACAGCACCTGTGCCAAAACGCCAATATGTGGAGGCTGACCGGAGATTTTTGGGACGATTGGGACAAGCTTTACGATATGTTCTCAAAAACACAGCAATGGTACGGGTATGTTTCAGAGGGCTGTTGGCCGGACTGCGACATGCTTCCGCTTGGCAATATTTCAATTAACGGTTCATGCCACGGGGCTAAAAACAGATATACAAAGTTCACAAAGGACGAGCAAATTACAATGATGACGCTCTGGTGCATTTTCCGTTCGCCTCTGATGTTCGGCGGCGAAATGAGGAATAACGATGAGTGGACGCTCGGCCTTATAACCAATGAGGAGGTTTTGGCGGTAAACCAACGCTCTAAAGGCGGCAGACCGGTGAAAAACGACGGTAAATCAATCGTTTGGAGAGCCGAAAACCCGGACGGCAAAACGATAATTGCGCTTTTTAACGCAGGCGATGAGGAGAGAACCGTAGGCGTCGGCTTTGACGAGCTTGAAATATCCGGAAAATTTATTTTGCGTGACCTTTGGAAGAGAGAGGATACGGCGGAGGTTTCGGAAAAAATCGAAGAAAGTCTAAGACCCCATTCGGCAAAGCTTTACCTGTTAAAATAATTATCTGAAGTGGTAGTATTATGCTTAATCTTGTTTTCGGAAGAAATATAAGTAATAAAACCGAATATTTGAGAAATCTTGCGGCAGAGCAAATAAAATCAGGTAAGGACGGCTTTATTTTTATCGTGCCGGAGCAGTTTTCCTATGAAACGGAAAAGGCGATACTTGAAAAGGTAGGCGCAAAGGACGCCCTGTGCGTCGAGGTAGTCAGCCTCTCAAGACTTGCCGAGCTTGTTTTGGAGGAAAAAGGGCTTTTTAACAGCGAAAAACAGCAGGTTGACGACGGCGTCAAAATGATGACGATGAGCCTTGCGCTTGAGGCTTTGAGCGACAGGCTCGATGTTTTCAAAAAGTATATAACAAGACCTGCGCTTATTGAAAATTTAGTTTCGTTTGCCACGGAATTGAAACAGTGTTCGGTCACCGTAGATATGCTTGAAAACTACGCCTCAAATTCCGAGGAGTCGTCTTTGAAGCGTAAAATCGAGGAGCTTACCCTTATTATTTCGCTTTACAACGCAATGCTCGATAAGGATTACTACGACAACGACAACAGCCTTGATGTGCTTTGCGAGCTCTTTAACACTTATAAATTCTTTGAAAACAAGACGGTTATTATTGACGGATTTACACGCTTTACCAAGCAGGAAAGCAAGGTAATAGAAAAGGCGATAGTCCAGAGCGACGATGTCTACATAGCCTTTAATACAGACAAAAACAGCTTCAATGACGATTTTTCCGTCTTTGAGAATGTCAACAGGCAAATCAACAGGCTCAAAGAAACCGCCGCAAAATGCGGTGTGAAAATCGCAAAGCCCGTTACGGTGGACGACTGTCCTGATGAAATAGATAAAAATCTTCTAAGGCTTGAAAAAAATATTTTCACGCTTGAAAAGGAGAGCTTTGAAGATGAAATTCCCGACAGCATAACCCTATTGTCCGCCAAGAACAAGGCGGAAGAATGTGAGTTCGTCGCTCAAAATATTAAGCGCCTGATGAGAGAGGAAAATGTCAGGTGCAGGGATATAATAGTTTTTGAACGCTCCAAGGACAGCTATGACAGGGAGCTTGCCTCCTCGTTCAAAAAATACGGCATACCTTTTTATGAGGATAAGCGACAGCCCGTTGACGGCCAGCCTCTGGTGGTGCTTTTGAAAAGCCTTTTTGATATCGCCTGTAACGGCGTTTCGACTCAATCAATTTTGCGCTACCTGAAATCGGGGCTTGCAGGCTTTACGCCGGAGGAGACGGCAAGGCTTGAAAACTATGCCTATGTTTGGCGAATAATACCCTCTCAGTGGAGGGAGGATTTTACCGAGAACCCGAGGGGCTTCGGCGCAGAGCTTAACGATTTTGACAAATTAAAGCTTGAAAAGCTCAACGAGCTTAGAAAAAGAGCCGTCGCTCCCGTGCTTGCTTTTAAAAGGGATTTTTCACAGGCGCAGTCCGAACAAAAAACAGCGGTTTTATATAACTTTTTAATAAATAACGGAATAAGAGAAAGGGTAAAGGAAATAGCCCAAAAGCTTTTTAAAAGCGGCAATCGGGCGTTATGCGAAGAACAGGAAACTGTCTGGTCGCTTGTCATGGATATGCTTGATAAGCTTTATGTTGTCTCAAAGCAGACAAATTTAACCGAAAAAAGATACCTTGAGCTGTTTGAAATTCTGCTTTCAAAGAGCGATTTCGGAACTTTGCCCAGGGGACTTGACGAGGTCACGATAGGTGCGGCGGACAGAACAAGAACCGCTTTAAAAAAGTATGTCTTTGTCGTCGGCGCAAACAGTGGGGTATTTCCGCTCAATCCCTCAACCCGGGGACTTTTGAACGACAAGGACAGAATTGCGCTCAGGGAGTCGGGAATAGAGCTTGCAGAAACCGCCGAATACAAGCAAACGGAGGAAAGGTTTACGGCATACTGTACCGTTACCTCCGCAACAAAAAAACTGTTTGTGACTTACTGCGAGTCGGATTATAACGGAGAAAGCCAAAGCCCATCAGTAATTGCCGAAGAAATTAAGGAAATTTTCCCCTGCGTAAGGGAGCTTCATTACGGGCAAATATCCCCTGAGGATAAAATCGAAAGCGATTACTCCGCCTTCGAGGTCTTTGCCCAAAACTACAGATACAACAACACGGTTTCTTCAACACTTGAACGCTATTTTTCCGACAACGGTTTGTTTAAAGGCAAGGTCGAGTCGCTGAAAACCGCCGTAAAAAAGAAACGGTTTTTAATTGAGGACAAAAAAAATGCGGTTGACCTTTTCGGCATAGATATAAATATGTCCGCCTCTAAAATCCAGTCTTATAACGAATGTCCTTTTAAATATTTTTGCAGATACGGCATTAAAATCGAGCCCTTAAAGGAAGCGGAGGTAGACCCTCTTTTAAGCGGCAGTATTATACATGAAATTTTCGAGGTTGTGCTCAAGCAACACAATATAAAAGAGCTTGAAGCTATGACGGACGATGAACTCAACGGCAAAATTTCCGAAATTTTGGATAGTTTCTTAAACGAAAAAATGGGCGGAGGCCAAAATAAAACAAAGCGCTTTTTACAGCAGTATTATTCTATCAAACAGCAGAGCTTTAATATTTTAAAAAGACTTATCGAGGAGTTTAAAATAAGCGAGTTCGTGCCTACGGATTTTGAGCTTCGCATAAGAAACGACAGCGAAATACAGCCCTATGTTTTGGCTCTTTCCGACGGCGGCAGTATCAGAATAACGGGGAGCGTTGACCGTGTCGATACTCTCGGCAGGGACGGTAAAAATTATCTCAGGGTCGTGGATTACAAAACGGGCGGTAAAACATTCAGGCTCGGCGATGTTTTGGAGGGCCTTAGCACACAGATGCTCATTTACCTTTTTGCCATAGCTAAAAACGGCAAAGAGAAGTACGGTGAAATTGTGCCGTGCGGAGTGCTGTATATGTCCGCCAAACCGGAGGCGGCAACCCTTGACCGCAACGCCGGCGCCGCCGAAATAGAGTCTATGCAAAGACAAAAGAATAAAATGAGCGGCATTGTTTTAAACGATATAAGCATAGCACAGGCCATGGAAAAAGACCTTATGGGCTACTATATACCGGCAAAAATCAGAAAAAAAGACGGCGAGCTTTCGGGCAATCTTATATCCTCCGAGGAGCTTAAAAGGCTGAATAAAAAAATAGATAAAATCATAGTGAACACGGGCGACAGTATTCATAACGGAAAAATAGAGGCAAGACCCGTTGACCCGTCAAAGTGCGACAACTGCGACTACAAGTGTATATGCCACTTTGAGGACGGCGACGAGATAAGGGAAATAAGGAAATTATCCCACAGCGAAGCGTTGGCGGAGCTGATGAAGGACGGTGAAAACGATGGGCAAAGTTGAATGGACCAAAGCGCAGGAGGAGGCTATCAACTCTTCTTCAAAGAGCCTCATAGTATCTGCGGCCGCAGGTTCGGGAAAAACGGCCGTTCTCGTTGAAAGGATAATAAACAAAATTTCCTCCGAAAAAAGCGCCGCAAAAATAGACAGGCTGCTTGTCGTTACCTTTACCCGTGCCGCCGCAAACGAAATGAGGGAAAGAATAGGCAGGGCGCTTGATGAAAAAATCAGGGAAAACCCGACCGACAAAAACCTTTTAAGGCAGAAAATTATGCTTCCCTTGGCCGATATATGTACTATCGACCAGTTTTTCGGAAACATTGTAAAGGAGAATTTCAGCAAGCTCTCAATTACACCCGATTTCAGAATACTCGACGACAGCGAGTCAAAGCTTATATCAAACGAGGCCGTAAACGAGGTGCTTGAAGAGTATTACGAAAACTCCGACGAAAATTTTAATAGACTGCTTGAAATTACCGGCTGTGACAAAAACGATGATACTCTTGCCGACGCCGTAAAGCTTTTTGCAAAAAATTCCGACGCCTATCCGGAGCCCGAAAAGTGGCTTGACGATATAAACAAGGTCTATTCCGAAAAGAAAAGACCGCAGGACACGCAGTTCGGCGAAATTATTTTAAACCAAATTTCCGACTGTGCCGAATACGCCAAAATACTGCTTGACAGGGCAATAAATTACGCCTGTGACGCCCAGGGACTTGAAAAGGTTTACATAGTTTTAAAAAACGACGAAGAAAAAATTAACTCAATAATCGAAAAATGCAGAATGAGGGAATGGGACAGCCTGAAAGTTTTGCTGGAGACTTTGTCTTTCGAGCGCTTTCCCACCGTTAAGGACGAATATAAAAGCTGTCCCGAAAAGCTCTTTTCCAAAAAATACAGGGATAAAATGAAATCCGTAATTGATACGGTAAGGGATATTATGAGCGCAAGCGAGGCGGAATACTGCGAGGATATTGAGCTTTTAAATCCCGTTGTCGCCAAGTTTACGGAGGTAGTGCTTGAATACAAAAAGCGTTTTTATCAAAAAAAGGCGGAGGAAAACAGCTACGACTTTATTGACATTGTTCATCTTGCGTTAAAGCTTTTGGTTTGCGACGGAAAACCCACTCAGTCCGCCCTTGAGCTTAGAAAAAAGTACGATGAGATTTTAATTGACGAGTATCAGGACACGAACGAGGCGCAGGATAAAATTTTCAGCTTCCTGTCGGACGATGAAAAAAATATGTTCCTTGTCGGCGATGTCAAGCAGAGTATTTACCGCTTCAGGCTTGCGATGCCGCAGGTCTTTTTGGGGCGTATAAGCAAGTGGAGGGATAAAAACTGCGGCTATGCCGATTACCTAAGCCTTGACAGCAATTTCAGAAGCCGTCCGGAGATACTCAACGCCGTAAATTATATATTTGAACGGGTAATGAGCGCACAGGCCGGTGAAATAGAGTATGACGATACCCAATCGCTCAAGCCCGGCGCAGACTGTTACTCCCAAAGCGACAAAAAATGCGTTGAGTTTCTGATGCTTGACGGCGCTTGCGTAAACGACCCCGAATATACGGAAGTGCAGATGATAGCCGATAAAATAGAGGAGCTCCTAAAAGGTTCCGTGGTCTATGATAAGAACACAAAGACCATGAGAACGGCTCAGTATAAGGATATTTGCGTTTTGTTAAGGCAGAGAAAGCTCGGGCCTGCTATATTAAAGGAACTCAAAAAACGGGAGATACCCTCATATTTTGAAGAGGACAGCGGATTTTTCGATAACCCCGAAATTTCCGTTATGCTCTCTTTGCTCTCGGTAATCAATAACCCCCTGCAGGATATTCACCTTGTAAGCGTGCTTTTGTCGCCCATATTCGGCTTTTCTGCCGACGAAATATCGCTTCTGAGGATTAATTCAAGGGACAGCGAGCTCTATTACGCCGTTAAAAAATCGGATAGTGAAAAATGCAGATACTTTACAGAAAAATATAACGAGTACAGAAGCCTGAGCTGTGTTGAAAGCGTGCATGAGCTTTTGAGAACGATTTACGAGGATTCAGGCTACATTTCAATAGTAACGGCGTTAAATAACGGTGAGATAAAAAAGCTTAATTTACTGCTTTTGCTCGAATATGCTTCGCAGTACGAAAGCTTTGGAAAATCCGGCCTTTCGGGCTTTATGAGATATATAGACAGAATGAGGAAAAACGGCTCTGACTTTAAGCCTGCCGGAACGGTGAGCGAGTACGCCGATGTGGTTAAAATTATGACCGTACACAAGAGTAAGGGGCTTGAATTTCCCATAGTTTTTCTCTCCGACTGTTCACGCTCTCTGCGTGACAAATCCAAAAGCCTGATTATTCACGAAAAAATCGGTATGGGTATAAAAATCAACGATAAAAAGACTTTCAGAAAATACAGCACCCTGCCGTATGAGGCGGCAAAGATTCTAAATAAAAAGAGCGAGTGCTCCGAGGAGCTTAGAGTGCTTTATGTCGCCCTGACAAGGGCAAGGGAACGCCTGATTATAACTTCGGAAGTATCAGATGTCAATAAAACGGTGGAAAACGCATCTGCCGACTGCCTTTTAACGCCCTTAAATCCCGTTGCCGTTATAAACTCACGCAATTTTACCGAGATTTTGCTCAGGGCCTTTTTAAGCCACCCGAACGCCGGCGCACTCAGGGATTGCTGTAATTATGACGGGGTAGTTGAAAAGAGATCGGATTTTGATTTAAGCGTTGAAATTATAAGGGAAAACGCCGAAAAATCCGCCGCCGGGGATACGCAAAGCGATTTTGAAACCGCCCCCGTTGACGGTGAATTACTTAAAAGAATAAAAGAGAAAACAGGCTATAAATACAAATACGGCGCACTTTCAAACTGTGCTTCAAAGCTTGCCGCTTCCGCATTTAATAAGCTTGAGAACAATATGCAATACTTTGCAAACGATGTGCCCAAGTTTATGCAGTCGGGAAATATGACCTCGGCTCAAAAGGGTACCGCCGTGCATAAATTTATGGAAACCTGTGATTTTAAAAGGGCGCATGATGATATTGAGGCGGAAAGGGAAAGGCTCGTTTCGCTGTCTATGCTCAGCCGACAGCAGGCGGAAAGCTTAGAGCTTAATGTGATAAGCAGGTTCTTTGAAAGCGGACTGTATAAGAGAATTGCCGCCGCCGACAGGGTTGTAAGGGAGCAGAAATTCAGAATAAGCGTGCCCGTAAACAGGGCCTTTGGCGAGCTTGAGGAAGATTTTGAAAACGAAAATATAATAGTCCAGGGCATAATCGACTGTGCTTTCTTTGAAAACGGCAAGGCTGTAATTTTGGATTACAAAACGGACAGGGTTTCGGACAGTAACGAGCTTGTTAAAATGTATCACAGACAGCTTGAAATTTACAAAACCGCCGCAGAGCAGATTTTTTCCTGCGAGGTGGGCGAAGTATTGCTGTATTCTTTTGCTCTGGGAGAGGAAAAGCAGATTAATTTGTAGATTTATAAAAAAACACTTGCTTTTTTCTTTTCAATGTGTTAATATTTTTAAGCTATATTATTACTTGCGGTATATTGAAAGAGGTGACAGTTAATGAAAGACGGAATCCATCCCGAATATAAGCCCACAACTGTAAGATGCGCTTGCGGCGCTACATTTGAAACAAGTTCAACCAAGCAGGACATTCGTGTTGATATTTGTTCAAATTGTCATCCGTTCTTTACAGGCAAACAAAAGCTTGTTGATACAGGCGGACGGGTTGACAGGTTTAATAAGAGATACAATCTCGGTAAAAAAGACTGATTATTCAGAAAGCGGTACTTATGTGCCGCTTTTTAATTTCTGCCTCGGGGGTGCATATAATTGAATTCGTATAAAACAGTTAAGAACAGGGGCTTTGACGAATTTACGGAAAAGCGTTCAAGGTTTATAGGCTATGTTTGCCCCGTTAAAACCGCCGAGGAAGCGAACGGCTTTATAAATGAAATCAGGCAAAAGCATTGGGACGCAAAGCACAATGTGTATGCTTATATACTTAAAGACGGGAATATTAAAAAGTTTTCCGACGACGGAGAGCCGCAGGGTACGGCAGGTATGCCCGTATTGGATGTACTCGAAAAATCCGGCGTAACAGATGTTTGCGTGGTCGTTACAAGATATTTCGGCGGCATACTTTTGGGCGGCGGAGGTCTTGTGAGGGCATATTCGCATTCCGCAAAATCAGCCTTGCAGTCGGGGAAAATAGTAACCATGGCGCCATGCTCCGTTTTAAGGGCTCGTTGCGATTACTCGTTTTACGGGAAAATAAATTCTATAATTGAAAGCTTCGGGTGCAAAATCCGTGCCACCGATTTCGGCGAAAAAACAACCGTCAGCTTCAGCGTTGCAAGTGAAAAGGAGGACAGCCTGAAAGCTAAAATTTTTGAAGCCTCCAACGGTAGAATAATGCCCGAAAAGGTCGGAGAAGGTTTTGAAGAAATGAATTTGTAATTTTTTTGAAAAAAATAAAGGGTTTTTATATTTTTAAGCGTATATAATATTGGAATGTTTTTTGAAAGGGGTGTTCTTGTGCTTGTGAGAGAAAATACCGAGATGTTTGAAAAAGAAATGCTTTCCCCTTACGCCGTGCTTTCTGTTAATTCAAAGGGCAGACAGCGCAGGGAAACGGAATGTGAAGTAAGAACCTGTTTCCAGAGGGACCGCGACAGAATTATTCACTCCAATTCTTTCAGACGCCTTAAGCACAAGACCCAGGTTTTTCTTTCCCCCGAGGGCGACCACTACAGAACAAGACTTACCCATACCCTTGAGGTTTCGCAGATTGCAAGGACTGTTTCAAGGGCTTTAAGGCTCAACGAGGACCTTACCGAGGCTATCGCTTTGGGCCACGATTTGGGGCATACTCCTTTCGGGCATGCCGGTGAAAGGGCATTAAACGAGGTTTTTCCTCAGGGCTTTAAACACTATGAGCAGAGCCTGCGAGTTGTAGACAAGCTCGAAAAGGGCGGCGACGGTTTAAATCTTACATATGAGGTTCGTGACGGAATTGTCTGCCATACCGTAGGCAAGGAGGCGGACAGCTTAGAGGGCAGGATAGTTAAGCTTGCCGACAAAATCGCCTATATAAACCATGATATTGACGACGCCTGCCGTGCCGGAGTGCTTTGCGAAAACGATATTCCCAAGGAAATACTGAACGCCCTGGGCGTCACAAAATCTAAGAGAATAAACACTCTCGTAATTTCGGCAATTCAAAACAGCGCCGACGATATTTGCCTTGCAAAGGAAATACAGGAGCCTTTTGAGGAACTGCAAAAATTTATGTATAAGAATGTTTATACCAACAGCGTCTGCAAGGGAGAGGAAAACAAGGCGGAGGCTCTTATAAAGACGCTCTATTTCTATTACAGAGACAATTTTGAAAAGCTTCCCGAATTTTATCGGAAAATTGCCGAAAAAGAGGGAAATGAGAGAGCGTCCTGCGATTATGTTTCAAGTATGTCTGATATTTATGTTTTAAATGTATATAATAAACTGTTCATTCCGTCTGCCTGGATAGGCGATTAGTATTTATACATAATATAATAAGGAGGTATATATGGCTTTTGACGATTTGTTTATTTCGGAATTGAGAAACAGAAACGATATTGAGAGCGTTGTATCTTCTTATGTGAATTTAAAAAGAAAGGGCAGGCTTTTGGGCGGCCTGTGTCCGTTCCACAATGAAAACACACCGTCGTTTTATGTTTATCCCGACACGCAGTCCTATTATTGCTTCGGCTGCGGTAACGGCGGTGATGTTATAACCTTTATTAAAAACATTGAAAACCTTGATTATTATCAGGCGGTAAAATTCTTGTGCGACAGGAGCGGTATGGCTCTGCCGGGTGAAAACTACGACAACGGAATTTCCAAAACCAGAACAAGGATTTACGAGGCGAACAGGGAGGCGGCAAGGTTCTACTATAAAAAGCTTTTTGAACCCTGCGGTGAAAAGGCGAGGGAGTATTGCGAACTCAGACAGCTTACACGAGAAACCGTTACCAAATTCGGCATAGGCTTTGCGCCCGACGGCTGGACAAGTCTTAAGACCCACCTTAATAAAATGGGCTTTACGGATTTGGAGCTTCACATGGCCGACCTTGTAAAAAAGGGCAGTTCGGGCTCTTATTACGACACATTCAGAAACAGGCTTGTTTTTCCCATAATTGATTTAAGGGGAAATGTTATTGCTTTCAGCGGAAGAAGGCTTAATGAGGAGGACAGGGCGAAATATGTAAACACGGGTGATACGCCCGTATATAAAAAGGGCAGGGAAATTTTTGCCCTTAATTTTGTTAAAAAAAATAATTTCGACAATATTATCTTATGTGAGGGCAATATTGATGTCGTAATGCTTCATCAGGCCGGCTTTACCAACGCCGTAGCCGCTCTCGGAACGGCTCTTACTCAGGAACAGGTGCAGGTACTCTCAAGATATACGGGTGAAATTTTACTTTGCTATGACTCCGACGAAGCTGGGCAAAGGGCCGTAAAAAAAGCGCTGGATATATTTTCGCATACCACGCTCAGGGTTAAGGTTATCAATATGAAGGGCGGAAAAGACCCCGACGAAATTATAAAGAAATACGGCGCTTCAAGATTTAAAATGATGATTGACGGAGCCGCAAACGATATTGAGTACAAGCTTATGCTTGAACAGGACAAGTTTGATGTTTCCACTTCCGACGGAAAAGTAAATTTCATTAAAGCGGCGTCCCGTGTGCTCGCCGAGGTTTCAAGTCCGATTGAAACGGATATTTTCGCCTCAAAAATTGCAGAGGAATTTTCCGTAAATAAAGAGGCGCTCATAAGCGAGATAAAAAAGAATTCAAGAATATCAAAACGCCAAAAAAGCAAAGAGAATTTCAGCAATATTCAAAAGTCTTTAAACGATCCCAAGGACCTTATAAACAAGATAAATCCCGACAGGCAGAACAATCTGCATATAGCAAAGGCGGAGGAAACGGTAATTGCCTGTTTAATATCAAACCCCTCTTATTACAAGAGTATAAAGGATAAACTCTGTTCCGAGGATTTTGTTACCGAATTTAACCGGAGAGTTTTCGGCGTGCTGTGCGAAAGGCTTGAAAACGGCAAGCCCATAGAAATATCCTATATCGCACACGATTTTTCCGACGATGAGATTTCCGTCATAACAAGGATTGCGGCTTCTTCGCATTTAATAAGTAACACGCTTTCGGAATGTGAGGACTGTATAAAAATTATCAAAAGCGAAAGGGGTAAAGGGAAATACAATAACGCTTCCGGTCTGTCGGACGCCGATTTTCTCAATCTGTTTAACAAAAACTAAAATACATAAAGTGTGAAGGTGAAAAATATGGAAAACAACAACTCAGTGGAAAAGAAAAATCCGATTTCGGAGCTTGTGGAAAAGGGTAAGGCTTCGGGCAAGGTGACAACGCAGGAAATTGATACTGCGATGCTTGAAAGCAATCTCGATATGGAGGAGCTTGAAAAGGTTTATGAAACCCTTGAAAGCTACAATATCGAAATTGTTGACGACTTTGACATCGACATTGACACGGCGGATTTTGACTCCGAAATGCCTAAGGGGCAGGAAGCGGCGGAGCTGGCGGCGGACAGCCACAATGCGTCTATCGACGACCCCGTAAAGGTGTATTTAAAAGAAATAGGCAGAGTACCGCTTTTGACGCCGGAGGAGGAAATTGACCTTGCCATGCGTATTGCGGACGATGACGCCCAGGCAAAGCAGAGGCTTGCCGAGGCCAATCTCAGGCTCGTTGTAAGCATTGCGAAACGCTATGTCGGCAGGGGAATGCAGTTTTTGGACCTTATTCAGGAAGGAAACCTCGGACTGATAAAGGCCGTCGAAAAATTTGACTATACCAAGGGCTTTAAGTTTTCAACCTACGCTACTTGGTGGATAAGGCAGGCAATAACAAGGGCCATCGCCGACCAGGCAAGAACCATACGCATACCTGTTCATATGGTGGAAACAATTAACAGGGTTAAAAAGACCAACAGCCAGCTTCTTCATAAAAACGGCAGAGATCCGTCGGCGGAGGAAATAGCGGAATGTCTTGATATGCCGGTTGACAAGGTTCGTGAGATACTGCGTGTTGCGCAGGAGCCCGTTTCGCTTGAAACACCGATAGGCGAGGAAGAGGACAGCCACCTCGGAGATTTTATTCCCGACGACGACGCCCTTGCTCCGGCCGACGCCGCCTCTATGCTTTTGCTAAAGGAACAGCTTGAAGAGGTACTGAAAACGCTTTCCGAAAGGGAAGCTATGGTATTAAGGCTGCGCTTCGGTCTTGAGGACGGCCACCCCAGAACGCTTGAAGAGGTCGGCAGAACCTTTGATGTTACAAGGGAAAGAATAAGACAGATTGAGGCAAAGGCTTTAAGAAAGCTCCGACACCCCTCAAGGAGCAAAAAGCTTAAAGATTTTCTTGACTGATACGGATAACAGCGCAAAATAAAACCTCCCGCGGCCTTAAACCTCGGGAGGCTTTTTGTTTGATTTTAAACCGGCTGTGAGTTTGCGCTTTCAAGCTCAAGGCTTTCATCATCATTGTCATCATCGTCGTCGTACAGCTCGTCGTCCAAATCGTCCAATTCCTCCGACTGCTGTTCTTCGGTAATTTCGCTGGCTATGTTCTTGGTGTAATCGGTTTTGTTTACCATTTCCACAACTGCCAGATACATGGTTACCATAAACAGATACGGAACGGGGCAGAAAACTCCCGGGTTTACAAGCGACAT
Source organism: uncultured Clostridia bacterium (assembly GCA_947630285.1). Taxonomy (GTDB): domain Bacteria; phylum Bacillota; class Clostridia; order Oscillospirales; family Acutalibacteraceae; genus Fimenecus. The sequence continues at coordinate 3,376 of CANRHD010000001.1, read as the reverse complement.
CATCTCAAGCCCTATGTACGAAACAAGAATTGTAATGTTGAATACGGTTTTCTTTTTAAGGAAAATGTAAAATCTCCACATGAGCTGTATTGCAAACGCCACAATTCCGAGCGTGCCGAGGCTCGCCATAATTTGAAGCGGCTCGCAGTGATACCAGCACAGCGCAAATTCCTTTGACGGGTGAACATCACGGTTGCCCATATATGCAAGTCCCGTTCCGAAAATCGGGTTGGAGTTAAAATCATCAAACGCCCTTGCAAAAAGCTTGAGCCTTACCTCTTTTTCCGAACCCGATATGCCCATAAGACCCGTAATGAGCCTGTTTATCGTTTCGCTGAAGAAGCCGTAAAAATCCTGAAAATAGAAAGCAAGGGAAATAACTATACCCATCGCTATGGCTATGTAAGTCCATCTGTGGCGCTTATCAATACCTATGAGTATGCTGATTGTCATTACAAGCTCAATTCCGCCGAAAATCAAACCGCCCCTTGAGCCTGCAAGCAGCATACACAGGTAATATATTATCGCAAGAAAAATATAGGAGGGCTTTTTCACTGCCTTAAACGCCGCAAACGGCATTGCGAGCATTAAAAAGGTGGAGATATTATTGCGCCATTGCATATAAATTATGCCCTTAGTCTCCATTACAAGCCCGATATTTACTATGTAAAATTCGACCATCATAAACACGGCGAACAGACCCATGTATATCATAATGTCCGTGAATTTTTCCTTTACGGAATAATCCCTTTCGCAGTTTAAATAGGTCGTCAGTATTATGTAGGCAATAACCATACCGAAGCCAAGGCCGAATACATAGTAAAAGGAGACAAGGTTAAAATATTCTTTTAAAGAAAGGAAGCCGACGCCGCCCAAGGTTACGGCAACCGATGCGCCTATCATCGGATAAAGCGCCTTGCCGAAAACAATTTTCTTACGGTAATAAACAAAGTGGAAAATCAGAGCGGCAAGCACCACGGCTATAAAGCCGACATATTTAATGAAAATGTTAAAAGAGTCGTTGCACTTGATTGCGGTCAGCGCCACCAAAAGGAAGGGCAGGGTAGTCGCTAAAAGGTCCTCACATAAAACAAGCAGCGCAGAAATAATAAAAACAAAAATTATTACTCCGGGTACTTCAAGATGAAAAACGGTTATAACCGCAGCCAGTAAAAACATTATTATCATAAATTTTTCCGAAATGAAAAATTTACGCATCTTATTTACTGTGTCGCTTTCCAAAAATTTTATATTCAATGTATTACCTCGTTTGCAAAATAATATACTCTTTGCCTAAATTATCTACATTATAATACTTTAATATTATATTTTCAACTGTAATATTTAATTATAGTTTTTTGCATATATTGCGAGAATATATTTTAAGAAAATACTGTTATTAAATTTTACGGTTTTGGTTTGTTTCTTTAATTACTTATTTCTATATATTATAAGAGAAGAAATAAGAGAAGAGCAAATTGCTGTTTTATTTTACTATTAATAACAATAAATGTTAAAAAATCAGGTTTTATACCCTGATTTGTCGGTTTTATACCCTGTTGATATTGATTTTAAATTTTTCAGATTTTATAATGTGTAAAAATTTTATCTAAACAGGGTGAAAGCAGAAAATGAAGAAAATTTTTACAATATTGTCATTTGTTTTGGTTTTGCAATTTTTATTTGTTTCTTGCAATAAATCAAGCACAAATAATTATGAAGCAACTCAAGAATTTGAAACGGTAAACAGAGAAGCCGATTCCGCAAATTTGAAAAGTATTCATACTATCGAAGATTTAATGGCTATATCAAAAAACGGCCAAAGAGGCGAAAATTATATCTTGATGAATGACTTAGACTTTTCTTCCGTAAAAGATTGGAACGGAATATATTGCACGGGAAGATTTAACGGCAATAATCACACTATAAAAAATTTCAAATCGACAACGGGAGGCTTATTCTTGTACGCTTTGACCGTTACCGACCTGAACATGGAAAACATAGAAATTAATTTTGATACATCTAAATATAAAGAAAAAACCGGAATGTTGACCTGCACGGAAAATATAGGCGGAATTGCAGACAGCGGTTTCTATTTCTATAACTGTTCGGTATCGGGGAATATTCAGTTTACCGTTAACGGTTCATCGGACACGGACAGTGACGGCTCAAATTATTACATAGGCGCAGTTGTGGGAAAAGGGCTGTCATTAAATGATGAAGAAGTAAAAGTGGTAAATTGCAGAAGCGGCGTAAATATAAAAATAAACGGCAAAGAATCGGAGAATATTTATGCAGGCGGCGTAATTGGCTGTGCAGATTCTCTTTTAAATATATCAAATTGCAGTAATAGCGGCAATATTAATTTATCTGCCAAGCGTTCCAAGAACAACTCGGTCGGAGGCATCTGCGGAAAATCGGGAACGGACGGTGAATTTTATAAAAACTGTAATTTCGGTGAAATATCCTGTAATGGAGTTTCGGGCGGTATTGTCGGAGTATCTGATAAAAAAACAACTATTGATTCATGTTATAACTGCGGTAAAATAAAATGCGGTGAGTCGTCAAAATCAAACGGCAATAATAAAATAAGCTGCGCAGGCGGAATTATCGGGCTGACGCTTAAGGCATATGAAGGCAGTAATATTGATATATCAAACTCATATAATGTGGGATTGTGTACTGACGCCGACTGTTGCGGTGAAATCGTCGGAGGCGTATACAGTAGAATGGGAATAAACATCTCTAACTGTGCTTTCAGCAATAAAAGCGGTTTGAGCGTTACAGGCGTATTTCAGTCGGCATTTCCGGACAATAAGGCGATGTCCCTTGAAGAAATGAAAGATATAAGCAATTATCCCTTTGACAATAAGTCCGATACTTGGAAAAACGGCGTTAAGAATTATAAATATCCGATATTTCAATAACATAAATTCATTTTTTATTTATTAGTATTACGAGCGGTATAGACAGGCTCTTGCCGAGCAATAGCTGAAACCCGTTTCCCCGTGATTAAAACATAATAAATAATTGATTTTAAGACTTATGGTAATTGATTTTCAGAACGCCCGGCGGCGTTTGAAAAAACCGAAAATTTTTTGAAATTTTTTAAAAATAAGTGTTGACATTTGTCGCCGTATTTGATATGATATCAAAGCACTCAACGAGTGCGTATTTTTGAACCTTGAAAATTAGACAACGACTTAGAAAAAAGGAACCCTGAGATTCAAGAAGCGAGTAGCCTTTAAAAGAGGGTGAAAGCGGAAAAGAGCACGAGGGAAGCGAGAGCGACCCGAGTGAAAAGTAAAGCACAGTGAAGAGCTGTGAGCGAGAGCGAAAGCTCTAAAAGAGATTGGTACGCTTTAGGGAATAAAGC